>CAKRTC010000005.1 GCA_934402055.1 uncultured Lachnospiraceae bacterium | reverse complement strand
CTTCGCATTTCTCGATGTACGTGCTTCGCACTATAAAATCCTCACGATATAATTCAATCCGCAAGCGGTTGAATTATATCGCTCGTATTTTGCACTGCTCTGCTTCACTCATTGTACAATGTTTTATAAAAAAAATCGAGCGCTATAAGCGCCCGATTTCTTAAGTATATATAAGTATTATGGATTATATTACTTTGCTGCCTTGATTGCCTTGATTGAATCAATAAGCATCGGAACTACCTTGAAGAGGTCTCCTACGATACCGTAGTCAGCGATCTCGAACATCGGAGCCGATGGGTTAGTGTTAACAGCGATAATGCACTCTGAATCCTGCATACCTGCCTTATGCTGAATAGCACCTGAAATACCAAGAGCGATATATACCTTAGGATGTACAGTCTTACCTGTCTGTCCAACCTGGTGATCAGCTGAAAGCCAACCTGAGTCGATAGCTACACGAGAACCACCGAGAACTCCGCCGAGCTCGTCAGCAAGCTGCTGTCCGAGTGCAACACCGCCCTCAACGTCCTTAGCGATACCACGACCTACAGATACGATGTAATCAGCACCGATAAGGTCAACAAGCTTCTTAGCTGCCTTCTCAACTGCAAGTACTTCTGTCTCGAAATCAGCCTCTGTGAGTGAGAACTCAGGTCTGATGATCTCTGCAGCGTCTGCCTTAGCCTGATCGAACGGAGCCTTTCTCATAACGCCCGGACGAACTGTTGCCATTGCAGGACGGAAACGTGGGCAGATGATTGTAGCCATAAGGTGTCCGCCGAATGCAGGACGAGTCATCTTAAGGTCATGTGAAACATCATGCTTCTCACCCATAACCATAGCTGAGCTTGTTCCCTCAATTCTCTCAGGAGCAAGTGTTGAAGCCTCCTTAAGGAAGTCCTGATATACAGGAACACTTACATCGAGGTGTGTGCAGTCTGCGCAAAGACCTGTGTGAAGTCTTGCTGCACAACGAGGACCTAAGTCACGTCCGATATATGTAGCACCGAAGAGAACAACCTCAGGCTTTCTCTCCTTGATTACATCAACGATAACCTTGGTGTAACCGTCTGTTGTATAGTTCTTGAGAAGCGGGCTCTCGCAAAGTACAACGCCGTCAGCGCCGTATCCTGCGATCTCCTTGCACTTATCAGAAACATTATCTCCAAGAAGAAGGGCATAAAGCTTGCAACCAAGCTCGTCTGCAAGTCTGCGTCCCTCTGAGATCAACTCAAAGCTTGTCGGCTGAACAACGCCCTGACGCTGCTCACAGAAAACCCATACATCCTTGAAAGCAGAAATATCCGCACTATTGTAATTGTCCATTATTCAATCTCCTTTCAATCAGATGACATGCTTTTTCTCAAGAATTCCGGCGAGCTCGTCAGCAGTCTTCTTGTCAGCACCCTCAAGAATAACACCGGCACCCTTGAGCGGCGGTGTGAATGATACAAGAATGTTTGTCGGAGATCCCTGAAGACCGATCGTGTTAGGATCGATAAGCGGCTCATCCTTAAGTGTGTTGTAATCATATACATCAACCGGCTTCTCATATGCTGTGAAGATTCCGAATGTGCTCATGTAACGAGGCTCGTTGAGCTCCTTGATGCAAGTGATAAGGCAAGGTGTCTTCATCTTGATGTTCATGAAGCCATCCTCGAGCATACGCTTAACGATAACGCTGTTGCCCTCAACCTTGATGTCTCCTGCATATGTGATCTGAGGAAGGTCAAGCTTCTCTGCGATCTGCGGTCCAACCTGAGCTGTATCACCGTCGATAGCCTGACGTCCGCACATAACGATGTCATCGTCATTAAGTCCCATGTGATGGATACCTGCAGCGATGATCTGTGATGTAGCGAATGTATCTGATCCACCGAACTCACGTGCTGAGATAAGAACTCCGCGGTCAGCTCCCATAGCAAGGATCTCACGAAGCATCTTCTCTGCCGGCGGCGGTCCCATTGTTACTACTACAACTTCACAGCCTGTCTCGTCCTTAAGCTTAAGAGCTGCCTCTACTGCATTAAGGTCATCCGGGTTGATGATTGTAAGCATGGAAGCACGGTCAAGAGTTCCGTCCGGCTTAACTGCAACCTTTCCTGATGTATCAGGTACCTGTTTTACGCAAACGATAACTTTCATCTATCTATATCCTCCATTACTTCTTCTTAAGATTCATGCCACCTGAGATAACGATCTTCATAACCTCAGATGTACCCTCGTAGATCTCTGTAATCTTAGCATCACGCATCATACGCTCAACAGGGTACTCACGGCAATATCCGTATCCACCGAAGAGCTGTACAGCCTCACGAGTAACCTCATTTGCAACGTCAGAAGCGAAGAGCTTAGCCATAGCTGCAAGTGATGAGAACGGCTCATGTGCATCCTCAGCTGCTGCTGCTCTCCAAGTCATAAGACGAGCTGCATCAACCTTTGTCTGCATCTCAGCAAGCTTGAACTGTGTGTTCTGGAAAGCTGCGATCGGTCTGCCGAACTGCTCACGAACCTTACAATACTCAATAGCCTCGTTGATAGCACCCTGTGCAAGGCCAACTGACTGAGCTGCGATACCGATACGTCCGCAGTCAAGAGCCTGCATGGCGATCTTGAATCCCTTACCGATCTGTCCGAGAACTCTGTCCTTAGAAACGCGAACGTCATCATAAGTAACGATACAGTTCTGTGCAGCACGGATACCCATACGCTTGATGTTCTCCTGAACCTCAACACCTGGGGTGTTCTTAAGGTCAACGATGAATGCTGTAAGTCCCTTAGAAACCGGAACAGTCTTATCTGTAATTGCGAATACTATGCAAGTATCAGCAAATGCTGAGTTTGTTGTGAAGATCTTAGAACCGTTGATGATCCAATCATCACCATCCTGAACAGCAACAGTCTGAGCTCCCTGAACGTCTGAACCTGCGTTAGGCTCTGTAAGACCGAAGCATCCGAACTGTGATCCGTCAACAAGCGGACGAAGGAATCTCTGCTTCTGCTCCTCTGTTCCTGCCATGTTGATGCATGAGCAGCAAAGTGAAGTATGAACTGAGATTGTTATACCACAGGAACCGTCCTGCTTAGAAACCTCTTCCATGCAGAGAGCATATGTAATTGTGTCTCCGCCGGCTCCGCCGTACTCCTTTGAGTATGGGATACCGAAGAAGCCGTATCTCTGCATCTTGCCGAGAAGCTCCATGTTAATCTCTTCGGTCTCATCCATTTCGTGAGCCAGAGGCTTGATTTCATTTTCAGCAAATTTGCGGAACAACTCCTGTGCAAGCTGCTGCTCTTTGGTAAGTTTAAAATCCATAAATACCTCCAAAATTAATGCTTTTTTGACAAAAAAAATTCATCAAAAAAAATCACATTGTTTTCTATTCGTATAATAGTCATGAACACAACTTTTGTCAATTGTTTTGCATGCAAAATAAATTGTAAAAAACACGAATTTGTATCGTAAAAACTGTTGTATTTTGCCAATATATTAATGTTTTGAATACCTCTTATTCAGCAAAAGTTTATATTACTTCAGATTAGTAATATAAATCGGACATGAAGGCAATAATAGTTTATCTTTTCACTTGACATAAACGCATTATGGTGCTATATAAATAAAAAACGTGACAAAGGGGTCGCAGATGTTTATTCATCGTGCGGCTTTTTTTGCGTATATATGGTTTTTATGTTTTTATTTAGAGGTCAAATCAATGGGAAAGCATACTGATTTTCTGTACCTGTCAGAGCCGGAAGTAATAGAAGCCGGTGTATATGACGCTAAGTTTTGTGTCGACAATGCCGAAGAGGTTTTCAAGCTTATTGCCAAGGGTGACTATGTCATGGGTGGTCCGAACCACAACAGCCACGGCATATATGTAACCTTCCCTAAGGAGCCGGAGTTCGAGAATATGCCGAAGGATGGCCCGGATCGTCGTTTTGTTGCTATGCCTGCTTATCTCGGCGGTCGATTTGACATGGCCGGCTGCAAGTGGTATGGTTCTAATGCCGGTAATAAGGATCACGGTCTTCCGAGAAGTATCCTTATGACTATGCTTAACGATAAAGAGACCGGTGAGCCTATATGTCATCTCAGCGGTAATCTTATTTCAGCAGCTCGTACAGGTGCTGTTCCGGGTGTAGGTGTTCGTCATCTTGCACGTAAGGATTCCGAAGTACTTACGCTTATAGGCTGTGGTGCTATCGGTAAGTCTTCTCTCCAGAACATTATCGGAGAGATGCCTAATATCAAGAAGGTTATATGCCATAACCATTCAGAGGCACGTGCAATCGCACTTGCAGAGTACTGCACCAAGACCTACGGTGTAGAAGCTGTAGTTGAGAATGATCTTGAGACAGCAACACGTCAGGCAGATGTTCTTAATGTCGCTGCTTCACGTACAGTACCGCTCATATTCAAACACGAGTGGATTAAGCCTGGATGCACTATCCTTGCTTCGGGTCCTCTTAACGGAGACGATGAGTTCTGGATGCAGATGAAGGTCATCTGGGATAACCACAAGCTTCACGAGGCTTATGTTGAGGATGCAATCATCTCAGGCGACAAGGAAGCATTCTATAAGACTGTAATCGGCGGACCTGTATTCCATCTTATCGACGAAGGCAAGAAGCCTGCACTTGATGCTCCGGAAACAGTTAACATCGGTGATGTAATAAACGGTACAAAGGTAGGCCGTGAGAGTGATGATCAGATCATCTGCTTCATTGCAAGCGGTCAGGTCATATTCGATATTGCACTCGCACATGACCTCTATCAGAATGCACTTAAGAAGGGACTCGGAACAAAGCTTCTTCTCTGGGACAGCCCGGCTCAGGCAGACTGATAAGTAATACGGGTATTAATTACGGTAAACTGCGGTAACCCCCGCATCAATCATAGTTTACAACTCCTAAATCTATTTTTCGTTTTTGCAAATGCAAAAACAGCAACGGCACTGCACTCTCCAAGCAGTGCCGTTTGCATTTACATCAAAAAAATGCCACAAGACGTAAAAAGGTTCTTCAATGTAAGCTTTCTTACAAATGGAGAACCTTTTTATGGATTGATGTGGGCATTTTTAATGTGATAATGCTTTTAGCAAAACTTTTTATAAATTCTTTTTATCGGCTCGTTTTAACTCCAGCTCAAAGGAGGCTCCTCCGCCTTTCACATTTTCAGCCGTCAACACCGCATCCATACTATGTGCCGCCGCACTTGCTATAGCAAGTCCGAAACCGAAGCTGCCTTCGCTGCCTTTATATCTCCTTTCGAATATATGTGGTAAATCGTCCTTGTTTATCCCCTTTCCGTCATCCGCAACAACCAGCTTAAGCATATCTTTGTGTTCCGAGTTTCTCACCGACACGCATACTCTGCTTGCGGCATATCTCAACGCATTCGACACCAGATTTTCTGTTATCTGAAGCAATAATTCTTCACTGCCCCATACCCTGCAATTATTACTTTGAATATCTAAAATCAGTTCAACTTTATTCTTTATTGCAAGCCCGTTTAAGGAATCTGCCACTTCCTCTATTACTTCGCCAAGATCAACAGGCTGCAATTCGGGTTTTTCGCTGCTTTCGAGCCTTGATAAGGTAAGCATTCCTTCCACCAAACCGGTAAGTCTTGCACTTTCTCCCGCAATTACATGTGCCGCATAGCGATGATCTTCAAGTACACCTGTCTCAATTCCCTGTGCATATCCTCCTATAGACATAAGCGGAGTCCTGAGATCATGTGAAATATTCTGATAAAATGTGCGCTGGGTATTTTCGGCTGCTTTAAGCCTGTCCGACATAGCATCCATTGATGACTTCAGTTCATCAAATTCTTTTATTCCGAACTCGGCTTTGATTGGTGAAAAGTCTCCTTCTCCTATACGCCTTGCCTCATCACATAATCTTGCTGTCGGTCCTATTATATTTCCGGCTACTGCATACAGCATAAACAAGAGCACAACTGCAACAACTGCCGAAATAAACAAAACTCTGATGCTGGCACTTTTTACCCAATCTCCAATCAGCGAAACCGGACAATAGGCAACAAGGTATCTTATCTGTCTCGAATCTATCGGCACCTTATATATCTGCACCAGGTATCTTTTATCATCCGAATCTGTCAGTTCGCTTACTTTATCAAGAACATCGTTTCCGTTTTGGCGGATGTATTCTTCACACATCTGCGATATAGGTGCTACCAGTTGTTTATCCGTATCATCTCTCGGATACACAACTTTAAATTCATCTGCAAACAATATGATCTTTCCGTCTCCCGAATTTCTGGATATTACGGGACTTACGGTTCTTACGAACGATCCGACTCTTTCCCTTGGTATTAAGTCATTATCTTCTGTAAACGCCTCATTCATTAACGGAATAACTGTATCCTTTAGCTCAGTCAGTTCAGACTTAGCTTCATTCATGGCATTCCTGCTTGCCGTATAATAAAAAATCGAACAGACTGCAATAGGAAACAGTAGGATCACCAACATATACGGAAGTATAAGAGTATGCAAAATGGATCTCTTTTTCTTCATTGTCCGCCTCCGGAGACATTTTCAGATGCCGCATTTTTATCGGCGACGGAGACTTTGTTTACACTAAGCTTAAATCCATAGCCCCATACGGTCTCTATCCTGACATCACTGTTATTTTCACGAAGCTTTTTTCTCAGACGCTTAACAAGATCATCGGTTGCCCTCGTATCCATCTGCCAATCTGTCTGCCAGACAGCCTTAAACAATTCGTCGCGTTTGATGGCTCTGTCCTTGTTTGCAAGCATATACAGCAAAAACTCATATTCGCTTGGTGTAAGCTGTATCTCCTTATCGTGAAGCCTGACGCTTCTTTGTTCCGGATACATATAAAGCGATCCGAGACTATAGACCTTGCCTTTCTCCTCCGTTTCATTATCCTTGTATTTGAGCAGCAGTTTGATCCTGTAAATGAGCTCCGGCGGCAGAAACGGCTTGACCATATAGTCATCACTGCCGGAAGAAAATCCTTTTACTCTGTCATAAGGACTGTCCTTTGCCGAGACGATTATTATCGGTAAATTTTTATCCTTACTCTTAAGCGCCCTGCACACCTCCAGACCATCCGGTCCCGGCATAAGTATGTCTACGACCACAAGATCCGGAGTTGTTTCATCACATGCATTAAGAAGTTCTTCACCGTTTGCAAAGGTCCTCACCTTGTAGCCGGCCTGAGTAAGGAATGCATATATCAGTTCTCTTATATTCTTCTCGTCATCGGCAAAATAAATAAGCTGTGCCATATCAAAAACCACCTTAATCTATACGTTATAATTCTAAAATTTATAATATCATCCGTTAAAAAAAACGTAAATGAATGTCATTGCTTTGCCACATTATTTCCGTATTTTGCAGCTTCGAACACAGCTATAATACAGTCATCAGCAATGAAAAGTACAGCTGCTCGCGAGGCTGTATATATAAACCAAAAAAAATTACGGAGGTAAAGAAAATGAAGAGATCTATAAAAGAAATCAGTATTATGGCACTTGCAGGTATCTTATGTTTAAGCACAGCACCTTGCGCATTTGCAGCAACAGGAACAAAGGGTGCCGGACGTTCAGAGCTTTCCCAGTACAACGCAGAGCTTGCAACACAGCGAACCAAACTCAAAGAACTCATCACCGAAAGCAAACAGCTTACCACTTCGATCATAGTTGCTCAGCATGATGTCAAAGCTGCAGGAAATATCACAAAAACTTCAAGTGACAAGCTTGCCGAGATGTCTCAGAACATTAAGTCAAAAAGACAGGAACTTACAAGTGAGAGAGCAAATAACAAGAGCTTAAGATCTGAAGCCAAGGAAGCACGACTTGCAGGTGATTATACTCTTGCCAAGGAGAAGCTGCTTAGTCTTGAAGACACTCAGCAAAAGCAGATAGACATAAGAAACGACCTTATCGTATTGCTTAATAATAAGCTTGACTATCTCAACAGTTTAAAAAACGGTACAGCCGGTCAGGAGACTGATACAACCGTAGAAACAACAGATACCACTATCAATGACGATACTGCAGAGACAGTTACAGAAACTACCGTTTCCGAAAATGACGCAGAGACTACTGTTTCCGAAGTCACGGATGAGATCGTAACAGATGAGAGCATTATTGATGCAGCCTTTGATGACGGTGCCGAGTTAGAGCTTGAGGCTGACGAAGCCGATCTCGCAGAGTAATCAATCTATGATAACGGCAGATAAAAACTGTCGATAACAAACTATCCCTATATACCATTCAAAAAGGAACGGCATCCCCTGCCGCTCCTTTTTGATTTGAATACGATAAAATTTTCCGCATAAGCAGGAGCCTTATCAAACAAGCGAAACTATCAGATGTTTGAGTACTTCTCTTCTCTCCACTGCTTAGCCTTCTTGAGGCTTCCGAGTTCCTTGAGCTTAGCATTGAACTCGTTAACCTCTTCGTCCTCCCAGCACATGCCGAGGCAAAGAGTATCAAGCCACTGCTCGCGCATTGTAGCAAAGCCCATGGCATCAACGCAACGGTTGATAGCCTTCTTCTGAAGTGCCATCGCATTTCTCGGAACCTTTGCAAGATCCTTTGCAAATGCCTTAACGGCCTCATCAAGCTCCTGATGCTTAAGCTCAGGCTGAGTCTTGGCATCATACTTGTTCTCCGGATCACATACTACGCACTGATTTGCAATACCGATCTCAACTGCTGTCTTACCGTCATAGAACTTACCTGTAAGAAGATACTCACGGCACTTTCTGAGATTGATCATGTAAGGCATAGCAAGGAAGGTTGCTCCCTGACCAAACTGGATCTCGTTAACTCCCATTGAAGCATCATCTGATACGATACAGAAGTCGCAGGCAAGTGCGATATCATGAGCACCGCCGTAGCAATAGCTGTGAACCTGAGCGATGGTTGGCTTTGTCATCTCCCAGATCTTCTTACGTGTACGGTTGCCGTATGCTTCATAAGCACGACGCTGAGTCTCATTGGTCTCCTTGCCTACAGTAGTGCTGAGATCAAAGCCTGCCGAGAAGCATCTGCCTGCACCCTTGATAACTACGACCTTGATGTCGTCCTCTGCCTCGAAGTAATCGCAAGCATCAGCAAGTGCAGCATAAGTTGCACGGTTGATACCGTTCATCTTATCAGGTCTGTTGATAATGATATAACCGATATATCCCTTTTTCTCACATAATACAAGCTGTTCCTCTGCCATTTTTATTTCCTCCTGTAATTAGCCTAAAATGTGCATTGAGTTGCTTTAAAAATCGTTTATTATTATACCATTATTTTGGCTAAGAATGGAAGTTTTTTGCATCTTGTGCAGTATAAAAAACGAGCTGATTTTTGGTTTAACGCTTTAATAAATTGCATATATAAAATACAGTCATTATGTATACTTTGACTGCTTTTTCTGATTGACAAATAATTTGCTATCCAACTATAATTGAAAGACAGTGAGTGAAAGGGATGTTCTATGAAATTACAGGAATGTATCAACTTTTTATTAACCAACGCACAGAATACTGTATTCACATATTTTAAAAGAGAACTTGCCTGTCTTGATGTTACACCGATTCAGTATGCAACACTTAAATGTCTCTGGGAAGAGGACGGACAAATGCCGTCTCAGCTTGCAGAGACCTTGAATCTTGACTCTTCGACAGTAACCGGTATACTGGGCAGACTCGAAGATAAGGAGCTTATCAACCGTTCATTCCGCATGGATGACAGACGTAAGGTTATCGTTCATCTTACAGATGCAGGCAAAGCCCTTGAGACTCCTGTCAACGATATCATTACCCGTCTTAATCACGAAGTCACCGAAGGCTTAAGTGATGAACAGATGGATGTGTTCAGACACCATCTTAAGGTCATTGCCGATAACGCGGCAAGACTTGCCAACCAGAACTGATATAAAGTTAAACTATATGCAAAGAGTAATACAGCGGTCGAAAGGCCGCTTTTTTGCTGTGGAAATATCTACAAACGCTTCGCGTTCGTCGATCGCGTGCATTATGCCTCCATTCTACACAATTAATAACGAGTTAGGTGCCAATCTCCAAAAAGCTCCGCTTTTCGTCGATTGACGACATTCGTTGAATGTCGTCATAGGCATAATAAAAGAGGCTTGTGAAAGAGTTAAGCGTGTATCTCCATTATACAAACTTAACAACGAGTTAGGTGCCAATCTCCAAAAAGCTTCGCTTTTCGTCGATTGACGACATTCGTTGAATGTCGTCATAGGCATAATAAAAGAGGCTTGCAAGCAAGCTTGCAGCCTCTTTATTATGCCTATATGGCACCTAACTCATTGTTAGCCAAGGATCTCAGAAACTCTTCCTGAACCTACTGTACGGCCACCCTCACGGATAGCGAAACGAAGTCCCTTCTCCATAGCGATTGGGTGGATGAGCTCTACAGTCATCTCTACGTTATCGCCAGGCATACACATCTCTACGCCTTCCGGAAGATCACACTGACCTGTGATATCTGTTGTACGGAAGTAGAACTGCGGTCTGTAATGTGTGAAGAACGGTGTATGACGGCCACCCTCGTCCTTTGTAAGAACGTAAACCTGACCCTTGAAGTTCTTGTAGCACTTTACAGAATCCGGCTTGCAGAGAACCTGTCCACGCTCGATCTGATCTCTGTTAACACCACGAAGAAGTGCACCGATGTTATCTCCTGCCTGAGCCTCATCAAGAAGCTTACGGAACATCTCGATACCTGTAACAACAGTCTTCATGTTGTCTTCCTTGATACCAACGATCTCAAGAGCATCATTGAGGTGAAGAACACCACGCTCTACTCTACCTGTAGCAACTGTTCCACGACCTGTGATTGTGAATACGTCCTCAACAGGCATAAGGAAAGGCTTATCTGTCTCACGAGCAGGATCCGGAATATACTCATCAACGGCATCCATAAGCTCCATGATCTTGTCCTCCCACTCTTTCTCTCCCTCAAGAGCCTTAAGAGCTGAACCACGGATGATCGGAACGTCATCGCCCGGGAAGTCATACTCGTTAAGAAGATCTCTGATCTCCATCTCAACGAGCTCAAGAAGCTCATCATCCTCAACCATGTCGCACTTGTTCATGAATACAACGATGTAAGGAACGCCTACCTGACGAGCAAGAAGGATATGCTCTCTTGTCTGAGCCATAACTCCGTCAGTAGCAGCAACAACGAGGATAGCACCATCCATCTGTGCAGCACCTGTGATCATGTTCTTAACGTAGTCAGCATGGCCAGGGCAGTCAACGTGAGCATAGTGACGCTTCTCTGTCTGATACTCAACGTGAGCAGTGTTGATTGTGATACCTCTCTCTCTCTCTTCCGGAGCCTTATCGATGTTCTCGAAGTCTACCTTATCGTTACCGGCAATTCTCTCTGAAAGTACTCTTGTGATAGCAGCTGTAAGAGTTGTCTTACCGTGGTCAACGTGTCCGATAGTTCCGATATTTAAATGCGGCTTACTTCTGTTAAAATGTTCCTTTGCCATTGGAATCTCCTCCTCAATTGGTTTAGTAAATAATTACTATTAAAAAAGTCTTGGTCTATTATAATTTATTTATAGCCAATTTTCAAGTATATGCAATTACTTGCCCTTCTTCTCGTTCAGGATCTTCTCCTGTACGTTCTTCGGTACAGCCTGATAGTGATCAAAGAACATGGAGTAGTTACCACGTCCCTGAGTTCCGGAACGAAGTTCTGTAGAATAGCCGAACATCTCAGCAAGCGGAACTGTAGCCTTGATGATCTTTCCGCCTCCTACATCGTCCATCTCCATAACCTGACCTCTACGTCTGTTGAAGTCACCGTTAACGAATCCTGTGTACTCCTCAGGAACAGTAACCTCTACCTTCATGATAGGCTCAAGAAGTGTAGGTGCGCCCTTAGCCATAGCCTCCTTAAGTGCAAGTGAACCTGCAATATGGAATGCCATCTCCGAAGAGTCGACCTCGTGGTAACTTCCGTCCCAAACATTTGCGGAAATACCGATAACCGGGAATCCGCCGAGCGGGCCTGCCTTCATTGCTTCCTGAATACCCTCGTTAACAGGCTCGATGTACTCCTTAGGAATAGCACCGCCGACAACGGTATTCTCGAACTTGTAAAGCTCTTCGCCGTTTGCATCCATAGGAGCAAACTTAACCTTACAATGTCCGTACTGACCCTTACCACCTGACTGCTTAACGTACTTGGAATCTACGTCTGCAGGCTTGGTAATTGTCTCCTTATATGCAACCTGAGGTGCACCGACATTAGCCTCAACGTTGAACTCACGAAGAAGTCTGTCAACAATGATCTCAAGGTGAAGCTCACCCATACCTGAGATGATAGTCTGACCTGTCTCGGTATCTGTCTTTGTTCTGAATGTAGGATCCTCTTCTGCAAGCTTTGCAAGAGCCTCGCCCATCTTGCCCTGTGAAGCCTTGGTCTTAGGCTCGATAGCAACATCGATAACCGGCTCCGGGAACTCCATAGACTCAAGGATAACCGGATGCTGCTCGTCACAGATGGTATCACCTGTACCTGTGAACTTGAAGCCTACTGCAGCAGCGATATCACCCGAATAGCACTTATCAAGCTCATGACGCTTGTTGGCATGCATCTGAAGGATACGTCCTACACGCTCCTTCTTGTTCTTTGTAGCGTTAAGTACATAAGAACCTGAGTTTACAGTACCTGAGTAAACTCTGAAGTAAGCGAGCTTTCCTACGAAAGGATCTGTCATGATCTTAAATGCAAGAGCAGCAAACGGCTCTTCATCAGATGAATGACGAACGACCTCATTACCGTCAAGATCAACTCCGTCGATAGGCGGAACATCAAGCGGTGAAGGCATGAAGTCAATGATAGCATCAAGAAGCTTCTGGATACCCTTGTTTCTGTATGCCGAACCACAGCAAACCGGAATTGCTGTACACTCACAGCATCCCTTTCTGAGTGCTGCCTTAAGCTGCTCCTCTGTCGGAATCTCTCCGTCAAGGAACATCATGGTAAGCTCGTCATCAAGCTCACAGATCTTCTCTACAAGCTCTTCACGATACATCTCAGCATCGTCCTTCATATCCTCAGGGATATCTACGATAGAAACATCATCACCTTTATCATCGTTGAAGATATAAGCCTTCATCTCGAAAAGGTCAACGATTCCCTTGAAGGAATCCTCCTTGCCGATAGGAAGCTGAGTGATGATAGTATTCTTACCGAGTCTGTCATGGATCTGCTGAACAGCTCCGAAGAAGTTAGCACCAAGTATATCCATCTTGTTGATGAAAGCCATACGAGGTACATTGTAGGTATCAGCCTGTCTCCATACGTTCTCTGACTGAGGCTCAACTCCGCCCTTGGCACAGAATACACCGACAGCTCCGTCAAGTACTCTGAGTGAACGCTCAACCTCTACTGTGAAGTCAACGTGACCCGGAGTATCAATGATGTTGATACGGTTCTCCGGTTCATTCGGATCCGGCTTATTGTTCTTGTGCTTTGTCCAGTGGCAGGTCGTAGCAGCTGATGTGATAGTGATACCACGCTCCTGCTCCTGAGCCATCCAGTCCATGGTAGCAGTTCCTTCGTGGGTATCACCGATTTTGTAGTTAACACCTGTGTAATAAAGGATACGCTCTGTCAATGTAGTCTTACCTGCATCGATATGAGCCATGATTCCGATATTACGTGTTCTTTCTAACGGATATTCTCTTCCCATTTATTAAACGCTCCTTAAAAACGCGAGAATCAGAAACGATAGTGAGCAAATGCCTTGTTAGCCTCTGCCATTCTATGCATCTCTTCTTTTCTCTTTACGGAAGCGCCTGTGTTGTTGGCAGCATCCATTATCTCGTTTGCAAGTCTTTCTCTCTGAGTCTTCTCGCCTCTCTTACGTGAGAATGTTGTTAACCAACGAAGACCGAGAGCCTGTCTTCTCTCCGGCTTAACCTCGATCGGTACCTGATATGTAGCACCACCGATACGCTTTGCCTTAACCTCAAGAACAGGCATAATGTTATTCATAGCTTCCTCGAATACCTCGACAGCCGGCTTTCCGCTCTTAGCCTCGACCTCTTCGAAGGCGCCGTAAACGATTTTCTGTGCAACTCCGCGCTTACCATCAAGCATTATCTGATTGATGAGCTTTGTAACTACCTTATTTCCGTAGATCGGATCTGCCAGAACGTCTCTCTTTTGAGTATGTCCTTTACGCGGCACGATACTTCCCTCCTTAATTACGTTTTACATTAGATCATCGGTACTCTCAGAAATTGAGACATGTATTGTTACAACCATTAAATCTCAAAATCCAAGTTATACGAATTACTTCTTCTCTTTCGGCTTCTTAGCGCCGTACTTGGAACGTGCCTGCTTGCGGTTTGCAACGCCTGCTGTATCAAGTGTTCCGCGGATGATGTGATAACGTGTACCCGGAAGGTCCTTAACACGGCCTCCTCTGATAAGTACTACGCTATGCTCCTGAAGGTTGTGACCCTCTCCCGGGATGTAGCTTGTTACTTCGATTCCGTTTGAAAGACGTACTCTGGCGATCTTACGAAGTGCGGAGTTAGGCTTCTTAGGTGTAGCTGTCTTAACTGCTGTACAAACACCACGCTTCTGCGGTGATGATTCATCAGTCGCATGCTTCTTAAGAGAGTTAAATCCCTTCTGAAGTGCAGGTGCTGTTGACTTCTTTGCTAATGTCTGTCTTCCCTTTCTAACCAGCTGGTTAATTGTTGGCATTCTTTTCACCTCCTTTGAGATTCAATGGTTGTTATTTAAGCAACAAATATGACGCGTGCATGCGCACGCGCCATATAATAATATTAGTATTGAGTTTAAAAGTCAAGCTTTTTTATTATTTTTAATAAGTTTGCTTTAATTACTCTTCTACAGGTGCTTCTTCCTCTGCATCAAGCTCATTTGCAGGCTCATATGCGGCATTCTTATCATAGCTTTCGTATGAGAAGATAGGATCGTGAGACTTCATCTCTTCGTCTGTGGAAAGTGCGATATCGCTGTAGCACTTCATGCCTGTACCGGCAGGAATAAGCTTACCGATAAGGACATTTTCCTTAAGTCCGTTAAGATGATCGACCTTGCCGTTGATTGCAGCCTCTGTAAGGACCTTTGTGGTCTCCTGGAAGGATGCAGCGGAAAGGAACGAATCTGTTGCAAGAGATGCCTTTGTGATACCAAGCATGGTTATCTTGCCTTCAGCCGGATTCTTGCCCTCGGCCTCAAGCTCCTCATTAACTTCGTTGAAGTCTATGAGATTAACACTCATGCCCGGAAGGAACTCGGAATCTCCCTGCTCCTCTATTCTTACCTTCTTCATCATCTGTCTTACTATGAGCTCGATATGCTTATCGTTGATATCAACACCCTGAAGACGATATACACGCTGTACTTCCTTAAGCATGTAGTCCTGAACAGCTCTTGCTCCCTTTATGCGAAGGAGGTCATGCGGATTGACAGAACCCTCTGTGATCTCGTCACCTGCCTCAAGAACATCTCCGTCCTGAACCTTAAGTCTTGAGCCGTAAGGAATAAGATAAGTCTTAGCCTCATTGCTCTCGTTGTCGGTAACGGTGATCTCACGCTTTCTCTTTGTTTCCTTAAGTGAAACAACGCCCGGTATCTCGGAGATGATAGCAAGTCCCTTTGGCTTTCTTGCCTCAAACAACTCCTCGACTCTCGGAAGACCCTGAGTGATATCCTGGTTAGATGCGACACCACCTGTATGGAAGTTACGCATGGTAAGCTGAGTACCCGGCTCACCGATAGACTGAGCAGCAATAACTCCGACAGCTTCACCGACCTGAACAGCAGATCTTGTTGCCATGTTCGCACCGTAGCACTTAGCACATACACCCGACTTTGAACGGCAGGTAAGTACTGTACGGATCTTGACTGTGTTTCTGCCAAGCTTTTCAAGTGCCTTAACGACCTTCTTAGCCTTGGCAACGGTACAAAGATCATTTGCCTTGATTGCGATCTCGTTGGTCTCAGGATCGATAATAGTCTCGGCAACGCATCTTCCTGTGATACGCTCCTCAAGATTCTCGATAACCTCCTGACCGTCGGTAAATCCGCTTATCTCCATTGAAGGAAGCTGTTCCTCGCTCTTGCCTACCGAGCAATCCTCTTCCTTGATGATGAGCTCCTGAGATACATCTACAAGTCGTCTTGTAAGGTATCCCGAGTCGGCTGTACGAAGAGCTGTATCGGAAAGTCCCTTACGTGCTCCGTGTGCAGAAATGAAATACTCAAGGATATCAAGTCCTTCACGGAAGTTTGATGTGATAGGAAGCTCGATGGTGTGTCCTGTTGTATCAGCCATGAGTCCTCGCATACCTGCAAGCTGCTTGATCTGCTTATTAGATCCACGGGCTCCGGAATCGGCCATCATCTTAAGGTTGTTGTACTGGTCAAGTCCGGCGATAAGCTCATTGGTAAGCAGATCATCGGCTGCCTTCCATGTATCGATAACTTCCTTATAACGCTCTTCTTCGGTAATAAGACCACGAGCCTTATCACGTGCGATCCTGTCAACTGTCTTCTGAGCCTTGTCGATTATCTCCTGTTTATCCTCAGGAACCACCATATCAGAGATGGATACAGTAAGGGCAGCTCTTGTTGAGAACTTGTATCCGAGTGCCTTGATGTTATCAAGTGCTACCGCTGTAGCTGTCGCACCGTGGATATTCATGATCCTCTCAAGTACCTCCTTAAGTTCTCCCTTCTTAACAAGGAAGTCAACCTCAGGTGCATACTTCTTATCCTCAACGCTTCTGTCAACAAAACCGAGATCCTGAGGGATAAGCTCATTGAATATAAGTCTTCCTACTGTAGTCTCGATCACCGGATGTATAACGCTTCCGTCTTCAGCAGTTCTCTCAACTCTGGTCTTGACTCTTGCATGAAGGTCTACAGCACCGTTCTCGTATGCAAGTATAGCTTCATTTACACTCTTAAATGCAGATCCTTCGCCTGTTGTTCCCGGTCTCTCCTGTGTAAGGTAGTAGATACCGAGGACCATATCCTGTGAAGGAACGGCAACTACGGATCCGTCCGAAGGCTTGAGGAGGTTGTTCGGGCTGAGGAGCATGAAACGGCACTCTGCCTGAGCCTCAAGTGTAATCGGAAGATGCACAGCCATCTGGTCTCCGTCGAAGTCGGCGTTGAACGCTGTACAAACAAGCGGATGAAGCTTGATAGCCTTACCCTCTACAAGGATAGGCTCAAACGCCTGAATACCGAGTCTGTGAAGTGTGGGGGCACGGTTAAGCATAACCGGATGCTCTTTGATAACATCCTCAAGTACATCCCATACTCCCGACTCAAGTCTCTCTACCATCTTCTTGGCAGCCTTGATATTGTGAGCGGAACCGTTCTGAACAAGCTCCTTCATAACGAAAGGCTTAAAGAGTTCTATTGCCATCTCCTTAGGAAGACCGCACTGATAGATCTTAAGCTCAGGTCCTACGACAATAACCGAACGTCCCGAATAGTCTACTCGCTTACCGAGGAGGTTCTGACGGAAACGTCCCTGCTTACCCTTAAGCATATCGGAAAGTGACTTAAGCGCACGATTCCCCGGTCCTGTTACCGGACGTCCGCGTCTGCCGTTATCGATAAGTGCGTCTACAGCCTCCTGAAGCATTCTCTTCTCATTACGAATAATGATCTCAGGCGCTCCGAGCTCAAGCAGTCTCGCAAGTCTGTTATTTCTGTTAATAATCCTTCTGTAAAGGTCGTTAAGATCGGATGTAGCGAATCTTCCGCCGTCAAGCTGAACCATAGGTCTGATATCCGGAGGAATTACCGGAATGACTGTGAGCACCATCCACTCAGGCTTGTTGCCCGAAAGTCTGAATGCTTCAACTACCTCAAGTCTCTTGACTATACGTGCACGCTTCTGTCCGGAGCTGTCATGGAGCTCACTCTTAAGCTGCTCAGCTTCCTTCTCAAGATCAATATTCTTAAGAAGCTCAAGTACAGCCTCGGCACCCATACCTACGCGGAATGCATCATAGCCGTTCTTTGCAACCTCGTCTCTGTACTCCTTCTCCGAGAGTACCTGCTTATAGGACAGGCTTGTTGCTCCCGGATCAAGAACAATATAAGAAGCAAAGTAAAGTACCTTCTCAAGAACTCTCGGGGATATGTCAAGAATGAGTCCCATTCTTGACGGTATTCCCTTGAAGTACCATATATGTGATACAGGTGCGGCAAGTGTGATATGTCCGAGTCTCTCACGTCTTACAGAAGACTTGGTTACCTCGACTCCGCACTTATCGCAGACAACGCCCTTAAAGCGCATCTTCTTATATTTTCCGCAATGGCATTCCCAGTCCTTGCTCGGTCCGAATATCCTCTCGCAATAAAGTCCGTCTTTCTCAGGCTTAAGAGTACGATAGTTGATAGTCTCAGGCTTTGTTACCTCACCATGTGACCATTCAAGTATCTTCTCCGGAGATGCAAGTCTAATCTGTATCGAGTCGAATGTCATCGGCTCGTAATTTTCCTGATTTTGTGCCATATTTTACGCTTCTCCTCTCTCAAGTCTCATCTGAAAAGTCTTCCGAATCAAAATTATCGTCAGCCTTGGAATCTTCAAGCTCAAGCTCGCTGTCTTCCGCTCCTTCAAGCTCTCCCTGATCGTTAAATTCCTGAGTCATATATCCGTAATCAGAGAACTCTCTCTTATCCTGATCACGATATCTTCTGTCTCCCTCAAGAAGTCTGTGAAGATTCATATCGGTATCGTCAAGATTCTCCTTAAGCTCAACAACGTTGCCGTTCTCATCAAGTACATTGATATCCATGGCAAGTGACTGAAGCTCCTTGACAAGAACCTTGAAGGACTCCGGTATGCCGGCCTTAGGAATGTTCTCGCCCTTAATGATAGCCTCGTAGGTCTTAACACGTCCCACAACATCATCAGACTTCATGGTAAGGATCTCCTGAAGTGTATAAGCAGCGCCGTAAGCCTCAAGTGCCCAAACCTCCATCTCTCCGAAACGCTGTCCGCCGAACTGTGCTTTACCACCGAGCGGCTGCTGTGTAACGAGTGAGTAAGGACCTGTCGAACGTGCATGGATCTTATCGTCAACAAGGTGATGAAGCTTAAGATAATGCATGTGTCCTACAGAAACCGGTGAGTCAAAATACTCTCCCGAGCGTCCGTCTCTCAGACGAACCTTACCGTCACGGCTTATCGGAACACCCTTCCAAAGCTCTCTGTGCTCAAGATGTGTACCGAGGTACTCCATAACATCCGGCTTAAGTACATCCTTATACTTAGCCTCAAAGTCCTCCCAGGAACCATTTACATAATCATTTGCCATCTCAAGGCAGTCCTGGATATCATTCTCGTTTGCGCCTTCGAATATAGGTGTTGCGATATTGAAGCCGAGGGCTCTTGCAGCAAGGCTTAAGTGGAACTCAAGGACCTGTCCTATGTTCATTCGGGAAGGAACGCCGAGCGGGTTAAGTACGATATCAAGCGGACGTCCGTTAGGAAGATAAGGCATATCCTCAACAGGAAGAACTCTTGAGACAACTCCCTTGTTTCCGTGACGGCCGGCCATCTTATCTCCGACACCGATCTTACGCTTCTGTGCTATATAAATTCTTACGGACTTGTTTACTCCCGGTGAGAGCTCGTCCGAATTCTCTCTTGTAAATACCTTTGCGTCAACTACTACGCCGTATGCTCCGTGAGGAACCTTAAGCGAGGTATCACGTACCTCTCGTGCCTTCTCACCGAAGATGGCACGGAGAAGTCTCTCCTCAGGTGTAAGCTCAGTCTCTCCCTTAGGAGTAACCTTACCTACAAGAATGTCGCCGGCGCGAACCTCTGCACCGATACGAATGATACCGTTGTCGTTAAGGTTCTTGAGGGCATCGTCACCAACACCCGGAACATCCTTTGTTATCTCCTCAGGTCCGAGCTTGGTATCTCTTGCCTCGCACTCATACTCCTCGATATGTACGGAAGTGTATACATCATCCTGAACAAGTCTCTCTGACAGAAGAACGGCATCCTCGTAGTTGTAACCTTCCCATGTCATGAATCCGATAAGCGGGTTCTTTCCGAGTGCGATCTCTCCGTTTGATGTAGACGGACCGTCGGCAATGATCTCGCCCGCCTTGACCTTATCTCCTACATTGACTATAGGTCTCTGGTTGTAGCAGTTTGACTGGTTTGAACGCATAAACTTTGTAAGCTTATATACGTCAAGATTGCCCTTGTCCGGCTTAACCTCGATACGGTTTGCGGCAACGTGTGTAACAGTTCCGTCATGAAGTGCAACAACACATACACCTGAGTCCTTGGCAACCTTATCATCAATACCTGTACCTATTACGGAAGCCTCTGTCTTAAGAAGCGGAACCGCCTGACGCTGCATGTTCGATCCCATGAGGGCACGTGTCGGGTCATCGTTCTCAAGGAAAGGTATCATTGATGTAGCTACCGAAAGAAGCATCTTAGGAGATACATCCATGAGATCTACCGAATTACGGTTAAAGCTGGTTGTCTCCTCTCTGAAACGACCGGAAACATTCTTATTCTTGAAATGTCCCTCATCATCAAGAGGCTCGTTAGCCTGAGCAACTCTGTAGTTATCCTCTTCATCTGCTGTAAGATATACGATCTTCTCTGTTACAACAGGATTGGTCGGATCACTCTTGTCAACTACGCGGTAAGGTGCCTCGATGAATCCGTATTCATTGATCCTTGCATAAGATGCAAGTGAGTTGATAAGACCGATGTTCGGTCCCTCAGGAGTCTCGATAGGGCACATACGTCCGTAGTGAGTATAATGAACATCTCGAACCTCGAATCCCGCACGGTCTCTTGAAAGTCCGCCCGGTCCGAGTGCCGAAAGACGACGCTTGTGTGTAAGCTCTGAAAGCGGATTGTTCTGGTCCATGAACTGTGAAAGCTGTGATGAGCCGAAGAACTCCTTAACCGCTGCGGTAACAGGCTTGATGTTGACAAGTGATGTAGGAGTAATGTCGTCAATATCCTGAGTTGACATACGCTCTCTTACAACTCTCTCCATACGGCTGAGACCGATACGGTACTGGTTCTGAAGCAATTCGCCTACGGCACGGATACGACGGTTACCGAGGTGGTCGATATCGTCAGCATCTCCGATGCCTTCCTCTATATGCATATTGTAGTTGATAGATACGAGAATATCCTCTCTTGTAATATGCTTAGGGATGAGAAGTGAAAGATTCTTCCTGATGGCAGCCTTAAGCTCATCCTCAGAAGCTCCCTCGTTCTCACTCAAAAGCTCCTTGAGTGCCGGATAGTAAACCAGCTCGTGTACATCTGCTTCCTTAGGATCGAAACTTACAAAAGCTCCAAGATCTACCATACGGTTGGAAAGGACTCTTACTATCCTTCCTTCTGTATTCTCGGCATCTACCTTGCCTCTGACATTGACATAGATGCATCCTGTATTCTGAATGCGGTCACAGGTCTCACGATCAAGAGTCATTCCTGCCTCGGCAATGATCTCTCCGGTCTCCTTATCAACAACATCCTCTGCAAGGATCTTGCCCTCTATACGGTTCTTGAGGAGGAGCTTCTTATTGAACTTATATCTGCCGACCTTTGCAAGATCGTATCTTCTTGCATCGAAGAACATTGAACGGATCAATGACTCTGCGGAATCAACAGAAAGCGGCTCGCCCGGTCTGATCTTTTTGTACAGCTCAAGAAGACCATCCTGATAACTCTCGGAAGCATCCTTTGCCATAGTATCTATAAGCTTAGGCTCTTCTCCGAAAAGATCGATGATCTCTCTGTTTGTTCCTATACCGAGTGCTCTGATGAGTACCGTTACAGGCACCTTACGTGTACGATCGACTCTTACCCAGAAAATGTTGTTAGAGTCTGTCTCATACTCAAGCCATGCACCTCTGTTAGGGATAACAGTGCACGAGAATAACTCCTTACCCACCTTATCATGATTGATATCATAATAAATACCCGGGCTTCTTACCAACTGCGAAACAATAACTCTCTCGGCACCGTTTATAACGAACGATCCGGTATCGGTCATCAGCGGAAGATCTCCCATGAAAATGTCATGTTCGCTGATCTCATCCTTATCATTATTGATAAGTCTTACCTTAACCTTGAGCGGTGCTGCATAAGTTGCATCTCTCTCCTTGCACTCTTCAATGGTATACTTTACTTCATCTCTGCGCAAAGCAAAGTCCATGAATTCCAGGCTGAGATGACCTGCATAGTCGGTGATCGGTGATATATCATCGAACGCCTCCTTAAGTCCGTCAGTAAGGAACCAGTTGTAAGAATTCTTCTGAATCTCGATCAAGTTCGGCATCTCGAGAACTTCTTTTGCTTCGGAGAAGCTCATTCTCAAACCCTTGCCGGCTTTGACCACGTGCATCCTGCTTTTATCCATAGATATTCTCCACCTCATTAATAATTTATACAACTACGTTCTGTAAGCTATTGCAAATGTTATGCAATAGTAGTAAAATACTTAAGCATTAAGGCGCACAACGCCATAATAATGCAAATTTTAGGTTAACACATCTGTTGTCAATCGTCAAGTATCTGCTTGAGTTTTTTTTCATAAGATGTTAAGATATTTCCTAATATACCAGTTAAGGAGTTCTTTTATATGTACACATTTATAACAGTACTTATTATTGTGCTTATTATTGCGGCAATCGCATTATTCTTCCTCTATCGTGCCGGAATGAAGATGCAGACAGAACAGGCTCAGAATCAGGTCATGCTTGACAAGTTCGCACAGGTTGCCACACTCCTCGTTATCGACAAGAAGAAAATGAAGTTCAAAGAGGCACCGTTCCCAAAGGAAGTTTTTGAGACAGCTCCTAGACGTGCCAAGTTCATGAAGGTATATGTCGTAAGAGCCAAGGTAGGTCCTAAGGTATTCGACCTTATGTGCGACAGAGATACCTTTGAGGACGTTCCGCTTAAGGCTACCATCAAAGCAAGAGTAAGCGGTATGTATCTCATGGAGATCCTGCAGGGTGCCGTACCGAGTGAGCGCAACATCAAGAAGCGTAAGAAAGCAAAGGAAAAGGCCGAGAAGAAGGCAGCCAAGAACAGCTAATATTTCAACAATGATTTAAGACCATCGCGTTTGCGATGGTCTTTTTTATTAATGCACGCCTCTTTCGAGCGCATTATCTATAAGCATCTTAACAAGCTCCTTCTTGGAGATACCTTTGTTCTCCCAGAGCATGGGATACATGGATATAGCGGTGAATCCGGGCATGGTATTGATCTCGTTGAATACGATCTCACCGTCGTCCTTGACAAAGAAATCAACTCTGGCAAGCCCATAGCCGTCAAGTGCATTGAAAATGTTTCTTGCATCATCTCTTATGCCCTCGACAGTCTCTTCCTTAAGATCCGGATCTATAACCGTCTTGGAATCCGGATTGTTGTACTTGGCATCATAATCATAGAAATCAGCTGCTGCAAGTATCTCTCCGACTCCGCTCGCCTGTACCTTCTTGAATCCACCGCCGAATACGGCACATTCTATCTCTCTGCCCTTGATGAATTCCTCAATAAGTATCTTGCTGTCATACTCGGCAGCCTTATTAAGCGCTTCCTTAAGCTCCGAAGCATCCTTTACCTTGGATACTCCGCATGAAGATCCTGCCTGACTCGGCTTAACGAACATAGGATATCCGAGAGCCTCCTCCGCACGCTTTACAACAGCCTCAATGTCCTTAAGCTCGTAGCTTCTGACACCGACAAACTTAGCCTGTCTTACGCCTATGGTATCAACTATTATCTTGGTATAGAATTTATCCATGCCTGCCGCAGATGCTATAACACCGCAGCCGACATATGGAAGCTGCATAAGTTCAAACAGTCCCTGTATGGTTCCGTCTTCGCCGTACTTGCCATGCAATACAGGGAAAGCACAATCAAGTCTGATTTCTCTCATCCCCTTATCATCGCTTACAATAACATGCTTCTTGGTAGCATCCGGGCTTATCTCGGCGCTTGTCTTTGATCCGGTCCAGCTTCCGTTCTTTATTGACTCAATGCTGTCAACAAGGAGCCACTCACCTTCCTTTGTTATGCCGATAAGCACAGGATTCCACTCATCGGTATCGATATTGTCCAAAACGTTGCAAACTGAGATACAGGAAATGTCATGCTCGGATGACTGTCCTCCGAAGATTACGGCTATATTTTTCTTATTCATTGTAATGCCCTTCATTATCAATTTTTTCGTGTATAAGATACCACACTTTATTTAAAAAAAGAAGCGGAGCGTTTTATTATTTCTTGGGAGGCAATCTCCTGTGAAATAATAAAAAACCCCAACGATCACATCGTTGAGGTCTAATATGTAGTAGGATGTAAAAGGATTAAGTGCTAATTAATTTCTTTTGTTGTCTGAAGTATATCATGCCGCCAAATAAAGTGTTTGAAGTAAGATTAAATTAATTCTTATGAAATTATTAAGGCACTTAATAATAGCCTGATTTCGCTCACATCCACCGATTTAGCGGCATTTGAAAAATGTTTTTTACTGCAGCGAGCGTCTTGCATATGCAGCCGCAAGTCCGCCCTCAGAGGTCTCCCTGTACATCTGATTCATATCGATTCCGGTACGGTACATACTCTTAAGCACCATGTCAAAGCTTATACGTCTTGTTGATGACAGGAAGTATGCAAGGTTTGCAGAAGTAATGGCACGCATGGCGGCTACGGCATTTCGCTCTATACACGGAACCTGTACAAGCCCGCATATAGGATCACAAGTAAGTCCGAGATGATGCTCCAGGGCTATCTCTGCCGCATACTCTATCTGGTCTATGCTGTAGTTAAAGAACTGTCCCGTTGCAGCCGCAGCCATGGAACAAGCAACTCCTATCTCCGCCTGACAACCGCATTCGGCACCCGACACGGAAGCATTCTTCTTGGCGAGCTCACCGAAGAGTCCTGCCACGCCAAGCGCATGTATAATCTCTATATCATCACGGTTCTTCTTGGTCTGAAGGTAATACATAACAGCCGGAAGCACTCCGCAGGCACCGCAGGTAGGAGCCGTAACTATTATTCCGTTATCGGCATTCTGCTCGCTCACGGCATAGGCATAGGAGCAGACCTTCTGACACTCTATGACCTCCGGATGTTCTGTCTCAAGCTCATGATTGTAGAGAAATTTTGCCTTTCTCTGTATATTGAGTCCGCCGGGGAGTATGCCTTCCTTATTGAGTCCGTCATGTATAGCCTGTTTCATCACTTCCCATATTTCGGCAAGGAACTCCCATATCTCCTCACCCTCATTGATAGTTATATATTCGATAAGATCGATATATCTGAACTCACAGAACTGCTTGATCTCTGCAAATGAATTTTCAAGATATATCTCCTCACTTGCTCCGGATGAGATCTCGGGACGGCCTTCAACCTGTATATCTCCGCCGCCTATACTGTAGACTCTCATCGAAGCAGTCTCGGCACCATCCCTATAAGCTATAAGATCCATGGTGTTCGGATGCTTCATATCATCTATTTCTTCCGTTGAAAATATGACCTCAGTCTTGACCGGAGCAAGCTCCGCAATGACTGCTCTGTCTGTTCCGTGGCCCTTACCGGTCTTGGACAAGGAACCGTAGAGAATGATCTTATATTCATCCGCGTTGGGATTCTCTCCCTTAAAAAGCTTAGCCGCTGCTACAGGTCCCATAGTATGGGAGCTTGAAGGTCCTGTTCCGACCTTGTATATATCTCTGATAGATTTCATGGCATAACCTCACAAATTATTATAGTGATTCGTACCGCCTTTTCCGCTTAAGTCCTTCACCTTTTTCACTATCCCAAGTATAGAAGCTTCTGCGTTTGTGACCGCACATATCACATTATATCAGCACCGACGAGATAAAAGCTATCATTATAAATTAAATTAGTCTTCTTCGCGACTGCAGTCCGGCTTTAATCCTCTTATCGATAAAAAAATCGGAGGCAGTTGACCTGACCCCCGATTATCTTAAACAGTATTATAGTTTGAAGGAATCAGCCTTCCTTCTTAGCCTCCTCGCTTACCTCGCCCTTTGCAAGTGCATCAGCCTTCTCAACGCTTGCGATAGCGGCCTTAAGCATAGGAATACGGCAGTTCTTGCCGCCGAACTCCACGATTACCATATCATTGGTAATGTCGATGATCTGTCCGTACATGCCTGATGTTGTAAGTACATAATCACCTACAGAAAGGCTTGACATAAGAGCCTCTCTCTTTTTCTTCTCCTTCTTCTGTGACATAGGTCCGAAGAACCAGATGATTGCAACAAATACTACAACATAGATAATTAAAAATGTGTTGTTCATGCTTATCCTCCAAATAAAAGCTTTGTACCGCTTATCGCTTGTCCTCGGCCAAAGCCTCGTTCATGCGGCGTCTGTAATCGTCAAAGCTGCCTTCTCTTATGGCAGTTCTGATGTCCTCCATCATTTTATTGTAAAAATACAAATTGTGCAATGTGCATAATCTGAGTCCGAGCATCTCTCCTGCTTTCAAAAGATGTCTGATATATGCTCTTGAGTAATTTCTGCAGGCAGGACAGTCGCAGCCTTCCTCTATCGGTGACATATCAGCCTCATACTTTTTGTTGAAGAGATTGAGCTTACCGTAATGCGTATACACATGTCCGTGTCTTCCGTTGCGGCTTGGATATACACAGTCGAAGAAATCAACTCCTCTCGCAACACCCTCGATAATATTGAGCGGCGTACCGACTCCCATAAGGTAAGTAGGCTTCTTGCGCGGAAGATGCGGTACCGTCTCATCCAATATGTAATACATCTCCTCATGGGTCTCGCCTACAGCAAGACCTCCTACAGCATATCCGTCAAGATCAAGCTCTGATATCTCATCTGCGTTGTCCTTACGCACATCGGCAAGTATTCCGCCTTGGTTGATTCCAAACAGGAGCTGATCCTTGTTAACCGTATCCTCCAGAGTATTGAGTCTTGCCATCTCCGTCTTACAGCGCTTAAGCCATCTGACGGTACGTGCAACACTTTGTTCGATGTACTTACGTTCCGCAAGTGCCGGCGGACACTCATCAAATGCCATGGCAATCGTAGATCCGAGATTGGACTGTATCTGCATGCTCTCCTCAGGTCCCATAAAGATCTTGCTTCCGTCTATATGAGATCTGAAGTTAACGCCCTCTTCCTTGATCTTGCGTATGGATGCAAGCGAGAACACCTGGAATCCTCCGCTGTCCGTAAGTATCGGTCTGTCCCAGTTCATAAACTTATGAAGACCGCCCAGCTGCTTGATAAGCTTATCTCCGGTCCTTACATGCAGATGATAGGTATTGGACAACTCAACCTGGCAGCCTATCTCCTTAAGATCACAGGTCGATACAGCACCCTTGATGGCACCTACCGTGCCGACATTCATAAAGACCGGAGTCTCTATACTGCCGTGCACGGTCTCGATATGTGCCGATTTGGCTCTGCCCTGTTCGGCAACTATTTCATATTTCATAATTACTTACGTTTCTTGGAAGCTTCCTGCTCCGCAAGCTTATTTGCCTTTGCAGCCTTGCTTCTTGCATTAAGGAAATTCCAAAGCGGTCCTGTGATAAATACCGAAGAATATCCTCCGCATACGATACCGATCATGATCGGAAGAGCAAACTCTCTGATTGATGAGGTACCGAAGAGGAAGAGGCAAAGTACCATAACAAAGGTAGTTGTTGATGTAAATATCGTTCTTGAAAGTGTCTCCGATATAGACTTATTAACGATATATGCCGTATCTGCTCCGTAGCCTGCTTCCTTGCGATTACGACGTATTCTGTCGAAGATGACGATAGTCGCATTTATCGAATATCCGACAATGGTAAGTATGCAGGCGATAAAGGTAGTACCTACAGACCACTTGAATACCGCATAGCATGTTATGGTAACCATTACGTCATGCAAAAGCGCAAGCACCGAAGAAGATGCGAAATTGATATTCTTAAATCTGAACCAGATGTAGATGAGCATGAATACCGCTGCAAGTGCAATAGCTATAACGGCATCCTTCTTCATCTCTACCGATACGCTTCCTGAGATGTTCTCTGCTGTGATAAGCTCCTTGTCAACTCCGAACTTATCTGCAAGAGCATCGTTAAGCTTCTCACGTCCGTCCGCATCAAGCGAAAGTGTTCTGATAAGTACTTCGTTTGTTCCCGCAACCTTTGAGATCTGCGGATTGGCATCTCCGGTTGCCTCTGTTACTACAGGTGCAACATTTTCAGAAAGATAGTCGATGTCAAGATCCTCATTGAAGGTAACATTGGAAGATGTACCTCCCTTGAAATCAAGTCCGTAGTTGAACATATCTCCTGTGTTAGTCTTGTTGAGACCCATAGATCCGAGTCCGCAGACTATAACGAGTATTGATATAGCATAGAAGATCTTGCTCTTGCCTACAAAATCGAAAGGCTTCTCTACAGGCTTCTTAATTCCGAAGAATGCAGGCTTATTGCAGCCGAGCCAATAGAAAGCATTGATGAGCCATCTTGTAACAAAGAGGGCTGTGATCATCGACAATACGATACCGAGTGCAAGTGTCTGAGCAAAGCCCTTGACCGTACCCGTACCCTTGAGATAGATAACAACAGCAGCGATAAGTGTTGTTACGTTACCATCGACGATAGCAGAAAGTGCCTTGTGGAATCCTGCCTGAATAGCCTCCTCAACGCTCTTCTTGTTGCCAAGCTCCTCCTTGATGCTGGTGAAGATGATAACGTTGGCATCTACAGCCATACCTACCGACAGGATGATACCTGCAATACCCGGAAGAGTAAGTGTTATCTCAAATGCATCAAGCAATATTACTATAATACCTACATAGAAGCTGAGTGCTATAGATGCAGCCAGACCTGCCATTCTGTATACGATGAGCATGATGGCAACAACGAAAATGAAGCCGATGGCACCTGCCTTAAGAGACAGATCTATAGCCTGCTGTCCGAGTCTTGCACCTACTACGTTTGAACGTATCTCCTTAAGTTCAAGCTTAAGAGCACCGAGACGGATGGTCTGTGCAAGGTTATATGCCTCGTCCTGAGTGAAGTTACCGGTGATCGAACACTGTCCGCCTGTGATAGCCTCGTTAACTACCGGCGCAGATACGATATTGTTATCATAGATGATGGCGATCTGCTTGCCTACATTAGCCTTGGTAGCCTCTGCGAACTTCTTTGTTCCCTCATCTGTGAAGCTTACTCCTACCTCATAGGTATCTGCTGCACCGTTGGTGCCCTTTACCATTGATACTCCGGCACTCTTGATATCCGAACCCTCACATACGGTCTCACCGATATTGCCGGTAAGCTTACCGTCGGCGTCATACTCCATGGTCGTGAAGATGAGTGATCCCGGCTTGCCGAGTTCCTCAAGGATAGCATTTGCATCAGATACACCCGGAATATCAACGTTGATCCTGTTTGAACCTTCCTGATATACGGATGACTCGTTTGAGTAACCCTCTACTCTCTTCTGGATCTTGTAGATAGTATCTGCCATATCTACGGAAGAAGGATTCTCCTCCTCTGCCTCGTAGGTTATGCTGACACCACCGTCAAGATCAAGTCCGAGCTTGATGTCGTCGGCATTCTTTGCAGCACCGAATAACGCCAATGCCGTAAGAACCACGATGCCGATGACCCAGAGGATCGACTTAAGCTTGCTTTGTTCTTTCATTTAACATTACCTGCCTTACTTTTTCTCTACTTTCAGCATTCGCTGATAAAACTAAAATATCATAGCATATAAGGCCTTTTTTTTCAATGAAGAATACGCTTCAAGGCTTTGTACACAGCATCTCCATTAAAACTTCACCGTTAAGTCACATTTTCTGCCTACCATCAAGAAAAAACAAATGAGAGGTGTTTTTATGATCAAAATAGAGCATTTGACCAAATGCTACGGCAGCTTCAAGGCTGTCGACGATCTGTCCTTTGAGATAGACGACGGTCATGTATACGGTTTTCTCGGTCCCAACGGAGCCGGTAAATCCACTACCATGAATATCATAACCGGCTGTCTTTCCGCCACAGAAGGAAGCGTCAGCATAGACGGTCACGATATTTTCGAAGAACCCGAAACCGCAAAAAAGCTTATAGGTTACCTTCCCGAGATCCCTCCGCTCTACGTCAGTGAGACTCCCGAAGAATATCTTCGTTTTGTAGCCGAAGCCAAAGGACTTAAGGGTGACAAGTTTAAGGCCGGTATAGAGGATGTTATTGAAAAGACCGGTCTTACACCTATGCGCGGCAGACTTATCTCTTCATTATCAAAGGGATACAGACAGAGAGTAGGTATAGCCGAGGCTCTGCTCGGAGACCCCAAGCTTATAATCCTGGATGAGCCGACCGTAGGTCTCGATCCCTTACAGATAATCGAGATACGAGAGCTTATCCGCAAGCTTGGTGAAACTCACACTGTCATATTCAGCTCTCACATACTGTCCGAAGTACAGGCCATCTGCGATAAGGTGCTTATACTGTCGCACGGTAAGCTTGTTGCGTATAACACAACAGCCGGACTTGAGGATGTTATGACAGCTTCCGGAAGCATAAGCTTTAAGGTTCGTGCCACAAAGGCCGAGGCTGATGAACTGCTTAAGGGTGATGAACATATCCTAAGCTATGACATTGAGGACTGTTCAGACGGAATCACTGTAAATGCACAGACCGATAAACAGGAGCTTAACGATATCTGCTGCGAGCTTGTCTTAAGTTTTGCCGAAAAAAAGCTCCCTATATATGAGATCAGTTCTCACAAGGCAGATCTTGAAGAAATATTCCTAGAGCTTACAAGCTCCGAAGAAAGTGAGGTCAAAGAAGCATGATTGCTATATTCAGGCATGAGCTTAAGGCTTACCTGCACTCATTTATAACTTATCTGTTCTGCGCATTCTTGCTCATATTCACCGGCATTGGAGCAATGCTGTACAATATACAATCCGCAGTTGCCAATTTTGAGTATGTTTTGCAGTTTATCTGTATAGTAACAGTTGTCATACTCCCTATACTTACCATGCGTATCATCTCGGACGAAAAAAGACAGCGTACAGATAAGCTCTTATATTCGCTGCCTATAACGGCTTCGAACATAGTCATCGGCAAATTCCTTGCGGTATTGCTTGTATTCTTTGTTCCGCTCGCCGTTATTGCGATTTATCCGATGATCTTTGCTCATTTCGGTGAGGTATATCTGCTTACATCCTATGGTGCATTGCTCGCATTTTTTCTGATGGGAGCTGCAATGATAGCGGTGGGCATGTTTATTTCGTCTCTAACCGAAAATCAAGGTATTGCCGCCGGCATTACCATACCGATACTGCTTTTTAACTACTTTAGTGTCAGTCTTGCCGAGCAGGTCTCCTCTTCGGCTTTCGGTTCATTGATAGTGCTTATGATCTGTGTCGCTATCCTTGCTCTGGTAGTCTACTATTGCACAAAAAATGACAATATCGCCTGTGTATTATTTATAGTGATCATTCTTGCACTCGGCATAAGCTATTATCTGAAATCCGATATTTACACAGGACTTGTTCCTGCCATAATGTCAAAGCTTTCATTATTCTCAAGATTCGCCACCTTTGTAAACGGAGTATTTGATATAGGCTCCGTGGTATTTTACTTAAGCGTTGCGGCATTTTTCTTATTTCTTACCGTACAGTCTCTTGAGAAAAGGAGGTACAACTGATGAAAAATAAAAATGCGCTGCGCGGCGGTATGTATTCACTTGCAGCTACAGCCATAGTGCTTGCCATACTTGTTGTGCTCAATATATTTGTATCTGTCCTTCCTGACAATCTTACAAAGCTTGATATCAGCTCGCAGAAGCTCTATTCGGTAACAAGCAATACAAAGGCAGTTGTCAATGCGCTCGATAAGGACGTTGATATCTATTGGATAGTTCAGGACGGCAAGGAGGACGCTGTTCTTGAAAACCTGCTCAATAAATATGATGCCATGTCCGATCATATACATCTGACAAGGAAGAATCCTGATGTATTTCCGACATTTGCGTCACAATATACAGATGATACCGTTGCTAACAACAGTCTTGTCGTTGAATGCGGTGACCGCAGCCGTTATATAGGCTTTGACAGCATATATCTCAGTGATATTGATTCGAGCTATTATACACAGAGCTACTCCTTTGACGGCGAGGGTCAGATCACCTCTGCCATTAATTATGTGGTAAGTGATGATTCGTCTCATGTATACACTCTTACGGGTCACGGCGAAGCCGAGCTCAGCGACAATCTTAAAAATGAGATCAAAAAGGACAACGCCGATATTGAGTCCATATCCCTACTTAACGAGGATAATATCCCTGAGGATGCCGACTGCATCATAATCAACGCTCCTGCAAGCGATATTTCCGAGACAGAATGCGATATGCTTAAAAACTACACTGCCATGGGAGGCAAGCTCTTCGTATTTGCCGGTCCTACACAAAGCGGAACACTCAGCAATCTGTACTCACTCATGGCAGACTACGGAGTTGAGCCTGTAGACGGTGTGGTAGTCGAAGGAGACAGAGAGCACTATGCATTGCAGGCTCCGTATGTATTGCTTCCCGATATAGAGAACAGTGATATAACAGATCCTATCGTTAATGACAATTACAAAGTAGTCGTTGCCATAGCCCAGGGAATGAAGGTATCCGATACCTCTCATGCCAAGGAGCTCTTAGTCACATCCGATGATTCATTCTGCAAGGCTGACGGTCTTAATATCAAAAGCTATGAAAAGGAAGCCGGCGACGCATCAGGACCGTTTGCACTTGCTGTTTCTGTAAGCACAGAAAACGAAGGCAAGATCATCTGGGTATCCTCCTCAGCATTTACCGACGAGCTTTATAACGCATACTCATCAGGTGCCAACCTTAACTTCTGCATGAATGCCTTAAGCTCGCTTATAGGTGACGACGAACATATAGCTATCAGAACAAAGTCATTAGGATATAATTACCTTACAATAAATGCATCCGACGCCGCTTTGCTTAAAGCAATCATGATAGGCATTATCCCTGTTTTCTTCGTTGCTGCCGGTATTGCCGTAGTGCTTGTAAGGAGGAGAAAGAAAAATGGATAAGCTGAAAAAGTTAGGTATACTGCTTGCCGTACTTGCTGTTGTGTGTATCGCAACCATCATTGTAAGCAGTCATGAGATAAAGAAGGAAAAGATCAAGGCAAGCGATGATATAGTGCTTGAAGTTCCGAGTGATGATGTTGCCAAGCTCTCCTGGGAGCATGACGGCAGTAAGCTCTCCTTCAGTAAAAAAGACGGAGTATGGCAGAGTGATGATGACGCAAGCCTTCCGGTTGACGAAGATAAGATAAACGAGCTGCTTAAGCTCTTCGAGGAATTCGGCGTAAGCTTCATTATTGAGGAACCTGAGAAGCTCTCGGATTACGGTCTCGATCAACCAGAATGCACCATAAGCTTCAGTACCTCCGATAAGGATTATACTGTCAAACTCGGCGGTTTCAGCACCATGGATCAGGAGCGTTATGTCTCCATTGATGACGGCAATGTATATCTGGTAAAGACCGATCCTCTTGATGCCTTCAACAAGACTCTGGATTACTTTACAAAGTCAGACGAGATCCCTGCCCCTGAGACCGCAGACAGCATCAAGGTATCCGGAAGCGAAATAGATACAGAATACAGTATCAGCTATAATATAAATAATTCCGCTGCCTACAGTGATGAAGATGTTTACTATTGCAATAATGAGGCACTTGATTCCGAAAAAGTTAAGAGCTATCTCGAGGCGGTTTCGGAAGTCTCTCTTGATAACTGCGTGGATCATAACTTCAGTGAGGACAAGCTCGGAGAATACGGTCTCGATCAGCCTGTACTCTCTGTCGATATAAGCTATCCTAAGACAGACGACAAGGGTAAAAAAACAGGCGAAACCGGTGAATACAGCTTCAGCATAGGTATAGATCCAAAGGACAAGGATAAGTTTGATGCACAAGGAAAACTATTGGAGGATAGCTCCGAGGACACAGCCGATGCAACATCTGATGCCGACTCCGATAAAGAGAGCAGCGCAAGTACCTACATACGCTTTAATGATTCCAAGCTCGTATACAAACTCAGCGATGAGGATTATAAGACTATTACCGCAGCAAAATTGGGCGACTTCGTAAAATCCGAACTCATTCCTTCAGGTTTTGATAAGGCAGAGAGTATAGATTTTGAGCTTGACGGAAATACTTATACATTTACAGGCGATAAGAAGCTTGTAGGCGGAACAGACTGGAGCTATAACGGCAGCACCGTGGACATAAGCAATATTCAGAGTGCCATAGAAGCTGTTAAGGCAACTGCTGTTACAGATGAGACTCCTGCATTAAAGAAAGAGCTCAGCATACACCTTAAGAGCTCCGACAGTTCTCATCCTGATGAAACTCTCGACATCTACCGTTATAACGGCAGTGACTGCATACTTGTTTCTCCGGACAAGAGCAGCAAGCTTGTATCCCGTAAGAGTGTTGTTGCTCTTTGCGAGGCGGTTTATTCGATAGTTTTAGGTTAAACTACGGTTCATAAAAACAAAGCTTTACCTATTTAACTTCTCTACCACTAAGTCTTTTAGTGGTAGGGAAGTATTTTTTTTCATATGACATGCCTTTTATAGAATTCAATACTTACTTATGCTATTATCTTATTGTCTGTGTATATAGACATAAAGATGTCGATTTTAATATAAAACGACATATAGGATCAAAAACAGATTATCACTTACTTGGAGGAAACAATGGAATTACGTGAATGCTTTGAAACACTTGGCGGAGATTACGATGATGCATTGTCAAGGATGATGAATGATGCTCTTGTTGAGAAGTTTATAATGAAATTTCCTTCAGATAAAACCATGGATGCTATGCTCGCTGCTCTTGAAAACAATGATACACAACAGATATTTCAGGCTGCGCATACCATGAAGGGAATTGCTGCAAACTTAGGCTTTACACGCCTATGTAAGGCTTCCTCAGAACTCACCGAGCAGCTTCGCGGCAAGACCGATGTAACTCCTGATGCCGGACTTGTCGGAGAACTTAAGGATGCTTACAGTCTGGTCATTGATACCCTCAGCCGATTTTCTGCAGAAAAGGACTGATTCGTCTGCCTGCTCATATTGCTATTATTGATGAAATAATGTGTGCCGTCCTATTGCACCCGTCAGAGTGTGCCCATGGCGCGCAAACTGTAAAAAGCACTTTCGTGAATGCTACCTGCATTCATGAAAGTGCTTTCTTATTTTATAACTTATATTATCTTGTAATCAAAAGAAATCGTACCGGCTCTGATACCTGCTTATCTGAAGATCTCTCTTACCAATTCCAAAACCGCACAAACAAACTTCTTTGATAAAGCCAATAACATAATAGCCACAAGAGCATAAAAAATCAAAAATGAATTAGACATATACCTATAACTGACCCCTAAACTTTAAAATTCTATATAAAATCTGATTGCCAAGCGGCAATTATCATACATTGAAACGGAAAAGTATGGTATCTCCGTCCTGTACCACGTAGTCCTTACCCTCGGAGCGAACCAAGCCCTTCTCTCTTGCTGCTGCAAGTGAACCGCAGTCAAGAAGTTCCTGATAATTGATGACCTCGGCTCTGATGAAACCTCTCTCAAAATCGGAATGGATCTTACCTGCTGCCTGAGGAGCCTTGGTACCCTTCTTGATGGTCCATGCTCTTGTCTCCTTCTCTCCTGCGGTAAGGAAAGACATAAGCCCGAGCAAATCATAGCTTGCCTTGATGAGCTTGTCGAGACCTGACTCTGTGATGCCGAGTGACTCAAGATACTCAGCCTTCTCCTCATCATCAAGATCTGCTATCTCTTCCTCGATACGAGCCGAGATAACAAATACTCCGTTGCCTGTGGAGGCCGCATACTCACGCACTCTCTGTACATACTCGTTGTCGGCTCCGTCATCGGCAAGATCATCCTCTGCAACATTTGCTGCAAAGATGACGGGCTTAGTTGTAAGCAAATACAACGAATCTATAAATGCCTTCTCGTCATCATCCTCAGGCTCAAGGCTTGATGCCATCTTGCCCTCCTCAAGCACTGCCTTAAGGCGCTTAAGTGTCTCAAGCTCCTTCTTGGCTGTCTTGTCGTTATTGGCAAGCTTAGCTGTTCTTGCGATGCGCTTGTCAAGTGTCTCGATATCGGCAAATATGAGCTCAAGATTGATGGTGTCGATATCTCTGATCGGATCTACAGATCCCTCTACGTGGATTACATTAGGATCCTCAAAGCATCTTACAACATGAATTATGGCATCGCACTCTCTGATATTGGCAAGGAACTGGTTGCCGAGTCCTTCACCCTTGGAGGCACCCTTAACAAGGCCGGCTATATCTACAAACTCTATAACAGCCGGTACAGTGCTCTTGGAATTGTAGAGCTTGGTAAGCTTGTCAAGTCTCTCATCCGGAACAGCTACGACTCCAACGTTCGGATCTATGGTGCAGAACGGATAGTTTGCCGACTCTGCGCCTGCCTTGGTTATTGAATTGAAAAGTGTGGATTTACCGACATTCGGCAATCCGACGATACCTAATTTCATTATATTCTCCTTTATGCGCACTTGCTTCCTTAGTATTTTCTAATTAACTAATTGATTATAGTTGATTGAGTCGATTGCCACAAGTGCAAAATCTCAAATACAGATGTTTTCGCTGCCTTTTAGGACAGTTCCAAGAATTAATAATCAATGTAAATCTTTTCTTTAACATAACAACGATCCCGCAGGTTTTATCCTGCGGGATCGTCTTATTAACTATGTAATTCTATTATCTTACCTTAGCCATGGTCTTGAGTGATGACAGATAATCCTGTGAATTACCGTTCTTCTCAACTGTGATGACCATTGCGTAGTTTGTTCCGTCGATTGCTCTGATATAAGCATTATCGTACATCTTACCCTCAGGTGTGTTGACAGTCTTTGTAAGCTGCTTGAAGGTATATGCTCCGAGCTGTATATCCGCTGCCTTGGCTCCGCCCTTATATCCTCTTGCGTCTGCAAGGAAGCCTGTGATGAAGGTATCTATATTGGTATTGCCTGCGGTATACTTATCCATCGGATAATATGTGATAAACAGATCTGATGTTGTATCCGAATCTGTATAGATATCTGTTCCGGATCCTGTTGTATCAACCTTAGGAGTAGCTCCCGAAAGTGTAAACTGGAAGTTAGCCCAGCTGTTGGTAATGGTTGAACCTGTTACGGTGGAGTTGGTATAGCCCTGTGTTGCTGCTACCGACTTCGGATTATCTCCCTTACCGGATGACTTATATGTCTTCTTACCGCCGTTCTTCTTAAGTCCTGCTGTACTTGTTGTTGTCTTGTTGGTGCTTGTGTTGCTTGTTGTTGTCTGGTGAAGCTTTGCAAAGTCTATGCTTGTAGCATACTCCTTGGAAGCATCTGCCTCCTGTACCTTGCCGTTCTTTACCCAACGTCCGTCAGAATCTACTGTCTCACCGTCGATAGTCTTGTCTTTCTGAAGCCATCCGTTGTAATCAAAGTAGTAGCATCTTACAACACCATCCGCATCCTTGATCCAGTACCAAGTGTTTGCAAGGAAGGTCTTACCATCCTCTGTAAGCTTGTACCACCAGCCTCCGTTTGACTCCTGGCACCACTGTCCGTTGTATACCGAAGCAGCCTGTGCGGAGAATGCGCTTCCTATAAGCATTGCTCCTGTTGCTGCAATAAGTGCGGCTCTCTTTAAACTCTTTCTCATTGTGTCCTCTCCTCCCGATTCTCTTGAATTTATATATAAGGATGTATGAATATGATCAAAACATTTTATGTGTATGTCTTATATCCTTGTGCTGACAATAATATATCATGCTTCTTCCTTTATTTCTTGAATATTATCTTAAGAAAAGTAAACATTTTCATCCCGTTTAGTGCTTATTTTTGTAAATAATCCTACAGAGACCGTCATAAATCCTTACGAGGCCGTGCTTAAGCAGAAAATGCGCCAGTGCCTCCTTTGGTTCGCTGCATTTGTATTCCTTAAGCAAATGCTTAAATCCGGAGTCTGCGCACATCATATGCAGCTCTTCACGTATCTTGGCTCTGCCGTAATCGCTTCTGTAATACATAAGTCCTGCGAAAGAGCAGATATGCACGAACATGCGTCTATACATCTCCTGTCTGACCTTATCCTCCGTGCCGGCGGTATCCATGAAGCTTTCGGCGCTTTGCAATACTATGAGCGCTCCCTTAAGTCCGTGCGGCTGAAAGGTATTGATGAGGCTCTGTCCTCTTTCGTGCTGAACATAGCTTAAAAAAGCTCTCGGTACTACACTCATCCTCCTGCATACGGCAAGATATCTTAATACGAAATCAATATCCTCATTTACGGCAAGACCCTCGTTATAATATATAGAGTTATCTCTGATCAAAGAGCTCTTATAAAGCTTATTGGAATGCGTACCTATAAGATTAAGATCGTACAGCCTTACAAAGCTTTCATCAGAAAATGCCTTTATATCTCCTGAAAATGCTACGGGAATATACTCGGTATTTTTCTCGGGTTCCTGCTCCCAGACCTTTCTTATGCCGCATATGCTGACATCAGCATCATTCTCTGTCAGTGTCTTATACAGACTTTCTATAGTATCAAAGTCATAATAATCATCCGAATCAAGTGAAACAAAATACTCACCACCGGCATTTTTAATTGCTATATTTCTTGCGGCGGACACGCCCTTGTTATCCTGCGCAATTATCCTGATACGCGGAGCTTTGCTTCCGTCCGGCATCTTAAAGAAACAGCTTTCACACAGCTTATTTGCGACCTTAAGTGTCTCGTCGGACGAGCCGTTATCTACTATGATTATTTCGACATTCGGATAACTTTGTCCCGTACATGAAAGCACCGCCTTCTCAATGCTAGCCTCCGAATTGTAGGCAGGCATGATCACGCTTATAAGCGGAAGCTCCTTATCGTATTCTCTAATCGATATTTTATTGTTGTTATTTGTATCTGTCGTCATGTATGTTCTTTAACAATATATCTTGATGTCATCTTAGGATCTTTGTATCAAAACTTTCCCACCTCATACCGGATCGCTGACGCTTTTATTTAGTCGCAATTATAAAAAAGATACTCCTTGGCGCATACTTGCGCCCGGCTCGATTGCTTACGCAATGATCCGGCATCGATGGTATTTACAATATTCCAAACAACGCTGCCAGCTTCGTCTCGGCAAGCACTATGTTCTGTACTGATTTTGCAAGCATAAGTTTAAGCTTGGAACAAGCTAAGTATTTTCTGTAATAATAGTTTTCCGATTCGTTTCGGAAGCGCTGACGTTTTACAGCCGTATGACCGGAACCGCTTATGCTGACCGAGCCTGCATGCTTATATCCCATATTGACAAGATATGAATCAAAGCCTGCTCTTAAGAGCTTTTCAGCGAGTACATTTTCCTCTCCGTAGAGAAACATTCCCTCGTCATAGCCGCCTAAGCTGCAGAAGACTGCTGCCGACACCATGAGCAATGACCCGTGTACCGCATACACCTTGCATGCCGAAGGAAGTCCCGGTTCGATATTGTCATTCTTATTATCATCAGGCTTTATTCCCAGATAATGCTCATACGGATAATTGATGCTATGCCTAAATAATCGTCTTAATACAGGACCTGAGTTTATCAGACTTCCAAGGAAGCCTCTCCTCTTCCAGCCTGAGGCAAGATACTCCTCATAAGAAAAATGAATATCCTGCTTTTCATTAGTTATCTGTGCTGCTGTGCCTTTGTCTGCCTTTACTGCACCAAGTTCGATATATCGGCTGTGCTTTTGCTTTTTCTTACTATGAACGCGCATTACCGCACCGACAGCCCCGACATTTTCCTTATATTCAAACAGTCTGCCCATAGCAAGTATCAGGGCTTCGTCAAATTCTGCATCCGGATTTGCTATAAGCACAAGTTCGTCATGCAGCTTTTCGTATGCGTATCTGACTCCGATATTATTGCCGTAGCCGTAACCGCCGTTCTTGGGTGCCTTTATAAAATGAATACCGCTTCCCTCAACAGCCTTTTCGATCTGCACAGCACTGTCATCACAGGATGCGTTGTCTACAACTATGACATCATTAAAACAAGAAAAGCCGTCAATGCGTTTTAACGCATCAACGGTTCCTTTCGCATCATTATAATTAAGTAATACAATTGCGATTTTCATAAACTATCATTTCCGGATATCTGCCTGATATCCATAGTGCATTTGCTTTCTTACTTCCTTGTTCGTATCTTCAGATACAAAGCAGATATAAGCATGCGTATTCTCGGGCAGGCTTTTGTAACAAGATTAACACAATGATACAAAAGCATATCGGCTTCTTTGCCTTTTTGCAGAGGAGTACCACGCCATTCGGTAAACTCAAGATAATGCGCATAGCTCTCTCTGTAAGGATTACGGTTAGCTCTTAACCACGGCCTCTCGCCTCCGGCAAAATGCACTATACTTGGGCTTAGTCTCGCAGCTTCATACGCCTCTTTTGTGACAAGCCCGGCGTACCAGCCGGCCTGCAGCTTAAGGCTCTTATAATCTCTGTAATGATAATTTGAAAAGAAATTCCAGCCCTGCCAAAGTGTCCTGATCCTGCCCTTAAGCACGACATTTATTATATCCTGATCAGGAAAATCAAGACCCTTACCGCCTGCTTCATTATAGCAGTCTATGCACTTTGAACTTATGCCTTCCTCTTCCCACTTAAGTCTGTCGGTAAGTATCACGCCGCTGTTATAATAGGCATCATCCTCTGACATACCGAGTATCTGCTTCGTCTTTGCATATATGGTAGGCTCCGCTGCCATACCGCATACGGCCCCGTCAAGCTTTGTCTCCCACAGCCTGCTTATATCTCCGAGCACAACAGTATCGGCATCAAGGTATATATACCTTTCAACTTCATCCGGTAAATGCGCCGGTGCAAACAGTCTTGCAAGCACAGTCGGGTCAAAGCTTCCGGTATCCACCTTGCCTCCGAAGGCAAGCTTCAGCATCTTCGAATAGTCCTTAAGATCTATAGTCTCAATATGCCTTGGACGCTCCTTAGTGTCGAATTCCGACTCAAGCTTTGCAAAACGCTCCTTGCTTTCGCTGCTCAGGGCATTGGCGAGTATATATACATTGATAAGATCACTGCCACGGTTATTATCGAATAAAGAGGCAATGCTTACCGCAGTATGTACGGCAAAGGCATCATTACAGTTATAAACTATATTCATTCTGCTGCGTTTCCGCTTTCTCTGATGACGGCAATAACTCTGTCTACATAAGCCTCGCAGGCTTCCTCTGTGCTTGCTTCGACCATAACTCTTACGAGAGGCTCTGTTCCCGAAGGTCTGTAGAGTATACGTCCGGAATCTCCGAGTTCCTTTCCTACCTTATCTACTTCCTCAAGTATCTTCGGATCTGTCATTGCTGCATTTTTATCGCTGACTCTGACATTCTTGAGACACTGAGGATACATAGGACAATCCTCAAAAAGCTTGGATGCCTCCTGCTTGGACTCAACAAATACGTCCATAAGGTTGATCGAGGTAAGTATGCCGTCCCCTGTGGTCGCATGCTTTGAGAAAATTATATGTCCCGACTGTTCTCCGCCGAGAGAGTAGTTGTTCTTTGCCATATTCTCCCAGACATATCTGTCTCCGACAGCAGTCTTTTCGTATTTGATTCCGGCTCTGTCAAAGGCTTTGAAGAGTCCGAAATTGGACATAACGGTAACTACTACGGTATCCTTCTTAAGTATGCCTTCATTCTTCATACTTACGGCACAGGCATACATTATTTTGTCGCCGTTAACTACATGTCCCTTCTCATCGACTGCAAGACAGCGGTCGGCGTCTCCGTCATATGCGAAGCCGATATCACAGCCCTCGGATATGACAAACTGCTGCAATGCCTCAAGATGGGTAGAACCTACCTTATCATTAATATTTGTGCCGTTAGGCTCGTTGCCCATGATATGAACATGTGCGCCCAATGCGTCGAAAACAGGCTTAGCAATAGCGGAAGCCGAACCGTTTGCACAGTCAAGGGCAACATGCTTATCCTTGAACGAGTTTTTGGCTATGGATATGAGATATCCGATATAACGGTTACGACCCGAAGCATAATCGACAGTCCTTCCGATCTCATCTCTTACAGCCAGCGGTATCTCACCTATCTTGCCGTCAAGATACTCCTCTATCCTCTCTATGGTATCGTCACCAAGCTTCTCTCCGTTGCCGTTTATGACCTTGATACCATTGTCATAGTAAGGGTTATGTGATGCGGATATCATCACTCCGCAGTCAAATTCATCTACTCTGGTTATATAGGATACCGAAGGAGTTGTCGTTACGTGCATAAGATATACGTCTGCTCCTGATGCCGTTATACCTGATGAAAGAGCATCCTCAAACATATATGAAGAACGTCTTGTATCCTTGCCTATAACTATGCGGCACTTAACTCCGGGATGTTTCCTGCCGTAATACCAGCCAAGAAATCTTCCTACCTTAAATGCATCTCCGACGGTGAGATCAACATTTGCCTCACCTCTGAAACCGTCTGTTCCGAAATACTTTCCCACTTTATTCTCCGTCCTGCCAGTTCAGGCGTTCAATTCTGCTATAAAACGATGCAAGGCATCCTGCCACGACGGCATCTTTGTAAATCCCGCTTCCTCAAGCTTTGATGTATCGAGCCTTGAATTGTGAGGTCTCTTGGCCTTGGAAGGATATTCCTCAGAGCTTACCGGAACAACATCTACCTGCTTTCCGGCTTCCGCAAATATAGCTTTGGCAAATTCATACCATGAGCAATAGCCTGTGTTGGCGGCATGATAAGTGCCGTACTTATCCGTTACTATCATATCGCAGGCAAGACTTGCTATATCTCTCGTATATGACGGTCCGCCTATCTGATCGCTTACTACGGTCAGTCTGTCATGTGTCTCTGCAAGCTTAAGCATGGTCTTGACGAAATTCTTGCCGTTGATGCCGTATACCCACTGAAGTCTGATTATAAAATGCTTGTCCGGAAGTATACGTCTTACCGCCTCTTCTCCGTCAAGCTTGGACTGTCCGTATACGCCTATAGGAGCGGTCTTATCCTCCGGCTTCCACGGTCTTGTGCCTTCACCGTTAAAAACGTAATCGGTGGAAAAATACATCATAGGTATGTCAAAGCGTCTGCACGCCTCGGCAATATACTCCGTACCGTCAACATTTACAGCCCTGCAGGCTGCAACTTCATCCTCGGCAGCATCCACTGCTGTCCATGCCGCACAATGAATGACAGCATCCGGATGAATGCTGTCAAAACAGGTGTCGACGCTGTGCTTATCCGTGATATTCATATCATCGGAATTGACGCCGACTGCCTCAATATGTCTCTTTGTTAATTCTTCAACCACATCGTGACCGAGCTGGCCGCGTATGCCTGTTACAAGTATCTTCATTATCTCACTCGCCGTATATACTTAATTGCTTTGCTTTATCAGACACGGTTCTTGTACATCTCGGCATAGTACTTCTGATAATTGCCGGAGGTAACATTATTCATCCACTCCTCATTGTCAAGGTACCAGTCAATGGTAAGTACTATACCCTTTTCGAAAGGAGTCTCCGGATACCATCCGAGATCTCTCTTGATCTTGGACGGATCGATTCCGTATCTTCTGTCATGTCCGAGTCTGTCCTCAACATGCTTGATAAGACTCTCATTGATGGCATCATCATGAAGTCTGTCATGGAGCTGCTCGATAATTGTCTTGACTATAAATATATTGGCTCTCTCGTTATGTCCGCCTACATTGTAGATCTCACCCGGCTTGCCGTCATTGGCTACCATATCTATAGCCTTGCAGTGATCCTCAACATACAGCCAGTCTCTGATCTGCATTCCGTCTCCGTATACCGGGAGCTGATGATGATGCTTGACATTGTTGATCATAAGCGGAATGAGCTTCTCCGGGAACTGGTAAGGTCCGTAGTTGTTGGAGCAGCGTGTAATATTCATAGGCATTCCGTAGGTATCGTGGAAGGCCTTAACAAACATATCCGCAGATGCCTTTGAACTTGAATACGGGCTGTGCGGATCGATAGGAGTTGTCTCCATGAAGAAGCCCTCGGCTCCGAGTGCTCCGTATACTTCATCTGTAGAAACCTGAAGGTACTTCTTTCCTTCCTTCCAGCTCTTATTGTCCGAGTCATACCACGCATCCTTGGCTCTCTGAAGAAGATTTACAGTACCCATTACATTGGACTGAACAAATATCTCCGGATTAGCTATAGAACGGTCTACATGAGATTCTGCCGCAAAGTTGATGATAAAGTCCGGATCGTACTGCTTGATAAGTCCCGCAACAAGCTCCTTGTCACATATATCTCCCTGTACAAAGATGTGTCTCTTATCATTCTCAACCCCCTTAAGGTTCTCTAAGTTTCCGCAATAGGTAAGCTTATCAAGGTTTACGATAAGAATGTCATCATACTTCTTGAGCATGTAATATATAAAATTGCTGCCGATGAATCCTGCACATCCTGTTACAAGATATTTTCTCATTATCATTTCCTCTTTTTGTATTTTCTTAAATTAACGGGCATGCCTTGTTCTCCATATGCTGAGTCGATCTGCCCGAATCCTTTGTTCCATGCACCGGACAAGCTTAATAACGATAAAGAATGATTTACCGTCATGATCATCCGTAATGCTTCACATCCATCAAAATATACTACCATAAATCAGCTAAAAATAGTATACTTCTTTTAAGTGGGCGTAGTTTTAAGCTGCGTCTGTATATTTCGTTTTTTTACGGAGGGTTACCATGAAAGGTATTATTCTCGCCGGCGGCTCCGGCACAAGATTATATCCGCTTACAAAAGTTACTTCAAAGCAGCTTTTGCCTATATATGACAAGCCGATGATCTATTACCCGCTGTCTGTGCTTATGAGCGCCGGCATCAGGGACATTCTTATCATCTCTACACCGAGCGATACGCCGAGATTTGAGGATCTTTTAAGTAACGGAAGTCAGTTCGGACTTAATTTAAGCTACAAGGTTCAGCCTTCACCGGACGGACTTGCACAGGCTTTCATCATCGGAGAGGATTTCATAGGTGACGATAAGGTTGCCATGATACTCGGAGACAATATTTTTGCAGGTCACGGCTTCAAGGAGAAGCTCAAGAAAGCCGCTGACAAGGAGACCGGTGCAACTGTATTCGGTTACTATGTAGACGATCCGGAGCGTTTCGGTATAGTTGAATTTGATAAGGACGGCAAGGCTGTCTCCATAGAGGAAAAGCCTGAGCATCCTAAGTCAAATTACTGTGTAACCGGACTTTATTTCTATGACAACAAGGTGGTTGAGTACGCCAAGGCTCTTAAGCCTTCAGCTAGGGGCGAGCTTGAGATCACCGATCTTAACCGCATATATCTTGAGAACAATGAGCTTGATGTAGAGCTTTTGGGACAGGGCTTTACCTGGCTTGATACAGGTACTCACGAATCTCTCATGGATGCAGGCAATTTCGTTCGTACCATGGAGACTCATCAGCACCGTAAGATCGCATGCCTTGAGGAGATCGCTTATCTCAACGGATGGATCACACGTGAGCAGGTGCTTGAGTCCTATGAGCCTCTCAAGAAGAATCAGTACGGTAAGTACCTCAAGGATGTTCTTGACGGAAAGTTCGTAGACAAGAAATAACGATGGAAGAAAAGATAAATTCAAGCACCTTTGGCGATGCATGGACTCCTGCCAAGGGTGCCCGTGATGCGATCCCTGTTTTCCTGGGTTATTTTGCCGTAGCATTTTCTCTCGGTATTGCCGCCGGAAACGTCGGCTTCAATGCGTTCCAGGGCTTTTTGCTTAGCGTAACCAGCGTTTCCTCTTCCGGAGAATACGCAGGTATATTGCTGTATTCCGAGGGTGCCACATACATTGAGCTTGCTCTCATGATACTTATTGCAAATGCCCGCTATCTGCTTATGAGCTGTGCCATAAGTCAGAAGTTTGCTCCCGGTGCCGGCCTTATACAGCGACTTATCATAGGCTTCGGTCTTACTGATGAGATGTTTGGGCTTGCCATCATGACTCCGGGTTACCTGCGTCCGTCTTATATGTATGCGGCGATAGCCACCTCAGTATCAGGTTGGGCTCTCGGAACCATACTCGGCGTCATAGTAGGAAACATACTTCCTCCGGTATTCGTTGAGGCTATGAATGTTGCGATATTCGCAATGTTCCTTGCCATAGTGATCCCTCCTGGAAAGAAGAATCCACATGTACTTGCTGCCGTTATCGCAAGCTTTGTAATCGGTCTTGCAGCAAGCTATGCTCCGCTGTTTTCGACTATGGCCTCAGGCACAAGAGTTATGATACTAACTATCATAATTGCTTCTGCCGCAGCAATAATAGCTCCCGTAAGAGAGACTGTCGGTACCGTGGTGACCGAGGTCGAGGAAGAATATGAAGAGGAAGAAGCGGCAGAAGCCGCCGAGATCCATAAAGTTGAGGAGGCTGAGGATGAAACCTGATATATATTTATATATACTCGTTATGTTTGCGGTCACCTATGCCATAAGAGTCATTCCTCTGACCCTGCTCAGAAAGCCTATAACAAACAGATTCGTCAAATCGTTTCTGTTCTATGTGCCTTATGTCACTCTGGCTCTTATGACCTTCCCGGCAATCGTTGAAGCAACCTCGAGTCCGGTATACGGCATCATAGCCTTTATACTGGGAGTAGTACTCTCATGGATAACCGGCAATATGTTCCTTGTTGAGATATGCTGCTGTCTTGCTGTTCTTATAATGAATATGCTGTTCTGACCGAAAACGAGCTGAACTTTTTCAGTCAGCTTGCGGATTATTATTTATGCCGCAGCTGCTAAACCGGGATATGAACCAAAACCTGTCGGCATGAACTAAAGCTTTAAACAAGCTGTCACAGCGATGAAGATATTCATCAATGTGGCAGCTTGTTTTTACCCTTCGGTCAAAGACCGAAGCTATTATATTATCATTTATATTTCGGATATAAAGCCTGTCGGTGATATCAATACAGTGACTTAAGCATCTCTACGCACTTATCGATACCGACATTACCGCTGTTGAGAGCGATATCATAATTCTTGTAATCTCCCCACTTCATATCGGTATAGAATCTGTGATAAGCCGCACGGCGCTTATCCTTGCTCTTAAGTCTCTGCTCCGGTGATTCCTCACGCTCACCGTACACCTTGACTATACGCTCCGCACGGAAATCCATATCGGCATGGATGAATACTCTGAGCAGATCCGCCTTACCGTTAAGTATATAATCAGCGCATCTTCCTACGATGACACAGGACTCCTTCTCGGCGATCTCGGAAATGATCTTATACTGTATCTTCCAGAGATAGTCCTCATTGGTCTGTCCGAAAGCTCTGTTTGCAAGCGCCGATGAAAGGAAACCTCCCGGTGTATACTCACCGGCATCCTTGATATAGTTCTCACTGAATCCGCTTTCCTCTGCGATCTTGTGAATAAGATCGGCATCATAACACTTTATTCCTAGTTCCTCCGCAAGCTTCTTTCCTATTGTACGTCCACCGCTTCCGAATTCACGACTGATAGTTATTATTCTGTTCATACTTTTGTACCTCTCTTATTCTATGTATAACGGCTTATACCTTGAATCTATATCCAACACCCCAAACTGTCTCAATATACTGTGGTTTTGCCGTATTATACTCTATTTTTTCTCTTATTTTCTTGATATGTACGGTTACAGTCGCATTATCTCCGGCTGCATCAAGCTCCCAGATCTGTTTGAACAGTTCTTCCTTGGTAAATACCTTATTGGGATGCTCAGCCAGAAACAGCAAAAGCTCGTACTCCTTACTTGTCAACGACTTCTCTTCGCCGTCTACCCAGACCTGTCTTGAGTCCTTATTGATCTTAAGTCCTCTTATAACCAGCTCTGCCTTTTTGTTTCTTCCGTTAAATGCCGAAGCATTTTCACCTACAAGCCTCTCATATCTGGTAAGATGTGCCTTGACTCTTGCAACAAGCTCAGAAGGTGAGAAAGGCTTTGTCATATAATCATCCGCACCGAGTCCTAAGCCTCTTATCTTATCTATGTCTTCCTTCTTGGCTGTAACCATGATTATAGGAGTGTTCTTCTCCGAGCGAATATTGGCAAGTATGTCAAAACCGTCGGTTCCCGGAAGCATAACATCAAGTATTATGAGATCATAATCGTTTCCCAGTGCCTCGGCTTCTCCGGTAAGACCGTCATGCTTCATCACTACGGTAAAGCCCGAAAGCTCAAGATAATCCTTCTCAAGCTCTGCTATGCTTATCTCATCCTCGATTATCAGTATCTTTTTCGCCATTTATATTAACCTCAACATACTTTCTGAGTATAAAGTGCACGCTCAATCCACAGCCTGTCTCACAAGAGGCCCATATCCTGCCTCCGTGATCCTCTATTATCTTTTTGACAATGGAAAGTCCTATGCCGCTGCCGCCCTGTGAAGAATTACGGCTTGTATCGGTCCTGTAGAAACGCTCGAATATCTTGCTCAGATCCTTCTTGTCCACGCCTTTGCCGTTATCCGTTATATCACATTGTACAAAGTCTCCTATATCCTTAAGCTCCATGTCTATGCGCTTAGGAGAAATGGTCATATATTTGACCGAATTGCCTATGATATTACTGATGACCTTATGAAGCTGTTCACTGTCGGCTATGACCTTGGTATCGGCTTCAACAGAGCACTTATATCTGAATAATATGCCCTTTGCCTCCATATCTATGCCTATATCCTCGGCACAATCATCAAAATATGCCTTGATATTAAGCCTTGTGAAGTTATACGGTATCTTATTTGTGCCGATCTTGGCATAGAATGACAGTTCCTCTATGAGTCCCGTCATCTCGACAGATTTATTATATATAGTCTTAAGATATTTATCTCTCATCTCCGGAGTCGATGCAACCCCGTCCATTATGCCCTCTGCATAACCTCTTATGGTGGTAATGGGAGTCTTGAGATCATGTGCTATATTGCTGATAAGATCCTTGAGCTCGGAATCATAGTTGAGCTTCTCTTCCCGCGAATCCCTGAGTCTGATACGCATTTCCTCAAAGGAAGCGGTCAGTTCTCCTATCTCATCATCATTTTCAACTTCGAGAGTGAAGTTGAGATCGCCGTCCTTCACCTTGTTGATGCTCCTCTTCAGGGCATCCAGCGGCCTTATGATAGAAATATATAAGCCTGCCGTAAGCAAAAGACCGAGCATCACTGTCAGCAGTATAAAATTCTCATAAGTCAGAAAGCCCTTCATGATCAAACCAAGAAGGGCTATCGGAACAAATGTCGCTATAAAAACAGTTAAGGCGAGCCTTGTAAATAATTTCATCTAAACTAAGATAAGCCTGACTCTTTTAGAAATCGAACTTGCCGTCAAAGTAAGCAAGAAGCTCGTCAAGCTTAACTCTCTCCTGCTCCATGCTGTCACGGTGACGAATGGTTACGGTCTGATAGTTCGGTGATTCCGGATCGTCTGTCTCGAAATCGTAGGTGATGCAGAACGGTGTACCGATCTCATCCTGTCTGCGGTATCTCTTACCGATACTTCCTCTGTCATCAAACTCGCAATAATACTTGTTAAGAAGTGTATCGAATACCTTCTCTGCATTATCGTTAAGCTTCTTTGACAACGGAAGCACTGCGATCTTGACCGGAGCAAGTGCCGGATGGAAATGCATAACGGTACGCTTATCACCGCCCTCAAGCTCTTCCTCATCATAAGCCGAGCAAAGGAAGGCAAGTGTAACTCTGTCTGCACCGAGTGAAGGCTCTACTACATAAGGCACATACTTCTCATTGGTCTCATCATCAAGATAAGTAAGATCTGCCTTAGACACATTCATATGCTGAGTAAGGTCGTAATTTGTTCTGTCGGCAATGCCCCAAAGCTCACCCCAGCCGAACGGGAAGAGGAACTCAAGGTCTGTTGTTGCCTTGGAATAGAAGGTAAGCTCATCCTGTGAATGATCTCTTGCTCTCATCTCCTCAGGCTTGATGCCGAGATCCTGAAGCCACTTTATACAGAACTCCTTCCAGTATGCAAACCACTCAAGGTCTGTATCAGGCTTGCAGAAAAACTCAAGCTCCATCTGCTCAAACTCTCTTGTACGGAAGGTAAAGTTACCCGGTGTGATCTCGTTACGGAATGACTTTCCTATCTGTCCGATACCGAATGGGAGCTTCTTTCTTGATGTTCTCTGAACATTCTTGAAGTTGACAAAGATACCCTGTGCAGTCTCAGGTCTGAGATAAACAGTATTCTTAGCATCCTCAGTAACGCCCTGGAAGGTCTTGAACATAAGGTTGAAGCTGCGGATATCTGTCCAGTCGAATCCGCCGCATGAAGGACACACGATATGATTGTCGCTTATAAACTGCTGCATCTCTGCCTGGCTCATGCTGTCTGCAGAACCTCCGGGGATATCCTTGCCGTTATCATTACAGAAGTCCTCGATAAGCTTATCTGCTCTGAAACGCTCCTTACACTTCTTGCAGTCCATAAGCGGATCCGAAAAGCTTGAGAGATGTCCCGAAGCAACCCAGGTCTGAGGGTTCATAAGGATAGCACAGTCAACACCGACATTAAGCTTGGAGCCCTCAACGAACTTCTTCCACCATGCCTTCTTGACATTATTCTTAAGCTCTACACCGAGATTACCATAATCCCAGGTATTGGCAAGACCGCCGTAGATCTCCGAACCCGGATATATGAATCCACGTGTCTTGCAGAGAGCAATGATATCTTCCATTTTCAACTTACTTCTGTCCATTTGCTTGTCCTCATTACTTTATTTTATAAAAAGAATGCGTCTTGGCACATCCCCGCGCCGAGCGCGGTCGCCTGCGACTTTTTACCGCATTCGCGCAAGTATACACCCCGCGGAGCGTAATTTTATTACATAGCTCGTAATTATCTATGAAATAAAATACATTTGAGCAAAGTATACCCTTTTCCGCCCGATATCGCAAGCTTGTACAAGGCTTGTTTTATATCTCAGACCTATCAGCACCGCTCATTTCCGGGCTGCTGCTTTATGTCGGCTCAGAGTCTGCTCTACAGCTTTTTCAAAACATCGAGTGTGCGGAAGCTGTGTTTTACCTGACGATCAAACAAGAGCTTGGCATTTGCCGTGAACTCCTCTGTGTCAAGCACTCTGAAATAATCTGTCTTGTACAGCGAACTTAGCGGAGCTGATATACATCTTTGCCAAATCTCTACAGTCTCCTCGGACTTATAGTAGGAGGGCATGAGCGTATATTCGCCCTGAAGCACAAGCAGCCTCAGCTCGTATATGCTTGCTATAAGCTCTTCCGAAAGTGCCTTTTCTCTGAGTGCTCTAAGGCTTACATACATCAGATTCAGGAGGCTCTTCGCCTCCTGCTCCGGCATACCCTCTTCGGAAAAATAATCTCCTGCCTCAAGCACGTACATTGCATAAACCGAAGCTTCAAAATCAAAGGCAATATCATCAAATGCATCTATAAGCTCTGCTCCGTGCAGATTATACGCCTCCCTGCCCTTTGCTATCTTAAAGACCGCACAGGTCATGGGACGTATCATGCCTATAAGCTTGGAACTTGCCTTGGCAGCACCGCCGGCAAACACAGTGATCCTGCCAAGCTTGTCCGTCAGCATCCTGATACGCCTTCCGTACTCCCCCTGAGGTGCCGTACTCAGAATTATTCCCTTTACCGTCAGTTCATCGCTCATCTGTATTTCTTAAGATCGTAGCCGAAGCTCTTGATAAAGCCTTCGTCATCACGCCAGTTTTTTCTGACCTTTACGAAAAGGCGCAAATTGATCTGTGCCCCGAGCTGATCCTCTATCTCGGCTCTGGCACCGGTACCTATGCGCTTAAGCATGGCTCCGCCCTTTCCGATAATGATTCCCTTGTGACTGTCTCTCTCGCAGATTATATCTGCCTCGATATCAAAAAGACCGTTTTTCCTCTCGCTGAACTTGTTGATAACAACAGCAACTCCGTGAGGTATCTCATCCTTAAGATATTTAAGCATCTGCTCTCTGATAAGTTCCTCTGCGATCGAACGCATAGGGATCTCGGTCACGGTCTCCTCATCATAATACATAGGTCCTTCCGGCATGTACTTGAATATCGTGTCCATAAGCTCGTCTGTATTCTTGCCTGTTGCAGCAGAAACGCAGATGATGTCATTGTATTCGCATTTTGCGGAATAAGTCTTGATGACATCCTCAACCATAGACGGATTGCTTATGGTATCTGCCTTATTAATAACAAGCACAACAGGATGCTTGGTCTTATTAAGCGCAGAAAGCATGGAAGCTATATGCTCCTCACCCGCACCTATATATGTAGTAGGCTCAACCAGCCAGAGTACGACATCTGCATCCGAAAAGGTCCTCTCGGCAACCGTGTCCATGTACTCGCCTAATTTGTTTTTAGCCTTATGTATACCCGGCGTATCCATGAATACGATCTGTCCGCGTTCATCTGTATAGACAGTCTCTATCCTGTCTCTTGTTGTCTGCGGGCGATCTGATATGATAGCGATCTTCTGCCCTATGAGCTTATTCATAAGTGTGGATTTGCCGACATTCGGACGTCCCACAAGTGCTGCATAGCCTGATTTCATATATTTCTCCGTTATTGCAATGTTTAACTCAGATCTCTCAAGGACTTGAAGAGCTCCGCATCTTTATTTATCTGTCCTTCGTTTCCTATGGTGCATATTGCTCCGCTTTTCAGCAGCGCTCTTATATATGCTGCACAGCCCCTTATGTCCTCGGCAGAACAATTGAGTATCTCGTCTCGCTCCTGCTGAAGCTCCTCATTGCTTGTTCCGAAGAAGCAGTCGGCAACAGCAGTAAGCGAATTGTCTGATGGCTGAAGCGGTCTGTCAAGCGCCGATATCGCACCTATTATATATTTTGTCACAGTAGTCTCATCTGCATCCCACTGCTCAAGATACTCCGTAAGAGCCTCATATACCTCATTGGTCTTTCTGACTTCCGGATCTCTGTATGAAACAAGGTAGCTTCTTCCGTTTCTGGTAAATGCCGACATACATCCGTAAGCTCCTCCGAGTACACGGAGCTTGATCCAGAGATACTCATAATTAAGCATTACCTTGAGTACCTTGAGCACTCCGGTATAAGGAAGGCCTTCAGATGCAAAATTACCGCAGCGTGCAACATAGTTGACCTGTGCACTTGTCCTGAAGCCCTCATTAAGTGTGCTTATCGGACTTAAGGCTCTGCCTGTGCTTAACTTGTCTGAAGCCTTATGCTCTGTCTTGGCAAGGTGAGCTTCAAATGAAGCTATAGCCTTGGTCATTGCCTCATCCGCAGCCTTGCTTCCGTACATTGCATAAGTAACACGTTCTTTATCAAAAACAAGGTTTCTGACAGCTTTAAGCGACTTGATAAAACGCTTCATGTGCAGCGGTTCCTTGGTAAGTCTGCATGCAGCATTGATAAAGTCATAATAAGCTATGCCTGCGGTGAGATCTGAAAATCTCGAACCCTCTGATATATATGAGGATGCTCTTGTAACGGCAAGCATATGTGCTGCCGAATCTATCTTTGATTTCAGTCTGCTCTTGGTCTCAAGCAAAAGCTCGGTAAGCCTTGCCTCATCATCAAGTACGGTATCACATATCATCTCTGCCGCAAGCTCGAAGCCCTTTTCCACCATTGAGTCAAGAGTATGGATGTCTGCCGACACCATGCCCTTGAAGCCGAAGCCGGCTCCGTTTCTTGTTCCGAAAGGCTCCGTAAGCACTGATATTCCTCCGGTGTTCAGCAATACCTCATTATAAAGCTCGGTATAGCTGTGCTTACTCGTATTCATATCTCCGAGTATATCCGAGAGCAGAGCGGCAAACTGTATCTCATCCTCATTAAGACCTGTAGTGTCGAACATGATCCTTGCATATGCAATACCCTTTGTATCCGCCTCGGTAAATATCCTGTTCTGCTTCTTTGTGTAATTCAGCTTCTCGGCATTTTTCTCTATGTCGCTCACCTTAAGCACAGGAAGCATGGCTATGACCTCGGGAGCATCCTTTTCTTCCTGGTATGCCTTAAGTGCCTCTGTCTCAGACGCTATTTCATCTTTTTCCCTGTCAGAAAGTGTGTCCTTATATGCGGCAAGTTTTGTCTTAAGTGCTTCATTCTCCTTATCTGTAAGGCCGTTGTTCGGCACGATATTGACACAGGCCCTGAACTTATTATCTATGAGGAAGCGCTGTATCTTCTGCTCGAAGAAATCCGTATCGATAAGCTCTTTAAGCTCTCTGATCGCATCATTGTACATGCAATAGGTAAACGGACTGTCATCATAGAGCCAGCTTCCGAACATATTGATGCATACGGCAAGTCCGGCCGGGATGCTTCCGTAATCGCTCTCTCTGAATTTGAACTCAAGATAATTAAGCTCCGCTCTGAGGCTTTTCTTGTCTATGCCTTCCTTGACAAGCTTGATAAGTGTGTCATTTATTATGTTTAAGAAGTCATTTTGTTTTTTAATGTCGGTATTTTTGGCTACAACAGAAAAAAACGGCTGTGCAATTTCCTGACAGATACCTCCGTAGATGTCCTCTCCTATTCCTGCCTTGACCAAAGCCTCTCTAAGTATCGCACCCGTAGAGCTCAGCAAAACAGATTCAAGTATCTGCCACGCGATTGCATTTACCTGAGTCGGCTCATCCTCTATGCTGAAATTGACAGAGAGGTATGCTTTGTTTTCACTGTCCTCATTGAGACCTATTGCGTACTCACTTGTCTCCGATACAGCTTCTTTGAATGCCTGCTGCTTATCTATATGTGAATCGACTTCTATCCTGTCAAAATGTGAAAGATAATTGTCATCTATCCATGCAAGTTTCTCTTCAACATCCAGGTCTCCGTAGAGATAGATATAAGAATTGGATGGGTGATAGTAGCTCTTGTGAAAATCAAGAAAATCCTCATAGCTAAGCTCAGGTATATCCGAAGGAAGTCCTCCGGATTCATTGGCATAGGTAGTATCCGGATAAAGCGCACGTGTAATACGGCTCTCTAGTACAGAGTCCGGATTTGAGAAGGCACCCTTCATCTCGTTATATACGACACCGTTGATCTTAAGCTCCTCATCGGACTTTCCTCTGTTAAGTAGCTCGTAATGCCAGCCTTCCTGTCTGAATATCCTTTCATCCTTGTATACATTAGGATAAAATACAGAATCCATATATACATCCATCAGATTCATGAAATCCTTGTCGTTCATGGATGCTATAGGATATATAGTCTTATCCGGAAATGTCATTGCATTAAGGAAGGTATTGAGCGAGCCCTTAGCCAGCTCAACAAAAGGGTCCTTGAGAGGATATTTTCTCGAACCGCAGAGTACAGAATGCTCCATGATATGAGCCACTCCTGTAGAATCCTTCGGTGTAGTCCTGAAGCCTATAGTAAATACTTTGTTCTTATCGTTGTTTTTTATTACAAAGAGCTTGGCGCCGCTCTTGATATGTTCATAAAGAAGACCTGTTCCGTTCAGCTCCTCTATATCTCTTTTCTCAATTAAACGGTATGATTGGCATGTGTTCATCATTTACTGTAACATTCCCCATAAAAAAATCTTTTAATATAGCTACGCTCTCACGCACGCAATTATGTATAAACAGCACATCATCGGATTTTGCCGATATAGATACCGGATTCGATATGCCGTTTTCCTTTGCAAGCGTTACAGAACGGAACATATGATAATCACTTGTGATTATTCCGACAGTCGGAACATAATCCGGAGGATATGTTCTGTCTCCCGGTCCTTTCGGCAGACGCCGTTTTTCAAAATCCGCCGCTATAGTCCTTGAAGCATTTTGTATGATGCTGCAGGTCGAATCTCCCATAGCCTCAATAAGCATATTATCGCTCGGTATTCCTCTGAGACTTAAGTAGTTATACATTGCGAAAGCCTCCGGTATAGGATCTCCCGGTTCCTGTCCTCCGCTAAGCACCAGTACCATATTAGGATGCCTGAAATACAGATGCTCTGCATTATCCAGCCTGTATTTCAAGGTCTTTGAAATGCCGTCGGAGTAAACTCTTGCTCCCATCACTATGCAGTAATCCACCCTCTGTTCCTTGTCACTCTTGGATGAAACAACGACCAGATCCATTATTACCGCAAAGATAGCAAGCATGAGTCCGAAACTCGTAAAGATAAAGACCGGCATAAAGCTCGGCATCTCTTCCCTTTCCCTGCGAAGCTTCCTCACCATAACGCCCATAGCGGCAAATATGCATGCAAAAACAGGCCAGATGTACGACAAGGAAGTGCCGAACCCGCTGTAACCTACTATCATTCCGAAATAGACTATGCACAGTCCCGCACAAAGGAAGAATATTAATGATAAAAGCTTTGCTTTCATTTACTCCTTAGCCTTGACCGCAAGCAGCTCATATACCTCGGGCGTCTTGCTTAAATGTATGATAAGTTTCTGCTTTGAATGAGGACAGCTCTCCTGAGCTTCTCCGGTAAGAGCATCATTTATGCCCAGAACCTTAACCTTCTCGCTCTCGCAATTCGGCTTAAGTATCTCGATCTCATCACCGACAGAAAACTTGTTCTTCTGTTCTATAATAATGCCTCCGTCAGGCAGCACCTCCTCGGTCGTTCCGAGATAGATGTAATTTCTTACATAGGTATTATTATCATATATCTGTGCACTGCTGTCCGGCTTTCCGAAATAGAAGCCGGTTGTAAACTCTCTATAGGTGCACTTTGCAATCTCTTCTCTGTAGAAATCAAGCGATGCCTTGTAGAGCTTGGGATCCTTGAGATAATCGTCTATAGCTCTTCTGTATACCCTTGCGGTAACCGCAACATAAAGTGCGGTCTTCATACGTCCCTCGACCTTAAAGCTGTCTATGCCTGCATCTATCAGTTCCGGTATATGGTCTATCATACACAGATCCTTGGAATTGAAGATAAAGGTTCCTCTCTCTGTCTCTTCAACAGGGAAATACTCTCCCGGGCGCTTTTCCTCCATTACGGCATAATTCCACCTGCACGGATGTGTGCAGGCACCCTGATTGGCAGATCTTCCTGTCATAAAGCCCGAGAGCAGACAGCGTCCCGAATATGATATGCACATGGCACCGTGAACAAAGGACTCGATCTCAAGCTCAGGGTCGATCTTTGCTCTTATTTCCTTAAGTTCCTTCAGTGAGAGCTCTCTGGCATTTACCACTCTTTTCGCTCCAAGCTGCTGCCAGAACAGAAACGACTCATAGTTGCTTGTGCTCATCTGAGTAGATATATGTATATCTATCTCCGGCACTATGCGCCTTGCCATCGCAAAAAGTCCCGGATCCGATATTATAAGTGCATCCGGCTTTATTTCCTTAAGCTCCGTAAAGTATCCTTTAGCAGCCTCAAGATCATAATTATGTGCGAAAATATTGACGGTCACATATACCTTTACACCGTGTTCGTGTGCAAAGGCTATTGCTTCCGTCATTGAGTTGCGGTCAAAATTATCTGCCTTCGCTCTGAGCGAAAACGATTCTCCGCCTATATATACCGCATCGGCTCCGTAGATAACGGCTGTTTTCAGTGTATCCAGATTCCCTGCCGGGATAAGTAACTCCGGTTTCTTCATATATACTCTGTCAGTTCTTCCTTTATTAAACAATAATAGTATCACTGCAGTCTTACACTGAGCGATACTCCGTCCCCGATATTTAATACCGAACTCTCAAGCTGTTCATCATGCTTTATAGTATAGAGAAAATCTCTCATGCGCTCATGAGTTGTACGTTCTCTCCTCGATATAGTAAATCTTGACTCGGTTACAGTACCCTCCTGCAATACATTATCCGCAAGAAGCACCGAGCCCTCATGCATAAGTGCCTTTATATCCGGCAGCCATACAGGATACTGTCCCTTGGCAGCATCCAGAAAGATCATATCAAAGGCTCTTCCTTCGGTCTTAAGTGTCTTAAGCACCTTGCCTGCATCATCTGCAACAAGTCTGATACGATCTGAATATCCCGATCTTGCTATATTTGACTCCGCGATCGGAATACGTTTATCATAATTTTCTATAGTCAGTATATCGGCTTCACTTGCCTTAGCCATAACGACCGAGCTGTAGCCTATAGCAGCCCCTATCTCCAGTATATTCCTTGGTCTTATAAGCTTAAGCAGCGTCCTTATAAAGCTCTCGGTCTCTATACGTATTATCGGAACTTCATGTTCGGCTGCATAGGATCTCAATTCTGCAAGGAAGGTATCTGCATCCCCTTCAAGAGAATGCAGATACTCCGATATTCTGTAAGCATCCGTGTTGATCATTATACGGTACCGTTTCCATATCTTTAATTATCCGGCGCCGACGGATCCGCTGTCATTCCGGTTTCATCGGCTGTCTGTGAGTCATCGGCTCCCTCATCGCCTCCGCCTATGAAGCCCTGATCGTCTTCCTCTGTGGAACTCTCCACTGCTTTGGCATCATTATACTCCTGTTCCGTCATACTGAAGGCTTTGACCGCCTCTCCCGTTGACATCGAAGTATTAAGCTTATAGGTACCCGGATAAAGCTTGAGTTCATAAAGTCTTGCCTGAAGTCTGAATGCATACTCACTCGGTATCACCTTGTCATCGCTCAGCCTCTCCGCAAGTTCGTCTATGGTCTCGCCCTTATCGACTGTTATATCCACATCCGTACCCGGAGCCTTCTCTACGGATTCGGCACAGAACATGGTGAATCCGAATTTGAAGCACTCATGTGCAACAGCATAGCAAACAAATACAAGCAGAGTAATGACGATTATTCTTACTGCCACTCCGCTTACAATGCCTGAAATATTGTTATCGGTTTCATCATACTGCATATTATCAAACCTCTGTAATGACTGCGAGGATCATAGGTGTCCGCTGTATCCTGCGCCATACATAATCGCTGAGCTCGTTACGGATGGTATTCTTGACCCTGTTAAGATCTCTCATGCCGCGGCAATCGTCCATAACTCTCAGTACGACATCTCTTGCTTCATCGATTATGTCTTCATTTTCCTTGACATAAACAAGTCCTCTGGTAAGTATCTCCGGACCTGCTACGAATTCTCCCGTAGCCTTTTCAACCGATACCGCCGCAACTATGATACCATTCTGCGACATGCTTTGTCTATCTTTGAGGACCGCATTACCGACGTCTCCGATACCGAGACCGTCAACCAGTATCGGGCCTGCCTGAACCTTATCTACCACCTTGCAGCTATCCTGTGTAAGTTCTACAACATCACCGGTATCTACAAGATGACAGTTTTCCTTAGGCATGCCTATTGCTATTGCCACTTCCTTCTGTGCAAGTCTGTGTCTTAGCTCACCGTGCACCGGAATAGAGAACTTAGGATGTACAAGCGTATATATAAGCTTAAGCTCCTCAGCACACGCATGTCCAGATACGTGGGTATCCTGATATATTACCTTGGTACCCTTTCTTGAAAGCTCATTGATGACCTTGGATACCGCCTTTTCATTACCCGGTATAGGCGTTGAGCTCAATACTATGAGATCATGTTCGGACAGCTGAACCTTGCGGTGCTGTCCTGTAGCCATACGTGAAAGTGCCGCCATCGGCTCTCCCTGACTGCCCGTAACTATAAGTACTATCTTATCATCCGGATAGTTTTTGATCTCGGAAATATCGATAAGAGTATTATCCTTCATCTTGATATATCCAAGCTCGGAAGCCGTACTGATTACATTTATCATTGAACGGCCGTCTATGACTACTTTTCTGTCATATTCCTCTGCAACGCTTATGATCTGCTGAACTCTGTCAACATTTGATGCAAAGGTAGCGACTATTATCCTCTTGTCTTTGTTTTCTCCGAATATTCCCTCAAAGGTATGACCTACCGTCTTCTCAGACATGGTGAAGCCCTGTCTTGTGGCATTTGTAGAATCACACAAAAGTGCAAGCACACCCTGTTTTCCCAGCTCGGCAAATCTCTGCAGATCAATGGTATCTCCGAATACAGGTGTATAATCAACCTTAAAATCTCCGGTATGCAGCACCACTCCCGCAGGTGAATGTATTGCAAGTGCGGCCGCATCCTGAATAGAGTGATTGGTCTTGATAAACTCTACGGCAAAATCCCCTGCCTTGACCACATCACCATACTGCACGGTATTAAGCTTGGCGCTCTCTATGAGTCCGTGCTCTCTGAGCTTATTCTCTATAAGTGCGCGTGTAAGTCTGGTCGCATATACAGGAACATTAAGATTTCTTAATACATAAGGGAGCGCTCCTATATGATCCTCATGTCCGTGAGTGATGAAAAATCCCTCTATCTTATCAGCATTATCCCTGAGATAGGTAATATCCGGAATAACAAGATCTATGCCGAGCATCTCCTCATCCGGAAATGCCATTCCGCAGTCAACTATGACCATGCTGTTATCGGTCTCTATGACTGTGATATTCATTCCTATCTGCTCAAGTCCTCCGAGCGGAATGATGCGTATCTTTTTATTGCTGCGGCGTGTCTTAGGTGCAAGCACAGATCTCACTATATCAAATCCACTCTGCTTCTGCCTTGTGCGTGTTCCTGACTTTGCTGTTCCTTTGGTTTTGGATGTTTCTTTAGTCTTGGATGCTTCTCCGGTCTTGGACGTTTCCTTAGTCTTTGCAGTCTTTGGCGAAGAGGACTTTACTGAGTTTTTCTTGCTCTGAGTATTCTTTTTTGCTGCCTGCTTGGCAGTCTTGCCGTTTTCTCCTGCCGATGCGGGCTTTGTGCCGCGCTTTGCTCCCGGCTTTCTCCTTCCGGTAGTTTTTGTCTCCGGCTTTACGGCATTATTTTCATTATCTTTAATATTGTTGTTCTCTGTCATCATCTATCTATTTCTATCTCTCCGGACATCTGCTTCTCAAAGATATCAAATACCGCATTTTCCTCATCCTCGTCCATGATATCCTCGTATATTGCCTCATCTGCATCCGGATCCGATACCTCCTTGAATACGCGGCACTCTCCGTCTTCATCATCCGGAGCATCGGTAACAAGGATATAGCTGTTGCCGTTAAAAACAGTGCTGTCGAGTATGGTGAACTCCATCTCTGTTCCGTCATCAAGTGTCATTACGATAATATTGTCTTCCATTTCAGTTTTCCTCTTCCTTTCTGTTATTCATATAATCTTCAAGTATCAGTGCTGCTGCTATCTTATCTATATACTGCTTGCGCTCCGAGGATACTACTTCGGCTTCAGCCAGTATCTCATCAGCACCGACAGTACTTAATCTCTCGTCCCACATTACTATCCCGGTCTCAAGACGCTCGGCTTCAAGTCTGTGAGCAAGCTCATCCCTGAATGCTTCCGCTTTATAGGCTCGCTCTCCCTTGGTATCATCCATATTTAACGGAAGTCCTATAACTATAAGACCAACCTCATATTCTTTAACCAGCTCTGCTATGCGTCTGTAGGTCGGTCTCAGTTTGCCTTCCTTCTCTCTGACTATGGTTTCAAGAGGTGAGGCTATGGTATGCATCGGATCACTCAATGCCACCCCGGTAGTCTTGGAGCCGAAATCAAGCCCCATAAGTCTCTTCAAATGTCTTCCTCCCTAAATGTCTATATAACATACTAAGCCTAAGCCCGTATTTTTTCCGGACTTAGGCTGATAACAGATATAAATTTGTAAACTGCGTCGGCATAAAAAGGCGCAATAAATAAAAGTATTTCGAAGCGGAAATCACTTTCTTAATCTTGAATCAACATAAGCTGCCATAAGCTCTTCAAGAAGCTCATCTCGCTCAACCTTCATGATAAGGCTGCGGGCATTGTTATGGCTTGTGATGTAGGTAGGATCTCCGGACATGATATATCCTACGATCTGATTGATAGGATCATAACCCTTCTCTACCAGTGCACCGTAAACAAGCTCCAGTACCTCTGCCGCATTCGGCTGATCTACCGGCTTAACATGCTCCATTATCTGTGTATTCTCAATGTTGTTCATTTATCTGTAATCCTCAAAAAGTTTTGAAAAATATGGCTATTCAGGCTGCGGTTTCATGTTTACGAACTTTTACCCTTGATATCATATTATACCAACAGGATTGCTCCGTCCACAGTTTTTTCCCGAATAATCTGTGAAGCTTTACCATATACTAATTCATTTTGATGAAGCTCTGATGAAGCCTTGATACATCTTACATACTCTCTCGTATATCCTGTCTCATAGGATATGCCGTCTATCTCTATAAGCTCCTCGCTCAAGAATTCCAGTTCTTTTCCGAGATAATATTCCCTGAATTCCTCAGAGAGTCTGTTTGTAAGCCCTATCAGTTTGTCGCTTCTTACGCCCTTTTCAGCCTCTGTGAGCTGTCCTTCCATGGTATCGGCCGGTGTTCCTCTTCTTCTCGAATACTTAAATACATGTGCCTCATAGAAGCCGATACGCTCGGCAAAGCTCATGCTGCTCTCAAACTGCTCCTTAGTTTCACCCGGAAACCCAACAATAATATCCGTGGTTATTGCGGGATGCTTGTAAGCTTTTTCAAGTATCTCACAGCTTTTTGCATACTGCTCCGTGGTGTAGTGCCTGTTCATCGCCTTAAGTATCTCGTCGTTTCCGGACTGAAGCGAAAGATGGAAATGCGGACAAAGCTTCTTAAAATTCTTAAGCTTGGACACAAACTCCTCTGTAATAAGCATTGGTTCCAATGAGCCCAGTCTGATACGCTTTATGCCTGAAACAGACTCTGCAGCGGCAATAATATCAAGGAGCTTATCTCTCATAGAGCTTAAATGTATGCCGGTTATCACCACCTCGGCAACACCGTTTGCGGCAAGGCGGCTCACCTCTTCATGTACGTCCTCCGGACTTCTTGAACGAAGTGCTCCTCTTACATACGGAATGATACAATACGAACAATACATATTGCATCCGTCCTGAACCTTGATAAAGGCTCTCGAATGTCCGTCAAGCTGAGTAAGAAACATAGTTTTTTTATCATCATACTGTGTATCATCAGTATTAACGGATAATTTTTCTGTTATAAGCTTAACTATACTCTGTTTATCCTTGTTTGAGACAGCCAGATCAATAACATGATCTCCGATAAGTTCATCCAGCTTATCATTCTTGATGGCATCATCCACATAGCAGCCTGCAGCTACTATAAGCGCATCCGGATTGAACTTTCTGGCACGTCTTAACATCTGACGTGACTTACGGTCTGCTATATTTGTCACCGTACAGGTATTGATTATATACACATCTGCTGCATCTTCAAAGCCTAACTCAACAAAGCCTGATGCCCTCAGGCTCTCAGCCATGGCATCAGACTCATATGTATTGACCTTGCAGCCAAGTGTGTGTATTGCAAATGTCTTAGGCTTGTTATCGCTCATCAACTGCACCAGATCACCTCGTCGCTCGCAACAGCCTCGTCTATCATCTTATCGATAATATCCGAGAGCTTGAGCTCGGAACGCTTTATAACATTAACATTAGGCTTGGTTACCGGATGCTTTGCCACAAAGATAGTACAGCAATCCTCATACGGCTGAATACTTGTTTCAAAGGTTCCTATCTTCTCTGAGAGATCAATTATCTCCTGCTTGTCAAAGCCTATTACCGGACGATATACCGGAAGCTCACATACTTCATCTGTTGAACGAAGTGAGAACATAGTCTGTGAAGCAACCTGTCCTATAGACTCACCTGTGATAAGTCCTATACAGTCATTGGCATTAGCCAGTCTCTCTGCTATCCTCATCATGTATCTGCGCATGATAATAGTGAGCTCGTCATGCGGACACTTTTCATATATTGCAAGCTGTATCTCGGTGAAATTGATAACATGAAGCTTGATAGCTCCCGCATAGCTTGCTACCTGCTTTGCAAGATCCACTACCTTCTGCTTTGCTCTCTCCGAGGTATACGGCGGTGCATGGAAATAAACAGCTTCCACCATAACTCCGCGCTTTGCTATCATATAACCCGCAACAGGACTGTCTATACCTCCCGACAACAGGAGCATAGCCTTGCCGTTGGTTCCTATAGGCATTCCTCCGGCACCCGGGATCACCTGAGTGAATATATTGATCTTCTGTCTGACCTCGATATATACTACGAAGTCAGGCTCATGCACATCAACATGAGACTTCGGATATGCCGTCAGAATATCGTATCCTACATCTGCATTGATAGTATCGGAGGTCACCGGATAGTGTTTATCCGCACGTCTCGTTCTTACTTTGAACTTAAACTCCTCCTCCGGATGCTCGGTCTTAACAAACTCAAGCACCTTGGTCCTGAGTTCGTCGTATGAGCATTTTTCTATCTGCATCATCGGACATATAGCCGTAATTCCGAAGACATGACGCAGAGCATCAAGTACCTCATCATAATCATAATCCGATTTGGCATTTACATATACTCTGCCCTGTTCCTTCTGTACGGCAAACTCGCCATCTACCTTCTTAAGATGCTCTCTTATCTGGTGCATAAGAGCATCCTCGAAGATATATCTGTTCTTACCCTTTGTGCCTATTTCGGCATATTTGATCAAAAAACTCTGATAATGCATATTCTCGTAATCAACCTATTTCTTATCTTTTACTTCCAATCGGATCTACAAATACCTTATTGTAATCGGTGTAATCCGGAAGTCCGTTTCTCATGCGTACCGGTGAATCTCCCTGTATGAGCGGAAGTGCATACTCTATAAATGCATCCGTCACATTGTTGCCTTCCTCATTGATCCACTCAAGCGGAACCTTCTTCTCGAAGTTTGCAACCTTATCAAGATCAAAGAGGACGGTATGGCTGTCAAAGCCTCCGTGCGGATATCTTACACACTCAAGTCCGACCATCTTATCGGTAATACCCTCAAGCATACTCTCAACAGCCGCTCTTCCCGACATATATGCCTCTTCGACATCTCTGCCTGATGAGCAATGTGCGGCACATCTCTGCAGGAGACTGAACTCTATTCCCCTTGTCTTAAGTCCGAGACGATTCTTGATCTCCGCAGCAAGATAAGCCGCAAGACCTCCGAGCTGAACATGTCCGAAACCGTCCGTTGCAGATGCGGCAACCTCGGTGATGAAGCTTCCGTCGGCATAATGAACACCCTCGGATACCGCTATATTGCAGTTGCCGTTCTTCTCATAGCAGCTCTTGATATCGGATATAAACTTATCCATATCAAAATCTCTCTCCGGAAGATAGATATAATCGAGGCAATGTCCGTTTACATTGGCAAGTGCGGCAGCCGCGGTAAGCCATCCCGCATGTCTTCCCATGCACTCAAATACTGTTACCGCACCCTTTTCATATACGGCAGCATCTCTTGCAACTTCCATGATGGATGTTGCGATATACTTTGCCGATGAACCGTAGCCCGGGCAATGATCCGTTCCGAAGAGATCGTTATCTATAGTCTTTGGAACGCCCATTATCCTGCAGTCGTAGCCTACCGATTTCATATACTTGGAAATCTTGTTGCAGGTATCCATGGAATCATTTCCGCCGATATAGCAGAAATATCTTACATTGTGCTTCTTGAATACCTCAAGCACCTGTCTGTACTTGGTATCGTCATCCTTGGGATCAGGCATCTTGGTACGGCATGAGCCGAGTGCGGATGCCGGCGAGTACATGAACTTATCCAGCTCGATAAGTCCCGCCTCATCCATATCCATAAGCTTATCGTCAAGCACTCCGTCTATTCCGTGATAAGCTCCGTATACCTTGGTTATATGCTCCGATGCAAATGCTGTTCGTATAACGCCCAAAGCACTCGCATTGATAACTATACTCGGACCGCCCGACTGTCCTACAACGAGTGCTCCCTTTAATGCTTCTGCCATGATCTCAAGTCACCTCACGCCTTTCCCGCGCAGCCGAGTACATCAATAAGCTTATGACGTACAAGCTCCTTGATATTTGCTCTTGCCGGCTTAAGATACTCTCTAGGATCGAATTTGTCCGGATGCTCTGCCATATACTGTCTGATGCTTCCTGTCATGGCAAGACGGATATCTGAATCGATATTTATCTTGCATACCGCAAGCTTTGCCGCTTCTCTGAGCTCATATTCCGGAATACCTATGGCATCCGGCATCTTGCCGCCGTTCTCGTTGATAAGCTTAACAAATTCCTGCGGAACAGACGAAGATCCGTGCAATACTATAGGGAAGCCCGGCAGTCTCTGTGCGACATCCTTGAGGATATCGAATCTGAGCGGCGGCGGTACAAGAACGCCCTTATCGTTTCTTGTGCACTGCTCCGGCTTGAATTTGTATGCACCGTGTGAGGTTCCTATAGCTATGGCAAGAGAATCGCAGCCTGTACGCTCCACGAACTCCTGAACATCCGAAGCCTGGGTATAGGACGAATCCTCTGCCGCTACCTTGACATCATCCTCAACACCGGCAAGTGTACCGAGCTCTGCCTCAACAACCACTCCGTGTGCATGAGCATACTCAACCACCTGCTTGGTGATCTCGATATTCTTCTCAAAGCTCTGTGAGGATGCATCGATCATAACCGAAGTGAAGCCTGAGTCTATGCAGGACTTGCAGGTCTCAAAGTCCGGACCGTGATCAAGATGAAGTGCGATAGGAATGTCCGGGCACTCGATAACAGCCGCCTCAACAAGTTTGATAAGATATGTGTTGTTGGCATAAGCTCTTGCGCCCTTGGATACCTGAAGGATGACCGGCGCATGCTCCTCTTTGCATGCCTCGGTGATTCCCTGTACTATCTCCATATTATTAACATTAAAAGCACCTACGGCATATCCGCCGTTGTAAGCTTTTTTGAACATCTCTGTCGTAGTAACAAGTGCCATATTAAAATCCCCTTTTGTATAAACTTCGAGTTATTAAATTTCTGTAATATCCTTAGTTAAAGTTAATTATAGCATTGTCATTTTGTATTAAGCAATCGAATAGATGAATTAATGTAAACACATAAGTGTTTTCATGACACATGCCGGGCAGATTGCTTAATGTCTCCAAAATCTCCTAAGCTGCGGCAGCAGCTCGGCTATAGCCTCGACACAAATATCAGCTTCCTCCGGCTCATTGTATATTCCGAAAGAAAATCTGATAGTCGAATCCAGGAGTTCCTGTTTCACGCCTATTGCCTTAAGGGTTCCGCTGATAGCCGGATGGTTTGATGAGCATGCCGAGCCGGAAGAAACATATATTCCACGCTCTTCCAGAGCATGCAGCAACACCTCTGCCCTTACTCCCGCAAATGAAGCACTCACCACATGCGGTGCCGAGAGAGCTCCTCTCTCTGAATTGATAGTTACACCCTCAAGCTCGGAAAGTCTGTCTATAAGTCTGTCCTTAACTTCAAGCATCTTCTTTTCAATGTCGGCATGCTCTTTTCTGTAGAGTTCTGCCGCAAGTCCGGTTCCGGCTATCCCCGGGACATTATCCGTACCCGAACGCATATCCTTTTGCTGTCCGCCTCCGAGTATTATAGGTGATACATGTGCTTTTTCGTTGATATAGATAAATCCTGCTCCCTTAGGCCCGTGTATCTTATGAGAGCTTACCGTCAGCATGTCCACATTAGCTTCCTTCGGTCTTAAAGTCAGCTTTCCGTAGGCCTGTATGGCATCTGTATGGAAATAGGTCCTCGGATTGATCTCCTTTATAAGCTTGCCTATGGCAGGTATGTCTTCTATGGCTCCCATCTCGTTATTGACCCACATAACGCTTACAAGTATGGTGTCCGGTCTTATCATACTCTTAAGGGCATCAATATCCACATGTCCCTTGTTATCTGTGCCTACTATGCTTATCTCATAACCCATGGACTCAAGGAACTCCAGAGGCTTATATACCGCGGCATGTTCGATATTGGTGCTTATTATATGTCTGCCGTAGCCCTTTCTCGCAAGAGCGGTACCTATAAGAGCCATATTGTTGCCCTCGGTCCCCCCTGAGGTAAACACTATCTCACCAGGCTTTACCTTAAGCGACTGCGCTATCTGCTGCGCAGCTGTCTTAACGTAGTTTTCGGCTCTTACTCCCAATATATGTCTCGACGACGGATTGCCGTAATTCACCCCCATCACCTCATCCATGAGGCTTATTACCTCGGGACGTACTCTTGTCGTTGCCGCATTATCAAAATATATCTCTCTCATCCGCACTTATTCCTCAACTGTAAGATCCATTCCGGCAGCTATCTCAAGCCTGATCATAATAAGGCTCAGTATCGCTATTGCCGCCGTCTCGGTACGAAGTATACGCTTTCCCAGGGATATCGGCCTTATTCCGTGGCGTTTAGCCATTGCTGCCTCAAGAGGATCGAAGCCTCCCTCCGGTCCTACCATAACACCTATGCTGTTGCCCGGTAAGAAGCTTACTATAGCCTCACAGGTGCCTGTGAGACCGTCTTCATTTTCATAGGGAATGATGCTGACCGTACATTCCTCGCACATAGAGACCGCATCCTTGAAGCTCACCGGCTCATGTACAGTAGGCACTATGCTTCTCTTGGACTGTTTTGCCGCATTTTCGGCAATCAGCTGCCATCTCTTTGTTTTCGAAGCAGCCTTCTTGTCATCAAGCTTTACCACACAGTTCTTGGATGCAACCGGTACTATATCGCTTACTCCAAGCTCAACTGCCTTCTGTATGATTAGCTCCATCTTCTCTGACTTCGGAAGGCACTGAAAAAGCACTACCTTTGACGGCAGCTCATGGTTGTCTTCCTTAACTTCTTCAACAGACAGCTTAAGTATCTCCTGTTCCTCGTCTCTGCCGTCCACAACACATATATAGTCGGTACCCTCCGAATCACTTACTATGATCCTCTCTCCGTCCTTAAGTCTCAGCACCTTCAGTGCATGATTAAGATCGTCCTTGTCGTCGATAATTATGGTCGTACCGCTCACATTATCCTTATCCACAAAAAAATGATGCATTATCTCACTCTATCCACAATTCTTTATTTTATCGTCATATTTCGATTATTCCGTCTCCGGGTTATTGTATGCGGCGCTGTATTATTGCCCGCCGTATCGAAAGTTGATTGCATATTACAGCTAAGTGTATCAAGCCGGGCTATGCTTATCAAAATTCATGTATAAACAATCCGCTTCTTAATTTAGGCTCGAACCAGGTCGACTTAGGAGGCATAAGCATTCCCGCATCTGCTACCCTGAAGAGCTCGGATATATCTGTCGGATACATTGCAAATGCCACTGCCGTACCGCTCTCTGTATTATCACCGTTTTTCGCATTTTCGGCAGTAAAGGCATCGGCATCCTTAACCAGCTCTCTTACTCCTCTTATTCCGCCTACGAATTTAATACGTGAATCTGTTCTCGGGTCTTTGATGCCGAGGAGTTTATCCAGTACCTCCTCCTGAAGCACGGATACATCGAGACTCTTTACCGGATCATCCTTTATACCGTCTATGTATTCCGGCTTCACTCTCAAGGTGTAGCTTCGTCCGTTAAGGTACATACCTATATCGTATTTTTTTGCAGGCTTAAGTATCTCGGCTCCGCACTTAATGCCCGGCAGTCCGCCGTTTCCTATATGCTCCTCAGCACTGCAGGAAAGAGATGTAAGCTCAACATCAAATACCTCCTCAAGTCCCTCAAGGAAGCTGTCGAGATCATGTCCGTTAAGGTCTCTCACAACTCTGTTGTAATCCATTATCTTAAGCTCGGAATCCGGGAACAGAACAGAGAGGAAATAATTAAACTCTGCATTTTTGTCATAGTCCGCCCCGGCTGCCTCTCTTCTCTTAAGCGCAACCTTAACGGCGGAAGCTGCTCTGTGATGTCCGTCAGCTATATATGTGCAGTCAAGCTCGGCAAATTCGCAGCTCAGCTTATCCACTGTCTCGGCGTCATCAATGATCCAGACTCTGTGATGTATTCCGTCCTCACTCTCAAAGTCATACTCCGCAGTATGAGACTTCTTCCATGCATCCGTTATCTCATTGATTCCGGCTCTGGAATGATAGCTCAAAAATATCGGTCCGGTCTGTGCCGACATGGTATCAACGTGTCTGATCCTGTCCTGTTCCTTTTTCTCTACGGTATTCTCATGCTTTTTGCATATATTTCCGAGATAATCATCTACCGCCGTAAGCGCAGCTATACCCGTCTGAACACGTCCGTCCATAGTCTGCTCGTAAATGTAGTAGCAGTTTTTATCATCCGAAATATATACGCCCTCTGCCTTCTGCTCAAGATATCTTGCTCTTGCAGCCTCATATACATCATCGGCATACATGTCATGATCCGGCGCAAACATAGTCTCCGGTCTGTCTATATTGAGGAAACTGAGAGGCTTGCCCTTGACTGCCTCGGCAGCCTCCTCTCCGGAATATACATCATACGGAAGTGCAGCCACTTCACTTGCCTTGTCTCTTGCAGGTCTCACTGCCTTAAACGGTCTTATATCCGCCATAATACTTCTCCTTATAATGCATGCAGTCCTGATACTGCTTATGCTCTGATGATAATTGTTTATTAAGCCATTTTATAATTGTACCCATACACAAAGAGACCTGCAAGTATGCAGGCCTCCCAAATCCTAACAATTTCTAAATTATAATCAGTTTTTTACGACACGAACTCTGAGCATGCCTTCAACATTCTTGAATTTGTCGATAAGCTCAGCCGAGAGCTTGCTCTCGAAGTCCATAATTGTGTATGCGTACTGTCCCTTACTTGCATTCTGCATGTTAGCAATGTTGCAGCCTGCCTCACCGACTATAGCGGTAAGCTGTCCGAGCATGTTCGGAATATTTCTGTGAAGGAATGCAAGTCTCGCGTCTGTCTTGCATACACCTACATTTACATCCGGGAAATTTGCCGAATGCATGATATTACCGTTATCAAGGTAATCCTGAAGCTCCTCTACGGCAAGCTTGGCACAATTGTCCTCAGCCTCCTCCGTAGATGCTCCGAGATGCGGAGTAACGATGGTATTCTTCATCTTGACGGTCTTGGTTCCCGGGAAGTCCGTAACATACTTTGCTACCTTTCCGCTCTCAAGAGCCTCGGCAATATCATCATCATTAACAACGAATTCACGGGAGAAGTTAAGTATCTTTACTCCGTCCTTCATCTTGGCAAAGCTTATCTTGTTAAGCAGATCTCTGCTGGAATCCACTGCCGGAACATGTACTGTGAAATAATCACAGTTGTCAAAGAGCTCGTCCATGCTCTCAGCATGCTTGACCTCTCTCTTCAGTCTCCATGCTGAATTTACAGATATATAAGGATCATAGCCGTACACTTCCATACCGAGATAAGCGCACATATTGGCTACCTGGATACCTATGGCACCGAGTCCTATAACACCGATCTTCTTGCCGATGACCTCGTTGCCGGCGAAAGCCTTCTTCTCCTTCTCTGTTCTTGCTGCGATATTCTCATCTGCAGCATTTGCCTTGACCCATTCGATACCGCCTACGATATCTCTTGATGCAAGCATAAGTCCGGCAAGAACGAGCTCCTTAACCGCATTGGCATTGGCACCCGGTGTATTCATTACAACGATTCCGTTCTCCGAGCAGCGGTCTATCGGAACATTGTTAAGACCTACTCCGGCACGGGCAATGACTCTGAGGCAAGGCGGGAACTCTGTGTCATGCATCTTCTGCGATCTGACAAGTACGCCCTGTGCCTGCTCAAAATCATTTGTAAAGCTGTATCCGTCTCTGAACTCTCTGAGACCGTAATCACTGATGTTATTCATCAGAAAAATCTTTCTGTCCTTCATTTTCGTCCCCTCTGAACTATCTATAGCTCATATATAGTCTATTACTGAAAATGCCGTGTGCCCGGCTGTCTGCCGTTTTATAGCTTTCGCATTTTCAATATTACATAAATTCTTACTCAGGTATTATATGTGCTTCTTTTCGAAGTCTTCCATAACGCTTACAAGCTTGGCAACGCCTTCATAAGGCATGGCATTATATATGGAAGCTCTCATACCGCCTACGGATCTGTGACCCTTGATATTCTTGAGCCCGTTCTCTCCGCAAACAGCGATAAACTCCTTATCAAGCTCCTCATTGCCTGTAATGAACGGAACATTCATAAGAGAACGTGAATCCTTGCGAACGGTGCCCTTGAAGAGCTTGGAGCTGTCAAGGTAATCATAGAGCAATGCAGCCTTCTTCTCGTTGCGCTCTTTCATGGCTGTAAGTCCGCCGTTGCGCTTGATCCAGTCAAATACCTTGCCGCAAACATATATAGCCCAGGTATTCGGTGTGTTGTACATAGAATCGTTATCTGCCTGAGTCTTCCACTTAAGCATGGTAGGAGTTCCCGGAAGGCACTCGTCTGTGATGAGATCCTCTCTGACTATAGATACAACGAGTCCGGCAGGACCGGCGTTCTTCTGAACTCCGGCATAAATAACGCCGTACTTTGATACATCCAAAGGCTCCGAAACAAACATCGAAGAAACGTCCGCTACAAGATCCTTGCCCTTAGTATCCGGAAGCTTTGAATATCTGGTTCCGTAGATAGTGTTGTTCTGGCAAATGTATACGTAATCCGCATCCTCTGATATCGGAAGATCGTCCACATCCGGGATATATGAAAATGTCTTATCCTCCGAGGAAGCGATAACATTGACCTTGCCGAAGAGCTTAGCCTCCTGAATTGCCTTCTTTGTCCAGTTTCCTGTGTTGATATAATCGGCTACCTTATTTCTCATAAGGTTCATAGGTACTGCGGCGAACTGCTGAGAAGCTCCACCCTGAATAAAGAGGACTTTGTAATTATCCGGAATACTCATAAGCTCTCTGAGTGTATTCTCAGTGCCGTGGAGTATCGCTTCGAAATCCTTAGATCGATGGCTCATCTCCATTACGGACATGCCTGAGGAACCATACTCAAGTACCTCATCTCTAATCTCTGTCAATACCTCTTCGGGCATAACAGCAGGTCCCGCGCTGAAATTGTAAACTCTGCTCATTTTCTTCCTTTCTTTTTGTATATCCTGCTATACAAAATTTAATATTTTTTTACGTTATAGCATTAAAGTATAAAACTATTTATGACTTTATGCAAGATAATATTGCTTTACCTGCGGAATTCGCTATATCTTCCGCAAGCACACTGTGACAGCCCACCGTATCTGAGGCTATACAGCCTGCTCTGCCGTGTAAAAAGACGGCTGTCGGAATGCTGTCATTAAGCTTATCTCCCAACACTGCAGTGATGCCGGATATGAATCCGCAAAGCACATCACCGCTTCCCGCCTTAGCCATAGCTCCGCAGCCGCTGTCGATAAGCATTGCTTTTCCGGTCTTCTCCTTCAGTGCGACAGCCGTCACGGCATCCTTAAGCACGACATTTACGCCGTACTTATCCGCAAAAGCTTTGGCAACTTCCTTCTGATGAGCCTTGATATAGTCTATCTCAAGCCCGGTAAGTCTCGCCATCTCGCCTATATGCGGCGTAATGACAATATGTTCGGATGCAGAAAGCAGTTTCTCGCCGGAGTTATCAACATCGGTTTCATGTCCGCTGCTGTTTATAAACATTGAGATTATGTTCAAAGCATCTGCATCATACAGGAGCATCTTTTTTGACGAGAGTACTTCTGCCATATCGTCGCTTCCCAATACGCGCATGAGCTCCACGGCTTCGGTACCCTTGGATAAGCCGGGACCTACAACAATATGATCAGCCCAGTTTATTGACTCCTTCAGTGCCGACTTATCGATACTTCCGTCGGAAAGCTCCATGCTTTTATACATAGCTTCCGGCAGAGCGGTCTGTAAGATGACACGATTACACTCAGGTCCGAACACCTTGACCATACCTATGCCTGTCCTGAAAGCAGCAAGCGAGCAAAGATAAGCCGCACCGGACATACCGCAGCTTCCGCCTATAACAAGGAGCTTACCGTATGTTCCTTTATTGGCATACTTATCTCTCTCACCGAGAGCTCCGGCATTTTTATTTATTATCTCACTAAGCTCTATGTCCATATCAGATACGTCTTGCTATGATGCCTACCCATTCTCCGCGTGTGTTGATCTCTTCGATCTTCCAGTTGGGATTTGCTGAAAATGCTGCCTTAACTTCTTCCATCCTCGTGTCTATAATTCCCGAGGTAATAAAGATGCCGTCCTTACGTATAAGTGCGTCAACATTTCCCTCGCCTGCAAGCATTGCAATAACAGGGGCAAGTATATTGGCTATTACCACATCATAACCCTGCGGAGCTTCCGCCTTAACTGCGGAAATTATCTCCTCATCTCCGATAACATTACCGATAACAAGCTTAAAGCTGTCCTCACCCATATCGTTATAAGAGATATTATCAAGTATTGAGGATTCGCACATCTCGTCAAGCTCTGTTGCCATTACCTTGTCGGCTCCGCATTTTAATGCAGCTATTCCCAATATTCCGCTTCCGGTTCCTATGTCGAGTACCTTATCTCCCTTTTTGATATAGCTGTCTAAGGCAGCAAGACAAAGCTGCGTGGTCTCATGGGAACCCGTTCCGAATGCGGTACCCGGGTCTATTTCAATAAGCTTAAGCTCTCCGCTTTCAATTTCAGCCTTATGCTCGTCGGGTACTTCTTCCCAACTTGGCTTAATAAGGAATTTGTCGATCAATATAGGCTTGAAGAACTGTTTCCAGTTATCTCTCCAGTCTGTGTCCTCGGTAACTCCCTCTTCTATGCGGCCTTCTCCTATATCTACATAGCTGCGCATTTCGTCAAGCTCATTTCTTACTGTCTCAAGCAGTTTATTTATATCGGCTTCGCTCCATATCTTGTCATCTATAGAATATGAACGATCCTCGGAGGCGTCGGCAGTATCGTTTGCCGGTGCGGAGTCTGCCTTATGTTCATCATCCTCAAGTCTCAAAAAGAAGCTGAGTCTTGAGCTTCCGTCATCTGCGGGAAGCTCCGGCAATATATCTATAAACATGCCCTTGGTGTCGGCATCGGACAGAGGCACGTTATCCTCTATCTGCACTCCCTCTACCCCGTTTTCGTTAAGCATGAGGCTTACTATATCCTCCGCCTCAGTCGTCGTGTGTATAGTATATTTTTTCCACTTCATATTCATTTTCTCCGTAAGCTTCTTTAAAGTATTAAATTAAGTAATTCTATCAAAGCTGTATTTATGTTACTATATTGTCATTAGTTTAACATAATGTTTTTCACTTAATCAAGGAGGGCCGATGAACAGGCAACAGAAAACACCGGTTATTTTCAAAGAATTCAGAAACATCATGTACAAGGTACTTGATGCGCTTCACTGCATCATATCCGTTACCATAGTAGCTGCCATAGTTATCACCTTATTCAGTCTCCCCGAGCAGCTTACAAGATGCTTTGATGTTGAGTCCAAGAGCCTTATCACATTTTTGGAATATATAATCAACATCATAATTGCCGCCGAGCTTATCCATGTATTGCTTCATCAGTCACTGGACACCATAGTTGAGATACTTACACTTGCGGCAACAAGAGAGATCATACTTGAAAAAATGCCTCCGACAGAACTTTTTGTCGGTATTGCAGGCATAGCATTGCTCTTTGCGATCAGAAAGTTTCTCTTTATTTCCCATAAAGACAGAGAGACCCATTCCGCTCCCTTAAGCACCTCAGGTGATATTGTCGAAGAAACTATGGATAAAGCCCCGGATGGCGGAGATGCTACTAAGAATATTAAAACAATTAGCTTTTAACGGATCGTTCCTGAAAATTCATTTCAATCAATACTTTTGTTTCTGAAAAAACAGACAATCCTGAATATTTAAAGTGCTGTCGTATCACAATCGACAGCACTTTTTTTATTTCACAGTATGCGGTTTCCTTTTCTTTTTCCTTATCTATTAATTACGGATTTAATCGATAAAAATACTCTCTCCACCGTTGTAGGTAAAGAGAGTATGTAAATTCACTTTTAAATTGTCCGGTCTTATGATCAGAAATCGATCACGCCCTCGCGAACTACCTGATCGTTAGGCTCGAATACAACCTTTCTGTATGCATCAAGATCAAGTATCGGCTGATCGTCTGTCCAGTCCGAAACGATCTTACCTGTCTGTTTGATAAGGATATCATAGAGGATAGCGTAGGTAACACCGTCATCCCCCTTCTCGATAATAGTCGAGTAAGGAAGTGTCTTGTGATAGGTAAGGTGGTTACCGTTGTGCTCAAAATGATATCCGCAGCGCATACGGCTTCCGTCAAGTCCCTTATATGTGAAGTAATGCTTAAGATCCTTGAGTATATGATCGTTAGCCTCCTCATAGAGATTGTCAGGAGTAGTCTCGGTATAATCGAAACGGAACTGTATAGGAATCTTGTACTCACCGAAACGGTCAGCATAAGCCGGAAGCTTATCTGTAGGGTAATGCTTATACAATACGCAGTTAACACGCTTTGGAGTAGCGATCTTGGCAATTATCTCATCCGGCGACTCCTCAACATACTTCTGCATATGTCTGGAAATGTTGAAGCAGGTGATCTTGTCCTTGTTCTTCTCTGTAAATGCAAGCATCTCCTCTGCAGTATAATCGTTCATAACCGGAAAGGTCGTATTGATAAATACTCTGTGCGTTGTCGGGATGCAGTCAAGCATGATCTGGAGTGACTCAAGATTAGCCATAGGCTCTCCGCCTGTGAATACAAAATCACACTTAGGCGTGATCGAATCCATAGTACGGATGCTCTCACAGATCTTCTCAAGGCTGAAGCCGCTCATATCTGCATATTCCTGCTTGTTGATGCAGAACGGGCAATGATTATTGCAGTCATACGGAACAAATATCGTAACTGTAGCTCCGCCTTCTCTTGTCTTGTATGGATATTGTGCCAATTTATTTTCCTCGTATATTTTAGTAAATATGTGTATCTCATAATAAACACACTTGCTGATTATAACACAGCGCAACAAACTGTATCAAGGATAGTTTTGTATTTAACAAATTAAAAGGAGCCGCCTCAAAAGAGGCGACTCCTTTTATAAATTTTGAATAATCAATCAAGCCTGCTGAAACATGTGAATGATCTTCTTCGGGCACTTGGAAGCGCAGATACCGCAGCCTACGCACTTATCATAATCGATAACAGCTACGTTACCATCCATGTGGATAGCTTCCTTCGGGCAGTTCTTTACGCAAAGTGTGCAGCCGATACAGCCGACCTTGCATACATCCATAACAGCCTTACCCTTATCCTTGTTAGCACAATTGACTCTGTACTTAGCCTTAGCCGGTACAAGCTCAATAAGCTTACGCGGACAAACCTTGATACATGCCTGACATGCAGTACACTTAGACTCATCAACAACAGCGATTCCGTCTACGATATGCATTGCATCGAACTTACAAGCCTTAACACATGATCCGTGACCGAGGCAGCCGTAGTTGCAGGCCTTGTCTCCCGAACCCGGAACCGGACCCATGTTATTACAATCATCCGGACCTGAATAGTTATATCTCTTAGGTGCATCTGCGCAAGTACCCGAGCACTTAACAAATGCAACCTTCTTGTCGGCACTGCCTGCCTCAACGCCCATGATAGCGCCGATAGCATCCCAGCAAGGCTTCTGTCCTACAGGACAAGCATTGACCGGAGCTTCGCCTTCATTGATAGCCTTAGCACATCCGTCACATCCCGGATATCCGCAACCACCGCAGTTGTTGCCCGGAAGAGCCTCACGGATGGCAGCTTCTCTCTCATCGACCTCAACCTTGAACTTCTCACCGAAGACGCCGAGTCCGATACCTACGATAATACCTGTTACTGCAACGACTGCAGCAGCGATAATAATTGGATTCATCCCGACCCTCCTATTAAATTACTCCGGAGAATCCGAAGAATGCAATTGACATGAGTGCAGCCGTAACGATTACGATCGGAACTCCCTGGAAGCTCTTAGGAACATTTCCGCCTGCAATATGCTCACGAATACCTGCAAGCAATACGATTGCAATAAGATATCCGATAGCTGTTGCAAAACCGCAAACTACAGACTCGATGAAGTTGTAGCTGTTCTGAGTATTTGTAAGTGCAACACCGAGAACTGCGCAGTTTGTTGTGATAAGCGGAAGATAGATTCCGAGTGCGTTGTAAAGTGATACCATGCACTTATGCATGAACATCTCAACGATCTGAACGAGTGCCGCAATGATAAGAATGAATACGATAGTCTTGAGGTAAACAAGATCAAGCGGTACAAGTACATGATCATATATAAGGCTTGCTACGATAGAAGCAAGAGTAATAACGAATACTACGGCTCCACCCATTCCGGCAGCAGTCTTAACATCCGTAGATACACCGAGGAAAGAACAGATTCCGAGGAACTGGCTCAATACGACGTTGCTTACAAGACAAGCACTTATAGCAATTACTATTAAATTAACCATATTGATCTCCTCCCTTACTTATTCTCTGTCTCTGCCGGAGTCTCCTCCTTAGCAGCCGGTACACAGCAGTCAGCCTTCTTCTCTACTTTAGGTGCCTTAGGCATCTTGAGATAGTTCTGAAGAGCGGTTACAGCTGCATATACCAGGAATGCACCCGGTGCAAGAATGAAGAGTGAGCATGGTGTGTATGCAGCAGGCATAACCTGTACATTGAATATTGTTCCGGCACCGATAACTTCTCTGACTGCACCAATGATAACAAGTGCGATAGTGAATCCGAGTCCCATACCGATTCCGTCGAAAAGAGAAATGATAGGGCCGTTCTTCATCGCATATGCCTCTGCACGGCCAAGGATGATACAGTTAACAACGATAAGCGGGATATACACTCCGAGTGACTCATACATCTCAGGTGTGAAGCCCTGCATAAGCATATCTACAACGGTAACGAGTGAAGCAACGATAACGATCTCTGCCGGAAGTCTGAGTCTGTCCGGAATGACCTTTCTGAGCGCTGCTATGATAACGTTTGAGAATACGAGAACTGCTGTTGTTGAGAGTCCCATACCTACACCGTTGATAGCCGAAGTTGTGACAGCAAGTGTCGGACAAGTACCAAGTACGAGGACCAGGAGCGGATTCTCTTTCCAGATACCATTATAAAGTCTTTCTACGTATTTATTCATGATATTCCTCCTTCCCCTTACTGTATGCAATTGTTGACGAAGTGAAGAGCTGCATTAAGTGCATAGGAAACTGCTGTAGATGTAAATGTAGCACCGCTTATTGCGTTGAACTGCTGGTCATTTGCATTTCCTGTCTTAACTCCCTCGATGCTGCCCGAAGCATCCTTACCTACAAACTGATCCTTGAACTCAGGATTCTTAGCCTTAAGTCCGAGACCTACAGTCTCGTTGATAGTAAGGAAACCGATACCTGTAACCTTGCCGTCGTTAGAAACGCCGACTGTCATCTTGATATCTCCGCCGTAACCTTCGCCCGAAGTAGCGATGATCATGTATCCTACGGCATTGCCCGAAGCATCCTTTGCCACCATGGCGTCGTTGATGCTGAGCTTGCCTGCCTTATTGCCGATACCCCAGGTATCGATCTCTGTGTTTGCCTGCTCAACCGCTGCTGTAAGCTCGTCTGTATTCTCGAACTCCGAAGCCTCCGGATAAACCTCCGAATAAGTCTTGTTTGTAGCTGCGATAGTTGCCTGGTTGATAGGCTCAAGTGTAATTGCGTGAACGGCACCGAGTGCAAGTCCTGCAATAAGTGTAATAACAAAGAGAATCGCAGCGTCTTTTACTATAGTGTTCTTCATTACTTCTTGCTGCCTCCCTTTCCGAATGCTGTCGGGATGGTGTAACGCTCAAAGATCGGAACAAGCAGGTTGCCGAGAAGGATTGAGTAAGATACACCCTCTGCAGACGGAGCAAATGTACGAATTACTCCGGTCATGATTCCAAGGAATATACCGTAGAGGATCTGTCCCTTATGTGTAACAGGACTTGTTACATAGTCGTTTGCCATGAAGCATGCACCGAAGAGGATACCGCCTGACATAAGCTGCATAAGCACGAATGTAGGATTGAAGCCGCCTGCGATGAACTCGAATATAGCAAATGTGATGAGATACGAAGCCGGTATCTGAATAGTGATAACATTCTTATAGAGCATGTAAACGATACCTATAAGAAGGCAGAGTACAGATACCTCACCGATGGTTCCGGCATGATTTCCAAGGAAGAGATCAAGCAATGTTCCGTCGAATGTACCGTTCTCGATCTGTGCAAGCGGTGTAGCACTTGTAAGTGCATCATATCCGATCTTTGCACAAGAGAAATCTGTCATAAGTCCGGCAAACGAAATATGAAGGAAGCAACGTCCTGCAAGTGCCGGGTTCATGAAGTTCTGTCCGAGTCCGCCGTAGAGCTGCTTAACAACGATGATTGAGAAAGCAGCACCGATAACCGGTACCCAGAACGGGATCTGAGGAGGCATGTTAAGTGCCAGGATCATACCTGTAACAACAGCCGACAGATCGTTGATAGTGATAGGAAGGTGCATAGCCTTCTCATATAAATACTCGAAGAGTACCGATGCAGCTACTGTGATAGCAACAACTGCGAGTGATCTTAAACCGAAATGATACGCTCCCCAAAGAGTGATTGGGATCATTGCGATAATAACATCAAGCATCTCCCCATGTGTCGTAAGCTTGCTTCTGAAATGAGGCGAGGAAGACACATTAGGAATTTTCTTGATCTGTGTATTTTCCATTATTCTTCTCCTCCTTATTTCTTCTCTGCTGCTGCCTGCTCGGCCTCAGCCTTCTTAGCTGCTTCTGCTGCCTGTCTTGCACGGCGAAGTCCGTTAACCTCACGACGTCCCTGCTTGAAGTACTGTGTAAGAGGTCTCTTAGCCGGACAGATGTAAGAGCAGCTTCCGCACTCGATACACTCGGCACCGTTAAGCTCCTCAAGCTTAGCCCAGTCTCTTGCCTCAACAGCCTTAGCCATGAGAACAGGTGTAAGGAATATCGGACAGGCATCTATACAACGTCCACATCTGATACAATGTGTCTGAATAGCCTCGCTCTCGGCTACCTCATCATGCTGGAAAGCAAGAAGAGCAGCTGAGTTCTTAACTACAGGAACATCTGTGCTGAAGAGTGCCATACCCATCATAGGTCCGCCGCAGATGATCTTGGCAGGCTCTGTCTTGAAGCCGCCTACAGCCTCTGCAATACGTCCGTAAGTCACACCGAGTCTAACCTTTACGTTCGCCGGCTTTGCAACAGCATCACCTGAAATAGTGATGACCTTCTGCATGATAGGTGTGCTCTTTGCAACTGCATCATAGATAGCAGCAAGTGTTGCTACGTTATCAACTACACATCCAGCATCTGCCGGAAGTACAGCAGAATTGATCGATCTTCCTGTGCAGGCAAAGATAAGCTGACGCTCACCACCCTCAGGATACTTTGTCTTCATGCGGGTAACGCTGATGCGCTCCTCATTGGCAACAAGCTTCTCCATAACGGCGATAGCATCAGGCTTGTTCTCCTCTATAGCAATGATTCCCTTGGCATTCGGGAAAAGCTGGAGACATACCTTGATACCGCCGATGATACGCTCAGGCTCCTCAAGCATAAGTCTGTGGTCATTGGTAAGCATAGGCTCACACTCTGAACCGTTCGCAATAACGAAATCGATAGCATCGTCATTCTTAGGAGCAAGCTTAACGTGTGTCGGGAAACCTGCACCGCCCATACCGATGATACCTGCATTCTTAACAATGCCTCGGATCTCATCCTTTGAAAGCTTTGTGTAGTCTCTTTCCTCTCCTACACCCTCGACTGTCTTGAACTCACCGTCACTCTCGATAACGATAGACTGAGCAAGCATACCCATGGTGATAAGTCTCTGCTCGATCGCCTTAACAGTACCCGAAACCGAAGATGTTACAGCTGCGGAAATAAATCCGCCCGGCTCGGCAATCATCTGTCCCGCAAGTACGTGGTCTCCCACTGCCACTATCGGCTTTGAAGGAGCACCAAGTCCCTGGACCATAGGGAAGATGTACTCCCCGTCGAACTCAGGAAGAGTCTGAATAGCACACTTCTCGCTGAGCTCTTTGCCCTCATAGGGATGGACGCCGCCTTTAAATGTCGCAAGGCCCATATTTTTATATCCCCTTTCTGAAATAAGATATATGATTACATAGTTGTTTTGATTATAAACACCTGACGATATAAATTCAAGCAAAATTCATTTGCATGCAAACATTTTAACGGAATTTTTTTAAACGCTTCATATATTAAGTATTATTTCGTAAACACTGCGGAAATATTTGATTTTCGGTGATTTTATCCTTGAATATAATACTGAAACGTGCTAACGTATTAACAATTTCATACTGCCCGTCGAAGTATCAGGGATCTGTTCTTATGGAAACCGGATATCCAGGGCACTTTGGAGAATCCCATTAGATTGGGTGCCGAAGGTGCAAGGCATGACATCCATGCCGAATCTCTCAGGCAAAAGAACGAAGCTGCAAACACTTTTTAAGTATCTTTTTATGGTACAGTATGTTAATATGTTAAAGTGTTGAACTTAGTCTTGAGCCGCTGAATTTCAGCGGTTTATTTTATAATAAGATCGGAATAAAGACATGTATGAGAATTATCTGACAAAAAGAGTAAATTCACTTAATACGGAATCCGCCTTTAAGATACTTGCCAAGGCAAATAAGCTTGAGGCTGCAGGCATGAAGATCATCCACTGCGAAATAGGTCAGCCTGATTTCAAAACTCCTGAGCATATCGCTCAGGCTGCCTGTCGTGCGATCAACGAAGGTATCACCGGCTACAGCCCGTCTCAGGGTTATCCGGAGCTTCGTGAGGAGATTGCAAAGTTCTATGCTATCAATAAACATGTCAAGACCGATATGAATGATGTAGTGGTCGTTCCCGGCGGAAAGCCCATTATGTTCTATACCATGCTTATGCTTGTCGAATCCGGTGATGAGGTCATCATCCCCGATCCCGGTTTTCCTATTTATTCATCCTGCATAAAATTCGTCGGCGGTGTACCCGTGCCTATCCCGCTGCTTGAGAAGGATGATTTCAAGTATGACCTTGAGAGGCTCAAGGCAGCCATAACTCCAAAGACCAAGCTTATCATACTTAACAGTCCGTCCAATCCTACAGGCGGTGTCTTCGATAAAGATGATCTGCTTGAGCTTGCCGACATACTCAAGGACAGACCCGATATCTTTATTTTGTCCGATGAGATATATGACAGACTTGTCTATGATGAAAGTATAGCTCCGTCTATTGCTGCGATTCCGGGATTCAAGGACCGTACGATTATACTTAACGGTTTCTCAAAAGCCTATTCAATGACAGGCTGGCGTCTCGGCTACGGCATCATGAATGCCGAATTGGCAAAAAAAATGGAACTGCTCATGATCAATTCGAATTCGTGTGCGGCTTCCTTTACCCAGATCGCAGCAATCGAAGCTCTCAGAGCCCCGCAGGATTCCGTTGAGATCATGAAGGCAGCATTTAAGGAAAGACGTGACTGGCTCATTGATGCACTTAATGATATCCCGGGTATCAGCTGTGTCAAGCCAAAGGGTGCATTTTACGCTTTCCCGAATATTTCGGCCTTCGGACTCAGCAGCTATGACTTCTGTGACAGGCTCCTCTGCGAGGCGGGTGTTGCAGCGGCATGGGGTTCCTCCTTCGGTTCAAGGGGTGAAGGATATTTCCGTCTCTCCTATGCAAACTCTATTGAGAATCTCAAAGAGGCTGTGGAGAGAATCGCGGATTTCACCTCAATGCTTTGATAAAAAAGAATGTGCCTTGGCACATTCTCGCGCCGAGCGCGGTCGCTTGCGACAGGTTTCTACTTCGCGCGAGTGCGCATCCCGCGGAGCGTTTTTAAACTCATAGGACGCAATTTCCTATGAGTTTAAAAAAACTCCCGAGAGTTTTCAGGCTCCCGGGAGTTTTCATTTTCAAAATATATTAAAGCGTAAATATCAATATATCATCACAGATTTATATAAGACCGCTTATAAGTATTACCAGTATCAGTACAGGCAGTATAAACTGAAAATATGGCTTAAGGAATCTCGGTATCTTCAGTCCCTTGCCTGTATTACACTCCTTCAGATAATTGTCAAATCCCCATCCCCACTTGCTTACACAGAACATAAGGAATACAAGTGAACCTATAGGAAGCAGCAGATTGCTGACGATAAAGTCCTCCGAATCAAGCACATCTCTTCCGCCGATTATGCGAAGCTCTCCGAGCACATTGTATCCAAGCGCGCAGGGAAGGCTGAGCACAAGTATCATTATGCAGCATATAAATGCAGATCTCTTTCTGCTGATCCCGAACATATCTACCGCAAAGGACAGGATATTTTCAAATACCGCAATGACAGTTGAAAAACTTGCAAAGGTCATAAACAGGAAGAATAAAGCTCCCCACAGTCTGCCGCCTGCCATATTGGTGAATATATTCGGAAGTGTTACAAATATAAGTGACGGTCCGGCATCAGGATGCACTCCGTAGGAGAAGCATGCCGGGAATATGATGATACCCGATACCAGAGCAACAAAGGTGTCAAGCACGCATATCCTTACAGCCTCTCCGGCAAGCGAATGATCCTTACTCATATAGCTTCCGAATATCTCCATAGCCGCAACACCTAGGCTGAGAGTAAAGAAAGCCTGATTCATAGCGGACGAAATAACGTTCCAAAGGCCTACTTTTCTTACATTATCGGCATTAGGCACAAGGTAGAATGACATTCCTTCCCCGGCACCGGACAGAGTAAGACTGTGAACAGCAAGCACAACTATAAGTACAAGCAAAGCCGCCATCATGACAGTAGTTATCTTCTCAATACCGTTCTGAAGTCCGAAGCTGCATACAAGAAAGCCCAAAAGGACAGTCACTACCATCCATATGCACATTTCACTCGGTGATGCAAGCATCTCCGAAAATACTCCGCCTACAGCATCGGCAGTCATGCCTGACTTAAATACACCGCCCGCAAACTTCACGAAGTAATTCACCATCCATCCGGATACCGTTGTGTAATACATCATAAGCATTATACATCCGAAGATAGCCACCCATCCGTGAAGATGCCACTTGCTTCCCGGCTTTTCCAAAGCCTTGTAAGCAAGTACCGCCGACTTTCTGCCTCCTCGTCCTACGGCAAGCTCCATAGTGAGTACAGGCACTCCCATTATCAGCAGGAACAGAAGATAGAAAAGCACAAACCATCCTCCTCCGTTCTGTCCTGTAATATACGGGAACTTCCAGACATTGCCTATTCCTATAGCGCATCCGGCACTTACCAGCAGGAAGCCTATACGCGACCCGAAGGATTCACGCGATTCATTCATAGTGTTACACCCCTTAAAAAACAAATTTTGACAAATTATATCATTAATGTGCAACATCATGCAATTATTTGTGCGTATATCTGTAATATACAACTCCGGCTATATCATCAATGTAGCAGATGCTCTGCTGATACAAGCTTTACGCAAAGAGTAAAGACCTGCATAGCTTTCTTCATCTCCCCATCCGAAGGATATGACGGTGCTATACGGATATTCTTGTCCTCCGGATCTATTCCGTAAGGGAAAGCCGCTCCGGCATTGGTAAGTGTTACACCGGCTTTCTTTGCAGCATTATATATATCCTTGGCACAGCCCGGCATGGAGTCAAACGATACAAAATATCCTCCGTTCGGCTTGGTCCAGGTACCTATGCCAAGCTCTCCTATCTCCTCTCTGAGTACAGTATCTACTATCTCAAACTTAGGTCGAAGGATGTCTGCGTGCTTCTTCATATGAACAGCGATGCCCTCGGTGTTCTTAAAGAAACGTACATGGCGAAGCTGATTGACCTTATCATGACCGATGGTCTGTACAGTCATGCTCTTCTTGATATCCGCTATATTTCCGACAGAGCTTGCCATAACGGCAACACCCGAACCCGGCAGGCTTATCTTGGATGTCGAAGCAAATTCATATACCATATCCGGATTACCTGCTGCGGCACACTCCGAAAGTATCTCCGGAAGTGAGTCCTGCTTATCCTCATAGAGATGATGAACGGCATAAGCATTATCCCAATATATACGGAAATCCTCTGCCGCAGGCTTAAGTGCCGCAAATCTCTTAACAGTCTCCTCGGAATATGAATTTCCGGTAGGGTTGGAATACTTCGGAACGCACCATATTCCCTTGACTGAAGCATCATTATTGACAAGTGCCTCTACCATATCCATATCGGGACCTGTCGGAAGCATTGGAATATTGATCATCTCAAAGCCGAAGTGCTCTGTGATCTTAAAATGTCTGTCATAGCCCGGCACCACGCAAAGCCACTTTACCTTAGGCAGCTTGCACCACGGTGTTGAACCCATTACACCGTGAGTATATGAACGGCTCACGGAATCATACATTATATTAAGTGAAGAATTACCGTAAACAATAATGTTCTCGGAAGCAACTCCGAGCATATCGGCAAAAAGTGCCTTAGCCTCCGGAATACCATCCAGCACGCCGTAATTACGGCAATCGGTTCCGTCCTCGGCATTAAGCTTAGTCTCTGAATCCAATACATCCATCATAGGCATTGAAAGGTCGAGCTGTGCCGGTGACGGCTTACCTCTCGCCATATTAAGGCTTAAGGGTTCGCTGCTGTATTTAAGATATTCCTTCTGCAATGCTTCATATTCGCTGCGCAGTTCTTCCTGTGTCATCTCGGTATACTTCTTCATATCGGCTTCTTCTCCTTGAACATCCCGTCACTTTAAACAAAACAGCCGCTTTTCCCTTAAATATAATCAGGCGGCTGTTCCGTATAGGTGATCTGTCTTGCTTATTTTCACTTTCAATTTTTCCAAGCTACTATACCACAAGAAGAATCATATAAAAATATTAATTTTTCGTCTATCTATATCGGATTTGATATAGATAAAAAATCTCATTAAATCTATTTTCTTACATAACGATATCAAACCATATTTTTATAAAAGGATAAGGAAGCTCTCCAAACATCCTTATCCTTTTTATATGGTGAAATAATTGTTCAATTAAAGTCCTATCATCGTTGCAAAGCTTAGGATAGCTATTGTCATAATTATGATAAGAGCAATCAGCTTCCATATGAATTTAAGCCAGCTTGAAAGCGGGATCTTGCACATTGCAAGTACTCCCATAAGCAGTCCGCAGGTCGGTGCAACGATACCAACAATAGCATTTGCTGCAGCAAAGCCTATAACTATGATATGTCTGCCTACACCCGCAAAGTCTGCCAAAGGTGCCATGATACCCATAGTAAGTGTCGCAAGTCCCGAGCTCGACGGAATAACGATACTCATAAGAAGGTAGAATATATATGTTGCTGCCGAGAATACTGTAGATGGAACACTTGAAAGTGCAAGCTCACCTGCATGAAGTATGGTATCTGTGATCAAGGCATTGTTCATGACAACGGTAATACCTCTTGCAACACCGATAACTATAGCAACCTCAAGGAGATCTCTTGCTCCGTCCATGAAATCTGTTATGTACTTATCCTCGCTGTATCTCAGATAGATAGCCATAATAAGGCTTGATGTGAAGTACAGTGTTGAAAGCTCACCGAACCACCATCCGAGAGTCGGAATGAATGTGATTCCGAGATCCGCAAAAGGAATGATACCCCAAAGCATTACTACGAAGGTCAAAGCAAACATGATAAGGATGACCTTTCTCTGCTTTGTAAACTCAGGAAGCTTGTTCTCCTCTGAATTATTTCCGCCTAAGTATTTATTATTGATTGCCTCTGACAGATCATATATCAGAGACTTGGTAGGATCCTTCTTGACCATAGCTGCATATCTCATAACGAAGATAATGCCGAGCGGGATACCGATAGCAAGTATCATGAGTCTTACCAGGATTCCGTCACCCATGGAAATGTCTGCGAATTTACATCCGATGGCAACCGCGAAAGGATTGGCAAGAGAACCCATGGTTCCGATAGCGGCACCGATCTTAACTACCGCAATGGCAACTATCGCATCATACCCGGCTGCCAGGAATATAGGTATAACTACAGGGAAGAACGGCAATGTCTCTTCCTCAAGGCCGAAGGTTCCTCCGCAGATAGCAAAGATTGCCATAATGATCGGGATCATAAGCTGATCCTTGCCGTCTAACTTCTCAATGATCCTGCCGATACCGGCATTGATAGCTCCTGTTCTGGTAACTACCGACATGAATCCACCGATAACGATGGTATAAAGTATGATATCAACAGAATCAAGGAATCCGTTGATAGGTGCCTGAAGCACATCAAGGATGCCCTGAGGATGTGCCTGTGCTACCTGATAACTTCCTGCGATAGGCTGGAGCTTATCCGCAAGCGGATCAACATACTGATAAGTACCTCCCGGAATGATCCATGAAAGCACAGCCACCAGAATGATAAATCCAAGCAATGTACCATAAGTCGATGGCATTTTTAATTTCTTCTTTTTCTTCTCCATTTTTTAACCCCTAAACTAAAAATTTAAAACACCTTTGCATCGACCTGATCCGATATGTTTTCGTTTGAATTTAATACCCAATCGGTTTCAGCATATGACTGTTTCAGTTCGTGAATATACTATCACATAATGCATATCGCTACAATGCACTAATATGCTAATAACTTAGCGCGGTAATTTGGTAATGTGTTACAAGGAACCGTTTTTTAGAATTTTGAATTAAAAAAAGAAATGACTAAAATGGCTAAAAATAAAAGGAATTCTATGAAAGCACTCTCATGCTATCATAGAATTCACGTCAATGCAATGCAGCGTTGCACCGAGTTTTTCACTGCGCCGTGCTAACACTGTACAAATGATAAATATTTACAGTAGTGACTTTTTATACAATTTCATTGTATAAAGTAATTGTGCTCATTTCCCCTTTTTTCTGTGTTTTGCAGGCTTTTTACGAACCGAATATCCGAAGTTTCCGAGCTTATCACCGAGACTCATATAATCTCCGTGTGAGTAGCTTATAAGCTTCGCCTTATCAAGCCTGAACCTTCCTTTTTCATCAAGATATGCCTCATCTGCATCAACACATACCACATCAGCAATAAACATGACGTGACTGCCGAGTTCAAGTGCTCTGTTCACCTTGCATTCGATATTCACGGGACTTTCCTCTATAAGAGGTGCATATGAAAGCTTGGCTGCCTTTGCTTCTGTTAGTGAGCATTCCTTCCATTTATCTACATCTCTGCCGGAACGCACTCCGCAATAATCTGTTGCCTTTACCAATGCCTCGGTTGTAAGATTGATCACAAACTCACCGCTGTCCTTAATAAGCTCATAGGAATACCTCTCGGGTCTGACCGATATATATACCATCGGAGGATTTGTACAGGCATTGCCGGTCCATGCTACCGTAAATATATTTGTCTTTCCTTCCTTATCGCCTACACTCACCATGACCACAGGAACCGGATATACCATATTGCCCGGCTTCCATATCTGTTTAGACATAATTTTCTCCGTTCTTTATCATGAGTCAAAAGAAGCGGCTTAAAGTTTCTTAAGCCGCTAATCTTATTTCGTACTTATTTTTCCGGCATTGTCGGATCAAAAGCCTCACGCTCGTATCGCGCTGTTGCCTTTAATAATTATTTCTCCAGCATTGCCTGATGTATCTTTCTTGCATCCTTAGCGCTGTATACTGCTTCTCTTGCAAGCTTGGTGATCTTGTCAAACTTGCCGAGTTCAATGAAGGTGGATTTGACCATCCATGAACCACCGACCGCAGCCACAAGCGGTGAACTGATATACTTACGCATATTGTCCTTATCAATGCCTCCCATCGGGAAGAACTTGAGTCCCTTAAACACGGCACTCATAGCTTCAAGTGCGGCAAGTCCTCCGTTCTGCTCTGCAGGGAAGAACTTAAGTATCTTGAGTCCTCTCTTAACGCCCTGAGCCGCCTCCGAAGGCGTTGCGATACCCGGATATATCGGAATGTCCTTACTGATACAATAATCAACGACATCCGTATCCATTATAGGACAATCTATAAACTTAGCTCCGGCTCCAATTGCGCTGTCCACCTGCTCCTTTGTGAACACAGTACCCGCACCTACGAGCAGATCAGGAAAATGTTCTGTCATGATACGTATTGTCTCTTCTGCCGCATCTGTCCTGTAGGTAACCTCGGCACACTTCATTCCGGCATCAGAGAGCGCCTGTCCGAGTGCGAGTGCGTCCTTGGCATCATTTATAACAATGACAGGGATCACACCGATATCCGTAAGCTGCTTATTCATTGATTCAAACATTTCTAACCTCCTCAGGCAACATACTTATAAATTCATCCTCACTTATGATCGGTATTCCATATTGCTTAGCCATTTTATTTTTTGAAGATGAACTTAAAATGTCATTATTTATCAGATAGTTCGTTTTTGCCGATACAGATCCGGTAGCCTTGCCTCCGAGTCTCTCTATGAGATCCTGAGCCTCTCTGCGATTATTGAAATGTTTAAGATCTCCGGTTATAACAAATATCTTGCCCTTAAATACCTGCTCTTCATTTGCAGCCTGAACCTCATTGAACTTAAGTCTGGCGGCTAGATCGAGTGTTATTCGTCTGTTCTCCGCATCTGAGAAAAATGCCGTGAAATTATCTGCAAGCACCGGTCCCACTCCGTCTATGGACTTAAGCTCCTCGGGATCGGCGTCCATTATCCTGCTCAGATCATTGTTGAAATGAGCTGTAATAAGCTTTGCTCCGGCGAGTCCGACTCCCGGAATCCCGAGTCCGTATATAAGTCTGTACAGATCTGTATTGCTTGCCTTATCCGCAGCCTGGATAAAATTGTCTGCAGACTTTGTTCCGAAGCCTTCAAGCTCTGCTATTTGGTCTCTGTATCTGCCAAGCTCAAAGAGATCTGCATATTCATGGATAAAGCCCTCTCCGATAAGCTTTTCGAGCGTCTTACCCGAGAGTCCGTCGATATTAAGAGCATTTCGGCTTACCATAAGTTCAAATGACTTGACCTGCTTTGCCGGACACTTATCGTTAAGGCAGTACAACAAGGCAGCATTTGAATCTCTGCGTACCTCTGTCTTACCTCCGCAGACCGGACAGGTACTCGGGATATTTATCTTTCCGCTTCGGGTAAGATTATCCGATATCTGAGGAATGATCATATTTGCCTTATAGACCGTGATCCTGTCTCCCTCTCCGAGCTCCAACTCCTCAACTATACTTACATTATGTACGCTTGCACGGCTGACCGTTGTTCCTTCAAGCTCAACAGGATCGAATACTGCAACAGGATTGATAAGTCCGGTCCTTGATGCCGACCAGTCAATATATCTCAAGCTAGTCTCTGCGGTTTCATCCTGCCACTTGAAGGCAATAGAATTTCTCGGGAATTTCGCAGTGCGTCCGAGTGACTCTCCGTATGCTATGTCCTCATATGCCAGCACCAGACCATCCGATGGGATATCATAGTCCGGTATCTTAGCCTTATAGCTCTCTATGTCTGCCTTAAGTGTTGAAGCATCGGTATATATGTGTTCAACCACCTCAAAGCCCTGCTGCTCAAGCCAGTCATACTGTGCGGTGAAGGAATTATTGAAATCAGGCACCTCCGGATGCTCTGCGGTCCCCTCTGCCGATACAAGTGTAAATATGATAAGCTTGACGTGTCTTCCGGCAGTTACCGTAGGATCAAGCTGACGCACCGAACCCGAGCATAGATTACGCGGATTCTTGTAGCGTGCGGCAGTATCCTCTATCTCATCATTGATCTTGTCAAAGTCGCTGTAGGATATAACAGCCTCACCTCTGATGATAAGCTTGCCCTTGAAGGAAATACTGCCGGGAAGGTTATCAAAATATCTTGCATTCGGTGTGACCACCTCTCCTATCTCACCGTTTCCTCTTGTAACAGCCTTGACCAGACTGCCGTTCTCATAGGTCACAACACAGGTAATGCCGTCAAGCTTCCAGCTAAGTACTCCGCGCTTGCCGTTAAGCCAGGTGATAAGCTCATCCGGTGACTTGGTCTTATCAAGAGAGAGCATAGGCTTCTCATGCCGTTCCTTCGGAAGCTCCGAGATGATCTCATAACCTACGTTTTGTGACGGAGAGTTGGCAAGTCTGAAGCCTGTCTTAGCCTCAAGCTCAAGCAGCTCGTCATAATATCTGTCATAGTCGATATTAGGCATTATCTCTCTGCCTTCCTGATAATAGACACGGCTTGCGTGGTTAAGTATCTCGGTAAGTTCTTTTATTCTGTTGATATCAGTCTCATTAGCCATTGTTGTGATACCGTCCCTTATATGTTTCAGTGTATTTATAAATTCGGCGCATATCTCGAAGCTGCTTTGCAGCTCCTCGCTTCGCCCCATTTTTTTCTTAAATTCGGCACATATCTCGAAGCTGCTTTGCAGCTCCTCGATCCGCACCATTTTTTTCTTAAATTCGGCACATATCTCGAAGCTGCTTTGCAGCTCCTCGATCCGCACCATTTTTTTCTTAAAT
>CAKRTC010000004.1 GCA_934402055.1 uncultured Lachnospiraceae bacterium | reverse complement strand
AGCTACAAATATAAGCTCTACGGAAACGGAGATATAGTAGCGGATTATGCAAGCGGTAAGAAGCAATTTACACATAAAGATATTGATATAGATGCATGATGCTCCGGCAGTATCGGGATATATACAAAACAGGCTTGACTTAATATTCAGACAGTGTTAATATATAACGGCTTTGAAAATGATGGTCCGCTGGCATTTATGTTTATGAACATCAGATAATTTTAAGGAGGAAAATACAATGCAGGAGATCATTGAGAAGATCGAGAACGAGCAGCTTGCAGGTAAGGAAGTTGCTGAGTTTCATGTAGGAGACACAATCAGAGTTCACAACCTCATCAAGGAGGGGAACAGAGAGCGTATCCAGATTTATGAGGGTACAGTAATGCAGATACAGGGTCACGGTATCCGTTCTACATTTACAGTAAGAAAGCTTTCTAACGGCGTAGGCGTTGAGAAGACATGGCCTGTATACAGCCCGTTCGTAGCTAAGATCGAGGTTATCAGACGTGGTAAGGTTAGACGTGCTAAGCTTAACTACCTCAGAGACAGAATCGGTAAGGCAGCTAAGGTCAAGGAGCTTATGCGTTGATAGTATCTATCGACATTAACGTATAAATGAAATCAGAAAATGAAGATGAACAAGTTTACTTGCATTCATCTTCATTTTTTTTGTTTTTCTCATAAGCTTAATGAGCACTTTATGCCAAAGCACATTCTTTTTTAAATATACTTTTTGACATTAAAAAAATAATGTGGTAGTATGTCAATAATTAAAAACACTTTAAGATAGAGGCGCGGTTGACAAGAGTAGCCCGTTGCGTTACAGGATTTCGCAGATCCGCTGCAACGAGAACAAAGGGGAGACCGCCGAAGGAGATATAGGCGTATATGTCCTGGGCATTCGGATAACATCCGCGTGACTGTCGCGAAAGCGGTGGGCTATCAGCTATATCTGACAGTCCTGCAGCATGAGCGGAGAGCTATGTATTAGTATGCAGCCGATTGAGACGATCAGCTCGGATAGTTTGTAATTGAGGCGAACCGATACATAGTATGTCGGTTCGCTTTATCTTTGTGAAATTTTAAACTTTGTATAATACGAAAGGATATCAATATGAGTAAGAAAGCTGTATTTACAGGAGTTGCTACCGCACTTATCACGCCTACCAATGAGAATGGTGTGGATTTTGAGTCCTACGGAAGACTTATAGATTGGCAGATCGAGCAGGGAATCAATGGTCTTGTTGTAGTTGCTACCACAGGAGAGGGTGCTACCTTATCAGACGAGGAACATAAGGCTGCTATTTCATTTGCAGCAGAGAGGATCAACAAGCGTGTTCCTATGATTGCCTGTACGGGATCAAACGATACTGCATACAGCATTCAGCTTACAAAGTATGCATGTGAGCACGGTGCAGACGGATGCCTTGTAGTTTCTCCTTACTATAATAAGAGTACACAGGCAGGACTTGTCGCAAGCTTCTCGGCTATTGCAGATGCTTCTACAGCACCGATCATCATTTACAATATACCGGGACGTACAGGTGTAAATATCACTCCGGAGACACTTGCCAAGCTTGCCGAGCATCCTAATATTTCGGGTCTTAAGGAAGCTAACGGAGATATTTCATCTGTTGCAGAGACTGCAAGACTTGTAGGTGACAACTTGCATATTTATTCGGGAAATGACGATCAGATAGTTCCTATCATGTCCCTCGGAGGAGAGGGTGTCATCTCTGTATTGTCCAATCTTTGCCCGGCAGAGACTGTTGCTATGGTACAGAAATGGTTTGACGGTGATGTTAAGGGCAGCCTTGAGCTTCAGCTTAAGTATCTTCCGCTTATTCATGCCTTGTTCAGCGAGGTTAATCCTATCCCGGTTAAGGCAGCTATGGCAGCTATGGGATATTGCGAGAATTATCTCAGACTTCCGCTTGTTCCTATGTCGGATGCAAAGCGTGAGAACCTGTATTCTATCATGAGAGGACTCGGTCTCATCAAGTAAGAGAGTCGTAAACTTTGAGAGACGATACCGGAGATACGTACACGACGATGTCCGGGTAAATTCAGACGAATTTTTACTATAGGTATTGATATGAAGATAATAGTTAACGGTGCCAACGGCACCATGGGAAAAAAGGTGATCGAGGCTGTCGGGAGCGGCAAGTTTGATGCCGGGATCGCTGCGCTTATAAGCAGAAGCTTTGATGTAAATGAAGCAGAGCATAAGTATCCGACACTTGATGCATTTACAGGGGAAACAGACTGTATTATAGATTTCTCCAATCATGAGGGAACAACAGCACTTACCGATTACTGCATCAGGAGAAAACTTCCTGTAGTTATTGCAACTACCGGACATACAGATTACGAGATGTCTCTTATCAAGAAGGCGGGAGAAAATGTTCCTGTGTTTCTTGCGGCAAATACTTCGGTAGGCGTGGCAGTGCTCAGAGAACTTGTGAAAAAGGCTGTGGCAGCATTCCCGGAAGCCGATATTGAGATCATTGAGAAGCATCACAACCGTAAGGCGGATGCTCCGAGCGGAACAGCTCTTGCTTTTGCAAACAGTATAAAGGAAGTAAGACCGGATGCCGTATTTGTCTACGGCAGAGAGGGACATGCGGTAAGAGAGCATAACGAGATAGGCATACATGCGGTTCGTTACGGCAACGAAGTCGGAACACATGAGATCATTATTTCAAACGGTTCCGAGACTATCACTATCAAGCATGAAGCTGAGAATCGTATACTTTTTGCGGAAGGTGCACTTAAGGCAGCGAAATTCATCATTGATAAGCCGGCAGGCATATATGGCATGACAGAGCTCCTTAACAGTTGATATTACGTAATCTGTAATTAAAATGATAAATATGCCGCAAGCATCCGTATTCGGCGAAAGAATATGACAAGGCACGCTCTTTTTATGTGAAGCCTTGAAATACGGATCTGAATTACGGATATAATTTATAATATTAAGGTCCTGCAAGGGAGCAGGAACAGGCATGAGCAAATGATCATGCCTTACCCTTGCGGGACCTTTTTGCAAGCGAAAATGTCATTACCGGTGAATAATTATTGATTTTCATGTATATAGAAATGACAGGTTTTTAAACACAGTACAAACATCAACAAAAGGTTTAGTTTTATAGAGGTTTTTGAATTATTATGAGAGAGAAATTACCGTTTTCAAAGAGCGATGTGCTTGAGTGGGAGAAGACATATCCAACTCCGTTTTATGTTTATGATGAAGAAGGCATACGTGAGTGTGTAAAGGCACTTTATGCCGCATTTTCATGGAATAAGGGCTATAGAGAGTATTTTGCAGTCAAGGCAACACCTACACCGGGCATACTCAGGATACTGAGAGACTTGGGCTGCGGAACCGATTGTGCTTCCATACCGGAGCTTGTAATGTCGGAGCGCTGCGGCATGACAGGACATCATATCATGTTCAGCTCAAACGAGACACGCGTAGATGAGTATGAAGAGGCTCTTAAGCTTGGTGCAATCATCAACCTTGATGATGTTACTCAGATCGAGCAGCTTGAGAGGGCAGGTCAGATCCCGGACACTATTTGCTGCCGTTACAATCCGGGCAGCTTTGAGAATACCAACGGTATCATGGGACATGCTTATGATTCCAAGTTCGGAATGACCTACGAGCAGCTTAAGGAGGCATATACAAAGCTCAAGACCAAGGGGGTTAAGCATTTCGGTATTCACTCAATGGTGGCAAGCTGCTCACTTGACAACAATTATTATCCGAGCCTTGCAAGAGAACTCTTCAATATTGCCGTTAAGTTCAGAGATGAGCTTGGTATTGAGATAAGCTTCGTTGACCTCTCCGGAGGAATCGGCATACCGTATCGTCCGGGAGAGACCACAATTGACATTGCCAAGATAGGTGAAGGCGTACACAAGGCTTATACCGAAGTGGTTGAGGCAAACGGAATGGAGATATCCGTATTTACCGAGATGGGCAGATATATCACAGGCCCTTACGGCTATCTTGTAACCAAGGTTATCGGAGAAAAGCATATCTACAAGGATTATGTGGGTGTTGATGCTACAGCCTGCAATCTTATGAGACCTGCTATATACGGTGCTTACCATAATATCCGTGTACTTGGCAAGGAAGATGCAAAAAATGAGATAAAGGTTGACGTAGTCGGCTCACTCTGCGAAAATAATGATAAATTCGCTGTAGACAGAGAACTTCCGAAAGTTGAGTACGGTGATCTGATAGTTATCGAAGATGCAGGTGCACACGGACACTCAATGGGATATAATTACAACGGTAAGCTCAAGAGTGCGGAGCTTTTGATGCATAAGGATCATTCCGTAAGCTGCATCAGACGTGCTCAGACTATGGAGGATTACTTCTCGACACTTGATATCGATAAGGAATTCAGGGCATAAGGGGATCAAATTATAATGCAGAGATATGTATGCAAATTCGGCGGCAGCTCGCTTGCGGACGGAGTTCAGTTTAAAAAGGTTGCCGATATAATCAAGGCAAGACCGGTCAGAAAATATGTAGTTGCTTCGGCGCCGGGCAAGCGCTATCCGGATGACACAAAGGTGACGGATATGCTGTACAGCTGTTATTATTCGGCAGCTGAGGGACAGAATTATGAGCTTATATTGGGACAGATCAGAGATCGTTATTTAAGCATCATCAATGATCTTGGTATCGATTTTGATATAGATTCAGAGATAGATATAATAGACTCAAGTCTCAGCAGAAATCCTCAGAAGGATTATATGGCAAGCCGAGGAGAGTATCTTAATGCCAAGATACTTGCCAAATATCTGGATTTCGGTTTTCTTGATGCTGCAGAGTGTGTGCATTTTGATGATAACGGAGTATTTATGGCAGAGGAGACCAACAGAGATCTTAATGCCATACTTACCGGACGCGAGTACGTGGTGATACCGGGCTTTTACGGAGCCAAGGCAGACGGAACCATAGTAACATTCTCAAGAGGCGGTTCGGATATAACAGGATCTATAGTTGCGAGAGCGGTAATTGCCGATATGTATGAGAACTGGACAGACGTATCAGGTATGCTTTCGACAGATCCTAGGATAGTTAAGAATCCTTTGCCTATCGAGGCTTTGAGCTACAGAGAACTCAGAGAGCTGTCTTACATGGGAGCATCGGTACTCCATGAGGATGCTGTATTTCCGGTAAGAAAGGCTAACATTCCTATCAATATCCGCAACACAAACAGACCTGATGATGCGGGAACACTTATTTCATCGGAGCTTCCGCGTATACCGCGTAAGAATAAGGTAACCGGTATAGCCGGCAAAAAGGGCTTTACGGCTGTGCTTGTTGAGAAATCTTCAATGAACTCAGAGATAGGCTTCGGTATGAAGATGCTTAAGATATTTGCTGACTTCGGAGTATCCTTTGAGCATATGCCTACAGGCATAGATACTATGTCTGTAGTATGCCAGACCAGTCTCTTTGAGCCGCACAGAGATGAAATTATTGAGACTATCAAGGAAGAGCTTAAGCCGGACAGATTCTATGTCGAAGACAATCTTGCTCTTATAGCTGTCGTTGGTCAGGGTATGGCGTACTCAAGAGGTACAGCCGCACGTGTCATGAAGGGGCTTTCGGATGCACGTATCAATATCAAGATGATCGATCAGGGATCAACAGAGATCAATATCATTGTCGGTGTTGATGATGTTGACTACGAAGCAGCAATAAGAGGCATATATGATGCCGTAATGGAATGATTTTTTAGCTGCAGCGCCGGATCCGGTGCTGCGGCTTTTTTCAGAGGATCACAAGGTAATGTCAATGAAGACATCAGATAATAAAGTTAATGAATCCTATAATTATGATAGTACCGGGAAGCTGCATGCATTTGACAAGATTGCGGTGCTGATTCCCTGCTATAATGAAGAAAAGACGGTTGCCAAGGTAGTAAGTGATTTTAAACGCGTACTGCCGGAAGCAGCCGTATATGTGTATAATAACAATTCTTCTGATAGGACTGCAGAGCTTGCGGCCAAAGCCGGTGCTATAGTAAGAAACGAATATATGCAGGGCAAGGGGAATGTTATCAGGCGTATGTTCAGGGATATAGATGCCGAGTGTTATATCATTACCGATGGTGACGATACATACCCTGCAGAGGATGCAGTGAAAATGTCTGAACTTGTGTTAAATAAAAAAGCAGACATGGTTGTGGGTGACAGATTGTCATCGACGTATTTTACAGAGAATAAAAGAAGATTTCATAATTTTGGCAATTCCATAGTACGTAAAAGCATCAACGTACTTTTTCATAACAACATAAAAGATATAATGACAGGTTACAGGGCTTTCAGCTATGAGTTTGTCAAGACATTTCCCGTGCTTTCCAAGGGCTTTGAGATCGAAACAGAGATGAGCATACATGCCATAGATAAAAATATGCATATTGAAAATGTTATCATCGATTACCGTGACAGACCAGACGGAAGCGTATCCAAGCTTAATACCTATTCGGACGGAATGCGAGTGCTTAGAACTATAGCAAGATTGTACAGAACTTATCATCCCATGGGATTTTTTGGAGGTATTGCGGCAGTTCTTGCGCTTATTTCTGTATTCTTTTTTATCCCGGTGGGCATAGAATATATCAATACGGGGCTAGTCCCTAAGTTTCCTACACTTATTGTGAGCGGATTTGCGATGATTGCTGCATTACAGGCTTTCTTCACGGGTATGCAGCTGCAAGTTGCGGTGCAGAAGAACAGACAAGATTTCGAGATGAATCTGCACAGAGTTGCAGATAATAAGAAAACAAGATTTACAGAGAAATGAGCAAGGGTATGAATAAAAGTTTTAGTCTTAACGGTACAGAAATTTGTAAAACTGTGATACGTTGTTTAATCATGCTTCTTTTTTCAGCATTGATAGGATTTGTTCTTTTGGTTTTTGTTTACATGTTGCCAACGGCTCCGATGAAAGCGAATCTGAATCAGGATATAGATGAAATTTCTAAGGAAGGTGTATATCCGGCTATTCACTGGAAGTTTTCTAACACCTTGGATAATTTTACAGATTCATTAATGATGGGAGCGGCTGTTTATGACAATGAAGAAACCGTTGTAAATAAAGCAATAAATGCATATCATCCGAGTGGGTTTGAAGATCCGGTTCAAGACCTTACTAATTATGTCAGAAACGGAGATAACGGAGAGCACGGAAGTTATACCAGGTATTGGCATGGATATCTTGTGTTTTTAAAACCAATACTCAGTATGACGGATTATCTAATGTGGAGGAGTATAAACAGGGTATTTCAAATCATAGTGATGGTGACATTGACACTAATACTTATAAAACGTTTTTCATGGAAGTGTGCGGTACCAATGGTTGCGGCTTTTATGTTTTTACGGCCTAATATTATATATTATTCATTGCAATACTCAACGATGTTTTATGTTTCCATGTTTTCAGTAATGGCATTAGCATTGATTTATCAGAAAAACGGTGATAACAAAAGACTGGTATATTTTTACTTTGCTGTAGGAATAGTTACTAATTATTTTGACTATTTGACATATCCGGCATTAAGTCTTGGCTTGTGTCTTATTTTATGTGCTATGCTTTCGCAGTCGCAGACCGGATTAAAAAACATGGTTAATACCATTATTTATTCAATATCGTGGGCATTTGGATATGCCGGTATGTGGATATCAAAATGGACAATAGCTACTATATTGACAGGAGAAAATAAGTTTTCTGACGCAATAATCAGCATTGTCGGAAGGTCTTCAACTGAAGCATACGGAGGCTCTATAAGCAGAACAGCAGCTATTGTGTCAAACATGCAGATGGCATCTGAAGTAATAACTCCCCTTATTGTCATGGTAATGATTATTTCTTTAGTAATTATAGCTATTCTGCAATGGCGTAGGCAGTTGAAACTATTTTTACCTTATGTAGCAAATATATTGATTATTGCAGCAATTCCTTTTGTTTGGTATTTGGTATTAAGCAATCATTCTTACATTCATTTGTATTTTACATTCAGAACGCTTGCTATAACCGTAGCAGCATTATTTGCAGTAGCGTTTAATATTGAAAAGAAAAAGATATGAAAGTTTCAATAATTGTACCATGCTATAACGAACAAGAAGCTTTGCCATTATTTTATGATGAGTTCAGGAAAGCACTTTCGCATTCGGTGATTGATTATGAGTTTATATTTGTGAATGACGGTTCTACAGATGAAACACTCAACTGCATAAAAGAGCTTGCTAAAAGGGATGAGAAAGTCAAATATCTCTCATTTTCACGTAATTTTGGCAAAGAGGCAGCTATGTATGCGGGATTCTGTAATGCTGACGGTGAATATGTAGGAGTTATGGATGCTGATATGCAGGATCCTCCGACATTGATACCTGAGATGCTTGAGATATTGTGTTCCGGCGAATATGACTGTGTGGCAACCAGAAGAGTGAGCCGTAAGGGAGAACCGCCTATACGTTCTTTTTTTGCAAGGATATTTTATCGTATAATCAATAAGATATCAGATGCAAATGTGGTTGACGGTGCACGTGATTTCAGAATAATGCGTAGGGAAATGGCGGATGCAGTTGTTGCAATGGCAGAGACGAACAGGTTCTCAAAAGGCATATTCGGTTGGGTAGGATTCAGAACCAAATGGATACCTTTTGAAAACATCGAACGCATAGCAGGAGAAACTAAATGGAGCTTTTGGGGATTGCTGAGTTATGCACTTGACGGAATAATCAATTTTTCAGAAATGCCGCTTAATATAGCATCATGGTTTGGACTTATAATGACTGCAGTGTCTTTTTTCTTTTTAATAGTTATTGTTATCAGAAAATTATGTTTTGGAGATCCGGTCGCAGGATGGGCCTCAACAATATCTATAATGCTTTTTATCGGAGGCATTCAGCTGTTCTGTATGGGTGTTATGGGACAATATATCGCAAAAATATACGGAGAGAGCAAAAAAAGACCGCATTATATTATCAGTGAAACTAATAAAGCTGATGCAGAAAGAATCAGATGATCCAAAAGGTATCCTTTTGAAACAATTATTATCGGTAAAGGTTTCACCTTTATAAGGGAAAGATAAAAGGGAGAAAAGTGTTGAAGACAGAGAAATCAGCAAAACTTAATAAAAAAAATATCTGTATACTGATTCAGCTTATAGTAACTATTATACTTGTCGCAACTGCAATAATCAGATCGACCAATACAATAACAGAAGCGATTGATCTTACAAAATTCAAATCTGATTACACAGAGTATAATGGTGAAGGGCTTGTTGCTGTAAATATTGATGGAATAAGTTCCGAGAATCCGATTGATCTTGTAAGCTATAGGCTTGGAAGTGTTAACGGTGGCAGCTACACCCTTGATATTGATTATTCGGCGGATGTTATGCAGCATTGCAATTTGTCAGTTAATAATGAGTATGACAATATTTTTCTGAATGCAAAGACATTTGATCTTAGTCCTAATAAACAGCATGTAAGTTATAGATTTACAGTTGATCATACGGTGGATGATTTTACTATTAATTTAGTTAATTATACAGGCGGTAATTTCACAATAAATAACATGAATATAAGTACAAATGGCGATAATGCAAGAGTGTTGTTGTTAATTTGGCTCATAATCGTTTTAATGATCGATCTATTTGTATTTAGTACTCGTTTAAAGGAGTATAGAGGAACTGTAGCTTTAATCATTGCCATAGCATTTGCTTCAAGCATTCCTTTATTCATGAAAGGTATGAATATGGGGCAGGATATAGAATTTCAGCTGGCAAGGATAGAAGGAATTTCTGATGGACTAAGACACGGAGATTTTCCGGTAAGGATGAACGATTTTTTCTACGATGGATATGGATACCCTGTTGATGTGTTTTATGGAAGTGCATTGCTGTATATTCCGGCTATACTCAGATTGATCGGATTTACAGTAACTGCTTCATATAAAGCATATGTTTTTTGTGTTAACTGTTTAACTGCAGCTGCGGCGTATTACTGCGGAAGAAATATATTCCGAAATAAAAGTACGGCAGCAGTTATGACATTGGCGTATATGCTGGCATCTTACAGATTGCTCAACATTTATGTAAGATCGGCTGTCGGTGAGTATACTGCGATGATTTTTCTTCCATTGGTGTTTTTGGGAATGTGGAAGATATATACGTCGGATGAGTACAGTTTAAAAAATTCAATCATATTGGCAACAGGTATGCTTGGACTTGTGTATTCGCATGTATTGACTACAGAACATGTAGCAATCATTGCAGTTGTCGTTGCCGTGTCATTAATTAAAAAAACACTTCGAAAGAATACATTAAGAACGGAACTGACGGCTGTGCTGATATTTATAATAATTGGTGCGGCATTTATAGTACCATTTGTTGATTATTATCTTAATACAGATACAATAATTAAATATACCGCATCTATGCCTAAAATGATTCAGGCGGATGGTATTGATATAATTGATTATTTTGCGTTTTTTAAAAATATATTCGGAAACAGTAATGAAGTTGCTTCGGCAAGAATGCAGCTGACTCCCGGAATGACACTTATTGCAGGATTATTTGCAGCTATATATTTAGTTATATCCGGAAAAGGCAATAAGCGGATAAATTACCTGACAGGGATGGCTATTATAATTCTGTTTATGGCTACAAATATGTTTCCGTGGAATATATTTGCAAGAACTTATCCCGGAATGATAATGGCTCAAATACAGTTTCCGTGGCGCTACATAGGACTTGTGTCAATAGTATTGGCTGTATTGCTTGGACTGGTCATAGAGTTTTTTGAAGAAGCAAGCATATGTAGCGGAAAGCTGCTTATAGCGGCAGTTATCGGTATGTGTCTTGTTACGACAGGTTCCTTTGTAAGTAAATATGAAGAAGGTGCCGGTCAGGACATCATATATGATTATGCGGATCTGACAGCTTATCCGGGAAACGGAAGTGAATACGTCCTTTGCAATACTCCGCTGAATTATCTTGACTATGCTTTAGAAACAAAAAATGCCGATGCATCAATTATAAGCGAGTCAGGTGTTGATATGGTACTTGAAGTTGAAGCAGATGGTGATTCTGCAATTGAAATCCCGCGTTTTGCATATCCTTATTATAAAGCGAGTGACGAAGCCGGAAATGAATATACAATCATCGGTGGTGAGATGAATAAGCTTAGAATACTTGTTTCCGAACCTTATTCAGGAAAGGTATATGTACGATTTGCAGAGCCGTGGTTTTGGAGAGTGAGCGAGGTGCTCTCGCTGATCGGGGTTATAGCTTTGATTTTTGTATCATTTAAAAAGCGTAAAAAACTGCCTCAGTAATTTTCTTGTGATACACGAATAGCGAATATAAACAAACAAAGCTGCCAATCAAATAATTATTTGAAATGGCAGCTTTTGGCTGTCTGTGCAACTATCAGGCATAAATAGATTTTGTTATCGTGATTATTGCTTATAAGATGTGCAGCAATGCGGACTAAGTGATTTTGAACTTATATGCCTTTTATGTTAAAATGAATCAATATGAAGGATATCAGAAATTACAGCTGTATACGTGAGATGCTTGAAGCGGAGGAGAGGGAGATATTGAGCCCCTTCGCTGCATTGTCTGCGGAATCTGCCGGAAGAGACAGGGAAGAGCCTGAGGATGAGGTGAGACCTGTATATCAAAGAGACAGAGACAGGATCATTCATTGTAAGGCATTCAGACGTCTTAAGCACAAGACTCAGGTATTTTTGGATCCTGAGGGTGACCATTACAGAACAAGACTTACTCATACTCTTGAGGTTGCCCAGATAGCAAGGACTATAGCAAAGGCACTCAGACTTAATGAAAGTCTGACCGAGGCAATTGCGCTTGGACACGATCTCGGACATACTCCGTTTGGGCACACAGGAGAACAGGTGCTTAATAATCTCTGTACCGGAGGTTTTGTGCATAGCGAGCAGTCCGTCAGAGTATGTGAGGTATTGGAGAAGGACGGAGCGGGGCTTAATCTTACCAAGGAAGTCAGAGACGGTATCAGAAATCACCGCACATCGGGACATCCCTCAACACTTGAGGGACAGGCAGTACGTTTATCCGATAAGATCGCTTATCTGAATCATGATATTGATGATGCCATAAGAGCAGGACTTATCACAGAGGAGGATCTGCCTATGGAATTCCGCAAGGTACTCGGCATGAATGTACATGACAGACTTGGTACGCTTATCAATGATGTTATCGATAACAGTATTGATTCCGACGTTCTCGTGATGAGCAAGGAAATAGAGACGAATATGACTGAGCTGCGTTCGTGGATGTTCAAGCACCTGTATATGGGCGGCAAGGCCAAGGAAGAGGAAAGCAAGGCAAAGCAGCTTATTGAGCTTTTGTTTAATTACTATATGAAGCATCCGGAGGATCTGACCTCGGAGTATAAGAGGCTTATTGCCGAAGGTAATTCCATGGAGCGCACAGTATGCGACTATATATCGGGCATGACCGATAACTATGCAATAGAGAAGTTTGAGGAATATTTCGTGCCTATCGGCTGGAAATTCTGATAACTAGACCGGACTTTATATTATAAAAAGAATGTGTCTCGGCAAATTCCGGCGCAGATCACAGCCGGGCTTTTCCATTTGAAAAATATTTAAAGTTAAATTTAAAAAGCAGACCGACTTAAGGAATAAACAGAATAGACTAACCGTAAGTATAATGAGATATGACAACGAAACAATTGAAAAGGTGCGTAATGCCAATGATATAGTGGATGTCATCGGCAGACATGTACGTCTTACCAAAAAGGGAGCGAATTACTTCGGTCTCTGTCCTTTTCACGGCGAAAAAACGGCTTCATTTTCCGTAAGTCCGCGTAAGCAGATCTTTTATTGCTTCGGCTGCGGTGTAGGCGGAAGTGTCATAGATTTTGTTATGCAGTATGAGAATTACTCGTTTCAGGAGGCGATAAAAGCGCTTGCCGACAATGCTCATATCGAGCTTCCGGAGAATACAGGTTATGAGGATAAGAAGGCATCTGAGCTTAGGACAAGGCTGTTAGAGGTCAATAAAGAGGCAGCCATATATTACAACAGTATATTAAGAGGTCCTGACGGTAAGATAGGACTCGAGTACTTCAGGGATAAGAGAGCACTCAGAGATGAAACTATCATGCATTTCGGACTCGGATACTCGGCCAAGAGCAGTGATTCCTTGTACAATTATCTTAAGTCAAAGGGATATGATGACGGCCTGCTCAATAAATCCGGACTTGTTACATTTTCGGAAAAGGGGACAAGAGACAAGTTCTGGAACAGGGTAATGTTTCCTATCATGGATACCAATAACAGAGTGATAGGCTTCGGAGGTCGTGTTATGGGTGAGGGAGAACCTAAGTACCTCAATTCTCCGGAGACGCCTGTTTTTGACAAATCATCTAATCTCTACGGACTTAATTTTGCAAAGAAATCCAGACAAAAGTTTCTGCTGCTTTGCGAAGGATACATGGATGTAATAGCGCTTCATCAGGCGGGATTTACCAATGCTGTGGCCAGTCTCGGAACGGCATTTACCGAAAAGCATGCAAGGCTTCTTAAGCGCTACACGGATAATGTTATACTCACTCAGGACAGTGATAAGGCAGGCATCAATGCCAAGATGAAGGCATTTCCGATACTTTATGAGGCAGGGCTTAATGTCAAGGTGCTCTACATGGGGCAATACAAGGATCCTGATGAGTTTATCAAGGCAGAGGGCGCCGAAGGCTACGAAAGGTGCATAAGAAATGCCAAAAATGCCTTTATTTTTGTTATCTCCGTACTGCGTGACAGCTTTGATCTCAGTGATCCTGCGGAAAAGACAGCCTTTGTAAGAGAGACGGTAGACAGACTCTGTATGTTCAAGGATCCTATGGAACGAGAGAATTATGTCGATTCCGTGAGCAGGGAATTCATGCTGAACCGTGATGAGCTTATGCGTATGACTGAGCGTAAGATGGAAAACGGAGGCAGCTATACCTACAGAGATCTTCCGGCGGACAGGATAGGCTTACAGCGCAGGCAGACTGCCTCGGATGCCGGTACGGATGATGTAAATGACACCCAGACAGCAAGCTATGAGATGCTGCTCATATCATGGCTTGCCGAGAGACCGGATCTGTGCGAGACTGTATTTGGATATATCAAGCCTGAGGAATTTAATATGAAGAGCTGCAGGCTGCTTGCCGAAGCTATTCATAAGCATATAGGAGATTTTGAGCCTGCGGCATTTTTAAACAGCCCGGAACTTGGCGAAGAGGAAAGAAGAAATGCGGCAAAAATGTTTGCTGAGCCGGATCGCTCGGGAAGCATACTGAATATGAATCAGGCTGAGATAGAGAAGGGACTTACCGAGGCGATAAGGGCGATACGTTCGGTACATATAGACAGAGAGATGTCTGCCTGCGGTAATGATGTGATAAAATTCCAGAATCTGCTCAGAGATAAAAATGCTTTAAGAGATTTTAAGGTCAGACTTTAATGAATATTTCACTTAGATTGAGTAAGATCGTCGATATTATAGTTGAATGTGATACACTTGCCGATATAGGCTGCGATCACGGATATGTAGGCATATCGGCACTGAATAAGGGCAAGGCATGCAGGGTCACGGCTGCAGATGTAGCGAAAGGGCCTCTTGCAGCTGCAAGGAAAAACAGTATAGAGGAAGGTGCTTCTGACAGGATAGACTTTGTTTTATCCGACGGATTTAAGGATATCCCGGATGATGAGAGACTTGAGTGTGCGGTTATAGCCGGAATGGGCGGCCTGCTCATGAAACGTATCTTATATGAGGGGAACTTAGAACGCTTTAAAAGCCTTAAGCAGCTCATATTGAGTCCTCAATCCGATCTGGATGCCGTAAGAAAGTATCTTGTGGAAGAGCTTGGGATGAATATAGTCCGAGAATATGTTATAAAGGATGAAGGTAAGTATTACTTCATTTTCGATGTTTCCGTCGGCGGGCATAAGCATGAAAGCTACAGTGAAGCGGAATATGTCTACGGAAAACACATAGCGGATGAGTCTGTTGAGACCTACAGGGAGTTCCTTGGGCACAGAAAGAAGATACTCACCGATGCACTCAGTGCCGTTTCGGGAGAGGAAAGCGAACGAAAAAGGCAGAGAAGTACGGAACTTAAGAAAGAGCTTGCATTACTGGAAGCGGCTTTCTTATAAAAGCGATTTTCGGGTATATGCCGTAAAGTTCTGCATATATAAGAATGCGGATCAGGCAGAAGCCCGAGTTTTGCCAAATAAATGTAACATTCTATAAAGGAGATCAGCGAAATGATTGACTATTACAAGAACGAAAACATTCGTACAAATTACGCAAGAACAGCCGAGATAGTCATGCTCAAGAGTTTTGATGACGTTGTTGGAGCGCAAAACATCGAAAAGATAGTATTTGAGTTCTCAATGAACGGCAATTATTTCATTTATCCGAAATTCACAAAGGCATTCAGAGCGGAGCTTACAGAGGATGGTTTTAAGGACATCATTAAGAATGTCTGGATGAAGATGCATGATTATATAGAGGCTGATCTTCCGATAACAAAGAAGGTAATGAAGGTTGATGCTGCCATGAATATGTTCAGGGAGCGCAATATGCCTGATGTGGTAAAGCTCTTAAGTTTCAGGCGTACATCCAAGGTCACCCTTAGCTGCTTTGCCGGTTACGAGACCTATCTGTACGGCTCGGTCGGCTCAAGCTCCGGACAGATAAGATCATTTGATCTTCATCCGTATAAAAACGGATTTTTCCTCATGCTTCCGGAACCGAACGATCCGGATGCAACTCTGGATATCAACTTAATAGAAAACCTCTTCGATGCACAGGCGGATGCTTACAGACTTGCGCATCTGCTTGACAATGAGAATATTGCGGATGTCAATCAGGCTATCTGCGACGGCAAGACGACCGAGCTTATCTTGAGCTGCGAGGCGATATTCAATAACAATCTCAGCCTTATAGCCCAGGAGATAATCAATGCCGGTAAAAAGTTTGTTTTCCTTGCGGGACCGTCAAGCTCAGGCAAGACTAGTACGGCATACAGACTGGCATATGCACTCCGCAGTTACGGCATCATACCGAGAGTTATTTCTGCGGATAATTATTATCTTGATTATGCGGACAGAAGGATAGATGAAAACGGCAATCCTGATTTTGAGTCTATCTATGCCCTGGATCTTGATAAATTCAACGATGACATGCAGGCTCTTATGCGCGGTGAGGAAGTTGAACTTCCGTATTACAATTTCAAAACAGGCAAGAGAGAGTATAACGGCAATATCATAGATCTCGGAGATAAGGACATACTTATCGTTGAAGGCATACACTGTCTTAATGAGCAGTTCTCCTATTCGATACCTTCGGATAAGAAGTATAAGCTCTGTGTATCGGCGCTTCCTCCTCTTAATATAGACGAACATAACCGTCTTACAAGTTCTGATCTGAGACTTATACGCAGACTTGTCAGAGATGACCGTTCACGTGCACATAATGCCGCACTGACTCTCAGAAAATGGCCGGATGTAAGAAAGGGTGAGGAAGATAACATTTTCCCATATACCGAAACTGCGGATAAGATACTTAATACCGCTATCTTGTATGAGCTTGCGGCTATCAAGCCTTTTGCGGAGCGTATCCTCTTCGGTGTACCGAGAGATTCCGACGAGTATTTCAAGGCAAAGGAACTGCTTAAGATACTTGATTTCGTTATTCCGATCTCGACAGATCTTATACCTGCGCATTCGATAGTAAGAGAATTTATAGGAGGCTCCTGCCTTAACGTAGGATAAGTACTTAATGGGTCTTTATATTTATGATGATAATTTTCTGCTCAGAAAGATCATCAGATGCATAGTTTATTTTATAGCGCTTATATCATTTGCGTGGTTCATAGTCTACGGCTTTATGGGGCAGACTATCATAAACGGGCAGAGCATGTCCCCTATGATAAATGCTGAAAATGTCTGCCTCGTAGACAGACTCAAATATGACATAGGCAATCCTTCAAGGTTTGATGTTGTTATATTTGAGAGAGCAGATACAGGCAAGGAAAATGTTAAGCGTGTTATAGGTCTGCCAGGAGAAACAGTACGTATAAATGACGGGCAGGTATACATTAACGGTGAGAAACTTGACTCTCCGTATACAGACAGCATTCCTTTGAGCGGAATTGCGGAAAATGATGTCGAGCTTGCAGATGATGAGTATTTTGTACTAGGAGATAATTCGGACTCCTCTGAGGATTCGAGATTCTCTAACATAGGTAATGTCAAACGCTCGTCGATCAAAGGCAAGCTCTGGCTCAAGATAATGCCGATGTCGGAGATAAGTCTGATAAGATGAAAGGATAGGTAATATTTGAATATACAGTGGTATCCCGGTCATATGACCAAGGCCAGAAGAAAGATAGAAGCAGATATCAAGCTGGTAGATCTGGTTATCGAGCTGCTTGATGCAAGATGCCCCATAGCTACGGAAAATCCGGATATAAGACGAATAACAGCCAAGAAACAGCGCCTTATATTGCTTAACAAAGCCGATCTTGCGGATGAGACGGTAACCAAGAAATGGATAGAGCATTTTAAGGAGCAGGGAATAACAGCTATAGCTCTCGATTCCAGAGGAAGAGATTCGATAGACAGGATAAGAAAGGCTGCGGCTGCTCTCACAGAGGCAAAAAGAGAGAAGGAAAGAGCAAGAGGCATAACCGGAGAACGTGCATTAAAAGCTATGATCTGCGGCATACCTAATGTCGGTAAGTCTACCTTTATCAATTCCATGCTCGGAAAGGCATCTACCAAGACAGGAAATAAACCGGGAGTTACCAAGGGAACCCAGTGGATAAATATCAATGACAGCCTGCTCCTGCTTGATACTCCGGGAGTGCTCTGGCCACGCTTTGATGACGAAGAGACGGCAGTATCGCTTGCCGAAATAGGTTCGATAAACGATCAGGTAATTAATGTCGAAGAGCTTTCGATAAAGCTTATTGATTTTATGCTCGTAAACTATCGCAGCAATCTGTTTGAGAGATACGGAATAAGCGAAGAGGAGTTCAAAGAAAAGCTCGACAATATGGAGGTTCACGTGCTCGGAGTATCTATAGAGGCACTTGCTGCGCTTGAGCTTATATCGGTAAAGCGAGGCTGTCTCAAGAAGGGTGCCGAGCCTGATTTTGCGAGAAGCTCCAAACTGATAGTCGACGAATTCAGAGCGGGAAGACTCGGACGCATCTCTTTACAGAGACCGAAGGTATGACAATGACTAAGGAAGAAAGAGTCGAGGCAGAACGTATAAGGTTAGCCGGAATGTTTGAGGATCAAGATGAGATCGCAGACAGAGCACAGACTGTATTCGGAGTTGATGAGGCGGGCAGAGGCCCATTGTGCGGACCGGTGGTGGCAGGCTGTTGTATACTTGATAAGGGCAGGGAGATACTCTGGCTCAACGATTCCAAGAAGATCAGTGAGAAAAAGCGTGAGCTTATATATGAGGATGTCGTCAATAATTCACTTGCTTACGGTATTGGTACCGCAAGCCCTGAGCGCATAGATGAGATAAATATATTAAATGCCACCTATGAGGCTATGCGGGATGCATATGAGAACTGCCGCAGGATGTATGCCGAACGAGGGTACAATGCGGATGATGCGGATACGGTAGTGCTGGTGGACGGCAATAAGACTGTTCCAGGGATTCTGTGCAGACAGACAGCTGTGGTAAAGGGTGATGCTAAGTGCCCTTCGATCTCTGCGGCATCCATACTTGCAAAGGTTACCAGAGACCGTATGATGATAGAGTACGATAAGGAACATCCTGAGTACGGAATAGCGAAGCATAAGGGCTACGGAACAAAAGAGCATATTGAAGCTATCAGAAAATACGGTGTTACGGATATATACCGCATGTCATTTCTTAAGAATATCCTGAAATAATTGCAGAGCGGATGCTTCGGAGCGTTTGATTTACAAAGTGTATTTACAGCAAGGTTCCGGTATAGGAATGTGAAAGCCGGGGCAGGAAGCGGATGGGTTTCATTTAATCTTGGAAAATAAAAACGGAGCAAAAGAGAATAAACGTAAAACGGGCAGCAGATACGAGGATATTGCGGCCCGTTTTCTGTCTCTGAAGGGATATACCGTGCTGGAGCGGAATTATCGTATAAGGACAGCGGAAATAGATATAATTGCAAGGGATGCCGATACACTTGCATTTGTTGAAGTCAAATACAGAAAGGACTTAAACTACGGCTACCCTTCGGAGGCAGTGAACCGTCATAAACGCCTTAAGATAACGGAGGCCGCAAGGTATTATATAGCCGACAGACATCTGTACAATACTAAGCTGCGATTCGACGTGGTTGAGATCGCAGGCAACAAGATACGGATAATTAAGGACGCATTTAATGTATAAGTATTATTCGATGCGAACCCATAAAAAGGAGAAAATAATCGTAAGCGAATGCAATAGAGCCGGAAGTGAGTGAAGGCACATTATTTCTTATTTGAGATAAAGTGTTTAATTTTTAAACATTGAATGCAGCTGAATGATGAAAAAAATGAAGTTTAAAGCGGAATTTTGTTTGTCTATATTTTAACATTATGATATAGTACACATTGGTTAAAAGTAATGAAATGTTTTGTATGAAATATTAGTTTATTTCGGGAGGTAATCATGAAAGCAATAGTAATCGATCCCAGCGATAACATAGTTGTAGTGCTGGGTCCGGTGGCAAAGGGCGACGAGGTTACTTGGAAGATCGGTGATCAGGATTTTGCAGCTAAGGCAATCGACGATATTCCGATATATCACAAGATGGCTTCCAAGGACATCAAGAAGGGCGATCCTATCGTTAAGTACGGACAGCATATCGGTATAGCAGGCTGCGATATTAAGAAGGGCAATTATGTTCATGTTCACAATGTCGAGAGCCATCGTGAAAACCTTAAGTAATAGGGAGGATACGAATTATGAATTTTTGGGGATACAGAAGACCGGACGGTAAGGTCGGCATCAGAAATAAGGTTCTTATCCTGCCGGCCAGTGTATGTGCGGCTGATACAGCAAGAATTATATCAAATCAGGTTGAGGAGACTGTGACCTTCCATAACCAGAGCGGATGTTCACAGGTTAAGAGCGATCTTGAGCTCACTATGAGAACTATGGTAGGCTTCGCTGCCAACCCTAATATCTACGGAACAGTTGTTGTATCACTCGGATGCGAGGGATGTCAGATGGATTGGGTAGTTGAAGAGATTCAGAAGCGTACCAACAAGCCGATCAAGACATTTATCATTCAGGAGTGCGGCGGAACCATCAAGACGGTTGAGATGGCTGTAAGAGCAGCCAAGGAGATGGTTCAGGAGATGAGCATGCAGCGCAGAGAGGAGTTCCCGATAAGCGAGCTCGTTCTCGGTACAGAGTGCGGCGGATCCGATCCTACAAGCGGTATTGCTTCCAACCCTCTTATCGGTGAGGTCTGTGACAGACTTATCGATAACGGCGGAACAGCTATTTTGTCAGAGGTTCCTGAGTTTATCGGTGGAGAGCATATCCTTGCACACAGAGCAGCAACACCTGAGGTAGGACAGCAGATCCTTGATGTTGTTCACAGATTCGAGGATGATATGCGCCGCGTAGGTGAGGAGATACGTAACGGTAATCCGACACCGGGCAACAAGGCAGGCGGTATCACTACTCTTGAGGAGAAGTCACTCGGATGTATCCATAAGAGCGGACACAGACCGATCCAGGCAGTATATGATTATGCTGTTCCGGTTGACAAGAAGGGACTTGTTATCGTAGATACTCCCGGTAACGATCCGTCATCACTTTCGGGAATGGTTGCATCGGGCGCTACAGTATGTATCTTCTCTACAGGAAGAGGTACACCGACAGGTAATCCTATCGCACCTGTAATCAAGATAACAGCCAACAAGATAACCTACGGCAAGATGTCTGACAATATCGATATCGACTGCAGCGGACTTCTTGAGGCACCTGAGAATATGCCGCAGATGGCAGATGATACACTTCAGGAGATCATCAATGTAGCAAACGGTAAGATCACGAAGTCAGAGTCTCTCGGCTTCACAGAGATCGCAATGGCAAGAGTTTGCAACTATGTATAATTAAAACTTACGACTGTCAAGATTTTCTTCTTGACAGTCGTATTCTTTTTTGCTATCCTACTCAAGTATGCCGCATAACAAGGGTAGAAGTGTGTCCGGATGAATCGGATTCCACCCGGAGTAGCGAGTTTTTTTAAGAAGGAGGTACCTTACATGTACGCAATTATCGCAACAGGCGGAAAGCAGTATAAGGTAACCGAGGGAGACATCATAAGAGTTGAGAAGCTTGAGGCCGCTGAAGGTGACAAGATTACTTTTGATCAGGTTCTTATGATCGGCGGAGAGGATGCTGTAATCGGCAATCCTACAGTTTCGGGAGCTTCGGTTTCTGCAACAGTTACCGCTAACGGAAAGGCTGATAAGGTTATTGTATACAAGTACAAGAGAAAGACCGGCTATCACAAGAAGAACGGTCACAGACAGCTTTTCACAGAGGTTAAGATCGACAGCATCACAAAGTAATTTCATGTATTTAAGGAGCTTCGGCTCAGACATACATGCTTGATACACTAATTTTAGGAGGTGTTTTCATGGCTCATAAAAAAGGTATGGGATCCACCAAGAACGGAAGAGACAGTAATTCCCAGCGTCTTGGTATTAAGAGATCTGACGGACAGTTTGTTCTTGCAGGAAATATCCTTTACAGACAGCGCGGAACACGTATTCATCCGGGTACAAATGTAGGTATCGGTAAGGATGATACATTATTTGCCAAGGTTGACGGTATCGTTAGATACGAGAGATGGGGCAGAGACCGCAAGAAGTGCTCTGTATATCCGGAGCAGGCTTAATCGGATAAGATTCATTAGGAGGACTGTGTTATTTTATAACATGGTCCTTTGTTTTCTCAGGGAGTATTTTATGTCATTTGCAGATACAGCGAAGATAACAATTAAGAGCGGTAAAGGCGGCGACGGTCACATTTCCTTCCGCAGAGAGCTGTTCGTTCCAAACGGAGGACCGGACGGCGGTGACGGCGGCAAAGGCGGAGATCTTATATTTGAAGTCGACAAGGGCATGACTACTCTTGGAGAGTTCCGCATGAAGAGAAAATATGCCGCGGAAGACGGTGAACAGGGCGGAAAGAAGCGCTGTCACGGAAAGAACGGTAAGGATCTTGTTGTAAAGGTGCCTTACGGAACCGTTGTCAAGGAGGCTAAGACAGGTCAGGTCATCACCGATATGTCCGGAGATAATCTGAGAGAGGTTATCCTTACCGGCGGCAAGGGCGGACTCGGAAATATGCACTTTGCGACTTCTGTTATGCAGGCACCGAGATTTGCACAGCCGGGACAGCGTGCACAGGAACTTGAGGTGCTGCTTGAACTCAAGGTCATTGCAGATGTAGGATTGGTAGGATTCCCGAATGTCGGTAAGTCCACGCTTATCAGCATGTCCTCAAACGCAAGACCGCAGATAGCAAATTATCACTTCACTACATTACAGCCTCATCTGGGAGTAGTTGAACTGGGTGACGGTGAAGACAGCTTCATAATGGCGGATATACCGGGTCTCATAGAAGGCGCCGCAGACGGTGCCGGACTCGGACATGATTTCTTAAGGCATATCCAGCGCTGCCGTGTACTTGTGCATGTAGTTGATGCTGCGGGTACAGAAGGCAGAGATCCTCTGGATGACATTGCCAAGATCAATGCCGAGCTTGAGAAGTTCGATCTGGATCTTACGGCAAGACCGATGATCATTGCAGCAAATAAGATCGATGCCATCTATGATGAAAATGACGATGTTATAGAACGCATCAAGGCAGAGTACGAGCCTAAGGGCATCAGGGTCATGCCTATATCGGCAGCTACAGGCAAGGGAGTCAAGGAACTTCTTTATGCCGTGCTTAAGCTCCTTAAGGAGAATAAGCTTGAACCGCTCGTATATGAGAAGGAATTTGACATTAAGGCGCATCTCGGCGAAGAGCTGCCGCTTAATATATACAAGGAGTCGGGCAAGGTCTATGTTGTTGAGGGACCTCGTATCGAGAGAATGCTCGGCTATACCAATCTTGAGGACGAGAAGGGCTTTAAGTTCTTCCAGGATTATATGAAGGAACAGAAGATCATTAACGAACTCAAGAAAATGGGACTTCAGGAAGGCGATACCGTTCGCGTAGGAGGACTTGAATTTGAATATTACGAGTAAACAGAGAAGTGTGCTCAAGGGCATAGCTATGACTGAGGATGCAATCTTTCAGATCGGAAGAAACGGTCTGAGCGATGAGTATATCGAAGCAATTGCCGAGGCACTTGAGAAGAGAGAACTTGTTAAGATACATGTACTCAAGAATAATGATGACGATAAGAATGAGCTTGCAAATGCAATAGCAGAGAGAACCGGCTCACTTGTCGTTCAGGTTATAGGAAGCAAGATAGTGCTGTTCAAATATCAGCATGATCCTAAGAAGAGAAAGATAGATATCTGATCTTGTATTAGATACGATCAGAAAAGGGTATGCATCTGTTTTGAGGCGTAAGGATGGAACAGGATATATCGATAGACTATATTGCCAAGCTAAGAGCTGCGGTTAAAAAGAAACAGAACGAAAAACGTTTCGAACATACGCTCGGGGTGGCATATACGGCTGCCTGTATGGCATTCGGAACCGGGATACCTCCGTTAAAGGCGGAGCTTGCAGGTCTGCTGCACGATTGTGCCAAATGTTATACGGACAAGGAACTGATTGAGCTTTGTCGGAAGAAGGGAGTCGAACTAAGTGATGAGGAGCTTGCTTCACCGCAGGTGATACACGCAAAGTATGGCGCTTATCTTGTCAGACATGAGTTTGAGATCAATGATGAGGATATTATTAACGCAGTATGCTATCATACGACCGGAAGACCGGATATGAGTACCCTTGAGAAGATAATCTTCACCGCAGATTATATCGAACCGCTCAGAGACAAGGCATCAGATCTTGATATTGCAAGACGATTGGCATTTACAGATCTTGATGAATGCGTTTATGAGATATTGAGTGCTACTGTCACATACCTGCGCAGCAAAAATGCTTCCATAGTAAGCGACACACTCAACGCATACGAGTGGTACAAAAGCCACAGAAAGGACGATCAATGAATACACAGCCGACAACAAAGGAGATAGTTAAGGCTACGGTTGCCGCACTTGAGGATAAGAAGGCAATGGATATCAGCGTTATTGATATCAGTGCGCTTTCTGTTATGGCGGATTATTTTATTATTGCTTCAGCTGACAATATCAGACAGACGGGTGCACTTTGCGATAATGTTGAGGATACACTCGGACGCATGGGAATTGAGCCTAAGCAGATAGAGGGACGCCAGTCTGCAAACTGGATACTTATGGACTATCGTGATGTGATCGTTCATATCTTTGATAAGGAAAATCGTCTCTTCTACGACATCGAGCGTATCTGGAAGGACGGACGTAAGATCGTTGACGTAAACGAGCTTTAAGCTTAAGGAGATATTTCGTTGAAGATCGGCATTATGGGCGGGACCTTCGATCCTATCCATTTCGGACATTTGAATATTGCAAATGCGGCTTTTGAAGAATATTCACTGGATAAGCTCATATTTATGACAGCCGGAGACCCTTATTTCAAACAGGGCTCCGGCGTTTCGTCACCGGAGACAAGATATGAGATGACCGGGCTTGGCACTGCAGATTATCCGCATTTTGAATGCTCAGATATGGAGATAAAGACGAAAGGACATACCTATACCGCGGAAACACTCATAAAATTGAGTAAGCTGTATCCTACGGATGAGCTGTTCTTCATAATGGGGTTTGATTCTCTTAAGTATCTTGATAAATGGTACAGACCGGAGACGATATTGGAAAAAGCTGTTATACTCTGTGCTCTCAGAGACGGAAGCAGCATTGCCGAGGCGGAAGAACTGATATCAGAGCTAAAGCGGAAATTTTCAGAAACAAAGGCGGATATACGTATAATCCATACTCCTCTTATAGATATTTCGTCCACAATGATACGCGAAATGGTAAAAAAGGATGAGGATATATCCAAGCTTGTACCGGTCAAGGTGAGAGACTTTATTGTTTCTCAAAAATTGTATAAAAAACTGAGTTAATAAGTTTGTAACATATTAAAGGGTTGACACGGCGGCGGTTTTTCACGATAATTATAGAAACGTATTTTTTGTTAAAATATACGTAACACAATATATACTACTTATGCCGTCGATAATACACTATATGTTGCATACGATGACAGGAAGGGATTTTAGATGGGCTTCTTCGATAAAATAGGCGGATTCAAGAATAGATATGACGATGATCAGGTAGATGATTTCCTTGATGATGATTACAACGAGGATGGAGATTACGAGGATTACGATGACGAGTATGAGGCGGAAGACGACAGATCAAAGGGCAGTCTCTTCGCAGGTTTTGGTAAGCGCAACAAGTCACAGGAGCAGGATGAACAGCCTAAAGCCTCGGTTTTCTCACGCAACAAGGTAGTTCCTATGCCGCAGAGCAATATGGAAGTTATTATGCTTCGTCCTAAGAATCTGGACGAGTGCAGAGAAGTTGCCGATTGTCTCAATGACGGAAGAGCAGTCATAATTAATCTTGAGGGTATTGACGGTAATTCGGCTCAGAGAGTTATAGATTTCTGCCTGGGTTCTGTATACACTATTGCGGGAGAGCTTAAGGGCATTTCCAACTACATCTTTATTGCATCACCTAAGTCTATCGAGCTTTCCGGGGATTTTAAGGGAGGCATTGATTACAGCAGCAGAGAACAGAGAGCAGATCGCAATCAGCAAAGAGCGGCCGGCGGATACGGATTCTAAAGTCAACATATGAATATTAAACAGTACATAAGAAATGCAGTCTCGGTACTGCCGGGTATCATTGTACTGATAGCATTGGATCAGATCACAAAGTATGCAGCCGTTGCAGGGCTTAGGGATTCTGGTCCATATGTTATTTTAGACAATGTTTTGGAATTACTTTATATAGAAAACAGAGGAGCTGCCTTCGGTATCATGAACGGAATGAGAGTATTCTTTCTGATACTGGCACCACTCATATCATGTGTATTGCTTGCCGGGATCGCATGCATACCTAAGGAAAGAAAGTATCTCCCTCTTAAGCTTACTTTGAGCGCAATTATAGCAGGTGCGCTCGGTAATTTTATAGACAGACTTATCAACGGATATGTGGTTGATTTTATCTATTTTATGCCTATAGATTTTCCGGTTTTTAATGTTGCCGATATATATGTGACCTGCGGAGCTTTTATGCTGGTGATACTAATTATGTTTAAGTACAGTGATGAAGATCTTGCCTGCTTTTCATTTCTTCGTGAGCATCATTGATAATAATTCGGACGGATGACATTTTCATATAATTCGGAAAAACTGAATAAAGACAGACTGGACTCATATCTTGCCGAGCGGCTTACGGATATGAGTCGTTCGCGTATCCAGTCTCTCATCAAATCGGGAGATGTTACTGTGAACGGGGCCAAGACAAAGGCAGGATATATACTTACGTACGGAGATACTATAGATGTAAATATCCCGGAGCCGGAAGTGATAGATATATGTGCCGAGGATATTCCGCTTGATGTTGTATATGAGGATGATGATGTTATAGTCATCAATAAGCCTAAGGATATGGTGGTACATCCTGCCAACGGACATTATTCCGGAACCTTGGTAAATGCATTGATGCATCATTGCAAGGACTCACTAAGCGGGATAAACGGCGAGATGCGTCCGGGTATCGTTCATAGAATTGATAAAGATACCACGGGACTTATCATTGCGTGTAAGAATGACAAAGCGCATAACTGCATAGCGGCGCAGCTTGCGGAACACAGCATAACAAGACGGTATATCGCATTGGTATATAATAACTTCAATGTTGATGAGGGTACGGTAGATGCCAATATCGACAGAAGCAAAGCGGATCGCAAGATGATGGCGGTATGTCCTCCTTATGAAGGGCGGACTGCGGTGACACATTATAAGGTGTTGGATAGATTTCCGGCACATGCACAGTATAAGATACCGATGACACTTGTGGAGTGTAAGCTTGATACCGGAAGGACTCATCAGATAAGAGTTCATATGTCACATATAGGACATCCGCTTGCGGGAGATGATACCTACGGCATCAAGAAGGATATGTTTGCCGGTAAAGGCCAGTATCTGCATGCAGCCGTGCTTGGCTTTACACACCCGAGTACAGGTGAGCGAATGGAGTTTTCGGCTCCGCTCCCGGATTATTTTGAAGAAACGCTTAAGAAACTGAAGAGTTAACGAATGCAAAGATTTAAAGAGCTTTTAAACAATAAGAACATTATAAAAGCAATGCTTGTCGGATATCTTGCGGCTTTTGTTTTTGTGTTGCTTGCATTTGGCATAAAGAGCATGCCGAGTGAGGAAACAGCCGAGGAAAAAGCCGTTGAGGAAAGCGTATCAAGAGATGGCTTTACTTATTCAAGACCGACCTCAAGTCTTAAAACTATAGCGGCATCAGAGGATGATGAGAAATTTGTACCGGCTCCCGATAAGCTTAATCTTGCATATTTTTTCCCTGACGGAGCGGATACCTCAGATTCGATCAATTCGTACGGAGGAAAGATTTATACAGCGCTTAACTCTAGGAATGCCGAATATTTTGCATCATATTTCGACCTTACAGACAGAACACCAAAGGCGATCGCATCTCAGTTCGGACTGGGTATCGACAGAGTCATGGGTAAATATAATCCCAACGACTCATCACAATCGGCAGATGATCCGGCATCTTGGACAGTCAACAGCTTCAGAAATGTCAATGTAAATTTCTATGACGGAGACGGCAATCATATAAGCGGATATTATAACGTTCAGGAGATAATGGCTCTCGCAAGTGTCTATGCTTATTATCATGAGATGGACGATTATGAGGCTATGCAGGAATACTGTGAAACACTATTTTCCGCATCGGTAAGCTCTAAGGTGTCACTCGGCAATGTTTATTACGATTCAGGCTGTCTTAACAGGACAGTACAGCAGGAGGCGGATGAGGCTATTGCTTTAGAGCGTGCTCAGACTCAGCTTGAGGGAGGAACGGGTGTAAATGCCGTCCAGACAACAGGCTTAAGTGCCTCTGAAACTACAGCGTCAGCCTCGGAATATGTAACTGTAAATGTGAATGACGCTGAAACTGTTCCGACAGGTTATGCAGCCGCAAACGGAGATCTCTCAATGACAAGGACGGCAGCTGCGGCAGAAAATAACAGTTCGGGAGGAAATTATGAGGAGAGATCTTCAGCTGTGATCTACGATCATACTTCATCCGCACAGGAAAGTACAACATCAGGCGGTGGCTTATCCTCAAAGAAGAATACCTGGCAGAAGATCAATGATAATGTTGTTGTTTCTCCCGGAACGGCACAGACGGAAGCACCGACAACAGCTGCTCCGGAGGCACAAAGCGAGGTTTCCGATACGCCGGCAGCAGTCGTAGGCGCTGCAGACACCGGCTTTGCAGATGCGGCATTCGCTTCGCCGTCAGAGGATACTCCTATATTTATGAACGGTGCAGCCGCAAGCAGCTTATTTGATAATGTTGTGGTCTCTCCGGCAAGTAACGGAACTTCGGCTGCAAGCTCTACTTCGGAGACTCCGGCAGAAACAGCAGCGGCAGCCGTAAGTGAGAGTACTGCGGCAGTCGGAAACCAAGAGCAGACTTCGCAGGCTTCGGCTCAGACACAGACAAGCGGAGAAACTAAAACAGCGACAGAGACAGGTACAGCAGACTCAGAGAAGATAACGGTATCACAGTCATATTGTCCGGGACATATAGATCTCTATGTAAGTATTACGATCAAAGGAATAGATGATAAGAATTCCCTGTTTAAGGCAGATCCTATAGGAAACAACAAGGATAATTTCAATGATGAGTGGCAGGGCTGGACAGAAGATAAGATAGAGCTTGCTAAAAAGCTCTGTGAACAGGACTGGCTTGAGAACTACGGCCTTTCGATATCTTCCATCAAGGTGTCGACTTCACTTACTACCGAACAGATAAACAGCTATCTTAACTCACTTTCACCGGATGTTTCCGTAACGAGAAAGAACATAGTTGAGTATGCACTGAATTCGGTAGGCAAGATACCTTATTACTGGGGCGGTAAGCCTTCCGGAGGCGGTTACAGCAGCAATAACTTCTATACTCTGACTAGTCCGGATTACAGAGGTCGTATCCTAAAAGGGCTCGATTGCTCAGGCTGGATAAACTGGGTATATTGGTCGGTGACAGGGCACAGTCTTGACGGAGAAAGTACCGGTACGCTTATAGGCTGCGGACGCAGGATACAGCGTTCGGAGCTAAAACCGGGAGATATTATTATACGTACAGGATCTGATGCACATGTTGTCATGTTCCTTTGCTGGGCTCAGAACGGTAATTTCATCGGCATACATGAGACCGGAGGAGTCATTAACAATGTAATAGTATCCGAGATGACGGCAAGCTGGCCGTATTACAGATCTTTGCTTGATTAGCAGACAAACAAAACTTCGATTTATAGCAAAAGCGTATCAGTATGGATGTACAGGTACGCTTTTTACTTTATAGATTGCGCGAGTACGAAGTACGAAGCGATCCTTATTTAATTGATAAGAAAAATTAAGCACTGGGAAATAAAACGCTTTTCTGCGGTGTTTTGTCTTAAAAACAGCATTCTGCGGTATTTTGAGGTGTACCGAAGTAAATATATATGCTAAAATATTACGATGTATGTGCACTATTGCATCTACAAACTTTATTAATAACCAATCGTTTAATCAGCCGATTAAATGTAATAATTCTATTAATCAGAGGTGGTCTTTATATGACATCACAGGAACTTAAGACTATATGTCGCGAGACAAGAAAAGATATCATCAACATGATATCCAATGCCGCAAGCGGACATCCGGGCGGATCGCTTTCGTCGGTAGAGCTTATGACAGCTGTGTTCTATACACAGATGAGACTTGATCCTAAGAACCCTCAGGATCCTGACAGAGACAGATTTGTACTCAGCAAGGGTCATGCGGCTCCTTGTTACTATGCACTTCTTTGCCGCAAGGGATTTTTCGGTAAGGAAGCCTTTGAGAACTTCCGTCAGATAGACGGTATGCTTCAGGGACATCCGTCTGTTAAGACCACTCCCGGAGTAGATGCTTCAACCGGATCACTCGGACAGGGCTGCTCTATTGCCGTAGGTATGGCTCTCGGAGCAAAATGTCAGGGTAAGGATACCAAGGTATATACCATACTCGGAGACGGAGAGTGTCAGGAGGGACAGATCTGGGAGGCATTTATGTCTGCCGCTCATTATAAGCTTGACAATCTTACTATTATGATAGACTGGAACGGACTTCAGATAGACGGCCGCAATGACGAGGTAATGTCCCTCGGAGATCTTCATGCCAAGCTTGCTGCTTTCGGACTTGAGGTCATCGAGCTTGCCGACGGCAATGACATCGATGCCGTAGTGGAGGCACTCAATAAGCCTGTATCCGGTAAGCCTAAGTGCATACTTGCACATACCGTCAAGGGTAAGGGCGTATCCTTTATGGAAGATCAGGTAGGCTGGCACGGTAAGGGACCGAATGCCGAAGAGAGAGCCGCAGCACTTGCGGAATTGGAGGGCTAAGTATATGGCAGATAAGATAGCTACACGTGAGGCATACGGAAGAGCACTTGCCGAGCTGGGCAGATTAAATGATAAGGTAGTGGCATTTGACGCGGATCTGTCGGGTTCTACTATGTCCAAGTATTTCAGAGCAGAGTTCCCGAACAGATTTTTTGAGGCAGGTATTGCGGAAGCCAATATGATAGATATGGCGGCAGGCGCATCTACAATGGGACTTATCCCATTCTGCTCAACATTTGCAATGTTTGCTACAGGCAGAGCCTATGAGCAGATAAGAAACAGCGTTGCATATCCTCATTTCAATGTTAAGATATGCGGATCTCATGCAGGTCTTTCGGTAGGTGAGGACGGAGCCAGCCATCAGTGTATTGAGGATATAGGACTTATGAGACTTATACCGGGTATGACTGTTATTGCTCCTGCAGATGCAACAGAGGCACGTAAGGCAGTATTTGCGATAGCTGATTTTGACGGTCCGGTATATATCCGTACCGCAAGACTTGCAACTCCGGTCATGGATGAGCAGCCTTTCGTTATCGGTAAGGCAAATGTTCTTACTACCGGAGATGATGCTGTAGTATTCACCTACGGTCTTATGGTATCAGAGGCACTTGAGGCTGCCAAGATACTTGAGGCAGAAGGCATCAAGCTTACTGTTGTCAATATGCATACTATCAAGCCTATAGACAGAGAATGTGTACTTCGTCAGGCAGCAAGATGCGGTAAGGTATTTACACTCGAGGAGCACAGCATTATCGGAGGAATCGGAGATGCTGTTGCAGATGTACTTATGGGAAATGTATCATGCAGCTTCCATAAGATAGGTGTAAGAGATGAGTTCGGAAGATCGGGCAAGGCACTCGATGTACTCAAGGCATACGGTCTTACTGCACCGCAGATAGCGGAGGAAATCAAGGGTGAGTTATGAGCCCCGGCGACAAAAAAGATAATTTATTAAGAGATTTCATCAAGTATATAATACCTGCTGTGACTGCACAGTGGGTATATACTTTATATGCGATTGTTGATGGAATGTTTGTTTCGAGAGGCGTATCGGAGAAGGCTTTTGCCGCGGTCAGCCTCTCGTATCCGTATGTAAGTCTGCTTTTTGCACTTTCACTTGCATTTGCGGTAGGAACCTCAGCGGTGGCATCTATATATATGGGAGAGGGAGATCATGAGACGGCTTGTGAGAGATTTACCCAGAATATCTGCGTGAATCTTGTTATCGGAGTCATACTCACGGTTCTTTCTCTTGTTTTTTTGTCACCTATCTGCATGCTTCTCGGAGATCCCGATCCTGAGATACTGGACTCAATGAAGCAGTATATAGGCAACATAGCTCCGTTTTCATGTGCCTTTCTTATGTCATACAGCTTTGAGATACTGATGAAGGCAGACGGTTTCCCTGAAAAGTCCACTCTCATAGTTTCATTCGGAGTTGTCTTCAATATCATACTCGATTATGTGTTTGTAATAGTTCTTAAGAGAGGAGCTGCCGGTGCGGCATTTGCAACCGGATTGACTCAGCTCATACTTACTGTCATATATTTGTCGCATTTTGTACAGCGAAAAGGACGTCTTAAGTTTACACGTTTCAGATTCGTATTGAGTGAGCAGCTGAGGATATTCAGAAACGGTATGTCTTCGGGAATAACAGAATTTGCTCCCGGAATGCTTACCTTCATCTTTAACCGTTTTATATTGATGTATCTCGATGCAGACAAGGTTATTACCTACAGTATAGCGGACTATGCATCATGTCTGATAATACTCTCCTGTAACGGACTTGCACAGGGCGCACAGCCGCTGATAAGCTTCTACCACGGAGCCTGTGAGGAGTCAAAGGTCAAGAGATTGTTCAGGTATCTGATGGTTTCATCACTCGCATTCTGTCTCATCAGTCTTGTCGTGATGTATGCCGGAGCCGGGATTTTCACCTCACTGTTCCTGGACAACAAGGAGTCGGAGCTCTATCTATATACGGTGAAGTTTTTCAGGATATTCATGCTTAATCTTGCGTTTGCAGGCTTCAATCTGGCAATGTCCGGATATTATACATCGGTGGAACGGGCTTTTGAGGCAATGCTGATATCCTTATGCAGAAGCTTCCTGCTTATAGTGTTGTTCCTTGTGATCTTCACTCAGATATTCGATAAAAACTCAATATGGTGGGCATCACCGGCTGCGGAAGCTGCGACATTTATCATAGCGGCTCTGACGCTGTTCAGGCGTCCTCTGTTCGAGTACGATAAGGAATGATCTAAAGCTTATGTTGAGCCTTCAGACAGGCAAGGATATGCTTGATCAGAAAATATAGACATTAACGATAAGATATAAAAAAGAATGTGCCTTGGCACATTCTCGCGCCGAGCGCGGTCGCTTGCGACAGTTTTCTCCTTCGCGCGAGTGCGCATCCCGCGGAGCGTATTTAATCTATAAGAGTAGGACGCAATTTCCTATGAGTTAAAAAAATCGGAGTCTGTCATAACGACAGCTCCGATTTTTGTTGTATAGAATATTAACAACATCAAATATATCGTAAATATCAGCTTGTTGCTATTGATAATACCTGTTTATTCCAAAGCCTAAGTCGGTTGCTTACGGAATAATATTGTTTATCATACAGACTTCTTTGCTGCTTTCTTGTTCTCCATATTGCTTACGATAACGGCAGCGGAAGCATCACCTGTGATGTTGAGCACAGTACGTCCCATATCGAAGATACGGTCAACACCGGCAACGAGTGCGATACCCTCGATAGGAAGGCCTACTGAAGTAAGAACCATGGTAAGCATGATCATACCCGATCCCGGAACACCGGCTGTACCGATAGAAGCAAGAGTGGCTGTGATAACGATAGTCATCATCTGGGCAAAGGTAAGATCTATGCCGAAGCATGCAGCAATGAATACAGAGCATACACCCTGATAGATAGCTGTTCCGTCCATGTTGATGGTAGCACCGAGCGGAAGAACGAAGGAAGTAACCTCCTTAGAAGCACCGAGCTCTTCTGTGCACTCCATGTTGATCGGAAGTGTTCCTACAGATGAAGCACTTGAAAAAGCGAACATCATTGCAGGAAGCATACCCTTATAGAACTTTGCAGGGTTCATGCCTCCGAGTACCTTGACCGCTGTAGTATATATGATGGCACCATGGAAGAAATAGCATATATAAGCAGCTAAAAGCACCATAGCGAGTGAGCCTATGATCATAGCACCGTTGCTTGCAACAACAGGGCAGAGAAGACAGAAAACACCAATAGGCGAAAGCTTGATAATAAGCTCCATTGCTTTCATAAATACCGAGTTAAGGCTGTTGATAAGAGTAACAACAGGCTCAGCCTCCTTACCTACAAGTATTATAGAGAAGCCTATAATAAGTGCGGCAACAATGATCTGAAGCATTGAAGCATCTGCCATAGGAGCGATAAAGTTCGATGGGAAGATGTTAACGATGGTATCCATGAAGCTTCCGGCTTCCTTTGCCTCGTAAGCGAGATCGCTGGTAGCGAGAACCGGGAAGAAGCGCTTGAAGATAACCGCACCGGCAAGACCTATACAGGTTGCAAATGCTGTTGTGCACAGATAATAGATAACAGTCTTGGCACCGATGGATCCGACCTTTCTTATATCAGACATGGAAATGATTCCGCTGAGTATAGAAACGAGTACTATAGGGCATACAATAAACTTAAGCAGGTTCAGGAAGATTGTTCCGAACGGCTTAATGTAGCTCTGAGTAAAATCAGCATAGTTCTGAAGTGCGATACCTACTACGATTGCGAGAACAAGAGCAATAAAGATCTGTGCCGCAAGCGAGAGCTGCTTTTTTTCAGTGTTTGTGTTCATATAAATGATCCCCTCAATGTATTATAAAAAATTCATTGCACATTATAGCACAAATAATTTGCATGCAAAGTAAGTTTGCAAGATAAAAAGAATGCAAACCATATATATTTAAAATAAACCTATATAAAAAATGCATATTTAAATGAAGAAGATAGTCTGAAGCATAGCTGAGTTCTACATTATTAAGATTGATCTCGGCAACTGTATGGGTGACAAAGAACATGCCATCATTTTCAGATAAGCCGAAAAGTTAAACACATAGGATGTTTGAGGATTTATACATAAGACGAAAACAGGACAAAAGTTATGTTTTTAATGCAATATCAGACCGGATTTTAGCATTTTTAAAACCAATATTTTGTATGCAAATTACTGGAATTAAGCCATAATTAAGGGGAAATGCATGTCTATTGGGTAAATATAATAAAAATTGTGTTAATTCCTTGGGCAACATTGAGACTATATTTTTTCAACAAAATAATATATCATCAACATAGGACGTTGAAAGAGAAAATCCACATAAAGTAGGATTTATTTTTGGAGGCATATTTATAATGAAAGTAGGTTTAATTTATACAAGCACAACACCTGAGCTTATCGCAGACGTTGAGCGTGAGGTAAGATCACAGATCGGAGATGAGGCAGAACTCTACAGCCTGCAGGATCCGTCGATACTTGCAGACGTTCGTGAAGCAGGCTATGTAACAACAGCTCCTGCAGCAAGACTTATCGGTATGTATATGAAGGCAGCCGAGGAAGGCTGTGATGCGGTACTTAACCTCTGCAGCTCAGTAGGAGAGGTTGCCGATTGCGCACAGGATTGTGCTAAGTACATCGGAATGCCGATAGTAAGAGTTGATGAGGAGATGTGCCGCGAGGCTGTACGTAAGGGAACAAGGATCGGTGTTATGGCTACACTTCCTACAACACTTGAGCCTACAAAGAATACTGTTAAGCGTATGGCACGTGAGAACAACAAGAAGATCGAGATCGTTGACTGTCTCGTTGACGGAGCATTCGGACTTGATCAGGAACAGTTCAGAGCTCGCATGAGTGAGTGTGCTGCTACTATAGCAGATAAGGTAGATGTTATCGTGCTTGCTCAGGGCTCAATGGCTTACTGCGAGCAGTATCTTGCAGACAAGTTTGCTAAGGTTGTACTCAGCAGCCCGAGATTCGGTGCCGTAGAGCTTAAGAAGGCACTTGTTAAGAAGGGTCTTATGTAAGGAATATTCACACTGTGTGTTTATTAAAAAGGAAAAAAAGAAAGGGACAGTAATTATGAAAAAAATAATTGCACTCGCTACAGTAAGCGCAATGGTTTTAGGTCTTGCAGCATGCGGCGGCAGCTCAACATCAACAACCACAGCAGCATCTGCTGAGACATCAGCAGCAGAAGAGACTACAGCAGCAGCTGCAGCAGCTTCGGGAGATTCTATCGTACTTAAGCTCGGTGTATCAACAAACGAAGAGGATCCGAGAACAAAGGCAGCACAGCAGTTCAAGTCTGATGTTGAGGAGAAGACTGACGGAGCTGTTACAGTAGAGATCTACACTTCAGGACAGCTCGGCGGTGATGCAGATCTTATCAACTCGATCGCTCTTGACTCAGGTACATGCGATATCATCATCACAGATGCTTCTAACTTCGCAACATATGAGCCTAAGATGGGTATCTCAGCTCTTCCTTTCCTTTTCGATGACTTCGACAAGGCATGGGAGTTCATGGACGGCGAGATCGAGGCTGCTGCAGAGGAGCTTCTTATCGAGCAGAACATGAGAGTACTTGCTCACTATGACAACGGTTTCCGTTGTGTAACAAACTCTAAGGGTCCTATCGAGTCTCCTGATGATATGAAGGGACTTCTTATCCGTACTCCTGAGAACCCGGTTATCATGGCTACAATGACAGCACTCGGTGCTAACCCGCAGCCGCTTGCATTCTCAGAGCTTTATCAGGCACTTCAGCAGAAGACCTATGATGCTCAGGAGAACCCGATCCCGGTTATCTACAACAACAACCTCTTCGAGGTTCAGCAGTACCTCAGCGTTACAAACCACATCTACTCAGGTATGTGCTTCACTATCGCAGAGAGCACATGGCAGAAGCTTTCGGCAGATCAGCAGACTATCGTAGCAGACGCTGCAACAGCATCAGCTGAGTATGATCGTCAGATGAACAGAGAGCAGACAGAGTCTCTTGTTTCAAAGCTTGAGGAGAACGGCATGAAGATCAACTATCCTGATCTTGCTCCTTTCAAGGAGGCTACAGCTTCTGTTCTTACAGATAACGCAGATACCTACGGCGAGCTTATGGATCAGCTCCAGGATTGGCTTGCTAAGTAATAAGAGTTTTTCTTGAACGAAATTCAATTTTGACGACGCATCCTTTTTACTTCAGAAAACGGATCGGCTTCACAACTGAACAACAACAATCTTAATAGGATGGGCGGGGCTTGATCGCTCTGCCCGTCCTAATGTTTTCTTAAATCAAGAATCATTGCATTTTTATCATTGAGTAATAATTTAACAGCATCGGATAAAACGGAGACGAAAGCTGAATAAGTTTTCAGGAGTTATCCCTTCCGGATGCGCATTTAATTTAAATCATTCTTACTTTCGGGTTTTGGAAAGGGAAGTTGGGATCTATGAAGAAAATACAGACAATCTTGGATAAGGCAAGCACAGTCGTATCTGCGGCTCTGTGCGCAGCCATGATGGTTATTCTGTTGGCAAACGTAATATTAAGATATATTCCGGGTATCGGAGGATTCAAATGGTATATGGAGGCAGGTCAGTATCTGAATGTCTTCTCAATGCTCCTTGCAGGTATCGGAATCACAGTAACAAGAACACATCTTCATGTTGAACTTGTGGATGCAATGGTAGCCAAGGCACCTGCTCTTAAGAAGATACATGCATGCATCGTTTCTATATTCATAGCATTATTCTATGTGCTTATGACATATTCGGGATGGATGCTTTGCACCAAGGCTAAGCAGGCTGTTTCCACCATGCCGCAGTTCACCATGGGTCAGGTATATACGATATTCCCTATAGCAGGTGCACTTTGCATCCTTGCTACTATAGTTGATATTCTGGTAGTACTTACCGATAAGGAGGAGGAAAACAAATGATTGCCTGGTTATTAATTTCATTCTTTGTTCTGCTCTTTCTCGGAGTTCCGATTGCAATGTCTCTCGGACTTGCAGCTATGGGAGGAATTTTCTTCCTTAACGGAGGAGCTCCGGTAACTATCACTCAGCGTATGTTTGAGGGTATCAATTCATGGGCACTTCTTGCTATTCCGCTTTATACCTTTGCGGGATATACAATGTCCAAGGGCGGCATCTCCAAGAGACTTATGGATTTCTGCTATGCCATCGTAGGTCATATCTACGGCGGACTTGCTCATGTAAATGTCCTTTCGTCAATGATATTTGCAGGTATCTCAGGCTCAGCCGTTGCGGATACCGCAGGCGTATCCGGTATGTTCATGCCTGAGATGATAAGAAAGGGATATTCCAAGAAATTTACTGTTGCCGTTACTGCAATATCGTCTACAATAGGTATTATTATACCGCCGTCTATCCCTATGGTAGTTATGGCAGGTATATGTTCAATATCTACAGGTAAGCTTTTCCTCGGAGGTATCATACCGGGTGTTATGTGCGGCCTTGCTCAGATGGTCGTTTCATACTTCATGGCAAAGAAAGAGGGCGTACAGAGAGAGGAAGGACATTTTGAGATCAAGCCTCTTATCCATGGTTTCATGGAGAGCTGGCCGGCACTCCTTATGCCTATCATCATCGTAGGTTCTATCACTCTTGGTATAGTTTCACCTACTGAGGCCGGTGTTATAGCTGTTGCTTACGGACTCTTTGCAGGCGGTATCGTATACAGAGAGCTTACCTGGGCTGATATTAAGTTTGGTTTACTTGATACAGTTAAGGTATCCGGACGTATATTCATTGTCATCGCCGCTGCTAAGCTCTACACAGTTATGCTTACCACAGCAGGCTTTGATAAGTGGATGGCAAATACAATGCTTGGTTTCTCAACCAACCCGACAGTCATCCTCTGCATGATACTTCTTCTTTTCTTCATTGTTACAATGTTCATGGAGAGTATCGCAACACTTACCTTGTTTATGCCTATCCTCTATCCTATCGCAATGAGCGTAGGAATCGATCCTGTAGTACTCTGTGTACTTATCACAGTAGTTATCGGTATCGGTCTTGTTACACCTCCTGTAGGAATGTGTATCTACGTAGCATGTGATCTTCAGGATATTTCGGTAGGAGAGGTATTCCCGACACTTATCCCATTCATAGCCGCTACATTTATATGTATAGCACTTATGATCGCATTCCCGCAGCTTGTGTTGCTTCCGACTTATCTGATGGCATAAGCTGACTATAAAAAAACTGCCGGCAGCCGCATTTACATATTACTTATGAAAATGTGGCTGCCTTAAGGAGTTAATTATGCCAGAAAAGGAACTTCAACAAGCAAATACAGTCGTTGACAGAGTTATGAACGGAATAATCAACGACATTATTGCCGGCAAGATAAAGCCGGGAGAAAAACTCGCGACGGAGCCGGAGCTTTCACAGCAGTACGGAGCCGGACGTAACTCTGTCCGCGAAGCAATCAAGATGCTGCAGGCCTTCGGTGTTGTATATATCAAGAGAGCCGACGGAACCTATGTCAGCGAGAGCTACGAGCAGAAGATGCTTGATCCTGCGCTCTACAGTCTGATACTCAGACAAAACAGCAGGGATGACTTTGTTGATCTAAGAGCAATGATGGATATCGGTGTACTTAACGTCATCATATCCCGCAAGGACTTTTCAAAGTGCCTGCCTGGTATCTATCTTACCTTCGGTGAGCTTACTGCAGAGCTTCATAAAGATGAGCCGGATATCGACAAGGTCATGGAGCTTGATAACAGATTCCATGCCGAGATCGCAAGCTCGGCAAACAACCCGATGATCAACACCATTGTCGATTACATCAACCGTCTGACCTATCCGAGCAGATTTGAGACGACAAAGAGGGTATTGGAGAGCGGTAATGTCGATGACTTCTGTTCGCTTCACAAAGAGATGATCGGAGTGATCGAAGAGAGAAGAGTAAGCGACATCACTAAGGTGGTCTATGATCACTATGTATATTGGAAATAATACTTGAGGCTCGTTCATTCGGCAGATGAACGCTTATAATGTTTTGAACCCTTGTTCGGCCGAAAAGTAAAAAAATAAGTAAGGTGTTAAAAAGTATGAAGAAGATTCTTATATCGGTGGCTCCCGTAGATGCTGCCGACAAATTAAACAACCCGAGAGCAATAGCCAGGGATGTTTATGATTGTTATAAGAACGGTGCATGCATGGTTCATTTGCACTGCCGTGACTTAAACGGTGCTCTTACGCCGGATGTAAGTCTCCTTGAGGAGACGGTAGATTATATCCGTCAATACTGTCCCGACATCATCATAGAAATATCCACGGGAGGTGTATCGAACCTCACTATAGAGGAGAGATGCCAGACCTGCTATCCGTCATGGGTAGAGACGAACAGCCTTAATGTAGGCTCGGTCAATCTCGGAACGGCGGTCTATCAGAACCCAATCAAGGATGTTGAGTATTGCGTAAGCAAGATCATGGAGAATAACAAGACTCCGGATATCGAGGTCTTCGAGCTTGGTATGATCAATACCGTAAGAGAGCTTGACGAGAAATTTCATTTCAAGCGTCCGCTTTTCTTTGCGTTTGTCTTCGGACATGCGGGAGAGATGCCGGCAACCGTTCCGGCACTTGATCATATGATGGCTGCACTAAATGAGAATTTCCCTGCTTCAAATGATGTGCTTTGGAGTTATACCCAGGCTCACAGAAATGACTGGGAGATGGTCAAGGTGGCACTTGATAAGGGAGCAGCAGGAGTAAGAGTAGGCTTTGAGGATTCACATTGTCTCGGAAACGGAGAAGTATCAGACACCAATTCCGCGATAATAGCCGATCTTGCAGATGTCATTAAGTCTAAGGGTATGATGCCGATGACTCCTGATGAAGCAAGAGCAATGCTCGGAATACCTCCCCTTAAAAGGAGATTTTGATAATGGTAATTCAGGGAGTTTCATATCTTTCTGATTTTGAGGCAAAAAAAGCAATTATTGCCGCAGCATCCAAGCTGTATCAAAGAGGCTGGATGATAGCGGGGGACGGATCCTTAAGCGTAAAGGTAGGTCCCAATGCCATATGGGTGACTATAGAGGGAGCCGACAAATCTGCGCTTACTCAGGATCAGCTTGTCCGAATCGATCTAAACGGCAAGCAGATGGCTACCAATAAGCCAAAGCCTCTCGGAGACGATATAGAGACGCATTTAAGGATTTATAAGGAAAATGACAGGGTCAGAAGCATAGTACATGCTTATCCTATAGCTGCACAGAAGCTTGCCGCGAGGGGCAAGAGCGTGGAGGCGGCTGCATTTACACCGGCGGTAAGGCGCCTCGGAAGAGTGCAGACGGTAGGAGCACTTAAGAGCGAACAGGTCATAAGCGATGTTTCGCTGCTTGCCAAAAATGATAACGGAGTTATCGTGCAGGGAGATGGCTGCATGATGTGGGGCAAGACCCCTCAGGAAGCCGCCGACTATGTAGAAGTGCTCAATTACTACTGCGAAGCAGCTTTTGTAACGGCAGAGGAGAAGACACAGCTTTCGCCTATGGCAAATGCTCAAGCTACCGGCTTTATGCCTATATCAAGACCGGGCTGCACAGCAGATTGCTCTGTTTGCGCTAATGCTGCTTGTAAAGAGAGGCGCATGAGTGTTCAGGCTTATTATCCTATACAAGCAGCTCCAACCAATTCGGAGAAGACTGAGGGAAAGAGCTGTGACGGAAGCTGTGATACCTGCTCATTTATCGCATGTGCCGACAGAAAAGCCTCAAAATGCAGCGGCAACTGTGTAAGCTGCGGTGATACAGTCTGTGCTCACAGGGATAAAACTGTCACGGATGACGAAACTGCATATACATCGTCGATACTTCCGAGCGGAATGACCGGCATCATAAGACCGGGAGAGGCTCTGCCGGATATACCGGACGAAAGTACAGACGACAGCTTGCGTCCCGGTGTATATGCATCAGGTACGGTGAATGCCGGGCTGAATAACGAAAAGCCTGCTGTAAGCAAGGCGGATATTGTCGAAAAAAATGCCGGCAAGGCACAGGTAATGGCAAATGTCGTAAGACATCTGACCGGTATCTGACAAAAACAATTATCACAAATTAAAGTTAACTCACGGATAAAGCTTCATACAATGAAGCAAGGACTCCGTCAAATATAGCGGAAAGGAAAAAAGTTATATGGATATCACTTCACAGGAAATAGAATCCATCGTCCGCAAGGTTATATCGGGCATAGAGCAGAACAATACACAGTCTGCCGCTTCCGGCTTTAAGTCAAGCGTTGCTCCTACACCTACGGTATCACAGACACAGACCGTCAGCAGCTACGGCTATAAGCCGCAGAGTACGGGCAAGAGCGAGCTTGGTGTATTCGAAAATGTAGAGGATGCCATCGAGGCAGCTTACAAGGCTCAGCGTGACTGGATCACCAATTACAAGGTGGAGGATCGTCAGCGCATCATCGAGGCTATAAGACGCTGGTCAAGATCTCACATAGAGGAGTGGTGCCGCAAGATAGTCGAGGAGACCGGAATGGGTCGCTACGAGGATAAGGTAGAGAAACATCTTGCAGTCATCAACAAGACTCCGGGAACTGAGTGTCTTACGACCTATGCACTCAGCGGAGACAACGGTCTTATGCTTGAGGAATACGGTCCGTACGGAGTTATCGGAGCCATCACACCGACCACCAATCCTACAGAGACTATAATCAATAATTCAATCAGCATGATCGCAGGAGGCAACTCGGTAGTATTCAATGTACATCCGAGAGCCAAGAAGGTATGCGCAGAGTGCTTACAGGTCATCAACAAGGCCATCATTGATGCCGGCGGACCTGCAAATCTCGTGACAATGACAAAAGAGCCTACCATGGATAATGTAGACAAGCTTGCTGCAAGTCCTAAGATACGCATGATGGTAGGAACAGGCGGAATGGGCATGGTCAATGCTTTGCTCCGCAGCGGCAAGAAGTGCATAGGTGCCGGAGAGGGTAACCCTCCTGTAATCGTAGATGAGACAGCCGATGTAGTGCTTGCAGGACGCAAGATATATGAGGGATCATCCTTTGATAACAATATAGTATGCTTTGCGGAGAAGGAAGTTTTCGCCGTTGAGAGCATCTACGACGGACTCATTTACGAGCTCAAGAAGAACGGTGCTTATCTTGTAAATGCACAGCAGGCAGAGCAGCTTACAAGACTCTGCGTTAAGAAGAAAAAGAGCGGAGAGGGCTACGAGCCTAACAAGGACTGGGTAGGAAAGAATGCTTCAGAGATACTTCGCCAGGTAGGCGTTCAGGCTCCTGACAGCTGCAGACTCGTTATCATGGAGACACCTGCGGATCATCCGTTCGTACTCTGCGAGCAGCTTATGCCGGTTCTTCCTATAGTTAAGGTAAGCAGCTTCGAGGAAGCTGTAGAGCTTGCTGTTAAGTCCGAAAAGGGCAACCGCCATACCGCATCAATGTTCTCAAAGAACGTAGATCACATGACAACATTTGCAAAGTCCATAGAGACTACCATCTTTGTCAAGAACAGTGCTACCAAGGCAGGACTCGGCATAGGCGGTGAGGGACACTGCACAATGACAATTGCAGGACCTACCGGAGAGGGTATCACCGATGCAAGATCCTATTGCAGACGCCGTCGCTGTGTACTTGCAGAGGGCGGTCTCAGAATAGTATGATATCGGGCGATTACGAATAATTAATTAAAACAATAATAAATGAATTTAAGTTTATAATACTGTATATCTTTTTCACCACAGTAATTCAGGAGGAAAATAATGAAAGCATTAGGTTTCATCGAAACAAAGGGACTTGTCGGAAATGTAGAAGCAACAGATGCTATGCTTAAGGCAGCAGATGTTGAGTTTGTCGGATCAAATACTATCGGAGCAGGCCTTACAACTGTTATCGTTACAGGTGAGGTAGGTGCCGTTAAGTCAGCAGTTGAAGCAGGTGAGGCTGCAGCTTCAAGAGTAGGAGAGCTCTTCTGCTCAAATGTTATCGCTCGTCCGCATGCCGATATCGAGAAGATCCTTCCGCCTAAGGGACCGGCAGTAGGAGCTTCGGGTGCACCGGCAGGTGAGCAGGTACCGCTCAGAGCAGCTCTCGGAATGATCGAGACAAACGGTCTTACAGCAAATATCGAGGCAGCTGATGCAATGCTTAAGTCAGCTGATGTAACTCTTGTAGGTCAGGAGAGAATCGGCGCAGGTCTTGTAACAGTATTCGTACAGGGTGATGTAGGAGCTGTCAAGGCAGCGGTTGAGTCAGGAAACAACGCAGCAGCACGTATCGGAGAGATCGTAAGCGCACATGTTATTCCGCGTCCTCATACAAGCGTATCTGACGTTATGCCGGAGATCTGATCCTTTTTCGGATAAAGAAAAGGGGGAAGAAACTTGAATTATCAGGGAATCACCGAACAGCAGCTTATTGAGATAGTAACGCAGGCTGTTATTAAGGAGCTGAGTACCCGTGATGACGATAAGGTTCCTGTAGGAATTTCGGTAAGACATATTCATCTCACAAGAAGCAATATAGACTGGCTCTTCGGGCGTAACTATCAGCTTACGCCTAAGAAGGCTTTAAGCCAGCCGGGACAGTTCGCATGCGAGGAATGCCTCGATGTGATAGGCCCGAAGGGTGTGCTTACCAAGGTACGTGTACTCGGTCCCGAGAGAAATGCCACTCAGGTCGAGCTTTCGCAGACTGACTGCCGTACTATAGGTATAAACGCTCCGGTAAGAGACAGCGGAGATCTGGAGGGAACTCCGGGGATAAAGCTTCGCGGACCTTTGGGTGAGATAGAGATACCGAAGGGTGTAATAATTGCAGATCGTCATATACATATGTCTCCGGCTGATGCCGAACGCTTCGGCCTTAAGGACGGAGACAGAGTCAAGGTCAAGATCGACGGTGTCAAGCCGGGTGTTATGGAGCATGTGCTTATAAGATCCGGTGAGAAACACAGACTTGACATGCATATCGATACCGATGACGGCAATGCATTTATGCTTAAGCAGGGACAGCTTGTCACTGTACTCGGTAAGGAGTAATTGAAAGAGGTGCTATGGGATGATACTCGGTACTGTTAAAGGAACGGTTTATTCCACACGCAAGATGGATAACCTCAAGGGGTTGAAATTTTTAATGATACAGCCTGTCGGTGGCTCGAAAAAGGATATTTTTGTAGCTGCCGACACTATCGGTGCCGGAATAGGTGAGCTGGTGCTTGTTACTTGCAACCAGCCCACACAGTACGCACTGGACTACCCGGCCCCTGTAGATGCCCTCGTTGTGGGTATCGTTGACAATCCTCCTGCAATGGAGTAGATCGGAAACAATAGAGAGGCTAAAAGATGAAGATCATTGTAATCGGCAGTATTGCAGCCGGAGTTTCGGCTGCAGCCAGACTTGCCGCAGGCTCAAAGGGAGCGCAGATCACCGTGTACGAGCGCGGTGCGTTCTACAGCTGCGGAGTTGACGGACTGCCTCATTATCTTTGCGAGAGTCTTGAAGAACTCAACAAAGCCATACAGAGCAAAGAGACAGAGCTTATCAAAAACGGAATAAAGGCATGTCTGCAGCATGAAGTAACGGCAATAGATCCGCAGTCCAAGACTGTAAGCGTTACTGATCTGTCTACAGGCAAGACATTTACGGAACGCTATGACAAGCTTGTTGTTGCCACAGGCTCATCGGTCAGCTTACCTTCGGTACGCGGAGCCGAGCGTGTAGGTGTACATACTCTTAAGAATGTTGAGGAGCTTGTATTTCTCAAGGAATATATCAAGACGCCTTATGTAAGCGATATAGTTATACTCGGAGCCAACTGGGCGGGACTTGAGATCGCAAAAGTATTTTTGAAATTGGGACGTCATGTCCGCATAATAGATAAGTCAAGACAGCTGCTTCCGGAGTTTGATCCGGAGATCAGCTCACTTATACAGAAACAGCTTGAGCTTGAGGGTGTTGCCTTCAGTCTCGGAGAGACGGTTCGTTCCTTCCCGGGCAGAAGCTATATAGAGCAGGTTCAGACCGAACGTAATTCATACAGCTGTGATCTGTGCATATGTGCAGACAATAATCAGCCGAATACCGAGCTGCTTAAGGGCTGCGGAGCAGAGCTTGCAGCAAACGGTGCGGTATTTGTTGATGATGAGCTTGCCACAAGCATAGCAGATGTATATGCAGTAGGAAACTGTGCTATTTCAAGATCGGGAAGTCTCCACACAGCAAGCATCAGAGTCGGAGAGACCGAGATCGCAAGAACGGGACTTACTGAGACTCAGGCAAAGAAGGCCGGCTTAAGAGTAAAGTCGGTAACAGGAACAGGTTCGGATCGTCCGGGCATATGTCCTAATCCTCAGCCTGTTACAATCAAGCTTGTATTTGATGCTCAGACCGAGCGTATACTCGGAGCTCAGGCCTGGGGCGGCAAGAATGTTTCGACTCGTATCAATGCCATAGCCGTAGCTATTACGGCGGGTATGACAGTTAAGGCACTTGCAGGCGTTGATTTCTGTTTTTCATCCGCACAGTCTACTATCTGGGATCCTATCCAGGTAGTATGCGGAATGGTAAGATAAGGGAGGCTTATATATGCCTGAGCGTATAAATGCCGTAAAAACAACATTTTTCGGTAAAGGCGCGATAAGACTCCTGGGGCCGGAGCTTAAGAAGACCGGCATAAGACGTGCTCTGCTTATAACAGACCGTTTTCTGTATAAGAGCGGTCTTACCGATAGGCTTGCCCGGGTTCTTTCCGATGCCGGAATAGAATATGCGGTATACTATGATGTCAAGCCGAATCCTTCGGTGCTTGTAGTCAACGAGTGTCTGTCGGCTGCGAGAGCGATAGATGCCAAGGTGCTTATTGCACTCGGCGGAGGCTCTGCCATAGATACAGCCAAGGCTGTCAGCATAGTAATGGCAAACGGAGGCCGTGTGGAGCAATACGAGGGCGTCGATAAATCGCAATGTGCCGGACTTCCGATAGTTGCGGTCAATACGACGGCGGGCTCCGGAAGCGAATGCACGAGCTATTATGTAGTTACGGATCCGAAGCGTCACAGCAAGATGGCGATGGAAGATGTCAACTGCATGGTTGCTATAGCCGTAAACGATACCGATTTTATGAGTTCCATGCCGCCTAAGCTTACCGCTGCGACAGGTATGGATGCTTTGACACATGCTATTGAAGCCGTATTTTCCAAGGGCGCTACTCCTATAACCGATAAGGATGCGATATGGGCTATAGATACTGTGGTGAACAATCTGCCCACTGCCGTTCATAACGGAGGAGATGAGCATGCCCGCACTATGATGGCTTATGCGGAAAATGTGGCAGGCATGGCATTCAGCAATGCCGGACTCGGTATGGTTCATGCTATGGCTCATGCTTTGGGCGGTCATTACAATCTGCCTCACGGAATCTGCAATGCGGTACTCCTGCCGTATGTGCTTGCTTTCGATATGGATAAAAATATCTATGAGGACAGATTCAAGACAGTTGCCAAGGCTCTCGGAATAGGCGGATGCTGCGGCTCATGTAAGTCGAATCAGGCAGAGCATAACGCTATTGAAGCCTGTGGAAGTACACAGTGTACGACTTCCTGCGGAGGCAGTACAGCCGGCAGAACTCTTGCACAGGCTGTAGTTGACAGGATAGTTGAGCTTAATGCCGATATAGGTATTCCGGCAAGACTTTCGGAGCTTCAGGGAGTCGATCCTGAGGACTTTAAGGCTCTTACCGCACTTGCCATGCACGATACATGCATGGTGCCGAATCTGTACAGCGTAACGGCAGAAGATGTCATGAAGGTCTATGCTGCGGCATACGGTATGTGAGAACCAAACGCTGAGCAGCTTGATTGTACAGAGTTGTGTTTTCTGCAAAAAAATAATCTAATGAAAATGCGTCTGTTTTAAATACAGTTGATATCACGGCAAAACTAATAAAGAAATAACAATCATCAAGGATGGCTTGATTTGATATGTACCCGGAAGACCGGACACATATCAGATAAGTCATCCTTTTTCATATATTTTTGGCTTGAAATTAATATGCCGTTTTTGTTATACTATCCGTTAAGTCGTATGAACGGTCGCTGCCTTGTGCCTCGTGCATAAGGGAGAGGAAAGTCCGGGCTTCACAGGGCAGGATGCCTGATAACGTCAGGTGGGAGTGATCCTAAGGAAAGTGCAACAGAAAGTATACCGCCGTGCCGTAAGGCTCGGTAAGGGTGAAATGGCAGTGTAAGAGACTACCGGCTGTCCGGTAACGGAGAGCGCATTGTAAACCCCATCCGAAGCAAGTCCATGAAGAAGCGTTATGGTTGCCCGCCATGCTTCGGGTAGGACGCTTGAGTTATATGGTGACATATATCCTAGATAGATGACCGTTTTCAAAGACATAACCCGGCTTACAGTATGACTTAGGGACCGCTGCGAAAGCAGCGGTCCTTTTTTTTGAATATGTGCTTCATGGGCACGCTCTGACAGATTTCATTCCATTTTGTCTCGCGGAATATTGTAGTTCAGCTTGTTTATAAAATATGATACAAACAAATTGGAGCTTTCGAAATCAAAAGCGACAAACACTTGTCATATGACAAGCTATAATAAAATGCTACTTGACGTATGACAAGCGATATCATAGAATGAAAACGAGGTGAGGCACTTATGCAAATAATAAAAGAAAAACAAGATCTGACCTATCTTTCATGGTCGGTCTACCGCAATTCTTCCGGAACGGCCGGTTCCTTTCTGAAAGCATACTCCGAACTTGGCGGAAAGAAGACCTATTACAAACTCTCGAACTTTGATAAGACGCGCGGAGTTATTGGGCATGAGTGCGAGAACGAGATAATCGTTGACAGATTGCTGAACATACTGGGGATTCCTCATTTGTCTTACAGCTTGATTCATGCGAATGTTGCTGTGGATGGCAGGACACATGAAGTTTACCTTTGCGCTTCGGAAGATTTCAAGGATAGGAGCGAGTCTAAGATTGCATTGGATGCCTATAAGGAGTTAGAAGCATTGCCGGATGAATCAGCTTTGGATTTCTGCATACGTATGGGATGGGAAGGCTATATTTATCAGATGCTGATCATAGATTACCTTATAATGAATCGTGATCGTCATGGTGCCAATATAGAGGTGCTGCGCAACAGCAGAAAGAAAACGATTCGTTTGGCTCCGCTGTTTGACCATGGTCTTTCGTTGCTTTGCAGCTGCCCGGATGATGCTGCAGCAGCTGCGTTCGATGTAATGTCTGACAAGCCGTGTAACAACTATATCGGTTCAAAGTCCACATGGGATAATCTGCGTATCATCCCTAAGGATAAAATGCCGGAGTTGGTGCAACTGCATGAGAGTGATAGGCAAATTATCATGGATGGATTGGATGCTGTGCTATCTCAGACACTTCAGGACAAAATCTGGGAAATGATTTGGAAAAGGTGGTGCGCGTATGAGGATTTTTGCAATTCGAGATGAGTCAGATAGTGAACAGAAGAATCTGGCGTACCTCCTGTACTACGAGCGAGAAAAACGATTCTATATAGAACTGCCTGATAATGCTGATGCATGGGAGACTCCGCTGCTGTTGGACTCTTTTGTGAAGCGAGGAGAAACAACAGTTAATTCCTATTGGAGCAAAATTTGGGTTCAGCAGCGCATCGTTCCTACCGACCGTCAGAACATTGGAGAGGTATTGCGCGATAATCATCTGAAGGAATATGATGAGTACGAGCTTTTGATGCTGGCAATGGGACGATGCGCACAAGACGATTATTATCTTGTTCCGATTGATGAAGAGAATCTGCCGGAAGAAATTGCGAAGCGCTTTTCTAAGAGAATTGAAGATGTGCTGCCGCTGGAAAATTATTGTCTGTTGGTGTTTTTTCGAGATGGTGCTGTGAAGAAATGTGATTTGCAAAAGCATTTTGAAAAGACAAAAGCATTTCGGATTCTACTCAATAGATCGGAGTATTTTCAACATGTACAGATGCAGACAGGTGGATATGGTGTTGCGTGGGATGTTAATATGGTTGTATCGGACACTATGCTCTATCGAATCGGTAAAAGCGTTCCATTGACAGCAGATGATTTTCAGAACTTTGCTGCACACAGAGTTATAAATGTGGCGGAGGCGGCGGAAATACTTGGATGCTCTCGTCAGAACATAATTGATCTGACGAAGCGCGGAAAGCTTCATCCGATCAAATCTTCGGAAAAGAGCACGCTATATCTTAAAAGTGAGATATTAAAACGGAATTGGCAGTGATAAGGTTATACTTAGAATGACATGTATGGCACTCTTGGCTCATTCTATCACTTATAATTTCAATTTGTGTGAGCGGTGCCATCAAAAATGTATCATTAGTGTTCAAACAGGAACATTTAGATAACAGAATTTGGCATAAGATCAGATTAATATAATAAACGGCTTGTTGCATGCCGCAGCTATGGTGAGATATATGAATAAAGCAGCAGACAATATAACTATGAAACAAAGAATAGAGGAGAAATACAACAGTTTTTCGGAAAAGGAAAAGCTTGTGGCAAAGTATGTTATAGATCATTATTCGGAGTCTATGCTGCTGTCATCAACAGAGCTTGCACAGATGGCAAAGGTCAGCCATACTGCAGTCATTCGTTTCGCCAAGGACATGGGATATTCCGGCTACATGGAATATAAAAAGGAATTAAGGACGGAATATGCACCTGCTCATCGAGTATACGGCTCACTGTCAAATATGGATAAGGGACAGGAGGGAGATTATCTGCATAAGTATTTCCGCTCTCTTATAAATGATGTAAATGATTTTACCGATAAAATAGATATAGACATACTTACCAAGATGGCTGATCAGATAATGAAGACCAAGAGGCTCTACCTTGTGGGCTTCGGTTCGGATGAGCTTGTGGTTCATTTTCTTAAAAACTATGTCAATCTTATGGGTGTGCAATGTATCCCGGTCACAGAGGAAGGACTTGCGTTAAAGGAAAAGCTGTTCCTGATGGATAGCGAGGATACGATATTCCTGTCGGTGTATCCAACACTGATGCAGAGTGAGATCTGGGTAGGAAAATACGCCAAGGAAAAAAATGCAACGATAATGCTGATCACCGATTCGGAGGTTACGGCAAGGCTTGTAAATGCCGATATATATGCGGTGTTTAATGAGTCTACAGAGAACTTTTTTAATTCTTATGTATTGCAGATGGCATTCTGTAATGCCTTGCTTTTGCATATCTATGAGAGATATACCGAGCGTACTGCGAAGTCACTTGAGCTGTATGAGGAAGATCTGCTCAAGTGAATATTTTTGAACAAAACATGTTTTTCCGGCACAAGGTTGAATGATGCAGCACATATCATTCAACCTTTTTGATTTCTAAAACCGTATTTAATAGACATTCACAGACGCTGTTATCGCAAATTCATTCAAAATTTCTTTGAATAAAAATATTTACTCACATCAGAATCTATCTTGAAAATCACCAAAAAATATCAAATATGCCCGATTTTTGTGCAAGCTGAATAAAAATGAACAGAAAATTACTTGTAAATATAAATATTTATCACTGCAGATATTTATGTTATCCTTTTAACGTACAAGTTAAGTTTTTAGTGTGGGCCCACTAATAACGGAGGAATCAATGAACATAGACGAGAAAAAGAGCTTAGCCGCAGAGTTAGAAAATAAATTCGCGTCTGAGTTTGAAGAAATCAGTACATTCATTTACCGTAATCCCGAGTTAAGTGCCGAGGAATTCAAGTCAGCGGAATATCTTGTTGATTACCTGAGAAACAAGGATTTCAACGTGATTTATCCCTACGGCAATGAGGAAACAGCGTTTAGAGCCGATAAGGTCAATGGTGAAGGCCCTGTCATAGCAATACTTGCAGAGTATGATGCTTTGCCGGGCTTTGGTGAAAACGGTGAGCCTGCACACGCCTGCGGACATAACTGGATAGCTGCAGTCGCAGCCGGAACCGGGGTCGTACTCGGTGAAATGCTTGATCATTTCAAAGGAACCGTTTCGGTTATAGGAACTCCTGCGGAGGAAACCTACGGCGGAAAGATACTTATGCTTGAGGAGCATCTCTTCGATGATGTTGATATTGTGTTGGAAGCACACATGGAAGAACGCACCGATATAATGGCACCGGCACTTGCAATGGACTCGTTGAGATTTTCATTTAAGGGAAAGGCTGCTCACGCCGCCCAGTATCCGCATGAGGGTGTGAATGCGCTCGATGCCGTAATGCTTACCTTTGCAGGCATAAATGCAATGAGACAGCAGGTCACTCCCGACATAAGGGTACATGGAATTATTACCGACGGCGGTCAGGCGGTAAATATCATACCGGAGAAGGCAGAGTGCGATTTCTATGTAAGAGGAAAAAAGAGGGCCTATGTCAATCGGATAACAGAGCGTGTTATAAACTGTGCAAAGGGAGCTGAGCTTATGACAGGAGCTGAGCTCACGATCACACGTCCGGATCCGTCATTTGACGATATAGTGACTATTCCTATCTTGGGAGAGCTTGCTGAAAAAAATATGCAGGCAAACGGCTTCGGAAGAGTCTACCGTGATTGGGAAGCAACACCGGGATCTACAGATATCGGAAATGTCAGCAACCGTGTTCCTACTTTATACACCGAGATCGCTTTGGACGACAACATTTTGTTCAAGGTACATAATGCTGAGGCTGTTAAATACGCGGATTCTGATATGGCACATGCAAGACTGCATCAGATGATAAAGAGCTTTGCGGGTATTGCGCTCGATCTTTTTGAGGATCACAGTCTTATAGAGACTGCCAAGGCTCAGCTGAAGGAACAGACCGAATAAGAACTTAAGGGGTGAAATATAATGAAAGAGAGAAAGTTCAGCTTAAAGGTACCGCACACCTATACGATAATTTTCATGATCATGATCATTATGACCATACTGACATGGATCATACCGAGCGGTGTGTTTGATACAATGGAAAATGAAGAAGGAAGAAGTCTTGTTGTTGCGGGAACCTATCACATAGTTGAGTCAAATCCGCAGGGCTTCATGGATCTGTTTTCATCACCGATAAAAGGAATAATAGATGCTGCCGAGACTATAGGTTTTGTGCTTATAGTAGGAGGAGCCTTCGGAATAATCAATAAGACCGGGGCTATCGAAGCAGGAATCGGCAAGGCAGCAAGTGCTTTCGGAAATAAAGAGCTTTTCATCATTCCAATCTGCATGATACTTTTCGGACTCGGGGGAACCACCTTCGGAATGTGTGAGGAGACCTTACCCTTCTATATGGTATTCATTCCGCTGATGATGCAACTTGGTTATGACTCTCTTACAGGGCTTTGCATAGTCTATATAGGTGCTGCCGCAGGAACCTGTGCATCCACTATCAATCCGTTCTCCGTTGGACTTGCTCAGTCGGTTGCCGATATTACAGTCGGATCCGGTATAGTATACAGAGGCGCTATCTGGGTAGTGCTCATGGCTATTGCAATCTGCTTTGTGATGCTCTATGCACGTAAGGTTAAAAAGGATCCGAGCAGCTCCATAGTAGTCGATATAGATGTGCTTAACAGAGAACGACTCTTGGGAAACAGTGCTTCGGTCAAAGCATTTACCAAGAGAGACGGTGCCGTCCTTACCATATTTATTGTAGGAATGGGTATCATGGTCTGGGGTGTGCTGGCTCAGGGTTGGTATACTCAGGAAATCTCAATGATATTTATGGTAATGGGAGTATTCGGTGGAATCGCCGGAGGACTTAGTGAGGATGTTATCGCGGATTCATTTATAGAAGGAGCAAAGGATCTTATCTATGCGGCTTTGGTTATCGGCATATCACGTGCGATAGTTATAATCGCTCAGGAAGGACGTATAATTGATACCATACTTAATGCTGCGGCAAACCTTCTCGGAGGACTTCCAAAGGTGGTATTCATTAATCTTATGATGTTCGTACAGAATATAATAAGCTTCTTTATCCCGTCCTCCTCCGGACATGCGGCTCTTACTATTCCTATCATGGCTCCGCTCGGTGATCTTGTTGGGGTTTCGAGACAGAATGTAGTTACCGCTTATCAGTTCGGAACAGGAATAACAAACTTTATTACACCTACCAACGGAGTACTTATGGCATGTCTTACCATGGCGAATATACCGTGGACAAGATTTGTAAAGTTTGTTATACCGCTTATCGGATTATTTGTTGTGATTGGAGTGATCTCGGTTACAATGGGATTAAGCGTATTCCCGTTTTAACAGCGTATAAGCTCACACATTTTAATAAAACATAGTAAGTATTGCAGACAGATCAGGCCATCCGGATTTGATTTGTCTGCAATTGTTCAAACGACCTTGACCCCTGCCATCCTTTTTATTATAATTATCTGAGCAAAATTTAGAGGAGAATTTCGGATGTCAGAGTTTAAGAATATCAAGAGATTTACTTCCGGTACAGACATGACCGCAGCAGCGGGTTTTGTTGTTGATAACGGAGTCATTAAGGAAGCAGATATCGTTGATTTATTTGACAGATCAGAATATATAGTTTTTCCCGGTTTCTGTGACGTGCACGTGCATTTCAGAGAGCCGGGATTTTCATATAAAGAAACGATGAAAACAGGCAGCATGTCCGCAGCAAGAGGCGGATATACGGCTGTCTGCGCCATGCCCAACCTTAAGCCAGTGCCGGACAGTGTGGAGCATATCAAGGAAGAGATAGCCATTATCGACAAGGATGCCTGCATCAATGTATATCCTTACGCATCCATTACTGTAAATGAAGCAGGAGAGGAGCTTTCCGATATGGAAGGACTTGCACCGCTTTCCATTGCTTTTTCGGATGACGGAAGAGGCATACAGGACGAAGCCATGATGCGTGAGGCGATGATCAAGGCTAAATCGCTCGGCAAGATGATAGTTGCCCACTGCGAGGTGAACGATCTGCTGCACGGCGGATATATCCATGACGGTGTGTATGCAAAGGAACACGGTCACAGAGGCATATGCTCAGAGAGCGAGTGGAAGGAGATAGAGCGTGATGTCAAGCTTGCCGAGGAGACAGGCTGCGCCTATCATGTCTGCCATATTTCCACAAAGGAGAGCGTAGATATAATAAGGAGAGCCAAGGCTCGCGGAGTAGATGTCACTTGCGAGACAGGACCTCATTATCTCCTTATGACTGATGAGGATCTTAAGGAGGACGGACGCTTCAAGATGAATCCTCCGCTTCGTTCCGCAGAGGACAGAGCTGCGCTAATAGAGGGCATCAAGGACGGAACCATTGACATGATCATCACCGATCATGCTCCGCATTCGGCAGAGGAGAAGTCCAGAGGACTTGAAAAGAGTGCCATGGGTATAGTCGGACTTGAGACCGCATTTGCATCACTTTATACAGGATTGGTAAAAACAGGAGTGATAAGCCTTGAGAAGCTTATAGATCTCATGGTATATGCTCCGAGAAAGCGTTTTAACATTCCGCTTAAAGCAGATGATTACTGCATATGGGATCTCAACAGAGAGTATACGGTTGATCCCAAGGAGTTCCTCTCCATGGGACATGCGACACCTTTTGAGGGCATGAAGCTTTGCGGAAGATGTCTGCTTACGGTGTGCGGCGGAAAGATTGCCTATATTGAGCGATAAATGCTCTTTCTGCCGACCAAGGCAGCTGATATAATGAAAATGTCATTTGTGTAAATATGTTTATTATGAAGCAATAAGCTGCTGCGCAGGAAGCACTGCGGCAGACTGTCCCGGACAGGCTGTCAGGTATTTGCGGCGGAAACATTTTCATAAAATATAAGACATAAATTCAGGGGTTAGTATAAGAGGGTTACAGTAAGATGCTTAAACAGGTGTTGCTTGCGATAGAGGAAAATACCGCTGTTGCGGAAAATGTATATCGCATGGTTTTAAAGGGAGACTGCGTTGGCGTAAGCGCTCCGGGGCAGTTTATCAATATCAAGCTTTCGGGACATTTCCTGAGACGTCCTATATCCGTGTCCGATTATGATAAGGACAGTGTAGTGATACTCTACAAGATCGCAGGCGAAGGAACAAAGGAGATGACTGAGCTTAAGCCTGGCACAGAGCTTGATGTGCTCACGGGTCTCGGCAACGGCTTTGATGTTGAAAAGGCCAAGGAAAAGGGACATGCGCTGCTGCTCGGAGGCGGAATAGGCTCTGCTCCGATGCTTGCTCTCTGCAAGGAGCTTAAGGCAGCAGGTTTGCGTGTAAGTGCCGTGCTCGGCTTTAATACAGCCAAGGAGCTGATACTTGCGGATGAGCTTGAGAGCGCCGGGGCTGAGGTCACCGTTATGACCGCAGACGGCTCGACAGCGGATTATTGCGATGCCGATTTTGAAAAGGGCTTTGTAACGGATGCACCTATGCTGCAGGGCGATATAGATGATTGCTATTATTATGCCTGCGGACCGCTTCCTATGCTCAAGTCCGTATTTAAGAATGTAAAATGCGACGGAGAGCTGAGCTTTGAGGAACGTATGGGCTGCGGTTTCGGTGCCTGCATGGGATGCACCATGCATACCGTTCACGGAGCCAAGAGAGTATGTAAGGACGGACCTGTATTTGCCAAGTCCGAATTGTTGTGGGACTAAAGGAGGAACAAAACATGAGTTATTCGGATCCGCGTCTTGCGACAACACTTTGCGGCATCAAGCTTGACAATCCGGTCATTGCCGCAAGCGGAACCTTCGGCTACGGATATGAGTTTGCAGAGCTGTATGATATCAACGAGCTCGGAACATTTTCATTTAAGGGAACAACAGAAGAGGCACGCTTCGGAAATGAATCACCGCGTATAGCAGAGTGTCCTTCGGGCATGCTTAATGCGGTAGGACTTCAGAATCCGGGCGTGGACAAGGTCATATCCGAGGAGCTGCCCAAGCTCAAGGCTTGCTTTCATAAGCCTGTAATGGCAAATATCAGCGGCTTCTCCACAGACGAATATGCCTATGTGTGCGAGAGACTTAACGCAGAGAAGCAGATAGGCTGGTTCGAGGTCAATATCAGCTGTCCTAATGTTCACGGAGGCGGAATGGGCTTCGGAACCGATCCGGCACTTGCCGCAGAGGTGACAAAGAGAGTAAGAGCTGTTACGGATAAGCCTGTCATTATGAAGCTTACACCGAATGTAACCGACATCACAGAGATAGCCAAAGCCTGTGAGGATGCCGGAGCTGACGGTATATCGCTTATCAATACCGTGCTTGCAATGCGTATCAATCTCAACAGCAGAAAGCCTGTCATAAGAAACGGCACAGGCGGAATGTCAGGCCCTGCCGTGCTTCCTATAGCTGTACGCATGGTATATCAGGTATCAAAGGCTGTCACAATCCCGGTAGTAGGTCTCGGAGGCATAAGCACTCCGGAGGATGTACTGGAGATGATGATGGCGGGAGCAACTGCCGTTGAGGTGGGGGCTGCCAATCTTACCGAGCCGTTTGCCTGCAAGCACATAATAGACGGCCTGCCGGAGGCAATGGACCGTTACGGAATCAAAAACATCACCGATATTATCGGTATAGCACATTGACGAAAGAGGTAATTATGAATAAGGACGTTATTATAGCCTGTGATTTTGCAAGCGCCGAGGCAACTTATGCATTTCTTGATAAATTTACAGACGTTAAGCCCTTTGTTAAGATAGGTATGGAGCTCTTTTATGCGGAGGGATCTGAGATAGTAAGATCGCTTAAGCAGAGAGGTCACAAGGTATTCCTTGATCTTAAGCTTCATGATATTCCGAATACTGTCAAGAAGGCTATGGCTGTGCTCTCATCACTTGATGCGGATATAGTTAACTGCCATGCTGCGGGAGCAAGCGCAATGATGAAGGCGGCTCTTGAGGGACTTACTCGCCCGGACGGAAGCAGACCGCTGCTTATCGCAGTGACCCAGCTCACAAGTACAGATCAGGAGACTATGACCAATGAGCTGCTTATTGATGAGCCTATAAATGAAGTTGTAATGAAGTATGCCGAGAATGCAGCTAAGTCAGGACTTGACGGAGTTGTATGCTCACCGAGAGAGGCAGCCGAGGTTCATTCGGTTTGCGGTGACAGCTTCCTTACAGTAACACCGGGCATCAGATTTGCAGACAGTGAAGTGGGCGATCAGAAGAGAGTTATGACTCCGGCAGATGCGGCAAAGGCAGGTTCAGACTACATAGTTGTGGGAAGACCTATAACCGCAGCGGCAGATCCTGTAGCAGCTTACAAGAGATGCGTCAAAGAGTTTATGGGAGTTGAGCTGTAAGCTCATTTGTCTTAAGTATGCAATATTGTGTCTTTTTACAGACCAATGCCTTTTGAGTTAATCGTATGTTGTATTTAGTAAGGAACCGCACTTCTTTATCAAGGTTTGGAATCATTTAGGCTTTTGGTCTTATACAGGACACAGCGATACAGTCAGAATATGATTAGGATAAATGATCGTATGCTGCTGCGATATAGTCCGAAAATATAGATTTTCTTTGCAAGATGAGCGTTGCCTGCGAAGAAAAACTCGTTGTTTAAGCTGCCGAAGGCAGCGAGTTTAGAGTTTTTCGAGCTGTATAGGCATAAGCGAATTATGCAAAATATGAAAATCATATTTGAGGACTCTGAGCACTGCAACGGTCATTATCCGAAAAAATAAAGACGATAATAACGAAAGGGGTTTAAACTATATGCAGAACCGTGAAACATTGATAGCAAGAGACCTTCTCAAGATACAGGCAGTATTTTTTAAGCCGGATGATCCGTTTACATGGGCAAGCGGAATCAAGAGCCCGGTATATTGCGACAACAGACTTACTCTTACCTCACCTGAGGTACGTGATGATGTGGAGTATGGACTTGCGGAGCTTATAAAGGAGAATTATCCGGAGGCTGAGGTGCTTATGGGAACATCCACAGCAGGTATCGCACATGCTGCTATTACAGCTCACATCCTCAATATGCCTATGGGCTATGTAAGAAGCGGAGCAAAGGATCACGGCCGCAAGAACCAGATCGAGGGAAAGCTCGAGAAGGGTCAGAAGGTCGTAGTAGTTGAGGATCTTATCTCAACAGGCGGAAGCGTAATAGAGGTAGTAGATGTATTAAGAGAAGCAGGTGCCGAGGTACTCGGTATCGTCAGCATCTTCACCTACGGCATGAAGAAGAGTGTCGAGAGACTCGCTGCCGCAAATGTTAAAAATGTTTCGCTTACCAATTTCGATATAATAGCGGTAGTTGCGGCTCAGATGGACTACATTAAGGATGAGGACATCAAGAAGCTCCTTGCATTCAGAAACGATCCGAGCGACGAGAGCTGGATGCACGCCGAGTAATAAAAAAGAAAATAAACGAAACATTTAATATTATTTTGAAAAGAGAAGGTAGAAGATGGTCAGAAACATATTAGATGTCGTAGATTTGAGTGTTGAAGAGATAAACGATCTTATTAAGCTTGCCTGCGATATTATCAACGATCCTAAGGCTTATTCGGAAAAATGCAGAGGAAAGAAGCTTGCTACTCTGTTCTTTGAGCCGTCCACACGTACAAGACTCAGTTTTGAGGCTGCCATGTACGAGCTTGGCGGAAGCGTGCTCGGTTTCTCCGAGGCGCAGAGCTCATCAGCTTCAAAGGGCGAGAGCGTGGCTGATACGGCAAGAGTTGTAAGCTGCTATGCCGATATCATTGCAATGCGCCATCCGAAGGAGGGTGCTCCGAGAGTTGCGGCAGACAATGCATCAATTCCTGTTATAAATGCAGGTGACGGCGGACATAACCATCCGACTCAGACACTTACCGACCTCTTGACCATTTACAGAGAAAAAGGAAGATTAAACGACTTCACCATAGGCTTCTGCGGAGACCTTAAGTTCGGACGTACAGTACATTCTCTTATCAATGCTCTTTCGAGATATACCGGCATCAAGATAGTGCTCATCTCACCGGAGGAGCTCAAGCTTCCGAGCTATGTTAAAAAAGACGTGCTTAATGCAAATGGCATTCCTTATGTTCAGACAACGGATCTTGAGTCTGTTATGCCTGAACTTGATATACTCTATATGACCAGAGTACAGAAGGAGAGATTCTTCAATGAGGAGGATTATCTGAGACTTAAGGACAGCTATATCCTCAATATGAAGAAGCTTGAAAATGCCAAGAAGGATCTGTGCATACTGCATCCGCTTCCGAGAGTAAACGAGATAAGCAGGGAGGTCGATAACGATCCGAGAGCATGCTATTTCAAGCAGGTACTTAACGGAAAATATATAAGAATGGCTCTTATGCTCACACTTCTTGAGGAGGCTGCAAGATGAAGATAGATTCAATTCAGAACGGTATCGTTATAGACCATATAACCGCGGGACGCGCAATGGATCTCTACGAGCTCCTCGGACTTAAGAATGTCGAATGCTCGGTTGCAATGCTTATGAATGTAACAAGCAGCAAGATGGGCAAGAAGGATATCATTAAGCTTGATGCGGATATTCCGGTAGATCTTGATGCTATCGGCTATGTCGATCCGGGAGCTACCGTAAACTATATCAAGAACGGAGTGCTTGACCACAAGCAGAGCATACGCATGCCGAAAATGCTTAAGAATGTTATCAAGTGCAAAAATCCGAGATGCATAACTACGGTTGAGCAGGAGCTTGATCAGGTATTCAAGCTTACCGATGAAGAGCATAAGGTGTACAGATGCCTGTACTGCGAGACTCAGGCAGAGAATAAGTGATACACGATAAGGACTTTGCATTAGAAAGCTTAAGATACTTAAATCGCATATATTGAAAACGGAGGTCATAAGATGAAGAAGGTCGGAATCATCATGGGCAGTGACAGCGATCTGCCTGTTATTGAGAAAGCTGTAGATATACTTAAGACATTAGAGATACCTTACGAGGTACATATTTATTCGGCACACAGAACACCTGTTGAAGCAAGGGATTTTGCTTTAAATGCAAGAGAAAACGGCTTCGGTGTGCTTATTGCGGCAGCAGGCATGGCAGCTCATCTTGCGGGAGCAATTGCCGCAAACACAACACTTCCGGTTATCGGCATCCCATGCAAGGGACCGGTATTTGACGGAATGGACGCCTTGCTTTCAACGGTTCAGATGCCTACAGGCATTCCGGTTGCCACAGTTGCAGTCAATGCGGGAGCTAATGCGGCTCTGCTTGCAGCACAGATAATTGCGGTAAGCGACAGTGAGCTTCAGGCCAAGCTTGATGCCAAGCGTAAGGCGGATGCAGACAAGGTACTTGCAAAAGATAAAGATATCGCAGCAAAATTGTAATTTTCAGACAAATTCATTGAAGCATTTTTAGTAAAATGGTATATTTATAAAAATATACCATTTTAGACTATTAATCTTTAAGCTCAAGCTATGAAAGGATGAAATCATGAATAATTCTCATTCAGCAGCATATGCAGCAGCAGGAGTTAACATCGAGGCGGGTTACGAGGGTGTTAAGCTCATGAAAAAGCATGTCGACAGAACACTTATCGACGGCGTTGTATCGGATATAGGAGGCTTCGGCGGTCTCTTTGCGCCGAATATCACAGGCATGACAGAGCCTGTGCTTGTATCCGGAACCGACGGAGTAGGTACCAAGCAGAGGATCGCACAGATCATGGATAAGCATGACACTGTCGGAATCGACTGCGTTGCAATGTGTGTTAATGACGTTATATGTGTAGGCGCAAAGCCGATCTTCTTCCTTGACTATATTGCTATAGGCAAGAATGATCCTGTCAAGGTAGCTGAGCTTGTTTCCGGTGTGGCTGAGGGCTGCGTTCAGTCGGGCTGTGCTCTTATCGGAGGAGAAACCGCAGAGCATCCCGGCACCATGGCAGCCGATGATTACGATCTTGCCGGATTTACGGTAGGTATCGTAGATAAGAAGGATATTATCGACAAGAATAAGATGAAGCCGGGTGATGTTGTCATTGCTCTTGCTTCGAGCGGCATTCATTCAAACGGCTACTCGCTTGTACGTAAGGTATTCGATATTGAGAACTGTGATCTCAACAAGCATTATGACGAGCTTGGCAAGACACTCGGAGAGACACTTCTTACACCTACCAAGATATATGTCAAGTCTGTACTCAAGGCTCTTGAGGTTTCGGATGTCCACGGCATCAGCCATATCACAGGCGGCGGCTTCTATGAGAATATTCCGCGTTCTATCCCGAACGGACTTAAGGCTGTTATCGATAAGCAGTCCATAGTTATTCCTCCGATATTCAAGCTCCTTCAGAAGGAGGGCAATATCGACGAGCGTGACATGTTCAATACCTACAATATGGGTGTAGGCATGAGCGTTATCGTTTCACAGGATTCCGCAGATGCATGCCTCAAGGCGCTTAAGGATGCAGGTGAGACTGCCTATGTAATAGGTGAGATCGCAGCTTCCGAAAATGAAGAGAAGTTAGCATTCAGAAGCTAAGGAAGACTGCAATGGCTAAGCTTGAAGAGAGTAAGAATAAAAAAATAAAAGATAAGCCGCTCACACGTATAGCGGTGCTTGTATCCGGCGGAGGAACCAATCTGCAGGCTCTTATAGATGCGGAAAAGGCCGGCATTATAAGGAGCGGCTCAATAGAACTTGTCGTATCCAATAAAAAGGATGCATATGCACTTGAGCGTGCAAAAAAAGCAGGTATTAAGACTGCTGCATTTACGGCAAAGGAACTCGGCGGATTAGAGGCATTCGAAGCTAAGCTTATCGAGACACTTAACGCAGAGCGTATCGATATGATAGTGCTTGCGGGCTTTATGAGTATACTCAGCAAGGATTTTGCCGACAGATATGCGGGACGTATCATCAATATCCATCCGTCACTTATACCGTCGTTTTGCGGCAAGGGCTTCTACGGACTTCATGTTCATGAGGCGGCATTAAGCTATGGTGTCAAGGTGACCGGAGCTACGGTACATTATCTTAACGAGATACCTGACGGCGGAGAGATCATTGTTCAGAAGGCAGTCAAGGTACATAAGGGAGACACGCCCGAGATACTTCAGAAACGTGTCATGGAGCAGGCGGAGTGGAAGATACTTCCTAAGGCCGCAGAGAAGGTTGCAGCAAAGCTCAGGAGGGAAGCATTTTCATGAATGTATATGAGATAGGCTCTGTTGAAGAGAAATTAAAGTCCAATACTTATCCGGGCAGAGGTATCATCCTCGGCATCACACCGGACAAGACCAAGAAGGTAGCCGCATATTTTATCATGGGCAGAAGCTCAAACAGCCGTAACCGTATCTTCAAGACAGAGGAGGATGGTATCAGCACAGAGGCATTCGATCCGTCACTGCTTGAGGATCCGAGTCTTATCATCTACCATCCTGTAAGAGAGCTCGGTGACGATCTTATAGTTACAAACGGGGATCAGACCGATACCGTATATAACGGAATGAAGAACGGAGAGAGCTTTGAGGCTGCACTTCGTACACGAGAGTTTGAGCCGGACGGACCTAACTGGACTCCGCGTATATCGGGTATTCAGCATGCGGACGGAAGCTATGCCATGTCCATACTTAAGTCGGTGGATATTGAGGGCAGCGCATGCGTTAGAGAATTCTTTGAGTTCCCTGCCGTTGCCGGACTCGGACATTTCATCCATACCTATGTTACCGACGGTGATCCTATACCGACCTTTGTCGGAGAGCCTGAGCGTGTGGCTATGCTTGATGATATTGATGAGTTTACCGACATGCTCTGGAATTCACTTAACGACGCTAATAAGATATCACTCTTTGTTCGTTACACGGACATTGAGGACGGATCTTACGAGCAGGCAGTTATCAATGTTCATGAGGAGGCTTAAGACATGACAGAATTAGAGCTTAAGTACGGCTGTAATCCAAATCAGAAGCCGGCAAAGATATTTATGAAGGACGGTTCGGAGCTTCCTATAGAGGTTCTTAACGGCAGACCGGGATATATCAATTTCCTTGATGCCTTTAACTCATGGCAGCTTGTAAAGGAGCTTAAGGAGGCTACGGGTATGCCGGCAGCTGCATCCTTCAAGCATGTTTCGCCTGCCGGAGCTGCTGTAGGTAAGGAACTCTCTGATATTGACAGACAGATATATTTTGTAGATAAGGATGCCAAGCTCAGCCCTGTTGCATGTGCATATATCAGGGCAAGAGGAGCAGACAGACTCTGCTCTTATGGTGACTGGGCAGCACTTAGCGATACCTGCGATGAAGCTACCGCACTCTATCTTAAGGAGGAAGTATCGGACGGAATCATTGCCCCGGACTATACTCCGGAGGCAATAGAGATACTTAAGACGAAGAAAAAGGGTAATTACAATATCATTAAGATAGATCCGAATTATAAGCCTAAGTCACAGGAGCTTAAGGATGTATTCGGTATTACCTTTGAGCAGGGACATAATGATTTCAAGATCGATGCTTCATTGTTCGAGAATATAGTATCCGCAAACAAGGAGCTTCCTAAGGAGGCCGTAACGGATATGATAGTTGCCATGATCACACTTAAGTACACCCAGTCAAACTCGGTGGTATATGTTAAGGATGCTCAGGCTATAGGCGTAGGTGCCGGACAGCAGAGCCGTATCCATTGCACGAGACTTGCCGGATCCAAGGCAGACAACTGGTATATAAGACAGCATCCGAAGGTGCTCGGACTGCAGTTTGTTGATAATATCAGACGTCCGGACAGAGACAATGCCATCGACGTATACATCTCTGATGAGTACGAGGATGTACTTCGTGACGGTGAGTGGCAGTTAAGATTCAAGGTAAAGCCGGAGCCTCTTACAAGAGAAGAGCGTATGGCTTGGGTTGCGACCCAGTCCGGCGTTACAGTAGGTTCGGATGCCTTCTTCCCATTCGGGGATAATGTTGAGCGAGCAAGAAAATCAGGCGTTAATTATATTGCCGAGCCGGGCGGATCTATCCGCGACGACAATGTTATCGAGACTGCCGACAAATATAATATGGTGCTCGCATTTACAGGAATGAGACTTTTCCACCATTAACGACAACATATGGGGTCAAAAATTCTTTTGACCCCGACATCATAATAAGCGTCATAATTAAAAGACGCTTATTGGTGTTATGTTCTCACTTTTATATGAAGATCATGAAAAGCTCCGGCTTTTCCTAAGATATTTATCGTTTAAAGAAAGGGATACAGATGAAGATTCTTGTTGTCGGCGGCGGCGGACGCGAACATGCCATAATTAAAAAGATAAAAGAAAACAAGACGGTTGAGAAGATATATGCACTTCCGGGAAACGGCGGTATTGCAGCAGATGCGGAGTGTGTGGATATCGCAGCCAAGGATATAGAGAAAATAACGGAGTTTGCAAAGTCTCATGATATAGACTATGCGATAGTTGCTCCTGATGATCCGCTGGTGCTCGGATGTGTAGATAAGCTTGAGGCAGCAGGAATTCCGTGCTTCGGACCTAAGGCAAATGCAGCCATCATCGAGGGATCAAAGGTATTCTCCAAGGAGCTTATGAAGAAGTACAACATTCCCACAGCTGCTTATGAGACCTTTGACAATATAGATGCCGCTCTTGATTATATCGAGACTGCACCTATACCGCTCGTTATCAAGGCTGACGGACTTGCGCTTGGCAAGGGTGTTGTTATTGCCGAGACTAAGCAAGATGCTATCAACGCAATAACCGATATGATGCAGAACAAGGTATTCGGAAACAGCGGTGACCATGTTGTTATCGAGGAATTCCTTGAGGGACCGGAGGTATCGGTGCTTTCATTTACAGACGGCAAGACTGTAGTACCTATGATCTCATCTATGGATCACAAGAGAGCAGGAGACGGAGATACAGGGCTTAATACCGGCGGTATGGGAACCATAGCACCTAACCCGTATTATACGGAGGATATCGCAAAGCAGTGTATGGAGACTATATTCCTGCCTACAATAGAGGCTATGAATAAGGAAGGACGTACATTCAAGGGCTGTCTCTATTTCGGACTTATGCTTACCAAGAACGGACCTAAGGTTATCGAGTACAACTGCCGTTTCGGAGATCCGGAGACTCAGGTAGTATTGCCGCTGCTTAAGTCTGATCTGCTTACAGTCATGCAGGCTGTTACAAAGGAACGCTTAAGCGAGACCGAGGTCGAATTCAGCGATAAGAGCGCATGCTGCGTTATTGCTGCTTCAGAGGGTTATCCGAAGAGCTATGACAAGGGACTCGAGCTTACTATTCCTGCCGAGATAGCAGACAAGGTATATGTTGCAGGAGCTAAGATAACGGACGGAAAGCTTGTTACAAACGGCGGAAGAGTGCTTGGATGTACGGCTGTCGCAGATGATCTTAAGACGGCTGTCGAAGAAGCCTATAAGCTTGTAGACAAGGTCGGCTTTGCCAATAAGTATTACAGACATGACATCGGTCAGAGAGCATTGAAGGCATTAAAATAAACATTTATCTGATAAAACAGTAATTATTCAGCGATACCGGAGGGATGAACATGGTATTCAGAATCTTTGTCGAAAAACATAAGGAGTTTGCCCATGAGGCGGCATCACTTCTTAATGAGGCAAGAAATATCCTTGAGATCAAGGGACTTACGGATGTTCGCATTTTCAACAGATATGACGCCGAGAATATTGACGCCGAGCTGTTTGATTATGCTGTAAGAACAGTATTTTCGGAGCCGCAGGTTGATACGACTTACAAGTCTATAGATGTAAGCGATGCGGTAAGCTTTGCGGTAGAGTATCTGCCGGGACAGTTTGATCAGCGTGCGGATTCTGCAGCACAGTGTATTCAGCTCATCTCTCAGAAGGAGAGACCGCTTATACGTTCAGCCAAGGTGTATGCACTCTACGGAAACTTAAGCAAGGATGATATTGCTGCCGTTAAGAAATACGTTATCAACCCTGTAGAGGCAAGAGAGGCAAGTTTTGAGCTGCCTGAGACTCTTAAGGTGGATTATATGATTCCTGAGACTGTCAAGACTCTTGACGGCTTCAGAGAGTACGGCAGAGAAGAGCTTGAGAAGTTCATAGCAGACAACGGACTTGCTATGGATATAGACGATATCGAGTTCTGCAGACAGTATTTTACAGAGGAGCACAGGGACCCGACCATCACCGAGATCAAGATGATCGATACCTACTGGTCGGATCACTGCCGTCACACTACCTTCAATACAATTATTGACAAGGTAACATTTGAGGATGAGCTGCTTGAGGCAAGCTATAACAAGTATCTTGAATACCGTAAGTCACTCGGACGCACAAAGCCGGTAACACTTATGGATATAGGTACTCTTGCAGCAAAGGTGCTTAAGTCAGAGGGCAGACTTGACAAGCTTGACGAGTCAGAGGAGATCAATGCATGTACCGTTAAGGTAAATGTTGATGTAGACGGTGTTACAGAGCCGTGGCTCCTGCTCTTCAAGAATGAGACGCATAACCATCCTACAGAGATAGAGCCTTTCGGAGGCGCTGCTACCTGTATCGGAGGTGCGATCAGAGATCCGCTTTCGGGTCGTTCCTATGTATATGCCGCTATGCGTGTAACAGGTGCGGCAGATCCGCTTAAGCCTGTAAGCGAGACTATAGAGGGCAAGCTTCCGCAGCGTAAGATAGTTACGACAGCTGCAAACGGATATTCCTCCTACGGCAACCAGATCGGACTTGCAACAGGCATGGTAGATGAGATCTATCATCCGGGCTACGCCGCAAAGCGTATGGAGATCGGTGCCGTTATAGCTGCCACTCCTGCCGTAAATGTACGTCGTGAGAGACCTGAAGCAGGTGATGTTGTAATCTATCTCGGAGGAAGCACAGGACGTGACGGTATCGGCGGTGCAACAGGATCTTCAAAGGCACATAACCTGCATTCCGTAGAGAACTGCGGTGCCGAGGTTCAAAAGGGTAATGCTCCGGAGGAGAGAAAGCTTCAGAGACTTTTCCGTAATGAAGAGGCATCAAGACTTATAAAGCGCTGCAATGACTTTGGTGCGGGCGGTGTATCCGTTGCTATCGGAGAGCTTGCAGACGGTCTGGATATAGATCTCAATGCGGTTCCTAAGAAGTATGAGGGTCTTGATGGTACAGAGCTTGCAATCAGTGAGTCTCAGGAGCGTATGGCTGTTGTCGTAGAGGCAAAGGATGTAGACAGATTCATGCAGATCGCTGCATCAGAGAACCTTCAGGCCTGCAAGGTTGCGGTAGTCAAGGCTGATCCGAGACTTACCATGAGCTGGAACGGCAAGAAGATAGTTGACGTAAGCCGTGCCTTCCTTGATACAAACGGAGCAGCTAAGCATATAACTGTTCATTCCGGAGCACCTTTGGTAAGTGAGCAGGAAAAGAGCGGAGACTTCCTTACAGAGCTCAAGGCTCTTGCGTCGGATCTTAACTGCTGCTCCAAGAGAGGACTTTCGGAGAGATTTGACTCGACGATCGGTGCAGGAACCGTGCTTATGCCTTTCGGAGGCAAGAACCAGCTTACTCCGATACAGGCAATGGTCAACAAGATTTCTGTCGAAAAGAAGCATACGGATGACTGCTCACTGATGTCATGGGGCTATGATCCGTTTATCACAGAGCAGAGTCCTTATTTCGGTGCTTATTATGCGGTAACTGACTCTATCTGTAAGCTTATTGCTACAGGTGCGGAGTTTAAGGATATTTATCTTACTTTCCAGGAGTACTTTGAGAAGCTTGGCAAGGATCCGGAGAAATGGGGCAAGCCTTTTGCAGCACTGCTCGGAGCCTTCAGAGCACAGATGGAGTTCGGCTGTGCCGCAATAGGCGGTAAGGATTCCATGTCAGGTACCTTTGAGCATATTCATGTACCGCCGACACTTGTTTCCTTTGCTGTTACTACACAGAAGACCAAGGATATAGTATCTCCTGAGTTTAAGGGTGCCGGACACAAGCTTATTCGTATCTCGCCTAAGCTTAATGCTGACGGACTTCCGAACAGTGAGTCACTTATCAAGGTATTTGATCTTGTTACAAAGCTTTTGAGAAGCGGCAAGGCAGATGCAGCATATACACCGGGCATCGGCGGTATAGCAGAGGCTGTAATGAAGATGTCCTTCGGTAACGATATCGGATTTAAGTTTGATGACGGACTCGGAGTTAACGACATTTTTGCTAAGAGATACAATACCTTCCTGCTTGAGATGGCAGAGGGAGGAGCTGAGTCTACAGCCGATTATGATGTGATCACAGTCGGAGAGACCTGTGCCGAGGCTAAGATAAGTCTCGGAGCAGAGAGCATAGAGCTTAAGGAACTCCTTAATGTATACGAGTCCAAGCTTGAGAGCGTATTCTCCTGCAATATCGACCAGGGAGACAAGCATTACGAGGCATTTACATATAACGCCAAGGAGATCGTTAAGCCTGTTATAGTAACAGCCAAGCCTAAGGTGCTTATTCCGGTATTCCCGGGCAACAACTGCGAGTATGATTCGGCTAAGCTTGTAAATGATTCAGGTGCCGAGGCTGAGATCTTTGTTATCAAGAACCTTACTGCGGAAGCTGTTGCAGAGAGTGTAGAGGAGTTTGCAGCTAAGATAAAGGAATCACAGATGATCTTTATCCCGGGAGGCTTCTCAGGCGGAGACGAGCCTGACGGAAGCGGTAAGTTCATTACTTCTTTCTTCAGAAACGGACTTATCAAGGATGCAGTAGGAGATATGCTTGATGCAAGAGGCGGACTTATGTGCGGTATCTGTAACGGATTCCAGGCACTTATCAAGCTCGGACTTGTTCCTTACGGCAAGATAATAGATACGGATGAGAGCTGCCCGACACTTACCTTCAACACTATCGGACGTCATCAGTCACGCATAGTTCGTACAAGGATAGCTTCGGACAAGTCACCGTGGCTTAAGGAGACCGGGGTCGGAGACATTTACAATGTTGCCATCTCACACGGAGAGGGTAAGTTCATCGCAAGCGAGGAGCTTATAAAGCAGCTTAAGGATAACGGACAGATAGTCAGCCAGTACGTTGACTTTGACGGAGTACCGACATCGGATGTTCATTTCAATCCGAACGATTCGATGTACGCTATCGAGGGAATCACTTCACCTGACGGAAGGGTATTCGGTAAGATGGGACACTCGGAGCGTATAGGAGACGGACTCTATAAGAATGTACCGGGCAAGTACGATATCGGCATGTTCCGTTCGGCTGTAAGATATTTTAAGGGTGATATCTGAAGATAATTTAAATGGATGTGTTTAGGCATATCCTTAGACCGCAGCTTTTAGGGAAAGCCTGTTTGTCGGCTTGAAGCAGGCAGGCGGAGCATTTTCCTTAAGCTGTGGCAAGATAAAATCAAGACAGCTGTCTAAAGGACAGAGTAAACTGTCTTATGCGGCTCGGGTGCCGGTTATCAGGCACAGACCGAAAGTATTTTGTGATGTAAGTTAAGTTTGGAAGGGGAAGCACATATGTCACATCATCAGTATAAAACAAAGGGTGTCTGTTCAATGCTCATTGACTTCGACACCGAAGGGGATAAGGTTTACAATATTAAATTTACAGGCGGATGCAACGGCAACCTTAAGGCTATTGCGACCCTGCTTGACGGCATGAGCGTTGATTACATAGAGTCCAAGCTTGCGGGAAATACCTGCGGCTACAAGAATACTTCATGTGCGGATCAGCTTGCAAAGGCTGTGAGACTTGCCGAGCAGGGAGAGATCTGACAAATTTACTTCAAAACACGGATGAACTATGCTAAAATATCCGTTAATAATCGACAACTTTTTCTAAATTTATTTCAATAAACGTCTATATGACGGACAGGATTTTGAGAGGAGCTACGATGGCGTTTTATTACGAGGAACCTTCAAGAACATTCAGTGAATATTTATTGGTGCCGGGCTATACATCAGAGGAGTGTATTCCTGACAAGGTAACACTTGAGACACCGCTTGTTAAGTATAAGAAGGGCGTTGAGGAGTGCCCAATCAAGCTTAATATTCCGCTTGTTTCAGCTATCATGCAGTCTGTATCCGACAATAATCTTGCGGTAGCGCTTGCAAGAGAGGGCGGAGTATCATTTATCTACGGATCTCAGTCTGTAGAGGATGAGGCAGAGATGGTAAGAAAGGTCAAGAAGAGAAAGGCAGGATTTGTTGTAAGTAAGGCAAATCTTACACCTGACAACACTCTGAGAGATGTTCTTGAGCTCAAGGAGAATACAGGCTTCTCAACAGTTGCCATCACAGAGAATGCTCAGCCGAACGGTAAGCTTATCGGTATCGTATCAAGCCGTGATTATCGTGTAACACGTATGTCTCTCGACACAAAGGTATCAGAGTTTATGACTCCGAGAGCCAAGCTTGTTACAGCCAAGGCAAATACAACTCTTAAGGAAGCCAACGATATAATCTGGGACAACAAGCTCAACTCACTTCCTATAGTTGATGACAATGATAATCTTATGTATTTCGTATTCCGTAAGGACTATGCAGAGCATAAGGAGTATCCGCTCAGCATGATGGACAGCGAGAAGCGTTATATCGTGGGAGCAGGTATCAACTCAAGAGATTTCAGAGAGAGAATTCCGGCTCTTGTTGATGCAGGCGCAGATGTACTTTGCATCGATTCATCAGAGGGATACAGCATCTGGCAGAAGAGAGTTATAGATTATGTTCGTGCCGAGTACGGTGATTCCGTTAAGATCGGTGCCGGCAACGTTGTCGATGCGGAAGGCTTCAGATTCCTTGCCGAAGCAGGTGCCGACTTTGTTAAGGTAGGTATCGGCGGAGGTTCTATCTGCATCACCAGAGAGACCAAGGGTATCGGACGCGGACAGGCAACAGCACTTATCGATGTTGCGGCAGAGAGAGACAGATACTTTGAGGAGACAGGAATCTATGTTCCGATCTGCTCTGACGGCGGTATCGTACATGATTATCATATGACACTTGCACTTGCTATGGGAGCAGACTTCCTTATGCTCGGAAGATACTTCGCAAGATTTGACGAGTCACCGACAAACAAGCTCATTGTTAACGGACAGTATGTTAAGGAGTATTGGGGCGAAGGCTCAAACAGAGCAAGAAACTGGCAGAGATATGATCTCGGCGGCAAGAACTCACTTGCTTTCGAGGAGGGTGTTGACTCATATGTAGCTTATGCGGGTTCACTTCACGACAACGTTGAGAAGTCACTCTACAAGGTTAAGTCAACAATGTGCAACTGCGGAGTTATCAATATCCCTGATCTCCAGAAGAATGCCAAGCTTACAGTCGTATCTGCTACAAGTATCGTAGAGGGCGGATATCATGACGTTACTCTTCATACCACCGCAGGAATGAGCGTAAGCAATAACTGATCGTGTAATTCATTTCAGCGGCAGGAGTTTTTCTGCCGCTGAATATCATAGGAACGACATTTATATGATCAACAGAGACAAGGTTCGTCTCATGACGGCTTTAGCGAGATACAAAAGCCGCAATGAGGAGATCTTCAACATCAATAAATATTTTGATTATGATTATATAATCTGGCATCTGATGCAGTCTGCCTTGCGTTATACAGTAGGGATGCTGCTGATATTTACAATGATCATACTTCTGGATGCCGATATCATATTCTATAATGTAAACCTGTCGGGAATAATGGGGGCATTGCGAGGCTATGTCATCATTTATCTGGTGGGACTTATCCTGTATATGATGCTTTCGGCATATATATACAGAAGAAAATATAAAAAAGCGCAGAGGGGCATGCTCTATTTTAATTCAATGCTCAAGCGTCTTGCCAAGAGATTTCATTATAACGAATAAAAGGACGGATTAATTTGAATAATCTGCTGGTATTAAGAGATACATTCAGAGCGGTATATGCAAGATACGGAGCATTTTTGAGACCGGTTTTCAAGGTGCTTCTTGCTTTTATGATGCTCATTGTTATTGAAAAAGGTATCGGATATTATCCGATGCTGTCCAATCCTGCGGTCATACTTGCAGCATCTGTCGTATGCGGTCTGTTGCCATGGGGAGCTATCTCATTTATATCCGGAGCATTTACGGCATTTAATATGTTCGCCGTATCGCCTATCATGGCAGCTGCATTTACCTGCTATGCCATTATCGTTTTTCTGCTCTATTACGGCTATAAGCCGGGAACGGGTATTATAATATCTCTCGTTCCGCTTGCCTTCGCTCTTAAGATACCGTTTTTGCTGCCGGTCGTCCTGGGACTTTCAATCGGGATATATTCTGCAATTCCGGCTGCTGTCGGAGTAATTGCATGGCAGTTCATACATTTTTTTGCTGTCAATGCCGAGGCTGTGACAAGCTCGGCTGCGGGTTCGGCTCAGATGACAAGTATTGCCGGAGAGGTTCTTACCGACAAGTACATGCTCATAACACTCATTGCCTTTGTTTTATGTATTGTTGTCGTGAACACTATCAGCAACTCAAGCATAAACAACAGCAGGCTCTTGTCTATATCGATAGGTACCGGTATATTGGCGGTACTTATGATAACGGGCGGTGCTGTTTTGGGTGAGACTTCGATAATAGCCGATATTATAGGTATTATTATTTCATACCTGCTGTCATTTCTGTATGTTCAGGTTTTCTATTGTGTGGACTATTCCGGAACGGAGACCTTGAGCTACGAGGATGACGATTATTATTACTATGTAAAAGCAGTTCCTAAGGTCAAGCCTTACAGGAACAACAGATAAATATATTTTTTTAATCATTTCAGGGGTGTATTAAATTGACGGGTTTCCTGAGTACTTTAAAGGGGTGGATGTCCCTGCTTCCGAGATTTTCCTTCGGAAATTGTCTTGAGATAATCATCATCACCTTTATTGTTTACCAAGTGCTTAACTGGATAATGCAGACAAGAGCCTTTGCTTTGCTCAAAGGTATTTTTGTCATACTCTTATTCACATTTATGGCATTTATATTAAAGCTTAATACAATACTCTGGATCATCGAAAAGTGTTCGACCATTGCGGTTATCGCATTGGTAGTTATATTTCAGCCTGAGCTCAGAAAGGCTTTGGAACAGCTCGGAAGTACGAAGTATTTCTTCAGCAGTCTTATCACTCCCGATAAGCACGATACGATGATGACCAAGGAGTATGCTTCTATGCTGTCCAAGGCAGTATTTCGTATGGCTAAGGTCAAGACCGGAGCACTTATTGTGATTGAGCAGAATGAGACGCTTGATGATTATATCAAGACAGGCATTGAGATCGACGGACTTATAAGTACCGGTCTTATCATCAATACCTTTGAGAAAAATACTCCGCTTCATGACGGTGCAGTTATAGTGCGCGGAAACAGGATAGTTGCGGCAACCTGCTATCTGCCGCTTTCCGATAATGTTAATATAAGCAAGGATCTCGGTACGAGACACAGAGCGGCACTCGGCATCTCGGAGGTAACAGACAGTATTACCATAGTTGTTTCCGAGGAGACGGGAGGCGTAAGCTGGGCATATAAAGGCAAGCTTATCAAGGTGAGCGAAGAGGCTGCACTCGATTCCCTGCTTATCAGCCGCATAAATCGTGCCGAAGTCAGGTCCTTCAAGACCAAGCTTCTTAAGAAGTCGAGCGAGGAAGGAAACGGCGATGAAAAATAAGATCAAGGGATTATTTAAAAATAATAAGATGCTTAAGCTGGTCTCATTTTTTGTTGCACTCGGGATCTGGCTTATTGTTGTAAATGTCTCCGACCCGGAGATAAAGTCGAGCGTTTCTCAGACGATAGAGGTCGATTATGACGAAACACTCACCAATCTTGATAAGTATTACAATATAGACAGCTACAACGCCAAGGTAAGCTTCAAGGTCAGAACAACACGCAGAACTCAGGTGTCCGCATCGGATTTCAGAGTCTATGTAGATATGCGTGATTATTCGATAACAGGAGCTTTGCCTGTCTATGTAACGGTAGACGACAGAGTCAAGGATATAGTATCGGATGTAAGTGTAACGCCTCTGGTCGTACATGCAACTACAGAGGATATGCAGGAGAAGACCTTTGATCTCAATCCTACCATAGTAGGTACACCACAGGAAGGCTTTGAAAAAGGAGAGCTTAGCTACTCGCCGAGCCATGTGACTATATACGGACCTAACTCCGAGATTGGCAAGATAAGCCGAATAGGCTTTGAGGTCAATATTGATGGTGCGGCCAGTGCGGTATGGGGCAATGCCGAATTCCTGTATTATGATGCCAATGACAACAAGATAACACCGGATACAAGACTGGTCATCAAGAACTCTGTAAGCTATAACATTCCTATCTATGAGAAAAAGATGGTTACTCTGATGGCACAGACTACCGGAGATCCTGCGGAGGGCTATGAACTCGGTGCTGTCAATATAGAGCCGGGCTTTGTAGAGATATACGGAGACAAAGCTGTCATAGACAGTATGAATGAGCTTGTATTGCCTGCGGATATACTTAATATCGGCGGAGCGACAAGTGATGTCTCTGCTTCTGTAGACGTTAAGGATTATCTGCCTGACGGCGTGTATACAACAAATGTCGGAAATACCGCACTTGTTGCAAGGATAAATAAGCAGGGCACTATTGCGGAACAGGAATCGGGAGCGGCTGTAATTACCGAGACCGGAGCAGAAAGCACTGCCGCAAGCGAAGGCGCCGAAGCTGCAACGACAGCAGGTGCCAACAATCCTGATACAACTCATGCATCCGTTCAGGAGTCTGCTCCTTCAGATAATATCCGCGAGGGCAATGATACGGAAGCTCAGACTCAGGAGAGTACGGTACATGAGACAAAAAAGCATATTACTGATGCACTTACTCACAATAAGGAAAATTGAGTATAGATGGAATTCGTTATTTTTACTGTCGTATATGCAATAAGCTTTATTATGTCGAGAGCAGGACTGTATATCCTCTCCGGCATATTGCTTATGGCAGCGGCTGTTGCTTTGTCAATTTATTATTATCTTAAATACGGCAGGAGAGTATGCCCTCCTGCTGTTTTTTCTATATCGTGGATAGGCGGAGTAGGTGTTTCATGTCTTAAGCTCTCATATCTTGAGACAGATTGGGAGTCGCTGAGCTGGATAGCTTTTTATCTCGCTTATGCAGCATTTATATTGGGATATAAGGCTGTAAATGCTTATGAGGGAAGCAGAAACAAGGAGACTGTTGTTATACAGAAAAGTTCAGAGTCTACGGACACTAAGATAGCTTATATAATGCTGAATGCAATAGCTGTAATATCCTTGCTTAGTCTCACGGCTGAGGCTCTGATATTAGGATACATTCCGCTGTTTACAACGGATACACCGCATGCCTACTCGTATTTTCATGTCAGCGGACTGCATTATTTTACGGTAAGCTGCGTGCTTCTTCCGGCCCTTGGTGCTTTGATATTTAAGAATGAACTTGAAGGAAGGACATTTTCAGAAATTTCTGTATTAAAGCGGGCTGATATAACAATATGTATGGGTTTAGGCTTGTTTATACCTATATTGCTGGTATCAAGATATCAGCTTTTCTGCGGCATACTGCTCGCTGCGGCTGTAATGCTTATATCCCGAGGCGCCAGGATAAATATAAGAATAGGGATAAAACAGCTTTTTGCGGCATTTGCCGTTATGATCGTGATGATTATGCTATATGTATTTATCACCTACGAGAGAGCACACAGTATCGAATATCTGAACGGCATCTTCGAGATGAAAAATAAGGCAATGCCTATATTTATATCTCAGCCGTATATATACATTGCCAATAATTTTGATAATTTCAACTGTCTTGTCAGAGAGCTGGAGGAGCATACTCACGGACTCAGGATGCTGTTCCCGGTCTTTGCCTTGAGCGGACTTAAGTTCCTGCATCCGGAGCTGGTTGCATTTCCTATATATGTGACCAAGGAAGAGCTTACTACAGTCACTTTGATATATGACAGCTTCTATGATTTCGGTATTGTCGGGGTATTTGTTTTCTGCTTTATCATAGCTGCGGCTGCCGCAATTATAGAACGCAGAGCCTTGAGGTCTAATGGAGATATATTTGCTATACTTCTATACGCACAGATAAGCATATACCTGCTGCTGTCCTTCTTCACGACCTGGTTCTCAAACCCGACAACATGGTTTTACTTTGGAATCACCGCCATCGGTGGTACACTTAAATTATTCAGCACACGGTATTTTTATTGGGAAACAGGAGAGACTTAAATGATCGATAACGGAAAAATATGGTTTGCCTCCACGGGTGAAAATTACGAAACCAGACTTTATCTTGACCCAAAGACAATGAACAGACACGGCTTTATCTGCGGTGCTACAGGTACGGGTAAGACCGTTACTCTTAAGGTGATCTCAGAGTCTCTCTCGGAGCTCGGAGTTCCGGTATTTATGGCGGATGTCAAGGGAGATCTAGGAGGATTCATGCTGCCGGGACAGGACAATGACAATATGCAGGAGCGCATAAAGCGCTTTAGTTTGGGGGATAGCTTTGCCTATAAGCGTTTTCCGACTGCCTTCTTTGACATTTACGGTGAAAAAGGAATCCCGCTCCGCACTACTATATCCGAGATGGGGCCTATGCTGCTTGCACAGTGTCTCGGTCTTAACGACACTCAGAGCGATGTGCTCTCTGTAGTATTCAAGATCGCAGATGACCAAGGGCTGCTGCTCCTTGATACCAAGGATCTTAAGTCAATGCTCAACTATGTAGCCGATAACATGGCGGATTTTGAGGCAAACTACGGACGTATTGCCAAGGTGACGGTCAATACTATTATAAGAGCCATAGTTGCGCTTGAGGCAGAGGGAGGAGATGTATTCTTCGGAGAGCCTGCAATCGACATCCATGATCTCTTCAGAACCGATGATAACGGACGAGGCATGATAAATGTGCTTTCGGCCGAGATACTGATCAATAAGCCAAAGCTCTATACAGCATTCATGCTTTTCCTTATGTCAGAGCTTTTTGAGTCATTACCTGAGGTGGGAGATCCTGAAAAGCCAAAGATGGTATTCTTCTTTGATGAGGCGCATTTGCTCTTTGATAATGCCTCTCCGGCTCTGAATGATAAGATAACACAGGTCGTTAAGCTTATCCGATCCAAGGGTGTGGGCATATTCTTTGCGACTCAGTCTCCGGCGGACATTCCTAATGATGTAATGTCACAGCTGTCGAATAAGATAGAGCATGCACTCAGAGCATATACGCCTAAGGAAATGAAGGCCGTGAAGACGGCTGCAGAGTCCTTCAGAGTTAATCCTGCTTTTGACACAGCCGAGCTTTTACAGCAGCTCGGAACAGGTGAGGCAGTCGTATCAATGCTTGATGCCAAGGGTATTCCTACGCCATGTGAGCATGCATATATATTACCGCCTGAGAGCCTGATGGGTACTATTACCTCAGCGGCAAGAAAGGATGCGATACTTACGGATGCGATTGCCGATAAGTATTGGGAGTCTGTGGATAATGATTCGGCTTACGAATTCCTACAGCGCAGACAGATACAGATAGATGAGGAAAACGCAAGGATAGTCGAAGAAAAGGCTAAGGCAGAAGCGGAAGCCAAGGCCAAGGCAGCAGCTGAGAAGGAAGCAGCAAAGGAACAGGCTGCCGCAGAAAAAGCCGCGGAAAGGGCAGCTGCACAAGCAGAGAGAGAAGCTGCCAAAGCCAAGGCAGCTGCAGAAAAAGCTGCCGCGAAGCAGGAGGAAAAAGCAAAGAGAGCGCTTAAGACCGGAGTTAAGAGTGTTGCTTCAACTACAAGCGGTTCGATAGGACGTGAGCTGGGCAAGGCTATAGGAGGTACTATGGGAGGATCCTTCGGCAAGACTCTAGGAGGAAATGTAGGTGCCAGCCTCGGACGTAATATAATAGGTACACTGTTTAAACTGTGATTATTGTCCGGTATACAGCCTGAGCTTAATGATTGCTGTATGCCGGATGACAGGAATATACAATGATCTTTTTTGTGGGGGAGGAAATAAGAAAAACTGTTCCCCTGCGATAGTTTTATTATTTTAAGGATAGATATTGTCTCTTATGAGAAAAGAAAATTTACCGAGAGAATATACGGACAGAATGAAAAAGGCACTGGGCGAAGAGTTCGATGCCTTTTTTGCGGAATACGATAAGCCTGCTGTGAAAGCACTGAGATTCAATACAAGAAAGGTTCGTCCGGAGACCATAACAAAGCTCACAGATGAATGGTCTCTCACTCCGGTGCCGTGGTGTAAGGATGCATATTATTACGAAGAATCCGAGAGCTTAAGACCCGGACTCTCCCCTTATCATGATGCAGGCGTCTTCTATATACAGGAACCCTCGGCAATGATCACCGCTGAGAAGGCTGAAATAGAGCCGGATGATATAGTACTTGATCTTTGCGCCGCTCCGGGCGGTAAATCGACTCAGGCTGCCGCCAAGGCCGGGATACTTGTTTCGAACGAGCCCATAGCAAAGAGGGCAAGGATATTAAGCTCCAATATAGAACGTATGGGCTTTGATAACTGCATAGTCTGCTCGGCGTATCCGGATGAGCTTGCGGCAGCATTTACAGGATTTTTTGACAAGATAATAGTAGATGCACCGTGCTCCGGTGAGGGAATGATGCGTAAGGATGAGACCGCAGTTTCCGAGTGGAGTGAGGCAAATGTCGAAGCCTGCATAGAGAGGCAAAGAGAAGTGCTTGAAGGAGCACAGCATATGCTTAAGCCGGGAGGAAGACTCATTTACTCCACCTGTACCTTTGAGAAGGGCGAAAATGAAGAGCAGATAGCGGAATTTCTCAAAGAATATCCGGAATTCAGGCTGATAGAGGAAGAAACACTCTATCCACATAAGATAAAGGGAGAGGGGCATTTCTGTGCGGTGCTTGAAAAGGCGGATGATGCGGACAGCCGAATTAAACCAAAGCGCGAGAAATGTGCCGATCTTTCGGCTATTGCATCATATATGAAGAAACAAAAGCTTCATGTACTAAGGACAGGCGTGGAGCCGGGAGAATCCGTTACAGACAAAAAAGGCAAGACGAGATACGAGCCCTCGCATGCCGAAGCTTTGGCAGGAGTCTTCGGTTCCATAGATGAGAATTGCCTTAAGCTAAAAAATGAGGACACAGCATTGTCATATCTTAAGGGTAATGTAATAGAATTGGACAGACCGGACGAGGCGGAATATGAGCTTTGCTCGGATGGCGGATGGCTGACAGTTATGTATGACGGATACCCGCTCGGATTGGGCAAACTCACAGGAAGAACCGTGAAAAATCACTATCCCAAGGGGCTCAGGCACTTGTAATGCTTTTTTGCGTTTTTCTTACGTTTAATTTAGAGTTCGGTAAACATTATAGACACAGAAATATTAAGCCTTTATAATTTTATAGAACTTTAAGCAGGGATTACTGTGCCCTTTTGGTACAGAGAAAGAAAAAACGTTTGAAAATGAAGAAGAATTTCAGATATATTTCAAAAAAGATGAAAAGAGTGTCGGCGGCTCTGCTTGCAGCCTCACTTAGCTTCGGCTCTGTGGCTGCTTCGGGAAGCATGTTCGGCAATGCCTTCATGCTTGTAAGCTATGCGGACAATAAGACCGCTATAATCAATACCGACAGAGTGAATGTGCGCTCCGGACCTGGCACCTCCAACAGTAAGGTAGCAACCCTGACAGCAGGAACAAACGTCACCGTTACAGGAGAAGCTAAGGGAAGCGACGGCTATACCTGGTACAAGATATCATGGAACGGCGGAAGCGGATATGCGCGTTACGACTATATAAGCATAAATGCAACTTATTCGGCATCCGACGGTTCATTTGAGCAGTGGCTTAATACTCAGGGATTTCCGGAGAGCTATAAGAACGGACTCCGCGGGCTGCATCAGAAATATCCGAACTGGATATTTACCGCACAGAAGACAGGACTTGACTGGAATACTGTCATCAATGAGGAGGCTAAGATAGGACGTAATCTCGTAGGAAACACGTCCATTTCCTCATGGAAATCAACAGCAACGGGAGCATTCGACTGGGCAAATAACTATTGGCCGGGCTTTGACGGAGCAACCTGGGTTCAGGCTTCAAAACAGCTTATTGAGTATTATATGGATCCGAGGAATTTTCTGAGCGATCCTTACATATTCCAGTTTGAGCTGCAGAAATATGATCATTCTGTACAGACAAAGGCAGGACTAGAGAAGCTTGTCGCAGGAACCTTCCTTGCCGGAGAGGCTATAGTGCCTATAGAAGGAAGTGTCATTGAAGGCGGTACCGTTATCGAGGGCAGTGTCGCAAATCTTTCACCTGCAACTTCATCAGGCAGTTCTTCCGGAAGTGCAGGACCGGGAGGAAGCAGCTCGAGCAATGTCATAGGACCGGGAAGCACATCAGGCCCCGGCAGTTCATCGAGCAGCGGAAGTACCGCGGTAAGAGTTATCGGACCGGGACAGTCGGCGGATAATACAAAGAGTACATTTGCATCGCTTTTTGATGCGGTATCGGGTAATATCAAGGCATATGCAAACTGGCAGAAGGATGCTGCCGGCAAATGGATATATTATGATAAGGCTGCAGGGAGCAATCTGAACAACGGCTGGAACTGGCTTGACGGCAACAATGACGGTGTTGCGGAATGCTATTATTTCTACAGTGACGGTTCACTTGCGGTTTCAACTGTGGTTGACGGTTACAATGTTGATGCAGACGGTAAATGGATAGATGCTTCGGGCAACATTTACACAAAGAATGTAAGCACGACTGAGAGTACTCAGCAGGCTCCGCAGCTTAAGAAAGTGCCTTATGTGGATATAATCATGAAGGCGGCTGAACAGTCCGGAGTAAGTCCTTATGTGCTTGCGGCTGCCATACTTCAGGAGCAGGGCAAGGGCACAAGTGATCTGATTTCGGGAACCAACAGCACTTATCCGGGATACTACAACTTTTTTAATACCGGAGCTTATGCTCACGACGGAATGACAGCGGTTCAGGCAGGACTTAAGTATGCTTCGGAGAGCGGAAACGGAGATCGTCCGTGGAATACGATAGAGAAGGCTATCATAGGAGGTGCCAAGCAATACGGTGCAAACTATGTAAGCAGCGGTCAGGATACCTTCTATCTCAAGAAGTTCAACGTACAGGGCAGCAACAAGTACAATCATCAGTTTATGACACATGTGCTTGCGGCAGCTTCCGAGGGTGCAAAGGTCTCAAATGCATATTCAAGCGATATGAAGGGAACGGCATTGTCGTTCAAGATACCTGTATATGAGAATATGCCTGATAGTACCACACTTCCGACCGGTGACGGCAATCCTAACAACAAGCTTAAGTCTCTGAGCGTTGACGGTTATATAATCACTCCTACCTTCAACATGGATACCGAGAGCTACAGCCTCATAGTTGACGGAAGCTCGGCTAATGTCAACATCAATGCCGTGACTATAGATTCGGGTGCAACGGTAAGCGGTGCGGGAAATGTCGCACTTAATGTCGGAAGCAACGATATCAGCATTACTGTCAAGGCTGCAAACGGTGATGAGAGGACATATAAGCTCAACATCACAAGGCGAGACAATGTTACAACAGACAGTAGCGTAAGTGATTCGACTGTTTCTGCAGGCAGCTATGGTCCGGGAAATATTATAGGACCCGGTGGATCATCCGGCCCGGGAGCAGGTACTTCGGGAAACAATACGACATCTGATTCGGGTTCGGTCGTTATCGGCGCAGGACCTATGTGATATCAAGGGGTAGAAAATTATTATGAAATTATTCAAGACAGGAATAATAGCTTTAATGCTTTGCGCGGTATCTGCATTTACAGCATTTGCCGCACAGGGAACCATAAGCTTCTCCGATCCGCAGGTATCTGTCGGGGATGAGGTAAATGTCAGCATGAAGATAACGGCTGACGAGGGTACAGCACTCAGCAGTGCCAATGTAGTACTTACATATCCTACAGACGGACTGGAGTTCGTATCAGGTACGGATGCCGACGGAGGCGCGGGTGCTGTAAGAGTTCACGGAGCATCAAACGGTTCAGGAACAGCTCAGCTTGAGTACAACCTTAAGTTTAAGACATCTGCGGCAGGATCATTTAACATAGGTATAGACAGCTATGAGGTATATGATTCCAACGATCAGCCTATAGAGTTTACACATTTGGGAAGCTCTGCTGTAACGGTAAGTGCCGCACAGGGAGCATCATCAAATACGGCACTTGGTTCACTTGACGTATATCCGGGAACACTTGAGCCTGCATTCAGTGCGGACAACACAACTTACAGCCTGACAGTCGGTCTCGGAGTATCTAAGCTTACCGTCAACGCTATTCCGGCAGATCCTTCTTCCGTAGTAAGCACAAGCGGCAACGATTCACTTCCTGACGGAGATTCAAGCGTAGTTATTACTGTAAATGCTGCCGACGGATCTTCTTCACAGCAGTACACAATCAATGTAAGCAAGGTAGAAGGCGGACCTGAGGATACAGGTGAGGGTGCTCAGAATGTTGAAGGCATCAAGCTTTCCTCAAAGGGCAAGACCATCATAGTTATGAATCCTCCGGCAGATGCGGATGTACCTGAGGGACTTAAGGAAGGAACTATCACCATTGACGGACAGAAGGTCCAGGGATGGGTATGGGGCGCATCCGAGAATCCTGAGTATTGCGTAGTATACGGTATGACTGCAGATTCCTCCAAGTCGGGAGATGAAGACAGATACGGCAACATAGGCTTCTATCGTTATGATATGACAGAGAAGACTATTCAGAGATACTTTGAGGATCCTATCGCATCAGGTGCGGTAAGTTCTGCCGAGTACGGAGATCTTGAGACTAAGTATACGGCGGCTCAGAGAAGCGCCGAGACAAGACTTATCATCATAGTTGCACTTGCAGTAATTGCATTCGCAGCGGTAATGATAAGCGTATATATGTCTGTAAGATTCAAGAGCAACGAAAAGGCACAGCGAGCTTACAGAAGAAAGTCACTCGACAGATTCAGAGCCGAGGACGATTCGGACATGAAGATCGCAGATAAGTCGGACAAGGCATCTATGGTTGCCAACTCTACAGTTGAGAGCGTATCGGGAGAGATGGGTGATGTCAAGGAACTGTTAAAGCATGATTTCAGTGCCGATGACAGCAGCGAGACAGAGACCAATGCCGCAGATGAGACTCAGGTAATCAGAAGACCCGAGAGAAAGCGCAGACCTCGCAGAGTGATCAGAGCAGAGCGTATCGAGGATGAGAATACAGACGAGATAGCAACACTCTCTGATGCCGACGAGCAGCCGGAAGATAATGATGTTCAGCTTAGTGAAGGCAGCGAAGCAGCTCCCGAAGCTGACGAAAGCAATGATACAGCCGATAACAACAGCTGATAGATATTAATAGTAGTAATGACGATGGGGTCAGTGCCTTAAAAAGCCTGACCCCGAATGTCGTATCAAAGGAGAAGGTATTTAATGGCGAATTTTACCGCAAATGCCGAGAAGGCGCTGAATCTTGCAAAGGAGACGGCACAAAGACTCAAGCATAATTTTATAGGTTCCGAGCACATACTCTGCGGACTTATTGCAGAGGAGGACGGGGTAGCCGCAAAAGCACTCAAGGCAGCTCATATAGAACAGAGCTCGGTAGAGACTCTTATAGATAAATATGTGTCCGACAATGCAAGAGTTAAGGTAGCGGAGCGCGGTGCATATACACCTGCGGCTGTCGATATACTTAAGCAAAGTGAAGAAGAAGCTGCCAGACTCGGAAGTAATGCGATTGGTACAGAACATATATTGATAGCACTGCTTAAGAATCCCGACTGCATAGCAACAAGGATACTAAATACTCTCAGTGTAAACATACAGAAGCTCTACACCAATATCCTCACGATCATAGGTGAGGATCTGCCGGATATGAGAAATCAGTCTCAGTCGCAGAAGGCTGCAAGCACAACACCTACTCTGGATCAGTTTTCTACAGACCTTACGGAGAAGGCTTACTATGGCAAGCTTGATCCTGTCATAGGCAGAAAAACAGAGATAGAGAGAGTTATACAGATACTTTCAAGACGTACCAAGAATAATCCTTGTCTTATAGGTGAGCCGGGAGTGGGAAAGACTGCTATTGTAGAAGGACTTGCACAGCTTCTTGTGGGTGGTAAGGTGCCGGATTCAATAAGCGGTAAGAGACTGGTTTCTCTTGATATCGGAGGAATGGTTGCAGGTTCCAAGTACAGAGGAGAGTTCGAGGAGCGTATCAAAAAAATAATAGCAGAGGCTCAGAATGCAGGAAATGTACTGCTCTTTATTGATGAGCTTCATACCATTATCGGCGCCGGAAGTGCCGAGGGCTCTCTTGATGCCGCAAATATCCTCAAGCCCTCACTCAGCAGAGGAGAGCTTCAGATAATCGGAGCAACGACTATCGAGGAATACAGAAAGCATATTGAAAAGGATGCGGCGCTTGAGCGACGTTTCCAGCCTGTCACTGTCGAGCAACCTAGTGAGGATGAGGCAATAGCCATCCTAAAGGGAATAAGACATAAGTATGAGGAACATCATAATGTAGTTATATCAGATGAAGCTGTTGAGGCAGCAGTCAAGATGAGCGAGCGCTACATTAACGACAGAATGCTTCCGGACAAGGCTATAGACCTTATAGATGAAGCTGCGTCCAAGCTCAGACTCACCGGAGTTACGGAGCCGCGTGCCATACAGAATGCAGCCAATAAGCTCAGAGAACTCAAAGGCGCCAAGGAACAGGCTTTGATCGATGATGATATCACAAGAGCCAAGGAGATAGGAGCAGAGCAGAAAAAGGCTGAAAAGCATCTTAACAAGCTTATTGCCGACTGGGATAAGAAGAAGGCGGAGCATAAGCCTACGGTTACGGAAAATGATATTGCAGATGTTGTAAGCGGCTGGACCAAGATACCGGTCAAGAAGCTTACAGAAAAAGAAGCACTTCGCATCCGTTATCTCGACAAGACACTTCACGAGCGTATAGTGTCACAGAATGAAGCAGTTGATGCCATTGCCAAGGCAATAAAGAGGGGAAGCGCAGGAATACGCAACCCTAAGAGACCTATAGGAAGCTTCCTTTTCCTCGGACCTACGGGTGTAGGTAAGACCGAGCTCTCAAAGGCACTTTCGGAGGCTGTGTTCGGATCTGAGGATGCTCTTATCAGAGTAGATATGTCAGAGTATATGGAGAAACACAGTGTCTCCAAGCTTATCGGCTCGCCTCCGGGATATGTAGGCTTTGACGAGGGTGGTCAGCTCTCGGAAAAGGTAAGGCGAAATCCGTATTCCGTAGTGCTCTTTGATGAGATAGAGAAGGCACCTCCGGATGTATTCAATATACTGCTGCAAGTACTTGATGACGGTCATATAACAGATTCTCAGGGACGCAAGGTGGATTTCAAGAATACCATTATCATCATGACATCCAATGCCGGAGCCGAGAATATCATAGCACCTAAGGTAATGGGCTTTGCTTCGGGAGTGGATGCAGAGAAAAACTATCAGAGCATGCGTGCAAGAGTCATGGATGAGGTCAACAGGATGTTTAAGCCCGAGTTCCTCAACCGTCTGGATGAAATAATAGTATTCAGACCTCTCACCAAGGAAAATATCGTATCAATTACAGATATAATGCTTAATGAGGTCAAGCGCCGTCTTAAGGAAGAGAAGGATATCCGTCTCACTATAAGCGATGCGGCCAAGGAGCTGCTTATCGAGAAGGGATATGACGAAAAGTTCGGTGCAAGACCGCTTCGCCGTACTATACAGAAATATATTGAGGATTCGCTTGCGGATGAGATACTCGAAGGAAAGATCAAATCCGATTATTCCGTCAGGGTTGACCGCAAGGGTGATGAGCTTGTTATAAGCGGCAGATCGAAGGGAACAAAGAAGAGTGGCAGCAAAGAGTAAGCAGGATGTGGTATTTTTCTGCAATAACTGCGGTTACGAATCGAAAAAATGGATGGGACAGTGCCCCTCATGCAAGGCATGGGGAGCATTTTCCGAGGAGCCTGTAATTAAAAATGTTTCCTCATCCGGAGCAGGATCGGCAAGACGAAGCTATGAGCAGATCAAGCCTGTCTCTATAAATGAGATCAATGCAGACGAGGACGAGCGTATAGATACGGGTTTTGAGGAGTTTCAGAGAGTACTCGGCGGAGGCATAGTGCCCGGAAGCCTTGTGCTTATAGGAGGAGATCCCGGTATAGGTAAGTCAACGCTCTTGCTTCAGGCAGCGGGAAATGTCGCAGCATCCGGGCGTTCTGTCATCTATATATCCGGAGAGGAAAGCTTAAGACAGATAAAGCTTCGTGCCGACAGAATAGGCAGACTGTCGGATAATCTTAAGTTTGTCTCCGATACAGATATAGACCGTATAACCGATATGCTCGGACAGGAGCATCCCGATCTGTGTATAATCGATTCGATACAGACTATGCATACCGAGGATGCCCAGTCGGTTCCGGGAAGTGTTACTCAGGTACGTGAATGTACCCAGAGGCTTATGATATCTGCCAAGACCAATGCCATTGCGACATTTTTAGTAGGACATGTTACTAAAGAAGGAACGGTGGCAGGACCCAGAGTGCTTGAGCATATAGTTGATACCGTAGTATATTTTGAGTCGGGAGACCAGTTCGGATATCGCATACTCAGGAGTGCCAAGAATCGTTTCGGAGCAACCAACGAGGTAGGCGTATTCGAGATGCGTGAGGAAGGCTTGAGAGAGGTCAGAAATCCGTCCGAATATCTGCTTGAAGGCAGACCTGTCAATGCAACGGGTGCCGCGGTGACCTGTCTTATAGAGGGAAGCCGTGCCATGCTGCTTGAGGTACAGGGACTTGTGGCTGAGACCCAGTTCAATCTCGCCCGCAGACAGGCGAACGGAATGGACTACAACAGACTGTCCATGCTTATAGCCGTGCTCTCCAAGAGGGCAGGACTTAATCTCAACGCACTTGACGCTTATGTCAATATTGCAGGAGGCCTCAGGGTAACTCAGCCCGCAGTGGATCTTGCCGTGTGCGCCGCACTTATATCGGCTTTCAAAAACAAGGCTATACCGAGCGATACAGTCATATTCGGAGAAGTCGGTCTGTCCGGTGAGGTAAGAGCTGTACCGCAGGCAGAGGAACGCATAAAGGAAGCTGCCAAGCTTGGCTTCGGAAGAGTTATAATGCCGGAGATAAACGTAAACGGACTCAAGAGATCCGGTACGGGTGTCGCAAAGTTAGGAATACAGATAGAAGGAATCAGATATATCGGAGAGCTGTTCGCCGTGCTGTGATAGTTGCCGTCGGCATGGGAGCAGGCAGGGAAACAACGTGAGTTTGAATATGGAGAGAGTCGGATGAAATAGAGGATCTGTTTATTTTCGATTTCTTTTTCCATATACTCACAGTTTCTGTCAATATGTGAGGTGCCAGATATATCGTATAAGAAAGATAATTAAGAAATATGGTTGAAAAAATAGTAGCGTTATTTACAACTCAGCTTGCGGGAAAGCTCTCAGGCTCAGCGATATGCTTTATCGTATCCTTGTTTCCGATATTGGAGCTGAGAGGAGGACTGCTTGCCGCATCCCCTGCATTTTTGGATGTGCCGATGCTTAAGGCAATTCCCTTATGTATCATAGGTAATCTCTTGCCGATCCCTTTTGTGCTCCTACTTATAGAGAGGATAATATCGGCAATGGAAAACTTCGGACCCACATCAGGTATTGCCGGATGGCTTAAGAACAAAGCCGAAAAGAATAAGGATCAGATAGTTAAGTATGGCTTCTGGGGCTTGGTGCTCTTTGTAGGCATTCCGCTTCCGGGAACCGGAGCATGGACAGGCAGCCTCGTTGCGGCCTTACTGCATATGTCCTTCAAGAAGTCCTTTGCAGCCTGTGTACTCGGAGTCATCATGGCATCCGTAATTATGTGCATCGTATCCTACGGTATACTCGGAACCTTGTTTGGGTGAGGAGGCTTAGCTTTGAAATGGTTTTCAATTGAACAAACTCTGATACCGAAAGACATTAAGCCGGAGAATGTTAGCTGCGTGCTGCTTGTGAATTCGGATGAGCTGACACACCTTCGTGCTTCCAAGGAATTTGATAAGCGTATAATTCACACGCCTTTGGCTAAAGATGCCAAAGTATGCAAGGCTGAGGTCAGATCGGACTGCTTGAGCGGAACCTTGCTTATGCCTTACAGGGGCAAGAACGGGCAAAGACTTGCATGCGCTTATCTTATAAGCGAAAACTGCGTCGTGCTTGTTGATGATGACGGCGATCTGTCCGTGCATCTTAAGCATATGATCAGGGAAAAACAGCGAACCAACGGAAGCATAGGCAGATTTTTGTATAATCTGTTTGAAAACCTTATAGCCAAGGATCTGCACAGACTTGAAGAAATAGAGGACAATATGCAGGCACTTGAGGATAAGGTACTTGCAGGCATATTGGACGATTTCAACGCACCTATGACAGTCCTTCGCAAAGAAGCAATGACTTGGCTGAGATATTATTCACAGCTTGATGATGTTGCAAGCGAATTTCGTGAAAATGAGAACGGCTTCTTTTCAGATGAAGAGGGGCGGTTGTTCCGTATGCTTGAAGACAGGATAAACAGACTCAGAGAGCGCTCGCAGCAGCTCTGCGATTACAGCATGCAGATACAGAGTATGTTTCAGGCTGAGGTAGACATAAGACAAAACAGGATAATGCAGATACTTACCATAGTTACTGCCATATTCCTTCCGCTTACCCTGCTTGTAGGCTGGTATGGAATGAATTTTGCATTTATGCCGGAGCTTAAGTGGCGGTACGGTTACCCGGTATTGTTTGTTGTAAGCATAATAATAGTTATTGTAAGTCTGTATATATGTAAAAAAAAGAAGTTCTGGTAGTTCTTCAATATTGTTTGAGAGTATTGTAAGTTAAGCTGATATTTGCTTAAAAAATATAAGCCATAAGAGTGTTATCAAATACAACTCTCATGGTTTTTTTAAGGACTTCAAAGTTTTATGGGGTTTCCCAAAGTTTTGTGGGGTCTGTTAATGGGGTTGTCGTTGGTGGCAGCGAAAAACTCCAAAGTTTCGCAGGTGCCGGTGCATGATACATTGGCCTCTTTTATCTAATCCCCTGATTTCGAAACTAAAGTTTCTCATCAGTCCCAACCCGCCCCATAGAGGTAGCTTCTGCTGCGCAGAAGCGGACACTTGCATTATGATAATGCATTGATAATGAAATATGTAAGCCTAGGCTTTTGAATTCGTATATACTTAAAAAGCTCGGATACATTTTCATTATTATTAAAGGAAAATAATATCGGGATAAAATGTACAAAAAATGGAAAATAATAATGTACATTTTTCAAAGGCAAGATGTGCTATACTTCAATCAAAGCATAAATCATTTCTAAACATCAATTCTTAGAGCTGCAAAAGCAGCCGTCCGAATATTCAGAGTGAGATCCATGCTTTACAAGAAACCACAACTTAATAAGGCGGGATCAGGCGATGAATAAGCAACAGGTATTTGTCATATACTTAGATTAGAATATTAACTGTCAGCTTCATTGCATAAGATCCTGTAGCAGGCGAAAAGGAGAGTACAGATGTATACCAAAAAGACTCGCAGGACACTTAAGGATCAGACTATCAAGGATAGTTTCATGTTTGAAGCAGTGATGACCGACGGAGATAATTGCAAGGAACTGCTTGAAATGGTGCTTGGCAGGAGACTTACCGAGATAAGCGTAAGCAAGGAGCACAGTATAGACAATAATCCCGATTATAAGGCATCAAGACTTGATATATTTGCATCCGATGAAGAGGGAACACGCTATAATATAGAGATGCAGGTAGCGACAGAGCATACGGAGCTGAGATCAAGGTATTATCACAGTCAGATGGATATGGATATACTGCTCGCCGGAACGGATTATGAATATCTTCCGGAATCGTATGTAATATTTATATGCGATTATGACCCTCTCGGTTATAATAAGTATATATACACAATGAATACTCATTGTGAGGAGTTGCCGGAACTAAAGTACAGAGACGGAGTACATACTATATTTTTAAGCACCAAGGGAAGTAATAAGGAAGAAGTACCTGAAGAGATAATCAAGTTTCTCAGGTATGTAAGTGCAGGCTTAAAGGAATCGGAACAGGACTTCGGAAGTGATTTCGTAACGAAGCTGCAGAGGTCTGTTAAATGGATCAAGAGAAGCAGGTCGAAGGAGAGGGAATATATGGTACTGGATGAGATAAAGAAGAAAGAACGTCGAGAAGGCCGTGAAGAAGGAAAAATAGAAGGCCTTGAAGAAGGCATAGAGATTGGAAAAGAAGAAGGCCGAGAGGAAGGTATTGAAATCGGTAAAGAAAAAGGAATAGAAGAAGGAAAAAGCAGGGAACGCAGTGATATCGTAATACAGCTTCTTCAGAAGATGCGTGATGCAAAGCAGGTAGCTTCACTTCTTGATATGCCGATAGAAGCTGTTGAACGGATAGCTGAGCGTAATAGTTATGAATATAAGCGCTGATAACAGATATGATGTTTCGGTTACGTTGATCAGATCCAACGGAATGAGTTATGCCTCAAAAAGGAAATGAATCACTCTAAAGCATTCTGGCGCGAAGTCGAAAAAGTAATTTATGACTATAAACAAAAGTGGTTGGATCATTTCTAAGTGAGCATTGCATTTGGATTACTGCATGATGAATTCAAAGCACAAGAGATTGCTGGAACAATGAATGCTCCTCATAAAAAATACAGAAAGATAAGGAGACGCTGAAATGAAACAATTCATTGTAATATGTGGGATTGTAGTTGCTCTATTACTAAATGGATGTGGGGCATCGGCAGCCAATGTTGAAACGTTGAAGAACTGGTCATTTCAGTATAATGAAGAAACAAACGATTACAGCCTTTTCTTTGGATTGACAGATAAGAACAGTGAGCCTCTTTCAGTCGGGGTTGATGTTGACATTAGAATTATAAATGATGAGAACGAAGAGGTTTATGCTGGTACAAAGAGCATTTCTTCTGATGATTATGACTATTATACAAGTCAATCTGCCGGAGAACAGTATCTTGCAAACTTGAGAATCCCTGCCAGTGAAATCAGAGTTGGAAAGTCCACAAGTGGGAAAGTTTATTTTACCGTGCACAAGGAAAATTCGATTGATTTCGACGAAGTAAACTGCGATGCTTTGTATTGCTTACCTATTGAAGATGTTCAAGTGACATTTGATTCATTTCCAATAGATTTAAAGTCTAAGGATATTATGAGTGGCAAAGCGTCTGTGATTCAAATCCAAGGAGCTGAGTTTAGCTTTGATAAAGATTTAACTCCGAAGCTGAACATTAAGCTTACAGGGGAAAAGAAAATCAACGGTAGTAATTCAGGATACGATATTATTAGTTATAAGCTGTATGATAGTGAAGGCTATCTAGTTGACTCTGGTAATATATACCTTTCTTCTTTGAGTGCCGGAGATAAGTTCAAGGATGAGTCTATTGTGATCCATGATATTACTCCAGGTGAATCTTATACATTCACGTTATCGGGGTATAGCTTGTGAGTTTGTATAATGTATAAACTCTTCATCAGTATAAGTAAAAGGGGCTTTGACGGTCTAATTAATAAGGGAAGATTGGAAGATTAATAGGGTCTCCAAAGTTTTATGGGGTTTCTCAAAGTTTTGTGGGGGCTGTCATTTGGGGTAGTGAAAAACTTCAAAGTTTAGTGTGTAACCACTCAAACATGAGTACCATATATAAAGAAAACCCCGCATTTTAGCGGAGTTTCGAATAAAAGATCGTACAATAAAAATTTATGATCGTTTTTTGCCAGAAGCGCATTC
>CAKRTC010000003.1 GCA_934402055.1 uncultured Lachnospiraceae bacterium | reverse complement strand
CGTGTACCGAACGGTACGCACGGTGGTGTGAGAGGTCGGGATTTCTCACTTAAGAGAAATTCCTCCTACTCGATTTTTAACTCATAGGAAATTGCGTCCTACTCTTATCGATTAAATACGGATAGCTTCGTACTGGGTACTCCCGCTATCCTACGAAAATTCGCACCCGCTTCTTTCGAAGCTTTGTGCTCATTTTCGTTTAGCCGTCCTATAGTCGTTTTCTAAGCTGCAAGCAGCTGTAAAACGACTGCACTCCGGCTTTAATCGATAAAAAACGCTCCGCGGGATGCTTGACTCGCGCGAAGGAGAAAACTGTCGCAAGCGACCGCGCTCGGCGCATGTGTGTGCCAAGGCACAATCTTTTTTGAATAAGATTGTGTATACAAATATTTGAGAAGTTACAGAAAATAACAATATTGATTTAGGAAACCGATATTATGGAAGCATATCATAACAGCAGAGATATTGAATTCAGAGCCCCGTTCGGTGCCGTTAAGGCGGGAACGAAGCTTAAGCTGCGCATAGATATATGGAACGGAACTCCGGAGGAGGCTACGCTCAGAGTGTGGACGGACGGAGTAGGAGAGACACGTCAGTTAATGGATATAAATGCAAGGGACGGAGGCTATACGGCAACGGCTGTATTTGAGGCGCCCCGGTCTGCTCTTTGCTGGTACAGATTTGAGATAAAGGATGCAGACGGAAGCTTGTACTACTACGGACGTGATGAGAAACACGGCGGTGTGGGGAAAATGTATCCGGCTGCCGAAGGAGACTGTCCTTCATATCAGATCACTGTATACAAAGAGAGAATAGTGCCGGACTGGTATAAGCAGGGAATAGTATATCAGATATTTCCTGATCGCTTTGCCGGGGAAACCGGATCGGATGAGGATATTGTTGAGAGCCGTATAAGCGGACATGCACACGGACCATTAAGGAGAGCAGTAAGCTGGGAAAAGCCTGTGAGCTATGAAAAAAATGCCGACAAGAGTATAGCAGCCTGGGATTTTTACGGAGGAAGCTTGAAGGGTATAGAGCAAAAGCTCGATTATCTTAAGGAACTCGGAGTGAGCATCATTTACCTCAATCCGATATTCGAGGCTGCAAGCAATCACCGCTATGACACCGGAGATTATATGAGTATAGATCCGGTGCTTGGGGATGAGGCAGACCTCGAGCGTCTCTGCAAAAAAGCAAGAGAAAAGGGGATATCCGTAATACTTGACGGCGTATTCAATCATACAGGATGTGACAGTATATATTTCAATAAATACGGCAACTATGAAGGACTCGGAGCCTATCAGAGTGAGGAATCTCCTTACAGAGAATGGTACAGCTTCAACAACGACAGCAAGGACGGATACGACAGCTGGTGGGGAGTAGGTGATCTTCCCAATCTCAGAGAGGAAAGCGTTTCGCTGCGTGAGCTTATATATGCGTCGGAGGACAGCGTAGTAAGACATTATATGAAGCTTGGCGCAAGAGGCTGGAGGCTTGATGTTGCGGATGAACTGCCGGATGATTTTATTGCAGGCATTAAGCAGGCAATGACAGATGAGACAGGTGATGATGCCCTGCTTATGGGGGAAGTCTGGGAGGATGCCTCTAACAAGGAGAGCTACGGAGTAAGGAGACGGTATTTTCAGGGTGAGGAGCTTGACTGCGTGATGAACTATCCATTCAGGGATGGAGTATGTGCATTTCTGACAGGAAAAAGCGATGCCGGAGATTTTGCTGAGAGCATGTATACGCTCTCGGAGAATTATCCGAAGGAAGCCTTCTATTCCTCGCTTAATCTTATCGGAAGCCATGACAAGGCAAGGATACTTACAGTTTTAAGCGGCGCTCCCGAGGAATCCGAACTTAGTGAAGATGAAAAGAAGGAATATCGTCTGAGCGAGGCACAAAGAGGACTGGGAAAATCAAGACTTTGGCTTGCGGCACTTATGCAGATGACCATGCCGGGAGTGCCGTCAGTATATTACGGTGATGAGATAGGCATGGAGGGCTATTCGGATCCTTACAATCGTGCGAGCTATCCATGGGGAGGCGGAGACAATGATTGTAAAAATATTTACATCAATGCCATAGGAATAAGACGTTCGCATAAAGTATTTACAGAGGGAGATTTCAAACCGTTTGCCGTCGGTAAGGATGTCATAGGATATACAAGACAGCTCGGAAATGAGGCTGTGACCGTGCTTATCAATCGAAGCAACGAAGCAGAGCACAGTGTGAAGCTTCTGAGACTTAACAGCTATGTTTCTGATCTTATAAGCGGTAAGCTCTATGCCGACGGAGAAGAGTATGAAGCAGAAGGCACGTCGGATGAGGAAATAGAAGTAAAATTAGGCCGTCTCGGTTCTGCGATAATCTATTTTGCTCCGAAGCAAAGGCTCGGGAAGCTCTTGACCGGCGGAAGGGGTGTGCTTTGCCATATAACAAGCCTTCCGAACAGTGACAAGGGCAGACTCGGAGTGATAGGCGACGAATGCAAGGCATTTATAGATAAGCTTAAGATCCACGGAGACAGATACTGGCAGATACTTCCGCTCGGACCTACGGATCCGTTGGGAAGCCCTTATGCAGGCTCTTCGGCCTTTGCCGGAAATATTGATCTGCTTCCGTTTACAGCTAAAGAGCTTGACAATAGGTATAAGGAATACAGAAAAGCTGTCGGAGGCAGGATACTTCCTGCAGAGCAATATACCGGGCAGGAGGCTTCTTCGGATCCTTATATTGCCTTCATTAAGGAAAATGCGGCGTGGATAGACATTTACGCCATGTATATGGCCGTGCAGAAATTGAGATCCGACAATAAGCTTAAGTCGGTAAGCGGAAAATATGCAAGCTATACCAAGGAGCTTTGGGCGGATAAACGGCTTGCCGGATCGGCGGACAGCATCAGATACGCACAATATATATTTGATATAAGCTGGAATGAGATAAGACAGTACGCTGCCAAAGCAGGTATAAGCATAATCGGAGACATGCCTATATATGTTTCGGCGGATTCGGCAGACGCATGGGGACATCCGGAATATTTCACCATATCGGAGTCTGAGGCCGGAGTGCCGCCGGATTATTTCTCCGAAGAAGGTCAGAAATGGGGCAATCCTCTGTATCGCTGGGATAAGCTTAAGGAGGACGGATACAGCTTTTGGATTGAACGATTCAAACGTGCTTTCAGATTATACGATATAGTAAGACTGGATCATTTCAGAGGCTTTGAAGCATATTGGGAGATACCTAAGGGCAGAAAGGCTAAGGACGGACATTGGATGCCGGGACCGGGCAAGGAGCTATTTGAAAAAGCATATGAACAGCTTGGACCGCTTCCTGTCATTGCGGAGGATCTCGGATATCTGACTCCGGGTGTCAGAGCACTTACGGCAACAACAGGTTTTCCGGGCATGGATGTAATGCAGTTTTATAACGGTGATCCGGTATTTGCTTATGAGCCTGACGAAGACCGTGTATCTTATACCGGAACTCATGACAACGAGACTCTGCTCGGCTGGTGTATAAACCGCTGCAAAGCGGAAAACATACATAAGGCCAAGGCGGATGGCTGTGAAAATGAGCTAAGCCTTTCAAAAGAGGCTTCTGAGCTTAGAGACAGGCTTATTGATAATTTTTATAAGAGTGATGCATTTATAAAGATACTGCCGCTTCAGGATCTGCTGGGACTTGATAATACCGCACGCATGAATGTACCGGGAACTATATACGGCAACTGGCGCTGGCAGGCAGAGGCTCCCGTTGAATGGGAGATAAGAAAAGATATCGGATAAAGAAAAAAACGAAAAGCATTGGCGAATTATATGAACGGAGCAGAAAGAATGAGCGATATTATAGGAGCCGCAGATATAGGCGGAACCACAACTAAATTAGGATTGTTCGACAGCAATGAGCAGCTGCTTCATTCATGGGAGATAGCTACCGATATAAGTGAACACGGCAGTCATATATTGGAGAATGCTGCAAGGAGTCTCACTGAGGCTGGCGGAGACAACAGACTCATAGCTGTCGGAACGGCAGTTCCGGGGGCTGTAGACGAACAGGGAATAGCAAGAAACTGTACGAATATAGCACTCGGAACCACCGATCTTAAGTCAGAAATGGGCAAACTGATGCCGGATGCCGAGATATTGTGCTTCGGAAATGATGCGACGGTGGCAGCACTCGGAGAGCTTAAATACGGTGCAGGCAGGAATTATTCCTCATGCTATCTGCTTACACTCGGAACGGGTGTGGGAGGAGGCTATGCGGCAAAAGGCGAGGTGGTAAGCGGAGCCTTCGGAGCGGCCGGAGAAGTAGGACATATACTCATCAATCCTCATGAAACAAGCAAATGCATGTGCGGACGAAGGGGCTGTCTTGAGCAATACGCTTCGGCTAACGGCCTGGTTCGTCTTGTAAATGAATTGCTTATATTACAGGAGATGAATCAGGGAGAGTGCAGACATGAGGATGTACGAGACAGAGTACATATAGAGTATCTGTTTGACTTGAATATACCTTGCAAACGAAGTAAGCTTTCTGAGATATCGGGATTCACCGCCAGGGATATATGCATGCTTGCGGAAAATAAAGATGAGCTTGCGGCGTATGCCTTACAGATATTCGGAAGATGTCTCGGACTTGCCATGAGCAGCATTTCCTGCAGCATAGATCCGGAGAGCTATATTATCGGAGGCGGGATGAGTAAGGCAGGAGAAACTGTCCTTGCAGCCATACGAAAAGGCTATGAGGAATTTGCTTATCCACCGTCTCGGGATGCCGATATAGTTTGTGCAGAGCTTGGTAATGCGGCGGGTATATACGGATGTGCCGCATTGGTAGCCGAAAAGCTTAAGTAAGCGAAAGGACTGTTGATAATGAATGCTGCAAAGCAAATGTCGGAGACTATACGCCTCGGTTCGTTACTTGCGATCTCGGGCGGTTTTATGGATGCATATTCCTATATTTACAGAGATCATGTTTTTGCAAATGCCCAGACCGGTAATATACTGCTTTTCGGTGTGAATCTCTCTGAGGGAAACTGGGGCGGAGCATTAAGATATCTTGCACCTATAGTATCATTTATAATCGGAATAGCACTTGCCGAGGTCGTGCATTACAAGGAAGGCAAGAGACTGCACTGGAGACAGACGGCCGTGTTGGTCGAAGCCTTGATACTGTGCGTGGTTGCATTTATATCAACAGATTACAATATACTTGCCAATTCACTCATATCTTTTGCCTGCGGAATACAGGTCGAGAGCTTCAGAAAGATAAGAGGCAATGCGATCGCTACTACCATGTGCATAGGCAATACCAGGAGCGGAACACAGAATCTGTGTATGTTCTTTCAGACCGGAGAGAGGGAATATCTGCATAAGGCAGGACTTTATTATGAGATCATACTTGCCTTTGTCTGCGGTGCGATTGCAGGAAATTTCTTTATTAAGCTTTTTGCCGCCAAGGCTATACTGTGCAGTTCGGCATTGCTGTTTGCCGTATTTATATTGATGTTTATAGACTACGAGAAGGATCATGGAAAATACTGAACTCATTCGAAAAAAACTGTCGGATGCCGATAATATAGCCTATGACAGAAATATTCTTAAAACAGTAGGCTTCTTAAGTCTTGAGGAACAGAGCATATATCACGCTGTTGAACGAGAGTATAAAACTGCCGAACATTTTCTCTTTGGTGGCGGAGAAGAGTCTGACAGGTGTATAGCTTTTTTTCTTCCGGACTATATGGACAGGGAGACTGCCGAGGAAGAAACCGTAGCCGTTATTATGGCGGCGGCAGTCAATGCCCGTTATGCCGATGAACTTACTCACAGGGATTTCCTCGGAGCACTTATGAATCTCGGTATAGAGCGTGAGCTTATAGGTGATATCAGAGTCTTTAAGCCCGGGAAGGAGTCGGCAGCCAAGGCAGCAGATACGGATACGGAGCCACAGGACAACAGATGCATTTTTTTCACAGATAAAACAGGCAGGAAATGCGAACCCACGGCGATAATTTATGTAAGGGCCGATATGGCGGAATATATATCGAGGGAGCTTACAAGAGTAAAGCATACCGATATCAACTGTACTGTCTTAAGTCTCAATGAGTTTAAGGAAACAGGCATAGGCGGAATGCAGGAATTCGAGTTTCTTCATGTAAATGTTGCCTCGGAGCGTGTGGATGCGGTAATTGCTGCCTTATACAGAGTTTCCAGACAAAAAGCCGCAGAGGTGATAAATGCGGAGAGGGTATACATTAACGGACGCATTACTCAGGCAGCCGGGAAAACGCTCAAGGAAGGCGACAGAGTAAGCGTCAGAGGCACAGGAAAATTTATATATGACGGTGTTAACGGAACCTCAAAAAAGGGCAGGCTATATGCCGATATAAGAAGATTTGTTTAGCCGTGCATTCGTGCGAAAGAGAAAATGTCGCAAGCGACAAGTTTTGGCATGAGAATGCGTCAAGGGTTTGACATGAGAATGCGTCAATGAGCATTCTTTTATTTACAGAACAACAAGCGTTTTGAAGCTAAGGATCGACAAGGAGAATATGATGACCGATATAGCGGCATTTAAGAAGGAAACAAGAAAAAAGCTGAGGGAGATCACAAAATCGCTTACTCCGGAATACAAGTCCGAGGCTTCGGATAGCATAGTACGACAATGTATAGAGAGTGAGGAATACAAAAATGCACACAGTATATTTGTATTCATTTCCATGGACGGAGAGCCTGATACCACAAAGCTTATAGAACAGGCTTTTACAGACGGCAAGGAGGTATATGTACCGAGATGCTTAAGTGAGGGTATCATGGAGGCAATAAGGATAGATTCCTTTGATAAGCTTAAGCCGGGACATTACGGTATACTTGAGCCGGATGAGAGCCTTAAGGCAACTGCAGTTGAGGCGTTTGACGGAGAGGCTGCGCTTGCAATAGTGCCATGCGTCGGAGCAACTGCGGATGGTAAGCGTATGGGGCACGGTGCGGGATATTACGATCGCTTCCTTGAGGGACGAAAGATGAAGACTGTCATGATAGTTTACGGCAGGCAGCTGCTTACAGATATTCCATGTGATGAACATGATATCATAATGGACAAGGTAATAAGCGAGCAGAATTGACGACAGTGCCGGCTGTATATTCTGTATGGGAGATCGTATCCCGTGAAATAAAAAGGAATTCATTACGGTATCGGTATTGCGTTTTTTATGATTTTCAGCTTCGTTGAGGGGGATGAGCCAAAGTATGCTTAGTATCTTACCGGTGGTTTTTGCAACTATATTTATAGCGGAAATGGGAGATAAGACCCAGCTGCTGCTTGTGGCTATGGCAGGTAAATACAAGGTCAGAGATATACTTATAGGCACCTGGGCTGCAACGGCTGTACTTAACCTTATCGCTGTTGCAGCAGGAGCTGCTCTTGCAAATTGTCTCGATATGAGGATCATCAAGAGTATAGCTGCGCTTGCATTCTTCTGGTTCTCCCTGAGTATATTAAAGGGCGAGACCGAGGAAGAAGAGGAAGATATAAAGGGGATAGGAAAGTCGGCACTTATAGCGATATTTACTACCTTCTTTATCGGAGAGTTAGGAGATAAGACTCAGTTGTCAGGCATTGCTCTTGCGGCAAGCTATACGGATCACAGTCTGATGAATGTCGTATATGTATTTTTAGGCTGCACTATAGGACTTATCGCAGCGGATTTTATAGGCCTGATGGTCGGACTTGTATTTAGGAGCAAGCTGCCGGAGGCAATTTTAAATAAGCTCTCAGCCGGGATATTTGCGGTATTCGGAGTCATCAATACTTATGAAGCGGGCAAATATATTTTCGGAGAGGGATCAAAGTCGGCATTGATACTGACTGTTGCTGCGGCAATAGTATTTGTCTGTCTTTGCGCTGTGTTTATGCTGCAAAATAAAAAGGAGCAGAGAAGCGTCTGTGATAAAGGATTGATTTAATTATGATGAGATCGGCATTAATGATAATAGCGGTGCTGTGTACGATATCCGTACCTGTACTCTTGGCAGCGGCGCTTGTACGTATATTCAACAAGAAATCCGCGGCAATACTCATACACGGAGCTGTGATAATGACTGTCTTGGCTGTTTCTGGATTTGTACTGAATTCTATGCTTAAGATGTTGGGGTGAATCCGCCTGCATGCGGTCAAGACGAGGAGTAAGATGTGAGTGAATGTGCATGTTCAGCCAATCTCGAAGTTGCTTCGCAACTCCTCGATCTGTAAAGTTTCACATCAAAAAAGCTCCCGGCCGGATTCGAACCGGCGACCTACGCATTACGAATGCGTTGCTCTACCAACTGAGCCACGGAAGCTTTTGAAAACTAAGATATTATAGCATGCCTTAAAGTTGTAGGCAAGCTGAAAATACCTATAAACCGGATGAACGGCCATAGCTTATATTACAAGGCTATGGCTGTTACTGCATATACGATCATAGGTATGCTGACTGCGGAAAGTATCGTTGTAAGCAGGAAAATGCCTGAGGATAAAGAGGTGTTTCCGCCGGCTTCCTCGGTGTAGATGGTGACAAGCGAGCCTGTAGGAGTTGACGCAAGCACAGCGAAGGATAGCAGAGCTTCTCTGCCGTCGAGCATCAAAGCAAGAGGAACACAGATCAGAGCAGGCACGATAAACATTCTCAGGAAGGTGATCCAAATTACGCGCAGACTAAACATATGGCTGAAGTCGCTGTAGGCTATTATGCATCCGATGATAATGGTTGCAAGCGGTGTGGTCATATCAGCCAGCCAGCCCACAGGAGTCATGATACATTCGGGTATACGTATATCCGCAAAAAGTAATATTATCGAGATGATACATATTATTACCTTGTCGTTTAAGGTCTTGCGTATACAGTCCTTTGCGGAAAAACTGCCGGATATCATGGCAGGCAGCACACTGAAGAATACAAGTGAGCTTATGGCGTTAAAGGTACTTGCGTAGAAAGCGCCTATGTCTCCGAAAATTGAGGAAAGCAGCGGAATACCTATGAAGGCATTATTGGTAAATGCGATAGAAGCACGTTCTATGTTGGCATTAGGATTCTTGCGGACAAATACAAATGCAAGCAACAGTGACATAAGCTGCAGCAGTACGCTGATGCCGAGTGTAGGAATAAGCATCTCCTTGCCATTAAACAAGAGATCGGACTGAAAAGATCTCAGCAATACGGCAGGAAGACCCATATGCATAAGTATGGCGTTGAGAGAGTCAAGACTCTCACGCTTTATAAGTTTTAATCTGTATGCGAGAGCGCCCGCAAGGATCAGGGCTATCAATTGTAAGATGCTCTCGGCTGTTGTTAATACCATTATCAAAGATACCTCTCTTTTTTATATGCCCATCAATAGTACAAAATATATATCGAAATGTAAATGCGAAGCAGGCATTGAATTTGTGAAAAGTATCGAGCATAAAAGCAGGGGACGGTTGTAAAAGCTCGGTTGCAAAAGTAAGATGCAGCATAGCTTGAAACAGTGCCTGTATAAGTTTATAATATTCTTGCCTTAATAGGCTTATTAATAGATTTTAAGGAGAATATCGATCATGACTATGTCCCCTGAGGAGCGTAGGAGAAGGATGCACAAGGCATTGGAGAGGTCGGGCGGAGCTCGTTCGGCAAGAAGCCGCGGCAGTAATCCCGACGCAGAGATCACGGATTACAGCTTTGATGCAGATGAATTTCAATTAAAAAAGAATACACAAAACAATACTAAGCAGGAAGAACCTGACATAAGGCTTGATGCAGGAGAACAGAAAGCCGAAAAACCTCAAAGAAAGGTAAAAAGAAAACTACAAAGTACTAGAAGTACGGCTTCGTTTGATATGCGAAAGCTTATCATAGCGGGAGCTGTAGTAGTTATAGTGTTCGTGCTGGCTTTTGCCGTAAAGGCACTGATGGGAGCTTCGGGCAAGCCTTCAGCCGATAACAAAGTTAACGAGAGCTTAAGTCCGGAGGATGCAGCGATTGCCGAAAGTCAGTCTGAAGAGGCAGAGAGCACGGCTTTGGTAGATGATCTCGAAAGAGCCAAGCTTATGTACGCCCAGTACGATTATGATGCGGCGGAGGAGTTGCTTAAGAGTCTCCCGGATTACGAGAGCAATACCGAGGCACAGGAGCTTGTCGCAAAGTGTGAGGAGACCAAGGCTACTTTGGTTGAACAGGATATATACAAGATAACACATGTATTCTTCCACATACTCTGCGTTGATCCCAAGAACTCCTTTGATGAGAGCAAATGGGGCAAACAGGCAGGCGGATACAACAGCCTTATGACTACGATCTCCGAGTTTGAAAAAATGATACAAGAGATGTATGATAAAGGCTTCGTACTTGTCAGTCTCCGCGACATTGCTCATGAGGAGACTGCGTCGGACGGAAGCAAAAAGATGGTAAAAGGAAGCATTATGCTGCCGCCGGGCAAGCAGGCTTTTGTAATGTCCGAGGATGATGTCTGCTATTATGAGTATATGAAGGGTGCAGGCTTTGCCGACAAGATGATCATAGGAGACGACGGAAGACCGACTCTGCATTATACAGATGCGGACGGCAATGAATCCGTCGGAGATTATGATATCGTGCCTATACTCGATAAGTTTATAGATGAGCATCCGGATTTTTCGTATAAGGGACATAAGGCCTGTCTTGTATTTACAGGCTATAACGGAGTGCTCGGATACAGAACCGATGAGAGTTATGATCCGAATTCGGAGTATTACGATCCAAAGCTTGAACAGGGACATGATGTTGAAGCCGAACGCAAGGAGGCTGTAAAGGTCATGAAGGCTCTGCTTGATGACGGTTATGATCTGGGTTCACACAGCTGGGGACACAGAGATCTCGGTCAGATCGAATTCGAAAGATTCAAAAAGGACTGTGACAGATGGAACCGAAATGTGGCACCGCTTATCAAAGAAGCAAGCGGTAAGCAGCCGGACATTATTATCTATCCGAGGGGAGCCGATATTGCGGACTGGCACAGTTACTCGGATGATAACCGGCGTTTCAATTATTTGTATGATCTGGGATTCAGATATTTCTGCAATGTAGACAACAATCAATACTGGGTACAGTTGGGAGACAGATATTTAAGACAGGGAAGAAGAGCCTTGGACGGACTGAATATGTGGCTGCAGATCAGCGGACAGAGGGAGCGATTGGATGATCTCTTTGATGATGTCAATGCCATATTCGATCCGGCAAGACCTACGCCTGTACCAAATTATTAAGGGCTGCCGTAAAATGCCGGAGCGGTATTTAACGATATTTCGGTCCGGATGAGAAGGCAGACGATCACGGAGTTTTTATTTTGATAAATCATATCAGAGGAATATTAAGCGATATTGAGGAAGGACAGGTGGTTATTGAGGCCGCCGGAGTAGGATATGCAATAGGCGTTCCCGCGACGGTGTTGAACTTGCTTCCTCCTGTAGGCAGCGAACTTAAGCTGTACACCTATCATTCCGTCAAGGAAGACAGTCAGAGTCTCTACGGCTTTGTGAACAAGTCGGACAGAGAGATGTTCAAAAGTCTTATCGGAGTTAACGGAATAGGACCTAAGGGAGCCATAGCCATACTGTCCGTGCTTGATACAGAAGCCTTGCGAATGGCGATCATTACAGCTGATGTCAAGTCGATAAGTCAGGCACCCGGGATAGGAAAGCGTACAGCCGAGAGACTGATACTAGATCTCAAGGACAAGATAGGAAGTTTTGCGGAGGATTTTGTAAACGAATCGGATATGCAGAGCTTCGGCACAGCAGCTTCAGCCGGAAATGCTTTTTCGGCGGGACCGGTTGCAGAGGCAATAGACGCACTGACCATGCTGGGATACAGCAGATCCGAGGCGGGCCGTGCTGTTTCTTCGGTACAGCTGCAGGATGATATGACAACAGAAGATGTGCTTAAGGCGGCACTTAGGGCAATAAGCAGGTAATATGCAGAGATTAGACGATAAAACCAAGAGAATAGTTGCGATAATATTGATGTTTGTTTTCTTTTTGGGAGGAAGCGGACTGAGTAAGTATGTTATTGAGAAGCGTGAGGCGGCTGCAGAGGATGAATATCCTATGAGCAGAGATGTCTATCTGCTTGATACCTACTGTCAGCTCACCGTATATGAAGGCGGCGGCAAGGAGGCACTTGAGGCTGCTGTGGATGCACTCAACAGATATGATGATATTATGAACTATTCCAAGGAAGGATCCGATATCTACAATATCAATCACAGGGATTCCGATACGGTGAGTATTGATCCCGATACAGCAGAGATGCTGAGAATGTCAAGAGAGCTTTGTGTTGAGACAGAGGGAGTTCTTGAACCTGCTATAAGACCGGTAACCGAGCTTTGGGATTTTAAGGAAGAAAAGAAGGTTCCGGAGGCATCCAAGATCGAGGAGGCACTTACAAGGATCAAGAGTCTCAAGTGGTATATTGAGGGTGATACATTTACGGCAGAGGATCCGGATGTACTGATAGATGTCGGAGCTGTGGCAAAGGGCTTTATAGCGGACAAGGTCAAGACTGTCATGAAGGAAAACGGAGTAAGCTCCGGCATAATCAACCTCGGAGGCAATGTCCTCTGTATAGGCGAACGCCCGGATAATACCGCATTTACGGTAGCGGTCAAGGATCCGCAGAATGAGTCCGGATATTCCAATGTGCTTGAACTGAATGATCTTTCTGCGGTCACGGCGGGAGCATATGAGCGCTGCTTTGAGGAAAACGGTGTGAGATACCATCATATCATAGACCCAAAGACAGGATATTCGGCACAGACAGGGCTTGAATCTGTTACTGTGGTAGGCCCGGTATCCGCGATCTGCGATGGTTTAAGCACATCTCTCTTTATAATGGGAGAGGACAAGGGCAAGGAATTTATTGAGCAGTATAATGTGGAGCATAAGACGGATTATGCTGCATATTTTCTTAAAGAGGAAGCAGAGCAGAACTGATGCTTATTAATGAAAGACCGCTTGAGGCGGAGCCTACTTTTGATTTTGACAGGCTGGCACCTAAGGAAAGGATCATATTCTTTGATATTGAGACCACCGGATTAAGTGCGGCGCATTCCAATATATATCTGATAGGTGTCGTTATATATGAGGACGGAAGATGGCTGCTCAGACAATTCTTTTCGGAGGGATTGTATGATGAAGCAAAGCTCCTCACCGGATTTTTTGAGCTTCTCAATGAACGAAGGAAGTCAGGCAGGATATTTCTGATAAGCTTTAACGGTGACGGCTTTGATATACCATTTATACAAAGATGCTTAAGTCAGTACGGACTCGGATATGATTTCAGAGGAACCTTCAGTATAGACCTGTTTAAGCATATAAAACGCTATAAGAAATTTGCGGGGCTTGAGAACTGTAAGCTCAAGACAGTTGAGAGACTTTGCGGCATTTTCAGAGAAGATAAGTTTAACGGCGGAGAGCTGATATACGTTTATGAGGAATATCTGCGTCTGTCGCAGCTTGATGAGCAAAGCTGTGAGTACAATGACAATAATCTGAAGCTTCGGGATGCCCTGCTTAAGAGTCTGCTGCTGCATAATGCCGAGGATATACTCGATATGCCGCTTATAGTGGATATATTGGGATATGACAGTCTGTTTGACGGCGGCTTCGAAATCACCGAGAGCAGAACAGAGAACGGAGTCTGGAATATATCGGCTGTGTTGGACATGCCGCTTCCGAAGGGTGTATATTATGAGGATGAATACAGCACGGTGAGCATATCCGAGGAGGAGAAGCTGTCCCTTAATATTGCCGTCAATATTTATTCGGGTGAGCTTAAGAATTTCTATAAGGATTATAAGGAATACTATTATCTTCCGGGAGAGGATATGGCGATTCACAAGTCATTAGGTGAGTTTGTGGATAAAAAGGCCAGGAAACAGGCAACAGCAAAGACATGTTACCAGAGAGTGAGCGGAGAGTTCGTTCCGTGCACTGAGGAAATATTTACAGATAGCTTCTACAGAGAATATAAGCAGAAACCGATATACGGAAGCTTAAACGCTTACAGGCTCGGAAACGACGAAACCGGGGAGAAGATATTTGATATAGACCGTGAGATGACAAAGAAGTATATTATGGCAGTGCTTAATTCACTGCTGTAAGGGATAGGATAAACGATCGATAATGCCCAGATTGATAAATACAGGAATAGAAAAAGAAGAGAAGGTGCTTGAGAATAAACTCAGACCTCAGATGCTTGACGATTATATAGGCCAGAGCAGGATCAAGGAGATGATGAAGGTCTATATACAGGCTGCCAAGTCCAGAGGAGAGTCTATGGATCATGTACTTTTCTACGGACCTCCGGGACTCGGCAAGACCACTCTTGCAAATATCATAGCCAATGAGATGGGTGTCAACATGAAGGTGACGAGCGGACCGGCTATAGAAAAGCCCGGCGAGATAGCTGCTTTACTTAACGGACTGCAGGAGGGTGACGTACTCTTTATAGACGAGATACACAGACTGAACCGCCAGGTCGAGGAGGTATTGTATCCCGCAATGGAGGATTTCGCCATTGATATAATGTTGGGCAAGGAGGCAAGTGCAAGATCTGTAAGACTGGATCTGCCGCATTTTACCCTTGTAGGAGCGACAACAAGGGCGGGACTCTTAAGCGCACCTTTAAGAGACAGATTCGGTATCATAGCCAAGATGGAGTTTTATACACCGGAGGATCTGATGAAGATAGTTTTCAGATCTGCAAGAGTGCTCGGAGTAGATATAGATGATGACGGAGCCATGCGCATAGCAAGACGAAGCAGAGGTACACCGAGACTTGCCAACCGTCTGCTTAAGAGAGTAAGAGATTATGCCGAGGTCAAATACAACGGAAGCATAACAAAGGAAGCGGCGGATTATGCGCTTGATATACTGGATGTTGACAAGCTTGGGCTTGATATGAATGACAGAGAATATCTGCTTACCATCATAGAGAAATTTAAGGGCGGACCGGTAGGTGTCGATACTATAGCGGCGGCACTTGGTGAAGATGCCGGAACCATAGAGGATGTTATAGAGCCATATCTGCTTATGAACGGTTTGATACAGAGAACACCGAGAGGAAGGATCGCATGCGAAACGGCATATGAGCATTTGGGCATAGAGATGCTCGGACAGCAGACGCTCAAGGTGTAAAAAGGGGAAAATATGACAAGATCATTGAATAATCAGGGCACGGCAACGGATGTGCTTATAGCAGGTAAGGTATATAGCTTAAAAGGAGCAGATCAGGAGCATCTGCAGAAGGTTGCGGCCTTTCTTAACCGCAAGATAGTTGAGGTACGCAATATTCAGGGATATAAGAAGCTTGATCCGGAATATAAGGAATTGCTTATGGATCTCAATCTGGCAGACGAGTATTTTAAGGTCTCGGATGAACTTGCCAAGCTTAAGGAAGAGATGGATGCCAAGGAAAATGAGCTCTACGCTGCACGTCATGAGCTGGTAAGCCTCAAACTCAAGCTTGAAAATGCTCTCAGACAGCAGAATGTGCTTGAGAAGAGATCCGAGGAATGGAAGAACAGATATGAGGAACTCAAAGGAGACGGTTTCAGGGAGAACGGACAGGAAAGTGAAGAGGAAGACATTCAGGAAAACTGAGCTTTTGTCTCCGGCGGGCTCGTTTGAATCCGCCAGAGCAGCTGTAAATGCCGGGGCCGATGCCATATATATGGGCGGGCCCCTTTTTTCGGCACGCGCATTTGCCGAAAGCTCGGCAAAGGACATGCTGCTTGACAGCATTGAATATTGTCATATGAGAGGCGTCAGGGTATTTATGACGCTTAATACACTTCTCAAGGACAGTGAGCTTGATACAGTAGGAGAATATTTGCGCCCTTATGTTGAGAAGCAGCTTGACGGAGTTATCATTCAGGACATGGGTGTGTTCAGAAAGGTAAGAGAGCTGTATCCGGAGCTTGAACTGCATGTAAGCACCCAGGCGGCAATAACAGGGGCAAGGACCGCAAAGCGTTACATGGAGATGGGCGCAAAGCGTATAGTGCTTGCCAGAGAGCTGAGTCTTGAGGAGATACGAAGCATAAGGCAGCAGACGGGAGCGGAGCTGGAGGTCTTTGCTCACGGTGCACTCTGCTACTGCTACAGCGGAGACTGCCTGATGAGTTCATTTATAGGAGGACGATCCGGCAACAGAGGAAAATGTGCCGGAACCTGCAGACTTCCCTTTGATGTGACAGATATAAACGGAAGCAGGCTCAATAAAAAGGATGAAAAATACCTGCTCTCGATGTGTGACCTGAACACTCTTAAGAGACTTGCTGATATGATAGAAGCCGGGGTATATTCCTTCAAGATCGAGGGACGTATGAAATCTCCTGAATATACCGCTGCCGTGACAAGCGTATACAGAAAGTATCTTGATATAGCAGAAGCGGCTCTTTCCGGGCTTGAAGCCGAAAAAGACTGCGGCTTTGAGCATAGGAACGGGGATGCCGGTGCTTCGGAAACAAAAACAAAAGCCTCGTTGTATAAGGTTGAAAAATCGGATGAAAAGCTGCTTTCGGAGGTATTTGACAGATCCGGAAGTACAGACGGATATCTTGATCACAGGAACGGCAGATCTATGCTTACCATACACGAAAAGCCTGAGCTTAGGAGCCGTGACGAGCAGCTTATTGCATTGATAAGGGAAAAGTATATAGATAATGATATGCGTCTGCCTGTAGATGCATTCATGCATATAAAAACAGGAGAGACACTGTGGCTTAAGCTAAGCTGCGGAGATATAAGTGCGGAGGCAGCAGCGGATTTTGTTGTTGAAAAGGCAGGAAAGCGCCCGACATCGGCAGAGGATGTGAGAGACAAGATCTCAAAGCTCGGAAATACGGATTTTGAACTGAGAAACTTTGAAACCGATATGGATGAAGAGTGTTTCGTGCCGGTGAGCGCACTTAATGAATTGAGGAGAAGCGTGTGCGATGAACTTAAGAGAAGCATACTTGAGGGCGAGTGTTGAGACAAAAGAACAGTTTGAGGCTGTCTGCGGACGTGTCGATATAGTTTATACAGACAGTGCTTTTTTTGATGCATCGGCTTTTGAGAGCATGGTTAATAAGGCACATATGTCGAATACCCTCATAGGACTCAGAGCTCCTTATATCTGGAGATATAAGGCTGAGAATTATTTTGACGGAAATCCTTCTGCCAGCAAGCATAATGACACGGTGATAAGGCTTATTAAGAATGCAGGCTTTGATGCATATCTCTTCAGAAATGCCGAGAGTATGCTGTATTTTGCGGAGCAGGGCAGCTTGGATGACACGGACTTTGCCACAGACAGCAGTATGTATGTATTTAACAGCGAGGCAGCTGCGGAGCTTAGTGCATACATACCCGATGATATAAGAAAAAATCATGTATCGATCACACTTCCTTCGGAGCTTAACGGGAGAGAGCTTGAAGTACTGACCAAGGCAGTCGGAGAGAAATTTCAGGCAAATGAAAATGCACCGGGGCTTGAGCTTGTTGTATACGGAAGAGCTCCGATGATGGTATCGGCACAGTGCATCAACAAGACTGTACACGGCTGTGACAAGCAGGAAAAGCTGCTTATGCTGAAGGATCGCAAGGATGCCGAGATGCCTGTTAAAAACTGCTGCCGTTTCTGTTATAACCTTATTTACAATGCTGTTCCTACCATGCTTTACGATATGCCGGAAGTAACAGAACGTATCAGGCCGGATGCTATCCGTTATGATTTTACTACTGAGAGTGCAGGCGAAGTCATTGACATACTTAATGGTATACCGCTTAAGGCGGGCTGCTTTACAAGAGGACATCTTAAGCGAGGTGTATGATCCGAAAAAAGAGGTTTTGACAGCCTTAATTTCCTTTGTAAATTTTTGGTATTTGATAAGAACCGTAACACACAGCTATTTATTTTGATGTATAAAACAAGAAAAAACAGAATAATCTTCACTTTAATATATATAGCTTACAGTCTGTTCATTTTCTCTAATTCAATGCAGGATGCGGCGGAATCGGGAGGAAGGAGCATGGCTGTGCTGCAATTTCTGGAGAGAGTCTTCGGACAGGGAGTCATCAGCGAACATATCTTAAGAAAGGCTGCGCATTTTACGGAGTTCGGAGTGTTGGGAGTGCTTGGAACGGTCTGCTTCGGAATGTATGGCTTAAAGCCCTTATATCCGGCATTTGCCGGACTTTTGACGGCACTTACAGATGAAACTTTGCAGCTTTTTTCTCCGGGGCGCAGTGCTCAGGTCACGGATGTATGGATTGATTTTGCAGGCTGTTTATCGGGAGTAGTGCTGATATTAATATTGAAATATCTGTTCTTTAAGTATGGCTTAAGGATCAGCGACGGAGAAAAACTTACAGGTGAACAGCATCAGATTTGAGCAGGACAGACATTTACAGCTTCTGGCTGTACCGGGATACGGCAGGATGATTTAGCTGATGCACCATGCTTGCGGCACCTGTAGTCCTGAGTTATAATATAGCCAATTGTGTGACTCGGCAGCTGCCGGGCACATTGACCGTATTACAGGAAAAGAGACAAGTTATGATAGAGGCTGTAAGCTGCGGTGGTGTAGTTATATACCACAGCAAGATTTTATTATTGTACAAAAATTACAAGAATCGCTACGAAGGCTGGGTCTTGCCCAAAGGGACGGTAGAGCCGGGAGAGACACATGAGGAGACCGCACTCAGAGAGGTCAAAGAGGAATCGGGTGCGGATGCCGACATTGTAGAGTATGTAGGTAAGAATTCATATTCATTTACAGTACCTGAGGATAAGGTAGAGAAAGATGTGCATTGGTATCTGATGCGCGGAAGATCATACTATTCCAAGCCTCAGGCAGAGGAGTATTTCAGAGACAGCGGCTATTATAAGTATCATGAGGCCATACATCTGCTCAAGTTTGACAATGAACGAGAGATAATGGAGAAGGCCTATGAGCTGTACAAGAAGCTGCGCAGAGAAGGCAACTGGGACTGACAGGAGAAAAATGGGAAAACAATATATTAAGATCAGGGGTGCGGCAGAGCATAATCTCAAGAAGATAGATCTGGATATACCGCGCAACGAGTTGGTGGTGCTGACGGGACTTTCAGGTTCCGGTAAGTCATCGCTTGCCTTTGATACCATCTATGCAGAGGGACAGAGACGCTATATGGAGTCATTAAGCTCCTATGCGAGACAGTTTTTGGGACAGATGGAGAAGCCGAATGTACAGAGCATAGAAGGCCTTTCACCGGCAATAAGTATTGACCAGAAATCAACAAATCATAACCCGAGATCGACGGTTGGAACAGTGACGGAGATTTATGATTATCTCCGTCTTTTGTATGCAAGGATAGGTATTCCTCATTGCCCTAAATGCGGCCGTGAGATAAAGCGTCAGTCTGCCGATCAGATGGTGGATACGATCATGAAGCTTCCGGAGAGGACAAAGATACAGCTGCTTGCTCCTGTGGTCAGAGGCCGCAAGGGAGAGCATGTCAAGCTCCTTGAGCAGGCACGCAAATCCGGATATGTAAGAGTGCGTATAGACGGCAATATGTACGAGCTCAGCGAGGAGATAAAGCTTGATAAAAATATCAAGCATAATATCGAGATAGTCGTGGACCGTCTTATTGTCAAAGAGGGCATAGAGCAGAGACTTACGGATTCAGTGGAAAATGTCCTGAAACTCTCGGACGGTCTGATGATGGTCGATATAATCGACGGAGAAACTCTCAGCTTTTCTCAGAACTTTGCATGTCCGGACTGCGGCATAAGCATAGAAGAGATTGAGCCGAGATCCTTTTCTTTCAATAACCCTTACGGAGCCTGCCCGGAGTGTTTCGGACTCGGCTACCGTATGGAGTTCAGTATAGATCTGATGATACCGGATATGAGCCTGTCTCTCAATCAGGGAGCCATACAGGTGACAGGCTGGGCTTCAAGCGGACAGGAAAGCTCATATACACACGCCATGCTTACGGCACTTTCCGAGGAATACGGCTTCAGCCTCGATACTCCGTTTGAGGAATTAAGTGACAAGGCCAAGGATGTCATACTTAATGGAACTCACGGACATAAGGTTCATGTCAGGTACAAGAGCAAATACTCGGGCGGAACAAATTACGAGGTCGAATTCGAAGGTCTTATCGAAAATGTCAAGCGCCGTTACAGAGAAGCCTATACTCAGGATGCCAAGAGCATGTACGAGGAATTTATGCTTCACGATACCTGTCCGCTTTGCAAGGGACAGCGACTGAAGGCATCATCACTTGCCGTCACGGTTGCGGATAAGAATATCTTCGAGATGTCAGAGTTGTCCATAGACAAGCTACGTGATCTCTTCGAGAGCCTGAGTCTTGATGATTTCAGGCAGCAGATAGGAGCCGAGATAATCAAAGAAATCAAGGCGCGTCTCAATTTCCTTGTAAATGTAGGACTGGATTATCTTACTCTCTCAAGAGCTACGGCAACTTTGTCAGGAGGAGAGGCACAGCGTATCAGACTTGCGACTCAGATCGGCTCGGGACTTGTCGGAGTGGCTTATATACTTGACGAGCCTTCCATAGGTCTCCATCAGAGAGATAACGATAAGCTGCTTGCAACTCTTAAAAAGCTCAGAGACCTCGGCAACTCGGTAATAGTTGTAGAGCATGATGAGGATACCATGCGTGCCGCAGATCTCATAGTAGATATAGGACCGGGTGCGGGAGAACACGGCGGAGAGGTCGTTGCAGTCGGAACCGCAGAGGAGATAATGAAGTGCGAGCGCTCCGAGACAGGAGCCTATCTCTCCGGAAGAAAGAAGATAGAGGTGCCGAAGACCCGCAAGCAGCCGGAAAAATGGATCAAGATAAAGGCTGCGGCTGAAAATAACCTTAAAAATATAGATGTGGACATACCGCTCGGAGTCATGACGGCAGTTACCGGAGTATCCGGAAGCGGCAAGTCCTCACTCGTAAACGAGATATTGTATAAGACTGCAGCCAAGCAGCTCAACAAGGCACGAACTATTCCGGGCAAAAACGGCGGTATAGACGGTCTTGAGCAGCTTGACAAGGTCATATGTATAGACCAGTCACCTATAGGAAGGACGCCGAGATCGAACCCTGCGACATACACAGGTGTATTTGACATTATAAGAGATCTGTTTGCGGCTACTCAGGATGCCAAGGTGAGAGGTTACAGCAAAGGCAGATTCTCCTTTAATGTTAAGGGAGGACGCTGTGAGGCATGCTCGGGTGACGGTATCATCAAGATAGAGATGCATTTCCTGCCGGATGTATTCGTTCCCTGTGAGGTATGCGGAGGCAAACGCTATAACAGGGAGACACTTGAGGTAAAGTATAAGGGCAAAAGCATTTATGATGTGCTTAACATGACCGTCGAGGAGGCTTTGGAATTCTTTAAAAATGTTCCGTCCGTTGAACGTAAAATACAGACCCTCTATGATGTAGGCCTTTCATACATCAGGCTCGGACAGCCGAGTACGGAGCTGTCAGGAGGAGAAGCGCAGCGTATAAAACTTGCGGCAGAGCTAAGCAAGAGAGGAACAGGCAAGACTATATATATTTTGGATGAGCCTACTACAGGACTGCATTTTGCAGACGTTGACAAACTCGTGGATATACTCTTAAGACTCAGGGAAAACGGCAATACAGTAGTCGTTATAGAGCACAATCTGGATGTTATCAAGACTGCGGACTACATCATAGACATGGGACCCGAGGGAGGCTATCGCGGAGGAACCGTGGTCGCACAGGGAACGCCTGAGGAGATATGCAAGGTCGGTGAAAGCTATACAGGCAAGTATCTTAAGCCCTATCTTGAGAGATGAATACAGAAAGAGGTAATCATGTTATTTAAAAATATAAAGCTCATAGACGGAAATTACGAAGTACAAAGCGATATGTATGTGCGCACAAAGGGTGCATTTATAGATTATATAGGCAAGGAATGCCCGGAAAAGCTCGAGGGAGAGACTGTCTATGACGGCAGCAATAAGCTGATGATGCCGGCTCTCTACAATGTACATTGTCATGTTCCGATGACTATATTAAGAGGCTACGGTGACGGGCTTCCGCTTCAGAGATGGCTTAACGAGAAGATATTCCCGTTTGAGGCCAAGCTTACAGGTGAAGACGTATACTGGACGACCAAGCTTGGAGCAATGGAGCTGCTTGCTTCGGGCTGCGCTTCCATCAGCGATATGTATTTCTTTATAAATGACATGGCTCGTTCTCTTGACGAGGCAGGCATGAAGGCAAATATATGTCACGGTATCTCATCCTTTGATGCAGACGTTAAGCTTCGTGAGTTGAAGGGCTACAATGATACCATGCAGCTGCTTAAGGATGCCAAGGCGGGAGTATACGGTGCTGTAAATGCAGACGGCTCCGACAGCCGTATCAAGGCGGATATGGGACTGCACGCGGAATACACCTCAAACGAGGGACTGGTACGTCAGATAGCCGGGGCGGCTGCGGAAGAAAAGCTTATAGTCCATACACATATCTCCGAGACAGAGTCAGAGCATGCTGAGTGCAAAACACGTCATGACGGAAGAACAGTAGTAAGATACTTTGCCGACTGCGGACTCTTTAAGTCTCAGGTAAATGCGGCTCATTGCGTATATATCGAGGATGAGGATATCGAGATAATGAAGGAGGCTGGAGCAAATGTTGTACATAATCCTTCAAGCAATCTGAAGCTTGGGAGCGGTATTGCGCCTGTCAAGGATTATCTCGGAAAAGGACTAAAAGTCGCTCTCGGCACCGACGGAGCATCAAGCAATAATAACATTAATATGTTTGAGGAGATGCATCTTGCAGCCATGATATCAAGAGGCATTACAAGAGATGCCAATGCAATAAGCGCAGCGGACATACTTAAGATGGCAAGCTATGACGGAGCAATGGCTCAGGGAAGAACAGACTGCGGACGCATTGCGGTAGGAAACAGAGCGGATATAGTGCTTATAGACACCGACAGACCGCATCTGCAGCCGGGCTTTGACAGTCTGTCGGATATCGTATTCTCCGCTCAGGGCTCGGATGTTGTGCTTACCATGACAGACGGAAGAGTAGTCTATAAGGACGGAGAATACAGCTTCATAGACAAAGAGAGAGTCTATGCCGAGGTGAGACAGAGATTCAACAGAATAATTAATGAGCTTTGAGGAATGTATACATAATTTGAATAGCTGAGTATACATAATAATGCCGAAAATGCCTAAACTCCTTTGAAATTACCGAAGGAAAATGTTAAAATCGGTTGTATTGGGAGGTCGAGGAATATGTATACGAAAGGAGAATTTGTAGTCAAGGCAAATACAGGTGTTTGTGTGGTTGAAGATATTTTACTGCGCAGATTAACAGAGAATTCCGACGAGAAAGAATACTACTGTCTGGCTCCGATCGCAGACAGCAGAGCAAAGTTGTTTGTACCGGTGGATTCAGACAAGTCCAATCTGCGCAAGGCAATGGATAAGACGGAAGCCGAGGCTCTTATTCATGCCATTCCGTCGATTGAGACCAAATGGATAGAAAGCGACAAGTCGAGAGAGCAGGAGTATAAGAATGCCATGCGCAGCAACGATCCTGTCGCACTTGTTGCTATCATCAAGAATCTGTACTTCAGAAACAAGGACAGACTCGATCACGGCAAGAAGGTAACATCTATAGACGACAGATATTTTAAGCTGGCGGAGAATGCACTCTACTCCGAGATAGCACATGCTCTGGATAAGAAGACAGAGGACATGAAGGAACTGATAGCTCATTCCATAGCTTAATGAATGAAAAGGCTGCTATAAAGTTTTTTTATAGCAGCCTTTGCTATAAAGCAATTGAATAAAACACATAAAAGAAGTGCATATTTCACTAAAAATGACCAAAAGAAGGCTTGGAAATTAGTGAAACTTTACAAAACGAAAAGGTTGACCTAATATCTAAAGGGTGATATATTGTGATTGTCAAAAGGATATTTAAACAGCCAAACAAAAGGCTGGATAAATTAATTGAATGTCAATTTAGGAGGACAAAACAATGATTGGTACAAAGGTTGTGCTTAGATATCGTATGTCAGCTGGTGATGCTCATTACGCTGGAGAGCTTGTAGAGGGCGCTCATATCGTAACAGCATGGGGCGATGTTGCTACAGAGCTCGCAGTTCGTCTTTTCGGTGATGAGTCACTTTTCCTTGGATATTCAGAGGTTCGTTACACAGCTCCGGTTTATGCTGGTGACTTCATGGAGTATTCAGGATATGTAGAGAAGGTTGGAAACACTTCTTTCACATGCCATTTCGAGGCACACAAGGTTATCGAGCTTGCTCGTCAGGAAGGTCTTGCAGATTCTGCAGCTAACGTTCTTCCGGAGCCGATCCTTTGCGGATATGGAACAGGAACACTCGTTGTTAAGAAGCCGTATCAGAGATGCGAGTTCGGCGATCCTGCATTCCAGAACAGATAATCTTTACACTATTAAAGATACTAAAGGCTACTGCTACGGCAGTAGCCTTTTCTTTGCGCAAAAAGGATTGCTACGTACTTTGTACTCTCGCAATCCTTTCTGCGCATTTATACATCTTTTTTTATTCTATTTAGTATTAGCGCATAATACGGATTGCTTCGTACTTCGTACTCTCGCAATCCATATGCGCATTTATACATCTTTTTTTATTTTATTTAGTATTAGCGCATAATACGGATTGCTTCGTACTTCGTACTCTCGCAATCCTACGGAAAATTCGCACCCGTGCCTATCGGCACTTTGTGCTCATTTCCGTTACGCAATCAAAAACATAAGGATGACTGCAAGTAAACTTGCTCATCCTCATGTTCCCGATTCCGTTTATGCGCTAAAATTGATTGATATTTCTGCATCCAACAAGTAAACTCTATCTAAGAACCTTCCCATAGTATCTATCTTCGGGAAAATGCATATCTGAAAAATTATTGAAGGGAAACAAATAGAGATGCTTGATAAACTCTTTCACCTCAGGGAAAATAACACAAATTCCAAAACAGAAATAGTAGCCGGAATAACAAGCTTTATGACCATAGCTTATATACTTGCGGTCAATCCGAATATATTATCCGAAACAGGCATGGATAAAAACGCCGTTCTTCTTGCTACGACCTTTGCAGCCTTCTTCGGAACCATGGCTATGGCTTTTTTGGCAAATTATCCTTTTGTACTTGCACCCGGAATGGGACTAAATGCGTATTTTGCATATACGGTCGTGCTGGGCAGGGGCTACAGCTGGCAGCTTGCGCTCCTTGCGGTATTTGCGGAGGGAATCATTTTCATACTTATGTCGCTTACAAACGTGCGTGAGAGCATCTTCAACGCAATACCAAAGACTCTCAAATCCGCAGTCAGTGTAGGAATAGGTATGTTTATTACTTTTGTAGGACTGCAGAATGCCAAGCTTATAGTGGCGAATTCGGCAACTCTTGTCACCTATCAGCACTTTAAGGGCGAGCTCTTCGCTTCAGTGGGTATCGGAGCGATACTTGCACTTACAGGCACACTTATAACCGCAGTTATGATGGTGAAAAATGTCAAGGGAAGCATACTCTACGGAATAGTGATCACCTGGCTCATGGGCATTATCTGCGAGATCACAGGCATATATGTACCCAACCCGGATGCCGGTATGTTCTCGGTCATACCTTCAGGGCTCATCAGTTTTGATTTTTCTTCTATCACAAAGACCTTCGGACAGGTATTTGATTTCAGCACCATAAATATAGGGGTATTTGATTTTATAGTCGTGGTTTTCGCATTTTTATTTGTTGATCTTTTTGATACTCTCGGAACACTTATAGGTGTATCGGAAAATGCCGGAATGCTTGATGAAAACGGCAAGCTTCCGAGAGTAAGAGGAGCTTTGCTTGCTGATGCCTTGGCAACTACAGTAGGCGCTGTACTCGGAACATCTACAACGACCACAGTAGTAGAGAGTGCATCAGGTGTTGCGCAGGGCGGACGCACCGGACTTACGGCTGTAACGGCTGCTGTGTTGTTTCTTGTTTCTGCTGTGTTCAGTCCGGTATTTCTCGCCATACCTTCGTTTGCTACCGCTCCGGCGCTTATTATTGTAGGATTCCTTATGATGGGGTCTATATCCAAGATAGATTTTAGTGATAAGAGTGAGGCTATTCCGGCATTCCTTACCATCATAGCCATGCCGCTTGCTTACAGTGTGGCAGAGGGTATAGCTATAGGATTTATTTCGTGGACTCTTATCAATCTTATAATCGGTAAGAGCAAGGAAAAAAATATAAATCCTCTGATGTATGTGCTTACGGTATTATTTATACTTAAGTATATAATGCTGTGATATAAGTATGTGTGTAAATACGCATGGATTCGGAATATAATGAGGTGCGGCACAGCTATATAAGGATGCATGGCACAAAGACATCCGGATATGTAAGCTTTAAGCTTAGCTGCAGACAAATAAAACAATAATAAAAATAAAAACACAGATACGGGGTCGATATATGGCAAAAGTTATACTGAAAAAAGGTGAAGGACGTACTATCAAGGCAGGAGGTGCCTGGGTATTCGATAATGAAATAGACAAAACGGAGGGAGAATTTGCCAACGGTGATGTCATAAGCGTAGAAGACTTTGACGGATATCCTATGGGCTATGGATTTATCAATACCAACTCCAAGATCAGGGTGCGTATGCTATCAAGGAGAGGCGCCGAGGTTAACGATGAATTTATCAGGGACAGAGTGCGTGCCGCATGGGAATACCGTAAGAAGACTGTGGATATTTCTTCCTGCAGAGTGATTTTCGGAGAGGCAGATTTCCTGCCCGGTATAGTAATCGATAAATTCGAGGATGTGCTTGTTGTTGAGTCATTGGCTCTCGGCATCGACAGAATGAAGCCGCTTATAGTTGAAACTCTTAAGGAGGAATTACTTAAGGACGGGATAAAGGTGCGCGGAGTATATGAGCGTTCGGATGCTCCTGTCAGAAAAAAGGAAGGAATGGAGCCGTTTAAGGGCTTTATCGGAGAAGCTTTTGATACCGAGGTCAAAATCAAGGAAAATGATGTCAGATACTATGTTGATGTCATGGACGGACAGAAGACGGGATTCTTCCTGGATCAAAAGTATAACAGACTCGCCGTAAGAGGACTTGGCAAGGGCGGAAGAGTGCTTGATTGCTTCACACATACCGGATCCTTTGCGTTAAATGCTTATTATGCAGGGGCAAAGGAAGTCATAGCTGTTGATGCTTCGGAGCTTGCATTGGAGCAGGCACGAAAAAATGCCTTGTTAAACGGTTTCAATATGATAGATGATATATCGGAGGAGGCAAGAGCAAAGGCCGAGGCTGACTGCTGTGCCAAGGCTGATAATGCAGGCAGGAGCATAAGCTTTAAATGTGCGGATGTTCTGGATCTGCTTCCGGAGCTTGAGAAAAAGGGAGAGAGCTTTGACCTGGTCATACTCGATCCTCCTGCATTTACAAAGTCAAGAGAAGCTACCAAGAAGGCGGTCAAGGGCTACAGAGACATCAATATGCGCGGAATGAAGCTTGTAAAAAACGGAGGCTTCCTTGCGACCTGTTCCTGTTCACATTTTATGACAGAAGAGCTGTTCAAGAAGACCATAGCCGAAGCTGCGCATGCCGCACACAAGAGACTGCGTCAGATAGAGTTTCGTACTCAGTCACCGGATCATCCTATCCTTTGGGCTGCGGATAATTCGTATTATCTGAAATTTATCATCTTCCAGGTGGTGGATGAAAGGTGAAAAAGCTGCGGAACTTATCTGTTATGATGCCGGTAGTGAAAAATAGTGTAAAAATAGTGAAATAATAATGAAAGCTAAAACTCTGTTTTTTTGAACAGTAAGAAACAGATGTAACATAATTATAGGGGAGCAGGTGCGCGAGCATCAGCTCCCTGTTATATTGTTGAATAATAATCAACAGCAAAAGACCCGAAGCCATTATTACCAATTTGAGGTAACCCCGAAAAGTTAGATTTTTAGTCTGACAATTGGCGGTCGGTTCAAACTCGGTATAAGAACTTCGGGTCTTTTTTGAAAGAAAATCACATATTTCTTTCTTTGAGTTTCTTCGTAAGAGCCGGAACTATGGCGTTGAGATCACCTACAATACCGTAGTCCGCAATATCAAAGATAGGCGCTTCCGGATCGGAGTTAATGGCAATTATGGTTCCGGAGCCCTGCATTCCAGCTGTATGCTGTACAGCACCTGAGATGCCTATTGCAAAGTATACGGACGGAGAAACGGTTTTACCGGATTGTCCGACCTGTCTGTTGTGGTTCATCCAGCCTGCTTCCGCAACCGGACGGCTGCAGGCAACGGTTCCTCCCGTTACCTCGGCAAGCTCTTCAAGGAGATGAATGTTATCAACCGATCCTATGCCGCGTCCGCCTGCAATGATAACATCCGCATCTTCAAGATTGACAGCTTCCGCAACCACATCAACATGCTCAAGAAGCTTTGTTCTGATATGCTCGGGATCGATATGGATATTTGCAGTTTCGTCAATGATATTGCCTTTCCTTGTAGGATCGAATTCGGCTTTGCGGAATACACCGGGACGAACCGTACCCATCTGAGGGCGTCTTTCCGGGCATATGATATCAGCCATAAGGTTTCCGCCGAAGGTAGGACGTGTCCATCTTACGCAGCCGGAGGCTTCGTCGATACCGATGTCGGTACAGTCAGCCGTAAGTCCTGTGGATACTCTGCATGCGATACGTGGAGCCATATCACGTCCGTTGGTGGTTGCACCGAACATCATGGTCTCGGGATCGTATTTATTGATAAGACAAGTGATCGCTTCGGCATAAGCGTCTGTGGAATAGCTTGCGTAATCGTCAGCGTCCAGTATTATCGCAGAATCAGCGCCGTAGCCTATGGCATCCTGTGCAGCCTTAAGTATATTTTTTCCGACAACAAGTGCGACTATTTTGCTGTTTTTCTGAGCTGCAATAGGGCGGGCGGCATTAATAAGCTCATAGCCAACATTCAAGGCTTTACCGTTTTCTGTTTCTATATAGATCCAAATATCTGTATTCATCATGAATCCTCCTTAGAGCAGTCTCTTATCATCTAAAATGCCGACAAGCTTATCTACAAGCTCAGTTGTACTGCTTCCTTCGATCATAATGCCAAGCTTTTGCACACTCGGAGTATAAGTATTTACAACTCGTGTAGGGGAGCCTGACAGACCGCACTGTGCAAGATCAAGCTCACTGAGCTCTGCCGATGAAAGCACATGCACTTGTTTTTTCTTGGCCTCAGAGCGGGTGCTGTAGGTAGCGTATCTCGGCATCTGATCGGTATGGACTACGGTGACTACCGCCGGAGTCTGAACCAGTACGGTATCGTAGCCTCCGTCAACCTCACGCTTTACGATTGCGTGATCGTTGGTGCAGCCTACATCAAGAGCGTATGTTGCCTGAGCAAGTCCGAGCTGCTCTGCGATCTGAGGACCGACCTGAGCGGTATCTCCGTCTATTGCCTGCTTTCCGCAGAATATAAGATCAAATTTAAGATCTTCAAGCTCTTCGATCTTTTTTATGGCTCCGGCAAGTATATAGCCTGTTGCAAGTGTATCGGAACCGCCGAAGGCTCTGTCGGAAATAAGATAAGCTTCATCTGCACCTACAGACAGGCAGACCTTGAGAGCCTTGGAGGCCTGAGGCGGACCCATGGAGATAACAACGACCTTGCCGCCGTATTCCTCCTTGAGCTTTGCTGCCATCTCAACGGCATAAGTATCAAAAGGATTTATAATGCTCGGAACACCCTTACGTACAAGTGTATTGGTGACCGGGTCTATCTTGATTCGGTTCGTATCGGGAACCTGTTTAATGCATACACAAATATTCATATTCATACCTCACTTACAGTCTGTGGCAGACTTTTCCCGGATTAAGTATCATCTTAGGATCAAATACTCTCTTGATACCCTCCATGAGATCGACATTTGTCTTGCCTATGGATTCCTCAAGGTATTTCATCTTGGCGTTTCCGATACCGTGCTCACCGGATACCTCACCGCCGTATTCAACAGCCTTGGCATAGATGACATCAAAGAATTTATTGTTGCGTTCTTCAAATTCTTCCGGGCTCATGGTATTCGAACACTGATATATATGAATATTTCCGTCACCGGCATGACCGTAACAGGTAATATCGAGACCAAGCTCAGCACCTATCTCATTTACAAAAGGAATGAATTCGGCGATCTTGTTGACCGGGATAACAACGTCGCATTCGTCAAGCATCTTGATCTCGTCTGTAATAGCCTCATAGAATGCCGAACGAGCTGCCCAGGCGTTGGAGATCTGTGACGGAGTCTCGGCTATGAATACCTCCATAGCCTGATTGTCAAAGCATACCTTTGAGAACTGGTCTATCTGTTCGTCAAGATCCTCGTCGCTGCTTCCGTCAAGGGTGATAAGGAGATATGAGTGAATATCTTCTCCGTTACACTGCTTTGGGAATACGCTGCGGCCGATGAAGCGCTCTGTCATATCGACTATATCGGTCTCCATGAACTCTATAGCCTGTGGATCGAGGTGAGCCATCTTGAACTTAGGAACCGCGGAAAGTGCGGTCTTAAGATCCTTGAAAGGAACTATGATAGAGGCAGTTGCCTTAGGAGCAGGAATTATCTTGAGTGTAAGCTCTGTGATGATACCGAGAGTTCCCTCAGATCCTATCATAAGGTTGAGGAGTGAATATCCAGACGAGGTCTTGGATACGGTGGCACCGAAGTGGGTGATCTCACCGTTTGCAAGAACTACGGTCATGGCACGAACATAGTCTCTGGTGGTTCCATATTTTACGGCACGCATTCCTCCGGCATTGGTTGCGACGTTTCCTCCGAGGCAGGCATATTTCATACCCGGATCCGGCGGATACATAAGTCCCTTGGTGATACAGTCATCCTGAAGATCCTTAAGCAGGACTCCGGCCTCAACATTTACAACGAAATTCTCAAGATCGTATCCAATGACATGATTCATTGGGGAAATGTCGAGAATGACACCTCCGAAGATAGGAACGGCGCCGCCGGCAAGACCTGTTCCGGCTCCTCTTGCTGTAACAGGGATGCTGTGCTTATAGCAAACCTTCATTACATCAGATACTTCCCGGGTGGAATGTGCCTGAACAACGAGATCCGGCATATGGGTGCCGTATATGGGCATCTCATCCTTTGCATAATCCGGATTGATGGCCGAGCCGACAAGGACATGATCGGAGACCGCCCTGAGCTCGTCTATGATTTCCTGATTCAGTGTATTGTAGCTTTCCATATTTGTTTTCCTTTTGCTTGATCAATAACATTTGAGTCTGACTGGATATATGTAATCGCAGAAACTATATTTTTAAACTATATCCGTGAGGCTTGGCGATTTGCGCTTGCCCGGTTCATTACGATTACAAACTACCGGAACTTGTCCGGTAACTGTGATAAGTATAATCAAAGGGGATGACAGCATCAAAAAAACAGCCTTTTCGGCTGTTTTGAATAAAAAAATATTTAAAAGCGGAAATTTCTCATCTTCAAAAGTGCAGAAATCATGAAAATGCACGCATGTTATAAAAATAACATAAAAATTGCATGTAAACTGCCGCATTTTATCTCGAAAAGACACAAAAACGAACAATATTTGTACAAAAGGACAGAAATTGCGCTTTATGAAATAACAATACGATCAGCCGGATGCGCACTTTGGCAAAGGAAAATGCCGCAAGAGACCGCACTCGGTGCGAGAGAACACTTAGGTACATTCGTTTACACACTAAGTGTTCGAGTGTTACAAGATCCTTCGTGAAGCACTCTTTGCATAGAAGCTTAAATGTACTTTCATTTCCTCACGGGCTTCGATCTCACGGTGATTTATGATTTTTTCCGCAATCAGTCTGTGCTTGAGCAGATTGTATGATATGGTGCTTTCTGACATGAAGCCACGGTTGAAAAACAGACTTTTGTTCTCATATATATTATAAATGTCTATATAATATTTATTCTGTGAGGCTTCGACAATAAGCTTGTGAAACTGGGTGTGATTGAATATGAGACCGGCCATGTCTCTGGCTGCGGCTAATCTTTCCTGAACCTCGAGACAAGACTTAAGGCGCTTGGAATCATTTTCATTGATATAACGTGCTGCACGGAAGGCAGCATCCGGTTCTATGGCAAGGCGCAGCTCGCTGAAATCCATAAAATCGCCTATATCGAATTTCTTGACAGTATAAAGCGAAGCTGTTTCGACCTTCTCTATAAAGCCGTCCTTTTCGAGCTTGAACAGAGCCTCCTTTACAGGAGTCCTGCTCATGTCGAGCTCATCGGCAAGTATACTCTGAGTAAGCTTTTTATCGGAATCAAGCTCCCCGGAGAGTATGGAATCCAATATAATATTGTAAGCAAGTTCACGGCTGCTTATAAAAGGGTTATCTCCGCGCAGACGATCTATTTTTTGCTGTGGATCATTGATCATAGCTATCGTTTCCTTTATTATATGAAAATATACTTAAAAAGTATCAGGCATACATAGTGAAGCTGCGGCTGCCCGCAAATCGACAGTAGCAGGGTCTGACTGAAGCAGTTGACTGCATGAGCCGGAATATGCTGTGCCGATTTTAAGTATACGCAGGTCGCTGACATTTGCATTTTAGCATATATGAAACGCATTTTCATGAAAATACATCGGCTTATGTGCCATGGCAACAAAAGAGTCGCGATTTGTAGGAGAAGATTATCAGAATATGGCTTAAATATGGCTTGTTTTTGATGAAAAAAGGCTTGCGGACGGGCACGGTATATGATAAACTATCACGGCATGCGTAAAAACATGTGCATTTTGCTGTGCAAATGTAGCTTTCGGTATTTTTTTTTGAGCCGGAGCGGGCAGAAGCATGGCGGTAACCAGTAAACATGTCGGTTTTCTTTAATCTAAAATGCAGACGGGATGGTGCCTTATTGACAGGTCTCACCGTTTATGACCGACAGACGCTTTAAAACCAGGAGGAATTAAAATGAGCGTTATTTCTATGAAGCAGCTTCTTGAGGCAGGCGTACATTTCGGACACCAGACAAGAAGATGGAACCCTAAGATGGCTCCGTACATCTACACCGAGAGAAACGGTATCCACATTATCGATCTTCAGAAGACAGTAGGTATGGTTGACGATGCTTACAAGGCAATCAACGATATCGTTGCAGACGGCGGAAGCATTCTTTTCGTTGGTACAAAGAAGCAGGCTCAGGATGCTGTTGCAGCTGAGGCTCTTCGCTGCGGAGAGTTCTTCGTAAACGAGAGATGGCTCGGTGGTATGCTTACAAACTTCAGAACTATCAGATCACGTATCGAGAGACTTAAGAACATCAGAAAGATGGCTGAGGACGGTACATTTGATGTTCTTCCTAAGAAGGAAGTTATCAAGATCAAGAAGGAGCAGGAGAAGCTTGAGAAGAACCTCGGCGGTATCGTTGAGATGAAGGAGCTTCCTACAGCTATCTTCGTTATCGATCCTAAGAAGGAGAAGATCTGCATCCAGGAGGCACATTCACTCGGAATCACTCTTATCGGTATGTGTGATACAAACTGCGATCCTGAGGAGCTTGATTATGTTATCCCGGGCAACGACGATGCTATCCGTGCCGTAAAGCTTATCGTTTCCAAGATGGCAGATGCTGTTATCGAGGCTAAGCAGGGCGACGAGGCTTATGTCGAGGAGACAACAGAGCAGGCTGAGGAGCAGCAGGCAACTGAGACAGAGGGAGCAAAGGATATCGAGGAAATCGCAGCTGAGTAATTGCAGCGCATTTTCGTAAGATATTGCTCCTGTTAATAAGCAGGCAATATGAACAATAGGAGCGAAGATGCGATGCATTTTCGCTCTCGTGTCTAAAAAAGGAGGACAAAACCAATGGCAAACATTACAGCCGCACAGGTTAAGGAGCTTAGAGAAATCACAGGCGCCGGAATGATGGACTGCAAGAAGGCTCTTACAGCTACAGATGGCGATATGGATAAGGCAGTTGACTTCCTTCGTGAAAAAGGACTTGCAGGTGCTCAGAAGAAGGCCGGCAGAATCGCAGCTGAGGGTATTGTTGATACAAAGCTTTCGGATGATGCCAAGAGAGGCGTAGTTGTTGAGGTTAATGCCGAGACAGACTTCGTTGCTAAGAATGAGAAGTTCAGAAGCTATGTTGCAGATGTTACTGCACAGGCACTTGTTACTCCGGCAGCAGATATTGATGCTTTCCTTGCAGAGAAGTGGTCACTTGATCCGACACTTACAGTTGCAGAGAAGCTTAGCTCAATGATCTCTATCATCGGTGAGAATATGCACATCCGCAGATTCACAGTTCTTAACGAGGAGAACGGATTCGTTCAGTCATACATTCATGCAGGCGGAAAGATCGGTGTTATCCTTGACGTTGAGACAGATGTTGTTAATGACGAGATCAAGGATATGGCTAAGAACGTATGCATGCAGATAGCAGCTCTTAAGCCAACCTATACAAGTGATGCCGAGATCAGCGCTGACTTCATCGAGAAAGAGAAGGAGATCCTCAAGGCTCAGATCATGAATGATCCTAAGGAGTCTTCAAAGCCGGAGAAGGTTATCAACGGCATGATCGAGGGACGTATCAAGAAGGAACTTAAGGACATCTGCCTTATGGATCAGGTATATGTTAAGGCTGAGGACGGTAAGCAGAGCGTTAAGGCTTATGTTGACAGTGTTGCCAAGGCTAACAATGCTAAGATCACAGTTAAGACCTTCGTTAGATTCGAGACAGGCGAGGGCCTTGAGAAGAAGAACGAGGACTTTGCAGAGGAAGTTGCAAAGCAGATGGCTGGAAAGTAATTTTAGCGCATAAACGGAATCAAAAAGGTGAGGATGAGCAAGTTTACTTGTTCATCCTCATCTTTTTGATTGCGTAACGGAAATGAGCACAAAGTGCCGAAAGGCACGGGTGCGAATTTCCGAAGGATTGCGAGAGTACGAAGTACGAAGCAATCCGTAATATGCGCTAAAATTAAGAAGGAGCTAATGAAATGAACACAAAGTGCCGAAAGGCACGGGTGCGAATTTCCGAAGGATTCATTAATTTAGGAAGACAGGGATTGAAATGTCCCTGTCTTTCGTTTTAGAATACAGCTATTACAGGATTATCTTGAAAGGGAAGGTAATATAATGAGATTTTATACTATTGAGGCAGAAGGAAAGTATTTGCCGGTAGTCTCGGCAGACGGCGGAAAGACCGGATATGTGCTCAGTGATCTGGGACTTAAGGATAAGGATATCGCAGAGTTTGTTCGTAATAATGCGGAGGAGAAAGTAAAAAAGATCTCTGAAGTGATCAAGACTGCGGACAGCAGCAAGGCTGTGGACATGCAGTCGGCTAAGATATGTGCGCCTATCATGCATCCGGATCAGGATATAATATGTCTCGGAATCAACTATAAGGATCATGCGGCTGAGTCGGCAAAGTTCGATAAGGATGCATTCAGCGATAAGATAGATTATACTATCTACTTCGGCAAGCACGTTGCCTATGCTTCGGCATCCGGAGATCCTATTCCGCTTTATGAAGGTCTGGTTGAAGGTCTTGATTATGAGTCGGAGCTCGGTGTTGTTATAGGAACGACATGCAAGGCTGTTTCAAAGGAAGAGGCTATGAGCAAGGTGTTCGGTTACACCGTTATCAATGATGTCAGCGCCAGAAATCTTCAGACACGTCACAAGCAGTGGCTGCTCGGAAAGGGCCTGGACGGATTTACACCTATGGGACCGTGTATAGTTACACCGGATGAGCTTGGTGATCCCGAGGATCTTGAGATAAGCAGTCTGGTAAACGGGGAGCTTCGTCAGCACAGCAACACCGGACTTATGATACAGACTATTCCGGGAGCTATCTCAGAGCTTTCGGCAGGAATGACACTTAAGGCAGGTACTATCATTGCAACAGGTACACCGTCGGGAGTTGGAATGGGCTTTACACCTCCTAAATTCCTCAACAAGGGTGACCGTGTCATCTGCCGTATCGAGGGAATCGGAGAAATCGAGAATTACGTAGAGTAATATTTGCATCTTGATACAAAGGGGTATCCGTAAGGGTCAATGTCATCTTAACTTAATGACATTGTCGTAAGGGTATCCCTTTTTGCTTTAATGTGATAAAATTGCATTCGATTTTTATGATAGTATCGTTAGGCGGAGTATGACAATATACCGCTTTTGTACTGACGGAGCAAATTAGGATGGAAACAGGAATACGTATAAATAAATATCTGTCTGAGCGTGGAATATGCTCAAGACGTGAAGCCGACAGATTGCTTGAGGAAGGACGTATCAGGATCAACGGCAAAGCTGCGGTTCAGGGACAGCGCGTCGATACGGGCGATAACATTCAGATAGACGGAGAACACATAGCGGTAAAAAAGAACCGGGAGACCGAAGCTGTCGTGCTTGCCTTTAATAAACCGCGAGGTATAGTCTGCACTACGGTATCACAGGATGATTCCGTCAATATAGTTGATTATATCAATTACAAGACCAGGATATTTCCTATCGGACGTCTCGATAAGGATTCGGAGGGACTGATACTGCTGACTAATGTCGGTGAGCTTGTAAATGAGATAAACCGTTCGCGTAATCATCATGAAAAGGAATATGTGGTTACTTGTTCAAGAAAGATCAATGATGAATTTCTGCATAAGATGAGTGAGGGTGTGGTAATAGCCGTACCCGCGAGAAATACCGAAAAAGGTTTTATGCGTGACGGCAAGCTGTATAAAAATGTAAAGACAGCAAAGTGTGAGCTTAAGAGGATAGATGACAGAACATTTTCCATAACTCTTACTCAGGGGCTTAACAGACAGATAAGACGTATGTGCGAGGCCTGCGGCTATAAGGTCGTTAAGCTTAAACGTGTAAGGATAATGAATATAAGACTCAAGGATCTGCCGGAGGGAAGATTCAGGGAGCTTAGTAAGGACGAGATAGCCGAGCTAAGGAGCGGCACAAAGCGAATTTATTGACATTTACGGCGGCAGCATTTACATTAATGCGTATCTGCGTATAGAAATACAAAAGCAGGAAAGGAAATATATATGAAACTTATTATTCCGCAGGGATATGATCCAAAGATCACTGTAAGAGAGACTCAGGAAGCAATCAAATATATAAGAGATACATTTCAGAAGGAATTTGCAAAGGAGATGAATCTGTACAGGATATCCGCTCCTTTGTTTGTGGAGAGAAGCACAGGACTTAATGACGATCTTAACGGTGTGGAGCGTAAGGTTTCTTTTGATCTCCTTGATATGCCGGGTGATGAGCTTGAGATAGTTCAGTCACTTGCAAAATGGAAGAGAATGGCTCTCAAAAAGTACGATTTTGAAAGAGGAGAGGGCCTCTACACCAATATGAATGCGATCAGACGCGACGAGGAGCTTGACAATATCCACAGCGTGTATGTAGATCAGTGGGACTGGGAGAAGGTCATAGATAAATCCGACAGAAATATTGAGACGCTTAAGGCTACAGTACGCACCATAGTCAAAGTGGTCAAGCATATGGAGCATGAGGTATGGTACAAATATCCGGAGGCTGTTTATCAGGTTCCTTCGGAGGTTACCTTTGTTGATACCGAGGAATTGAGACAGATGTATCCGGAGCTTACGGCAAAGGAACGTGAGAATGCCATCTGCAAGAAGCACGGCTGTGTGTTTATCATGAGAGTGGGAGATAAGTTAGGCGACGGCGAGCCGCATGACGGAAGAGCACCGGATTATGATGACTGGCAGCTCAACGGAGATATACTTTATTGGTTCGAGCCTCTCAACATGGCTCTTGAGATATCATCCATGGGTATCAGAGTGTCAGAGGAAAGTCTCCATGAACAGCTTATCAAGGCCGGATGCCCGGAGAGAGAGGAGCTTCCTTACCACAAGGCTATACTTAATAAAGAACTTCCTTACAGTATCGGAGGCGGTATCGGACAGTCAAGACTCTGCATGCTGCTGCTTGGAAGGGCACATGTCGGAGAAGTACAGGCTTCGGTATGGCCGGAATCCATGCGAAAGGAATGTGAGGCACACAATATTCATCTGCTTTGATAATTTGCCGATAAGAGGATATCAGCCGGATAGAGTTGGAAAACAGCTTAAACACGGCTTAAAACAGCTCAGATATGGCTTTAAAACAGCCTAAACGGCTTGACACAGCTCACTCATATCTGTGAACTGCGCTATTGTTTTATATGCTGTCACAGGACAGCAAAAAGGATATAAAAATGATGCAGGGCAAGAAGATAATTATTAAATTGGGAACATCGACTCTTACACATCCGTCCGGCAGCCTTAATATGCACAAGATGGATAAGATAGTCCGCGCTGCGGCCGACATCAAAGGAATGGGCAATGAGGTCATAATAGTTACCTCGGCGGCTATTTCGGCAGGAACAGCCAAGCTCGGACTCTCGGAGAGACCCAAGGATCTTAATTCCAAGATGGCGGTATCCGCAATAGGTCAGGCACAGCTGATGCATATGTATGACACTTTGTTTTCGGAGTACAACTGTACGGTCGCCCAGATACTGCTTACCGACGAAAATGTTGAAAATGAAAAGAGTGCGGCAAATCTGTCCATAACCTTTGATACTTTGCTTGATATGGGAGTCATTCCGATAGTCAATGAAAATGACTCTGTTGCTTCTACGGAGATCGAGAGCGGTCATCATAAGGTACTCGGAGATAATGATACGCTCTCGGCAATAGTTGCCAAATTCTGTAAGGCGGATCTGTTGATATTGATGAGTGATATCGACGGACTTTATAACGCCGATCCGAGAAAGAATGCTGATGCCAAGCTTATACATGAGGTAGATGAGCTGACACCTGAGATATATGAGATGGCGGGAGGTGCCGGAACCACACACGGAACGGGCGGAATGGTGACCAAGCTGTCAGCAGCTAAGATAGCCACAGAGGCAGGCGTGGATATGTATATAATCAACAGCGACAATGTGGATAATCTCTACGATATATTCGAGGGTAAGGCTGTCGGAACATTGTTTAAAGCACACAAGAGAGGCTGATATAAGATGATCAAGGTAGGTTTTATCGGAACAGGAAATATGGGCGGTGCTCTTGCGAAAGCGGCTGCTTCATGTGATAAGGAAGTCAAGCTGATGCTTGCGAACAGGACCGCTGCCAAGGCGGAGGCGCTTAAGCAGGCTATAGATAAGGCGGCATCCGCAAGTGTACAGACTGAGCTTTGTGACAATCAAAGTGCGGCATCCGAGGCGGATTATCTGTTCCTCGGTGTTAAGCCGCAGATGATGGCAGCTATGCTTGACGGTATAAAGGATGCACTTTCGGCGAGGACAGATAAGCCTGTGCTTGTAACTATGGCGGCAGGACTTACTATGGATACTATCACAAAGCTTGCGGGAGGAGAGTATCCTGTTATCCGTATCATGCCCAATACACCGGCGGCTATAGGCGAGGGAATGGTGTTATATTGTGCAAATGCCGCTGTGGATGAGGACAAGCTTGCCGAGTTTCTTGATATACTTAAGGCAGCAGGACGAATGGCATATATAGATGAAGCTCATATAGATGCAGGCTCCTGTGTATCCGGCTGCGGACCGGCCTTTGTATATCTGTTTGCGGAGGCTCTTGCAGACAGCGGAGTTGCGTGCGGACTGACTAGAAAGACAGCAACGGAATTAGCTGCCCAGACCCTTGTCGGGGCTGCAAAGCTTATGCTTGAGACAGGAGAGAATCCGGGCAAGCTCAAGGATGATGTATGCTCTCCGGGAGGAACCACCATACAGGGAGTAAGAGCGCTCGAGGAAGGCGCATTCAGAGGAACCGTAATGGATGCTGTAATTGCCGCTTACGAAAAGACGCTGGAGCTTAAATAAAAAAGATGATAATAAGCTGCATAATAAAAGAAGGCTGCTCATAAATGAGATCAGCCTTCTTTGCTGTTGTTCATCAATGCATGCATGAGATTGGAGTAGACCTTCTGACTGACAGTCTTCCAGTTTGTACACATTGCCTCGGCAACACTTTCGTCAGGAACCGCGATATCAATGGACAATATGGTTGTCTGAGCCTCACGGGCGGTGCAGTGTACTGTATAGGAATCGCTGCTTGATTTGAAGTATTCTGCCGTAACTCCGGCCTCCGATCTCATACTGAATTTGTTTTTCTCAAGGTAATCATCCATATCACGGATGGCTGCATCGGAGATATCGGATACAAAAAAATCCAGTGTCTGCTTGCCGTCGTCTGTTATCTCATAATGAGTTGCGTTTCCGACCTGCTTGGCAGTGATAAGATTTGCATCGACAAGATCATTCAGGACGCTCTGCAGAGTGAAATAAGTCGTGTACTCCTTGTCCAGAAAGAAGCTTGACAGCTGGGAATTAGTCAACGGAAAATTGACTTTCTCAAGCATATAAAGGGACATTAATTTATATAAAGTCTCAGGTTCCTGAATCATTTGTATACTCCGTGTAGAAAAAAGTTTGGCTGCAAGCAGCCGAAGGACGTATGCTATATATAGATAATTGTTCGGCTTTGATCTCGAAGCTGCGCCGCAGCTCCTCGATCAAAGCGTCCGAAGGCCTTGCAGGCCTTGTCCGCATAGAACTTACATTATCTAACACTTCCGCAAGCGGTTGTTGTGAGAAGTAGGTTATTATAAAACTTGTTCGGCTGTGATCTCGAAGCTGCGCCGCAGCTCCTCGATCAGAGCGTCCGAAGGCCTTGCAGGCCTTGTCCGCATATAGCTTACACTCTTTAACATGTCTGCAAGCAGCCGTTAAAGAGTGTAAACTATATGTGCCGAACAATTAGAGTATATCACACAAACAAAGAAATCGAATATTTTTATTAATGAATAATAAGAACACTTATGATACAATTAGCGTGAATAATCGTCGGAAGTCCGCGATCTGTCTTAAAAAGGGCAGCCGGCCCAAGCTGCGGACGCATATTCCGATCAAGAGTCAAGAGAACAATCAATGAAAGAAAAGCTGACGAGATTGTCTAAGGGAATAACAGATACAGAGACACCGGTAATAAGTATTATACCGGAGTCTTTTTGCTATGAGATATTTCCGGGCAGAGCCAACGGTTTCAGAGCAGAGCTTGTCGGAGAAAACGGAGCTGCCGCAAAGGGAATATGCTTTCCGGACAGCCCGAGGATAAATATCGAACCGAGAACCTTTGCCGGAAGACGTATACATTTTTCAATAGCTATAGACAGCACAGGACTTAAGGCAGGGGATAAGCTTGACGGCAGGATCATGTTTGTTACAAGCGCAGGTGAATTTGCTCTTGCCTATACATTTTCGGTAACAGATACCAATGAGGGCGGAAGAAACATAGATAGCGGATCAGGAACAGATCCTGCACTTATGTCTGATTTCGATGTTCCTGCCGAGGCAAAGCCTGAGAGGGTAGTGGAAAATCCGCTGAGAGTTATGACATCGGCAAGACAGGCAGAGGGCACGGACATTGAAGATGACGAGCAATATGCCATACTTTGCTCCGAGCTTCCCGAGGATGAGGCACTGTTCGAAGGAGTGCTTGCCGCACTGATAAGATCCGAGAATGCTTCGGGTTATGCCTTTGCCATGTACGGAGAGGCAATTAAGCGCGGCGTCAACATGACAGGTCTGTATGAGAGCTATGTATATGCTTATCCGGACGATCATGATGAGCCTATGCCGAGAGAGGTGTATATATACTTCTCTTATGAGAGCTATGCCGAGCATGGACTGCTTAAGAAATTATATAAAAATATTTTACTTCATCTGGATACGGATTCTGAGCTGTACAATCAATACGAGGCTGCGATAAGCAGCTTCACGATCAATGCCGCATTTAAAGAGCTTATAGATAACGATCTTGCCTTAATGTATGACAGGATGATATATCCGGGCATGATAGATACCAAGGCGGCAGGCATACTTCCCGATATATTTAAATGCAGCCGTTTTGATATTTCAAAAGGAGATGCTGATTATCTGACGGTAAGCTATAAGGGACTTGAGCGTGCGTGGCGTTCCGATATCATAAACGGAGAGAGCTTTGTTCCGGTGTATTTTAATGATGCGGAATTTAAGTTCTATCGTTTTAATGAGTATAACGAAGCTGTTGATGTAAGCAATGAGATCATATATGAGCGAAAGGAGCTTTTTGCACGTCCTGACATCTTAAGGCGCTGCTTTGAGCTTGCGCCCGAACATGAGATGCTGCTGTTATCGGCTGTAAGAGAGATATCCGGAAGAGGGATAAACGGTGATGAAGAGATAGGTGTCATCAGGAGAGCCTTCAACGAGCTTGAGGTAAGCCGAGAGCTAAGAGCATCACTTATAGAGAGCCTTTGTGATTACGGTAAATGTGAGCTTTGGGAGGATATGCTGAAGGAGGAGGATAATACCGGTGCCGCCTGCGGCAAGCTCTTCAAGGCGCTGTGCAATGCCGACAAGAGGGATGTTAAGCGTATCTTGAGCATGATCAGACAGATAGGTCCGGATAAGCTTGACCTTGAAGCACTTGCCGGTTTTGTGTCATCATTGATCGAAGCCGGAGAAGTACCGTGCAAAGACAGAGAGGTATCTCCTTATTTCATAGCCGTGGCCAAGCTTATATTTGACTATGGTTCGGCAGATGAGGTCATACTTGATTTCCTTGCGGAGCATTATGAGTCTGCATCGGAGGACATGTATGCTTTGATGCAGAGCCTTAAGTTAAAGGGAAGACCGCTTAAGGAGCTGCCGGAAAAGATACTTGCTGTCAAGCTGTTTACAGGTTCAAGAGAGCATATCGATGAGAGCTTCGAGAGTTATATTGATAATTCCCGGTATACCGAATTCCTGCTCAGAGCCTATCTTACGGAAAGATGTGCAGATGCCTTCCTCCATGAGGAAGAGGTAGGAGACATTATGTATGAGGCGCTGAGGAGCTATTTTAAGGGAAGTTCAGAGCCTCTCAATATGCCGCTTATCTACAGACTAGCACTCACAAGCTTCTATGCGGATCTGGACAGTCTTGATGAGGAAGAAACAAAGCTCTGCGCCGAGATCACAGATGATCTTATAGCCTCGGGACTGATATTCAGGTATACCAAGAAGCTGCGTAAGAAGATAAGCATACCCGAAGATATATGCATGCGCTTTTATGTGCAGTTTAATGCGACGACTCCGGCAAGGCCAAAGCTTCTGACACGTATACTTCCGGACAATAACGAGTACCGTGTCACAGATATGCAGCACGTATACAAAAACATTTACATAATGTCTACGGTACTGTTCAAGGGTGATGAACTGCAGTATCTGATATATAATAACGATTATGACGATACCGCCGCAGAGGAGGGTATCATCAGTGTTAAGAAATACCATCGTCAGAGAGATGAGGTATTTGCGAGTCTGGATACCATGACTCGTGCGATAGAGGATAGAGATATCGGTCTGCTCAGGGAGAATATGCTTGAGTATGCCGAGAGAACAGAGACGGTTAAGCTGTTATTTGACTTGGAGAATTGATTTATGTCACTCAACATTGGATTAGATCTTTGCGATGATTATATAAGCGGATATCTACATGAGGATAAGCTCCTGCTCAGCGCGCCGGCTGTAGTATGCAGAGAAAAGAAGGATGATCTGTGGTATATAGGCGAGGAGGCCTACAGGCTTGCCTTGAGCGGCAAGGGTGTACTCACAGATAAACTGCTCAGCCTGCTCAAAAAAGGCGGCACGTCTACGGTCATGAGGAAGGCTTACACAGCAAAACAGCTTATCTCAAGGCTTATTGCGGCAATGCTGTGGCAGCTTACGAACGGGGCGAGTGCGGACAGCATAGACAGGCTCGTGATAGCGCTGCGAAGTGCCGAGAAGTCGGAGATGGATGTTATTGCCGAAGCCGCGGCGGATGCCGGGGTGAGAAAGGAAGCAATATGCATCATCAGTCATTCCGATGCCTTTGTTTATTATACCTTGTCACAGAGTAAGGAATTCTATGCCAATATGACTGCACTCTTCGATCTGTCTGACGAGTCACTCTACTTCTATAAGATGAAGACTGTAAGAGGCATCAGCAAGACCAGTGTTGTCGTGGAATCCAGTGAGCTGGAGGAAAATTTCCGTATAGGGATACTTAAAAAGGATTCCGGCTCCGAACTGGGAGACCGTATCATGACAGATGCGGCAAAGCGTTGTCTCGGCTCGGATATATATTCTGCGGTAATACTTACGGGCAAGGGCTTTGAGAGGACCGACTGGGCCAAGAGCTTCATCTCTTATATATGCAGGAAGCGTAAGGTAGTATATGAGAACGGACTTTTTGCCATAGGCGCCGCACTGCATGCAGCGGAATTGTCGGAAAACAGGGAGCCTGCTTATCTTATATTCAGCGATACCAGTCTTGCTGCCGAGATATCCATGCAGGTATATATCGGGGAAAGAGAGTCAAAACTGGTGCTTGTCCCGGCAGGAAGACCCTGGTATGATGCCAAGGCATATGTAGAGGTGCTTCCTCACGACCAGGATTATATAGATATTGATATAATGCCTGTTGACAAGTTTAAGGGCAGAAAGACCGTAAGAGTAATGCTCGAAAACTTCCCGAAGCGGCCGGACAGATGTACCAAGGCTGCACTTTCCATAGAGCTTGAGGATAACGAACACATGCACATACATGTAGAGGATCTCGGCTTTGGAGAGCTGTATCCGGCAAGTGAGGCGGTAATAGATGAGAAGGTGAGCATCTATTAAGCGATACAGATAATTGCGTAACGGGAAAGCTCAGCTGTCTGAGCGTATGCGTGATCAAAAACAATAAAAATATTAAGTAAGAGAAACAATATGTCACTGATCCTATGCAGAAGGGGCGCGGATAAGCCCTTTAGCCACAGTAAACTGAATATCGGAATTAAAACTGAGCAGGAGCTGTGTTATGTGATATATAATTATCCCTTGCTTTGCGTGGACATGATGGATGAGAGGCTGTTCTCATGGATAGAGCATGAGCTTAATGACAAGCGTCTCGCAGAAATGCTGCGGATAAGCAAGAGAGCCGGGGAAGCACCGGGCAATCAGTTCTTATGCATACTTCAGGAATGCGGTTATTACGATGTCAATGAAACGGTTGAATTCGGCAAAACGGTAGCCGAGCTTATGAAGCTTGAGCCGTATGAACTGATGCTTAAGGAAGGAAAGCTCCTTTATGAGGCAGGCAAGCTTGCTCCTGCCTATGACAAGATATACGAAGCGCTGAGAACATTAAACGATAATATACGCAGGATGAAAAACGGTATAGACAAGGCGAGGAAGAATGAAAAAAAAGCCGATATACTCTGTGATCTTGCGGTACTTGCGCTTAGGATGTCAGATGAAAATAAGGCACTGGAGCTGTTGATTTCCTCGGAAGTTACATATTACAATAAACGCGCGGTAAAAATGCGTTACCTTATAAACGGAGCCGGAGATCTGGCGGATGATGAAAAGGCCGAGCTTGACAAGCTTAAGGAAGAGGCAATTCAGAAATCCCATGAATCGAAGGGCTATAAGGATATAGAAAATCTGTTCAAAAAAGACAGTATAAAGATACTCAAAGAGTCACGGCAGATAATCAGCCGTTGGAAAAATAATTACAGAATAATGTAACAGCGCAGTAAGGCGCGGGAAGCAGGTTAATGAAGGAATTAGATAAGAAATACGATCCGTCGCAAATGGAAGACCGCATCTATGCAAAGTGGATGAAGATGGGCTATTTCCATGCAAATGAAGACTCGCTCAAGAAAGCATTTTCAATATCAATGCCGCCGCCGAATGTAACGGGACAGCTGCACATGGGCCACGCACTCGATAATACTCTGCAGGATACTCTCTGCAGATATAAGAGAATGAAGGGCTTTGAGGTGCTCTGGCAGCCGGGAACCGACCATGCGGCCATAGCTACCGAGGTCAAGGTCATCAATAAGCTCAAGGCCGAGGGCAAGGACAAGAACGAGCTCGGTCGAGAGGGCTTCCTCAAAGAGGCCTGGGCTTGGAAAGAGGAATACGAGTCAAGGATCATCAACCAGATGCATAAGCTCGGTGTTTCCGCGGACTGGGACAGATTAAGATTCACTATGGACGAGGGCTGCTCCGAAGCCGTAGAGAAGGTATTTATAGACCTTTACAACAAGGGACTTATATATAAGGGAAGCCGTATCATCAACTGGTGCCCTGTATGCAAGACCTCTATTTCGGATGCAGAGGTAGAGCATGAGGATCAGGACAGCTTCTTCTGGCATATCAAATATCCGGTAGCAGGCATGGAGGGACGTGCTCTTGAGGTTGCAACCACGAGACCTGAGACCATGTTCGGAGATACCGCTGTTGCCGTAAATCCTAAGGACGAGCGCTATAAGGACCTTATAGGCAAGCATGTTGTACTTCCGCTTGTCAATAAGGAGATACCTATAGTAGGAGATGAGCATGCCGATATGGAATTCGGTACAGGCTGCGTTAAGATCACACCAGCTCACGACCCTAACGACTTCGAGGTAGGAAAGAGACATGATCTTCCGGAAGTCTGCATCATGCATGATGATGCCACGATAGATCTCCCGGGAACAAAATACGACGGCCTTGACCGCTACGAGGCAAGAAAGCTCGTAGTAGAGGACCTAAAGGAGCAGGGATACCTTGTCAAGATAGTTCCTCATACACACAGCGTAGGAACTCATGACCGCTGTCACACCACTGTAGAGCCTATGATCAAGCCTCAGTGGTTCGTTAAGATGGACAAGTTTGCTGAGCATTGCCGCAGAGTCCTTGAGACAGGCGAGCTTAAGTTCGTTCCGGATAACTACTCCAAGACCTATATGAACTGGGTAGACAATATTAAGGACTGGTGCATAAGCCGTCAGCTCTGGTGGGGACACAGAATACCGGCATGGTACTGCGACAGCTGCGGTAAGGTTCATGTAGCAAAGAATGCACCGGCAAAATGCGAATGCGGATGTGAGACATTTACACAGGATCCGGATACACTCGATACCTGGTTCTCATCTGCACTTTGGCCGTTCTCAACACTCGGATGGCCTAAGGAGACAAAGCTGCTTAAGAAGTTCTATCCTAATGATGTGCTTGTTACAGGCTATGACATCATCTTCTTCTGGGTAGTAAGAATGGTATTCTCGGGCGTTGAGCAGACGGGAGAATGCCCATTCAATACTGTACTTATCCACGGACTTGTAAGAGATTCGCAGGGACGCAAGATGAGTAAGTCACTCGGAAACGGAATAGATCCGCTGCTTATCGTTGATCAGTACGGTGCCGATGCTTTGAGAGCGGCACTTCTTACAGGTAATGCACCGGGAAATGATATGCGCTTTACCGATGAGAAGGTCATCAATGCGCGTAACTTTGCAAACAAGGTATGGAATGCGGCAAGATTCATCATGATGAACGCCGAGAACTCAAGCGAGGCACTCAAGAGCAAGCTTAATGCGAAGTACGGTGTTATTCCTGAGGGAATAACTCTTGCGAAGGAGGACAAATGGATACTGTCCATGCTCAATGATCTTGTAGAGAGAGTTACAAGCAATATGGACGGCTTCGAGTTAGGAGTTGCTCTCGATAATGTTATGAGCTTCCTCTGGGATGAGCTTTGTGACTGGTATATCGAGATGATCAAGGCACGTCTCAGAAGTGACGACGAGGCTACCAAGGACGCTGCACTCTGGACACTCGATACCGTGCTTGTCAACGGTCTCAAGATGCTTCATCCGTTCATGCCGTTTATAACAGAGGAGATATTTGTCAATCTTACAGGCGAGGAGTCCATAATGATCTCCGAGTATCCTGAGTATACCAAGGAGTGGAACTTCAGAGAGGATGCCGCTCAGATAGAAGGACTCAAGGAAGCCGTAAGAGCTATAAGAGGCATACGTGCAGATAAGAATGTACCGCTTTCAAAGAAGATATCTGTTGTTGTGGTAAGCGAGAATGCAGAGGTAAGAGCTTCCTTCGAGGCTGCCAAGAATGTATTTGCATCACTTATTCAGGCTTCGGAGCTTGATATACAGGCCGACAAGCAGAATGTTGATGTAAATGCCGTGTCCGCTGTGACTTCAAATGCGGCTATCTATATCCCGCTCAATGAGCTTGTGGATATGAAGGAAGAGCTTGCAAGACTCAAGAAGGAAGAAAAGCGTCTTGAGGGAGAACTTGCAAGATCAAAGGGCATGCTTTCAAACGAGAAGTTTATTGCCAAGGCTCCGGCTGTCAAGATAGATGAGGAGAAGGCAAAGCTTGCTACTTACGAGGAAATGATGCGTAAAGTTAGAGAGCAGATAGAGGCATTGTCATAAACGATCAATTTTAAATATTTATTCGGGGCTCAGGGAGAGACCGCAGATATGCGGAGTATTTTCTGAGCCTTTGATGAACTTAGAACAAGGGAGGAAAAACAGCAATGACAGTTACTAAGGATATAATCTATGTCGGGGTAAACGATCATGACATAGATCTGTTTGAAGGACAGTATGATGTACCGCTCGGAATGGCATACAACTCTTATGTTATACTTGATGATAAGATAGCTGTTATGGATACGGTAGATGTTGATTTTGCCGATGAATGGCTCGGAAATATCAAGAATACGCTCGGTGACAGAAAACCGGATTATCTTGTTGTACAGCATATGGAGCCGGATCACTCGGCAAGCATAGATGTATTCCTTAAGGCGTATCCCGATACTATAGTTGTTGCAAGCCGGCAGGCATTCAAGATGCTCGGCAATTTCTTCAGAGAGCTGGATCTTGGAGATAAGCAGCTTGTCATAGGCAACGGAGCACAGCTTGAGCTTGGTTCACATGTGCTTAATTTCGTAGCAGCTCCTATGGTGCACTGGCCTGAGGTCATGGTGACCTATGATTCCAAGGATAAGGTACTCTTCTCGGCAGACGGCTTCGGTAAGTTCGGTGCCAATGACGTTGAGGATCCGGAGGGCTGGGACTGCGAGGCAAGACGCTACTACTTCGGTATAGTCGGAAAATACGGCGCTCAGGTACAGGCACTGCTTAAGAAAGCCGCAGGGCTCGACATTGCCGTTATTGCCCCGCTTCACGGACCGGTGCTTACAGAGAACATAGGATATTATATCGGAAAATATGACATCTGGTCGTCCTACAGAGCAGAGGATAAGGGCGTTACCATTGCCTATGCATCCGTATACGGTCACACAAAGAAGGCAGCAGAACTGCTTGCAGAAAAGCTTAAGGCCAAGGGTGTAGAGTATGTCGAGCTTACCGATCTTGCACGTGATGATGAGCCTGAGGCAATAGAGAGTGCCTTCAGATATGACAGACTCATACTTGCGTCTGTAACCTACAACGCCGATATCTTCCCGGTAATGAGAAACTTTATCGAAGATCTTTGCGAGAGAAATTATCAGAACCGTACAGTAGGCTTCATTGAGAACGGAAGCTGGGCACCTCTGTCGGCAAAGCTTATGAGAGCAAAGTTTGAGGGACTTAAGAATATAGCTTTCCTTGATACGACTGTAAGCATACTTTCTTCGCTCAGTGCAGAAAACGAAGCTCAGTTGGATAAGATGGCTGATGAGCTCATCAGTAAGTAAATATGCCTGATATATTAGACGAGAGATACATTTTAATTATCCTTGTGCTGCTCCTTGTTCTCAACATCATATTATTGATGTTGAGAACGGGCGGAGCGAAAGCTGATAAGCGCGGCAGGGAGGAACTTAAAGAGCTTCTTAAGGAGTTCGAAACACATATATCCCGCGAAAATGCCGAGGGAATATCAAGGATACGTGAGGACTTGGATACAAGACTGCGTTATGATGCCGATGAAAATCGCAAAAACAGGACAGAGGTGTCCGAGACCATGCGCAGTAATCACGAGAGTCTGGAAAAAGTGCTCAAGGATTCGCTGTCTGAGATACAGGATGCCAACAGGAAAAAGCTGGAGGATATACGCAGCGATATAAACAAAAAGCTGGACACCTCGCTTAACGAGAGACTTGATACGTCCTTTAAAACAGTAGGTGAGCAGCTAAATAAGCTCTATATATCCCTTGGGGAACTGTCAAAGCTTGAGCTTGGTGTAAACTCACTTAATAAGACCTTGTCAAACGTCAAGACAAGAGGCATATTCGGCGAGATGCAGCTTGAAAACATACTCACGGACATATTGCCGGGCAGTCTGTTCGACAGGAATGTAGTCACTAAGAAGAGCCGGGGATCCGATAACAGGGATGCTGTCGAGTATGCGGTAAAGATACCGGATAAGGAGATCAACGGTGCATTCATGTATCTGCCGATAGATTCCAAATTTCCCGCAACTTATTACGACAGGATAAGGGAAGCCTCGGAAAATATGGATAATGAAGCATTAGGCAGAGCGGTCAAGGAGCTTGAGCAGCGTGTAAAGAATGATGCGAAGGATATCAGGGATAAATATATAGATCCCCCGAATACTACGGACTTCGCTATCATGTTCCTGCCTACGGAATCCTTGTATGCCGAGGTATTAAGGATAAGCGGACTAGTGGAAGAATGTCAGACAAGGTATCATGTCGTGATAACCGGCCCTTCAACATTTGCGGCCTTACTTAATTCACTCAGCATAGGCTTCAGATACATGGCAGTAAATCGCGACTCCAAGAGGATACTTAAGCTCTTAAGCGCAATCAAGACTCAGTATGCGAACTTAAGTGAGCTTATAGCCATGGCAGGCAAGAGACTTGATTCTGCCAAGAAGGCAAATGACGATCTCAGGAAGAGGACCGAGCTTATCAATAAGAGACTTTCATCTATAGAAGAGATGGATACGGATGAGGCAGAAGTACTGCTCGGCACAGCTGCATTGGAAGCTGAGGAAACTGTGACAGATAATACAGATGTATCGGGAGAGACAACGGAAGATTTTCTTGGATAGATGAAGTAAAAAGTATCTGTCCTTATCAGCTTGAGGTGAATGCTGCGCATAAGACATAATTATCGCTATGTGTTAATACCGAGCAGACAGTAAAGCTGCGGAATTAATTAAGAACAGAATATAAAAATGTCGGAGTCCACTAAAAAGTAAGACCCCGGCATTTTTATCTGTAAGAAAGGAATATAAAAACCTTTTTGATTTATTTATTTTCAGAATCAGCCTTAATGCCTAATCTGTCAAATATCATCAGATATCCGTCCTCTCCGTAGTTGAGACAACGATTGACACGGCTTATGGTGGCTGTGGATGCTCCGGTCATCTCTGCTATATCGAGATAAGTAGTCTTACCCTCCAGCAGTATGGCTACCTCAAGGCGCTGTGCCATGGCAAGAAGCTCCTTGGCGGTACAGATATCCGAGAAGAATTTGTAACAATCCTCTCTATCCTTAAGTGAAAGAACGGCGTCAAAAAGCCTGTCCATTTCAGCAGTATGCAGCTTAGAATTCATACAAAAATGCCTCCGAATTATGATAGTTTATCATTAAAGAATTTTATCACACCAATATGTGAAAGTTTATCATATCAGCGCAGTAAAGTCAAATTCTCTATGTTTTAATTTCATCCATAAAGCTTTGTTGACAAAGTATATTTTTGTTGATATATTACAACCGTGTTGTACATATCATAGTACAATGAGTAAAATTTTATAAAAATTTTTATAGATTTAAGGAGAAACAAACGTATGAACAGACCGTTGGAGGGTATCCGTGTTCTTGACCTTACTCAGGCTTACAGCGGCCCATTCTGCACAATGCAGATGGCTGATATGGGAGCAGAGGTTATCAAGATAGAAGCACCGATCGGTGATCAGACAAGAGGCTGGGGACCTATTAAGAATGATTACAGTGCTTACTATGCTTATGTTAACCGTAACAAAGAGGGTATAGTTCTTAACCTCAAGACAGAAGAGGGCAAGCAGGTATTGCGTGACCTTATAGCTAAGGCTGACGTTATCTGCGAGAACTACAAGGTTGGTACATTTGCAAAGCTTGGCTTCCCATATGAGGAGCTTAAGAAGATCAATCCGCGTATCATCTATGGTTCGATTTCAGGTTTCGGAGTTAACGGACCTTTGTCAGACAGAGCTTGCTACGACATCATTGCCCAGGCTATGAGCGGTATGATGAGCGTTACAGGATATCCGGACGCACCGGGCGTTAAGATCGGCCCGTCTATCGGAGACAACTATTCGGGTGCTTATCTTGCACTTGGTATCGTTATGGCTCTCTATCAGAGAGAAAAGACAGGCGAGGGTTGCCGTATTGACGTAGCTATGCTTGATACCCTGTTCTCTGTAATGGAGAACTTCGTTGTTACCTACACAGTAGGCGGCAAGGTTCCTATGCGTCAGGGCAACATCGATCCGGGTATCGCACCGTTTGCAACCTTCCACGCTAAGGACGGAGATTTCGCAATGGGATGCGGAACCGATAAGATGTGGGGCATCCTCTGCGGCCTTATGGGACGTGAGGAGCTTATCGACGATCCGAGATTCAAGACTAATGATGCAAGATGCCAGAACTTCCTTCCGGATCTTGACGGCGTAGTTAACGAGTGGAGCACAAAGCACACTATCGCAGAGCTCGAGGAGATGCTTTCGGGTGTAGGTATTCCGTTCGGTCAGATCAACGATATCAAGCAGGTATCAGAGCATCCGCAGATCGCAGCAAGAAACATGCTTTGGAAGGTATATGATCCGGGTATCAAGGAAGAAATCAGCATACCGGGCTGCCCGATCAAGATCCACGGTCTTGATGACAAGATCCAGAAGGCTGCTCCGCTGCTTGGAGAGGATACCGATGAGATCATGAAGAGAGTACTCGGATACTCAGACGAGAAGATCAAGCAGGTTCGTGAGGCAGGAGCTTGCGGCTGATAGGTCTTTATCCGGGAGCCTTGGCTCCTGTAAAAAGTTTCATTAATGAAACAGATTCTTTCTTATTTTAAGTCATCATATAATACAGAGGCAGGTGCTTATAGCGCCTGCCTCTTGTATATATAGGGAGAATAAAGTATATTTTAATCCATAGGAAATTGCGTCCTATGGATTAAAAACGCTTCGCGGGATGCTTGACTCGCGCGAAGTAGAAAATTGTCGCAAGCGACCGCGCTTGGCGCATGTGTGTGCCAAGGCACATTCTTTATTATAATCACAGCAGTGTCTGTCGCTGCGTACATCAGCTTTAATAAAAGAGATCGGAGATAACAGCTATGTTGGAAGTATTGCTTACAGAGTATGAGGCACGTTTCGGTGCTCAGTTCCCTCTTGATAAATTCAAGGACAAAACAGAGATCGAGGTCATCAATATTCTCTATGTATGCATGCGTGAAAATAAGCCTTACGAGCCGGGAATGACGGCACCTGCAGACATGTTCCCGGATGCGCCTAAGAGATCATAAGAAAGCCGTGAGGTGTTTTGCAGTGAGCCGCCTAAGGACCGAAGATACGGCTGTATGATTGCTGATATGTATAAGGAAAATTGATGTCAGCTCTTCATTTTATGATGGAATACAATCTCGAAACAAGGCAGTATTTCATTGACAAGAAGACATAATTGAGCGATACTTGGCATGTACAAGTTCCACAAATTTTAGCATTGTGCAAAAGGAGACATTATGCAATATTTGGAAATCGAGAAAGTAATCGGCAGAGAGATACTTGATTCGAGAGGCAACCCTACCGTAGAGGCGGAAGTTGTGCTTATTGACGGTACAGTGGGAAGAGGAACTGCTCCTAGCGGAGCATCTACAGGAGAATTCGAGGCATTAGAGCTTCGTGACGGCGATAAGAGCCGTTATCTCGGAAAGGGTGTGACCAAGGCAGTTGACAACATTAACGGACCTATCAACGAACTGATAGTCGGAATGGATGCATTTGACATTTACGCAGTCGATGCAGCCATGATCGAGGCTGACGGTACCAAGGATAAGTCTAATTTCGGTGCAAACGCAATACTTGCGGTATCTATTGCAACCGCAAGAGCTGCAAGCAATGCACTTGACATGCCGTTATACAGATTCCTCGGAGGAATATCGGGCAATAGGTTACCGGTTCCTATGATGAATATCATTAACGGAGGCTGCCACGCACCGTCATCGGGACTTGATGTTCAGGAATTCATGATCATGCCTGTAGGCGCTGCCTCATTTAAGGAAGCACTCAGATGGTGTTCAGAAGTGTTCCATACACTTCAGGCTATATTGAAGGCTCAGGGACTTGCCATATCGGTAGGTGACGAGGGCGGTTTTGCTCCGGCGCTTAAGTCGGATGACGAGGCTATAGAGACTATTCTTGAGGCAGTTAAGAAGGCAGGTTATGAGCCGGGACGTGACTTCAAGATAGCAATGGATGCCGCTGCAAGTGAGTGGAAGACCGATAAGAAGGGTGTATATCAGCTGCCGAAGGCAGGTATCACTTATACATCGGAAGAGCTTATACAGCATTGGAAGGAGCTTTGCGACAAGTATCCTATCATCTCTATCGAGGACGGCCTTGATGAAGAGGACTGGGATGGCTGGAAGAAGCTCACAGAGGTGCTCGGAGACAGAATACAGCTTGTAGGAGACGATCTGTTCGTAACGAATACCGAGAGACTTTCCAAGGGTATTGAGCTTGGCTGTGCCAATTCCATACTTATAAAGCTTAATCAGATAGGCTCTATATCGGAGACACTTGAGGCTATCAAGATGGCACATAAGGCCGGCTATACAGCTGTTACCTCACACCGTTCGGGCGAGACTGCAGATACTACTATTGCCGATCTTGCGGTAGCTCTTAATACCTGTCAGATCAAGACGGGTGCTCCGAGCAGAAGTGAGAGAGTTGCCAAGTACAACCAGCTGCTTCGCATAGAAGAGGATCTCGGTGCCGCAGCAGTATATCCGGGCAACAAGGCATTCGGAGTTCAGTAAAAAACTAAATAAAGGATAAATATGTTTAGAATTGGCTGCCGCTTCAGAGAATAAATTCCGGAGCAGCAGCCACTTTTTTACAAAAGATAGCAATGCAAAACTCTATTTCGGGAAAATGCATATCTTCACTATTTTCCGGCATAATGAATCGTGTGATATTGACACTGCTGTTGGTAATGGTATAGTATCATTACGGAAAAATGCAACTATTCACACTTTGCCGAAGCGAGGAGCGTGAGATTATGGAACAAATCAGGCGAGACTTGTATCTGAACCGACTGATAGAACGAAGAGAAAACGGCATGATAAAGGTCGTCACCGGTATTCGCCGATGCGGAAAATCATATCTTCTGTTTAAACTTTATTATCAATATCTGATTGAATCCGGTGTGGAATCGTCCAGAATTATAACCATTCCGCTGGATGACGATGACTTCGAGGAACTTCATGACAGCAAGAAACTGAGTGCCTACATCAAAGAACGAATTACGGACGATAATATGTGGTATGTGTTTTTGGATGAGGTTCAGCTGTGTGAAAAATTTGAAGCGGTACTTAACGGACTGAACCGGCGGGATAATGTGGACATTTATGTGACCGGAAGCAATTCCAAATTTCTTTCTTCGGATGTCCTTACGGAGTTTCGGGGGCGAGGAGACGAAGTGCGCGTGTATCCGCTTTCCTTTTCAGAGTATGTTTCGGCGTATTCGGGCGATAAGTATGATGCATGGTTTGATTATTATACCTATGGCGGGCTGCCACAGATTCTCAGCAGGAAAACCGATGAGTTGAAGTCCGGATACCTGACAACTCTCTGTCAGGAGCTGTATCTGAAGGATATTGAAAACCGCCATAATCTGCGCGGAGATAATGTTATGTCTGCGCTGCTTAATTTTTTGGCATCTGCGGTAGGATCACTGACAAATCCGACAAAGCTTGCGAATACATTCAGCAGCAATGGTATTCCTGTCAGCGATAAAACGATTGGAACATATATCGGATATCTACTGGATGCTTTTTTTATCAGCAAGGCAGAACGGTATGACATCAAAGGCAAGCGGTATATTGCTTCACCGTATAAGTATTACTTTACTGACGTAGGGCTTCGTAATGCACAGCTCAATTTCCGCCAGCAGGAAGAAAATCATATCATGGAAAACATTATCTACAATGAGCTTCTCGTCAGAGGATTTAACGTAGATGTGGGTGTTGTGGAACACTCAGAAAAAAATGAAGAAGGGAAAGCTGTACGCAAGAGATTGGAGGTCGATTTTGTCTGCAATCTGGGCAGTCGCAGATACTATATTCAATCTGCATTTGCGATTCCTGACCGGGATAAAATGGAGCAGGAGCAAAATTCACTGGTTCGTATTGACGATTCTTTCAAAAAAATCATTGTAGTGAAGGACAGGATCAAGCTGTGGCGCAATGAAAAGGGAATTGTTGTTATGGATATCATAGATTTCCTGCTAAATCCTAATAGTCTTGATCTATAGTTTTTTAGAATGATTTTGAGCTCCGGCAGAAAGGATCTGTCGGAGCTCAAGTTTTAAGCTTTAATTATTTTCAAACAGTCTGATGTATTTCTCAACGACTTCCTGTGCCCATTCACGCTGCTTAAGGGAAAGTACGGAATAGTGAGGATGCTCGGTCTCGAGGTAGTCGCGGGTACGTGAGATGACGTATTCGGAGATCTCGGTGTTGACATTGATCTTGGAGATGCCGCAATTGATACACTCGATAAGCTTGTCCTCGGGAGTGCCGCTGCCTCCGTGGAGTACGAGAGGGATACCTGTGGCTTCATTGATCTCGGCAAGTATGTCTGTACGAATATTCGGAGTTCCCTTGTACATGCCGTGTACTGTACCTATTGATACCGCAAGAGCATCCACGCCGGTATAGCGTATGAATTTTGCCGCATCCTCAGCCGAGGTGTAGATCTCTTTATCGTCGGCGCTGCCCTCATGGGAGCTTTCACTTGCGGCAAGAGAACCTAACTCTGCCTCAACAGTAACGTTGCTGTCATGAGCGATATCGCAGATTTCCTTGGTGTTCATTACATTATCATCAAAGGAAAGCTTGCTTCCGTCGTACATGACCGAACCGAAGCCCAGGTCTATAGCTTTAAGTACTGTGAGCTTATCGCTGCAATGATCGAGATGGAGACATATCGGAACGGAATGCTCCTTTGCAACAGCTTTGGTAAGGGCGACAGCAGTCTCAAGCGACATATTGCTGAGATACTTTGCTCCGAAGGAGACTATTACAGGAGACTGAAGCTTTTCGGCTGCGTCTGCTATGCCTGCAAGTGTCTCAAAGTTGTACCAGTTAAAGGAGCCTATAGCCTGATGTGAGCTGTAGGCTTCCTTAAGCATATTACGAAAATTAACGTACATATATTTTCCTCTGTATTGTAAATGTTCAGCCAAGGAGCTTCTGTGTCATTTCCTTAAGCGTATCGGCTTCTCCGACATTACCCGGGAATATAACATAAGGGATACCCGGCCACTTGCTGCGCTTGCCGGTCTGCCATACCGGGATACCTGGACCTATCTGTCCGAGCACATAGGCACGCATAACTCCGAGAGCCTTGACTCCTATATCACTGGATGTAATGCCGCCCTTTGCGATAACAAAGGCAGGTCTTACATTGAGCTTGCCTACAAGATTCTGAACGGCGTCGGAGATCTTGACTGCAAGTCTTAACTCATCCTCCTTATTGCCTGTGTCGGCGGTGATAAGTGCACGTGTGGTATAGCAGCAGACGGTCTTACCCTCGGAGATGTATTTCTCCTCTAATTTCAGACAGCGCTCAAATTCAGCCTGAAAAGCCTCATCATCCTTGACAAGATTTGCGTTAAGCTCAATAAATTCGATATCCTTGATTTCCTTTAAATGCTCAAGCTGCTCACTTGTCTTGTTGGTATGGGAACCGACTACTATTATTCCTCCGTTTGCGGAATTGTCAAATATCATCTGCTCACGTGTAAGGAACGGCTGCAGCTTGATATTGGCAAATACCTTGACAAAGGCTGCGGCTGAACGGAACATGAAGGTCTTGCCCTTTGCCATGGCTCTGTAGAGAGCGACGCAAAAGACTTTGACATCCTTACGGGAGATGGCATTTACAACTACCTTATTAAAACCGGTCACACCCATGAGCTGGGACTCGATCTTGTCGATGTTCATATCATGGATATCCTCAAGTGAGATACAGACAACATCCGAAGCCTTGTAGCGGCCGTGAGTTTTTTCCTCGACATAGCCCGGAAGAGTCTCTGCGGAATAGCCGAAAGTCTTGTCCTTGGCGAACTCTGTCTCGTTGGCTGATACGAGCTCATCACCGTAACGCACATAGTGAACATTATCAATGGTGAGTCTGCCTCCCTCTTTGAAGAAAGGACACATTATCTCACCGTCGACTTTTTTGCCTGTATGCTTTTCAAAGCTGTCTCTGAGGATCTCTGTCTCGAGAGGCCAGTGTCCGCGCAGTATGCTGTCTCCGCGGCTGATGATGATATACTCTATGCCTGTCTCCTTGGATACCTCTTCGATAACATCGGCGATCTCATTATGAGCCTTGATCGTCTGTTCTTCGGTAAATGCTCTTGAGTTTGTGAGGATAAAGAAGATATGTCTTTCCTCGGCAAAACCCTGTCTGATGCTGTCCTTATCCCAATGAGTATATACAGCAATATCATGTACGGTCTGCACACCTGTCGGATCGTCGTCAAGAACTATTATCTTCTTGGGATTTTTGGCGATCTCTTCACTGAGGAGAACGTTCATGTATTCCTCATCGATCGGTTTATAATTGTTTACTACATCAGCACTAAGACGCATTTCACACCTCGTTAAAAAAAACACAATAAAATGCCGAAGCACTTGCTTCCATTCATATATTGATATGGAAACTTAAAGTGTTCGGCATTTGTCGGTTCATAATTAATTACTTAGAAAATGATTATTTGCTCTTAACCTCGACGTCTGCAAGACTCTCGAAATAAGTAACATAGCTTGACTGATCATCCATGAAGTGTCCGTGAACCTTGAGAGTCTGAAGGATCTCAAAGAGCTGAGCTGTATACGGAACAGGGCACTCGATCTGATGAGCAGTCTTTAGTACATTGGTGATGTCCTTGTGGTTGACCTTAACGGTACCACCCGGGACGAAGTTACGTGCAACCATCATAGGAAGCTTGGCATCGAGTACGCAGCTGCCTGCGAGTCCGCCTCTGATAGCCTCATATACCTTGACAGGATCTACACCTGTCTTGGCAGCAAAGGTAAATGCTTCACCTACGATAGCAATGTTGTTGTTGACTATGATCTGGTTAACAAGCTTTGCTGTTGAACCTGCACCCGAATCTCCTACCAGAAGAACCGAGCTTGAGAATGCATCGAGTACCGGCTTAGCGATATCGAAGGCTTCCTGATCTCCGCCGACCATGGTAGCAAGTGTTCCGTCCACAGCCTTAGGCTCTCCGCCTGAAACCGGAGCATCAAGGAACATAAGTCCTTTCTCCTTTGCAAGCTTGTAACATTCCTGGGATTCGATAGGTGTAACAGAGCTTAAATCAACAAGCACGGTACCAGGCTTAGCTGTTGAAGCAACACCGTTCTCGCCGAACATGACTTCCTTGGAGATAGCACCGGTGGGTACCATTACCATAACAACATCACATTCCTTGCCGAGATCTGCGTAGCTTCCGCAATTTGCACCGAGTGCAACGAATTCCTGAACTACCTTCTCGTCAAGTGCATTGACAGACAGCTCGAAGCCTGCCTTAAGTATATGCTTACACATGGGATTGCCCATGATACCGAGTCCTACAAAACCTACTCTCATCTTAAATGATCCTTTCTCTTGTTCACACAAAAATCGAAGGGTATACCCCTAACCCTTCATAATCTTCTCCCAAACTTAACGTGTTTGATTATATCAATATTTGGTAAAAATGCACAGTGAAATACAAAAAAAGTACGTGAAAAAAAGCAAAATCAAAATGCTTGCATACTATATGAGGATATGATATACTTACACAGCTTGTTTTACGGAGTTATTTCCGTTATTATTGAAAATATTCGTGGGGCTTCTCACGACAAAACTATCGGCGGTCGGTAATCGCTGATTTAAAAGAAAGGTATAATATCATGAGAGCAGAAGTTCAGCCAAAGTACTATCAGGCAACAGTAACATGCCATTGCGGCAACACATTCACAACAGGTTCAACAAGACCTTCTATCACAGTCGAGATTTGCTCAAAGTGCCATCCGTTCTACACAGGTAAGGAGAAGGCATCTGCAGCAAGAGGACGTGTTGAAGCATTCAACAAGAAGTACGGTGTTAGATAATTTTAGTTTCACAGACATTGAGGGGATCGGGCTGTTGCAGTCCGATCCTTTTGTATATGGATATTGATATGTTTGAGGAGAGCAGATGAAATACAGCGGTATCGGAGGACAGGCGGTTATTGAAGGAATTATGATGAGGAACGGTGACAGATATTCTGTTGCCGTGCGTAAGCCTGACGGTGAGATAGCTGTCGAGGTGACGGAGAGAGTGCCTCTGACTTCAAGATATAAGATAGCATCGCTCCCTTTTATCAGAGGAAGCTTCAGCTTTGCCGAATCTCTCATAGTCGGTATGAAGACTCTTATGTTCTCGGCTTCGTTTTATGAGGATGACGAGGGAGAGGAACCGGGCAAGTTCGAGCAATGGCTCGAGAAGACCTTCGGTGATAAGCTGGATAAGCTGATAATGACAGTATCTCTTGTGTTGTCGGTGATCATAGCAATGGTAGTATTTATGTGGCTTCCTCTTGCTATCGCAGGCGTGCTGAAGAAGCTTATCGTCTCTGATACGCTTATCGCTCTCCTTGAGGGTCTTATCAGAGTCATGATATTCATTATATATATCAAGCTAATATCAAAGACCGAGGATATAAGACGCACCTTTATGTATCACGGTGCAGAGCATAAATGCATCAACTGCTTAGAGCACGGAATGGAGCTTAATGTCGATAATGTCGCAGTGTCCTCCAAGGAACACAAGCGCTGCGGAACGAGCTTCATAGTTATAGTAATGATAATAAGCATACTGTTCTTCATGGTCGTAAGATTCGATTCTCCAATATACAGACTGCTTTCGCGCATAGTTTTGCTGCCGGTTATTGCAGGCGTGAGCTATGAATTCTTAAGGATAGCAGGAAGGAGCGAATCAAAGTTAGTCGATATATTGTCACGTCCCGGAATGTGGATGCAGGGACTTACGACCTATGAGCCGGACGACAGTATGATAGAGGTTGCTATAGCTGCCGTAAATGCGATATTCGACTGGAGAGCCTATCAGAAAGAGGAGTTTCCCGACGGTCCGGATGCCTTGGGAAAGGAGCTCCTGATAAAAGCAGGCGCAAGACATAAGGATAAGGCCGATACATAAATTATGAAGCTGAGAGATTTGCTCGCAGAGGGCACGGAAAAACTGAATAAGGCCGGTGTGGATAATGCCGAGTTTGATGCGAGACAATTGTTGATGAAGGCATACGGCAAGACAGCGGCAGAGCTTCTTGCAGAGCTTAACAGGACGATATGCACCGGGGCAGATGGCGGAGCAGAGCCTGCGGACAGGGAGTTTTGTCCGGGAGACTGCGGAGCAAGGATAAGCTTTGACGAATATATAGAAAGAAGATCCAAGCACATACCTTTGCAGCATATACTTGGCACAGCCTCCTTTATGGGATTTGATTTTAAGGTGAATTCTGATGTGCTCATACCGAGACAAGACACGGAGACTCTTGCCGAGACAGTGCTGGGTGAGGAAAGGGATACCGATATAGAACTTTTAGATCTTTGTACGGGATCGGGCTGCCTTGCAATCGCGCTCAAGAAGCTGGGTGGCTATAGAAAAGTTACCGCTTCCGATATAAGTGAGGCGGCGCTTAAGCTTGCTGCTGAGAATGCCGCTTTGAATAAAGCCGGGATAGAGTTTATCCGAAGCGATATGTTCAAGGACATAGACGGAAGCTTTGATGTGATAGTTTCTAATCCTCCTTATATAGAAACAGCTGTCATAGCAGAGCTTGATACAGAGGTAAGGGAATATGACCCCATGTCGGCACTTGACGGAGGAGAGGACGGCCTTGATTTCTACAGGATAATAGCGGAGCAGGGAACTAAGGTACTTAAGCCGGGAGGACGCATTTATCTGGAGATAGGCTACGATCAGGGTGAAGCAGTGAGCGGATTGCTCAGAGCAAACGGATTCTCCGGTGTGAGGGTCATAAACGACCTTACGGGTAAGGACAGAGTTGTTGCCGCAAGACATTTGCGGTAAAAAGGGATATTTATGCGCGGAATCGACAGAATAAAGGATATAGTCAGACATTACGAGGAATTGATGAATGCGCTTGCCGAGCCGGGCGCGGCGGATGATGCCGAGAGATTCAGAAAGCTGCTCAAGGAGCAGGCTGAGCTTCAGCCTATAACCGAGGCGTATAAGCGTTATGAACAGGCTGAGCAGGATGCCGGGGCGGCTCTAGATATGCTTGAGCATGAAAATGATGCAGAGCTTCGCGATATGCTTAAGGAGGAGCTTGCGGGAGCGAGAGCACAGCTTGAAGAGTCTGAGAAGGAATTGCAGATATTGCTGCTTCCGAAGGATCCTAATGACGACAAGAATATCTATATGGAGATAAGAGCAGGAGTAGGTGGAGATGAGTCTGCTCTGTTTGCTGCGGATCTCTACAGGATGTATACGAGCTATGCGCTTAAGAACGGCTGGAAGACTGAGCTTGCTTCCTTCAACGAGATAGGCATAGGAGGTTTCAAGGAAATAACCTTCATGATAGACGGTAAGGGCGCATATTCCAAGCTTAAGTATGAGTCCGGTGTACACAGAGTACAGCGTGTGCCCGAGACCGAGTCCGGAGGACGTATACATACCTCCACGGCAACGGTAGCCGTTATGCCGGAGGCAGAGGAAGTGGATGTGGTTATAGACTCGAAGGATATACACTGGGATGTATTCAGAGCCTCGGGCAACGGAGGACAGTGTGTCAATACTACGGATTCTGCAGTCAGACTTACACATTATCCTTCCGGAATAGTTATCCATATGCAGGAGGAAAAGTCACAGCTTCAGAACAAGGAAAAGGCTATGCGTATACTGCGTTCAAGACTGTATGAGATGGAGCTTGAGAAAAAGCAGAATGAGGAGGCTGATCTTCGACGCTCGCAGATAGGAAGCGGTGACCGTTCGGAGAAGATAAGGACCTACAATTTCCCGCAGAGCCGTGTGACCGATCACAGGATCAAGCTTACCCTCTACAATCTGGATAAGGTGATCAACGGAGATCTGGATGAGCTTATCAATGCATTGATCACGGCAGATCAGGCAGCCAAGCTCTCTAAGATGGAGGAAGCCTGATATGGAAACAAATAAGCCCCTTGTGTCTATATCCTGTATTAGCTTTAACCACGGAAAGTACCTGAGGGAAGCGCTGGACAGTTTTCTGATGCAGGAAAGAGATTTTGATATAGAGATACTGATACATGACGATCATTCGACGGATGATACCATAGATATAATCAAAGAGTATACCGAGAGATACCCGGACATCATGCGGCCAATGTATGAGGAGGAAAATCAATATTCCAAGGGCATCTCAAATATCAGCGGAGTATTTAATTTTCCGAGGGCGAGAGGAAAATACATTGCCATGTGCGAGGGCGATGACTATTGGTCGGATCCGCTCAAGCTTAAGAAGCAGGCGGCTTACATGGAAGCTCATCCCGAGTGTGCGCTCTGCTGTCATGCTGCGGGCATAGTCGCCGAGGACGGAGCATTCAGGACAGTTGCGGAGCTTAAGCCCTTTGCGGGGAGCGGAGTGATAAGGGCAGAGGATGTCATTTCCAAGAAGGAAAACATACCTACGGCTTCGCTTTTCTTTAGGACGGAATATGCGAAGCAGCTTCCGCAGTGGTATTTTGATTGTCCGGTCGGGGATATCCCGCTTCAGCTTGCCATGCTTATGCACGGAAGTGTGTATTATTTCAATGAAGCTATGAGCATGTATCGTATGGGTCGTGCCGGCTCATGGGGAGAAAGCATGGAAAATGATGCCGCAAAGCTCAAATGGGAGAGGCATTTTGATGCCATGTCAAAGCTCTATGCGGAGTTTGATAATGATACCGAAGGAAACTACAAGGAGGCAGTAAGGGAAGCTGTCGCACGCAGCCGCTTCCTTATAGACATTAAGGAAGACAAAAAGGAGGCTGTGCTTGATCCGGCTAACTCCGGGTTCTTAAGAGAACTTCCGGATACAGAGAGGAAACTGCTTATCTTAAAGGCTAAGCACAGGTGGATATACGATCTGATACGCAGTATATATAAACTGCTGTAAATAAGCATAAAACACGGTTTTTGGCATTGTGTAAAGCCAAAATATCGGATATATTGGCTGTATAGGTTTCAGTAATTAATCGATATTTTGGGAGGAATTGCTATGGCTTCACAGGTTACCAATTATCAATGCCCCTCATGCGACGGTCCTCTGCATTTTGATGCCAAGACCGGTAAGCTGAAATGTGATTATTGCAGATCTTTATTTGATCCGGAGGAGATAGAGAAGATCTATTCGGAGCGCGAGCAGAAGGCGAGAGAGGCCTTTGAGGAGGAAATGGCCTCAAAAAAGACTGCCGGAGCGAAAAACTGGCAGCAGATATCAAGCGGTGAATGGGGAAATGAATCCGGGGATCTTATGCTCTATTCCTGCCCGAGCTGCGGAGCTGAACTTGTATGCAGCAAGACTGCCGGAACCGTGAGCTGTCCTTATTGCGGCAATAACGGAGTTATACCGGGACAGCTTGGCGGAATGCTTCGTCCGGATTACATAATTCCCTTTAAGATACAGAAAGAAAAGGCAGTAGAGATACTGAAGAAACACTGCTCGGACAAGAAGCTTCTGCCGAAAGCCTTCAAAACGGACAATCATATCGAGGAAGTGAAGGGTGTATATGTTCCATTCTGGCTGTTTAACGGTACTGCAGATGTGGATATCTACGGTACTGCAACCAGTACGAATACATATACAAGCGGTGACGAGGAGATAACGAGTACAAAACATTTCGAGGTAAGGCGTGCCGGAAGGGTGGGCTTTAAGAGAGTGCCTGTTGACGGCTCCAAGGAGATGCCGGATGCCTATATGGAGTCCATAGAACCCTTTGATTACAGTAAGCTTGTGGAATTCAAGACCTCATACCTGCCCGGCTTTATGGCAAATAAATATGATGTGTCAGTGGAGGAATGTGCGGCAAGAGCCGATGAAAGATGTAAGGCAACGGCGGTTCAGCAGATGGAAAGGGATGCCTCTGCGGGCTACGACAGCTTCTCGATCGGAACGCAGACTGTCGTACTTGAGAGGGGAGAGGTCGAATATGCCTTGCTTCCCGTATGGCTGCTGTCTACCAAATGGAAGGACAGGACTTTCCTGTTTGCGATAAACGGTCAAAGCGGAAAGGCTGTCGGAAATCTGCCTATGTCGGTAGGATTATATGTATTGCTCTTGTTTAAGACTCTGATAATAAGCTCTTTGCTCATCGGACTTATTTCTACGATAATATTCAGTTCACCTATAGGTGGATGGTTAGTCGGTTGATGAGGAGGTGACAAGGATGAAAGGAAGATCATTATCACTGGCAGCGATCATTGCCGCTTTGGCAATGTCATTCGGCATGATAGTAAGCTATGCCGATACCGATATTGGAGAAACTAATTATGAAGGCACTGAAAGTGCTTACGATACAGAAGAAAGTTATGACGAAGACGAAGAAGATTCGTATTATACCTCGGAGTATATATTCGATCTTAACATGATCATAGGTGATGATACCTATTTCGAGCTTGAGGATGAGGCAAGGAGACTTTCGAATGCATATAACTGCGGAGTCTATGCTGTTATAATCGATAAAATGTCGGATTATGCCTGCCATGATATAGAGGAATTCTCCGAATATGCTTATGAGAATCTGGAATTAGGCAAGGGTGATGCTAAAAACGGCGTACTCTATGCGCTTAGCATAGGGGACAGGAAGTATGATCTGCTTGCATACGGAGACTTCGCCAATACTGCATTTACGGATTACGGCAAGGAAAAACTTAATAACCGCATCAAGGATAAGCTGTCGGAGGATGACTGGAGCGGTGCGATAGAGGTTTATCTTGAGGGCTGCGGCGATTATCTTGCCAAGGCAAAGGAAGGAAAACCGGTAGATGTATATAAATTCACCGTGGTTAGCCGTTTCTGGACGGGAGCCTTCCTAGGTCTGCTTCCGAGCTTTATCATAGCATTTTTTATATGCGGCAAGGCAAGACTCAAGCTTAAGTCGGTGCGACTTGCAAGCTCTGCGGCAAGCTACAGCAGAAAGGCAGATGTTGATATCAGGATAAGGGAAGATAAGTATACGCATACGACCACAAGAGTCGTCAAGCTCCATGACGACGATGATGATTCCTCGGGAGGCAGCTCCTCCGGAGGAACCACGGTCAACGACTCGGGCTATTCACACAGCAGCGGAAGCTTCTAAAGCATTCTTCCGGCAAATTGCATCCTATAAAATAAATAACGCTCCTAGGGATGCGCGCTTGTGCAAAAGGGAAACAGCAGCACGGGCTGCCGGCGCTCTGTGAATGTATGTAATAATGCACATTCTTTCATAAAGAAAGCTTACAAATTCGTAACAGCTGTGGCGGGATAAGTTAAATTGTGATACACTCTCGAAGGTGTGCAAAGTGTGACGCACATCAGGAGTAGAATCCATGTTTTGTTAAATGGATCGGGGTGTCCGTATCCGGAATGTAATGAAGTTTTTTACGGGGAGGACATATGCTTAATAATAGTTTTAGGAGATACAGGTATGTTAAAAAAGCTTAAGTGTATCGCAGTTGCTGCAACGGTCGTTTCGATCGCACTTAGCAATACAGCGTTTGCCGGAGTTATATATGCTCCGGGTATAAAGGGCGGCAGTGAGGTCGGACCTTCGGGAGGAGGATCTTCGGAAGCAACTCCGGGACAGACTCAGAATGTAGCTAATCAGTCACAGACTCCGGTCAATACGGCTCTCGGAACTGCAGGTCAGGGAGTAGAGGCAGATCCCATACTGGGAGTTACTCCTGTTATTAATGCGGTAATGATCAACGCAGACGGAAGTACCCAGCCGCCGTTTTCGACAGATACAGGTGCGGCAACGGCAGAGGGCGATGCCTTCCAGTCACTCTGGCTTTGCTATGACAGAGCAGTAGGTGATGTTTATTACAGAGTATTCACCGCAGAGCATGGCTGGACACCGTGGGCGATGAACGAGATGAGAACTCCGAATTACGGTGACGGTGCAAAGATCACTGCGGTACAGATACGTACCAAGGGACATACAGCCAATATCTACGATGTTTATTACAGAGCAACCTTAAGTGACGGCACACAGCTCGGATGGGCGCATAACGGTGAGGCTGCGGGTGCTTTCGGCAACGGCAAGCATATCAAGGCTCTTGAGCTTAAGCTGTTCAAGAAGGGCACAGCCACCACAGGCGGATATCAGCAGGGTGCTGCTTATGAGGGTGTCGTTATCGGAGCGGATGGCAGAGCAAGTTATTCGACCTTTGATGGCAGAGCTTTCACAGGCTGGGCATACGATACAAACAACAATAAGTATTATTTCAAGGATAATCAGATAGTTACAGGCTGGCAGTATATAGACGGCTACAAGTATTATTTTGATGATAAGGGTATAGTTGTTACCGATCTTGAGCCTGTCATAGGACTTACTGGAGATTATATAATCAAACTCAATAAGCCTATGAAGACACTTACCGTATATGCCAAGGACGGAGACAACGGATATATAATTCCTGTCAAGTCCATTCTGACTACTGTCGGCAAGGATACACCTCTCGGTACCTTCAAGGCATACGAGGGCTACAGATGGAAGTATATGCATCCGGCTGACGGTGGGGCAATATACTGCCAGTATCTGCTCAGATTCAAGAACGGTTATATACTTCATTCTATCATTTATCAGGGAGCTGCGGATTCGTACAAGCTTGTGGCAGATACCTACAATCAGCTCGGCAAGAACCAGTCCGACGGCTGTGTAAGAATGCTCTCGGGTGATGCTGCGTGGGTATATTATAACTGCGGAGTAGGAACTCAGATCACTATCTATGAGGATGAATGGGTTACCGGACCGTTTGACAGACCGGCTATCGAGCAGGCTATACTGAGATCACAGAACTTTGATCCTACAGATCCTGTTATCGTCAAGAAGCAGCAGGAGGCAGATGCCGTGGCAAAAGCCGCAGCAGAGGCAGCTCAGCGTGAGGCAGCAACAGGAATAGCTGCGGAGCCGCAGGAGTTAGCACAGTAAGACAGAATCATTTTTCGGGGAGAGACTTTAAGCCGCTCCCCGTCTTTTGCGTAAAAAATGGGGTATCGGATGCGCGGCATCCGGAGAGTCGGGCAGGTAATGTAGGGTATACATTCAGCTAAAAGAGGGTGTAAACAGTTAAGGTGCAGGAACAGGGTATCAAGAAAAACGTAATAGCAGGCTTTTTCTGGAAGGCGGCGGAGAGCGGAGGAGATCAGCTGATCACCTTCTTCATTTCCATTATATTGGCGCGTCTACTGGGACCGGAAAAATACGGAACCATGTCGGTTATGCTTATATTCATAACCATAGCGAATGTTATCATACAGAACGGATTCCAGACGGCGCTTATTCAGAAAAAAGAGATCAATGAGGCCGACTTAAGCTCGGTGTTTTGGGTCGGACTTATCATATCTGCGGTACTCTATGTGCTCATATTCCTTACGGCACCGGTAACCGCTGATTTCTTCGGAGATCCTGATATAGTGCCTATGCTTAGGGTATTGTCACTTTTGCTGTTTACCGGATCGGTCGTATCCGTAGAGATGGCTATAGTTGCAAGAAAGATGTCCTTCGGCATGCAGTGCAGGGCAACCATACTTGCCGATATCATATCCGGAGCTATAGGAGTTGGGGCAGCTTTAAAAGGTCTCGGGACCTGGGCACTTATACTCCAGCAGCTTATCAAAAATGCCGCACTGATGCTTATACTGAATATAAGTCTCGGCTGGAGACCTATGTTCATAGTATCGGCAGAGAGGATAGGCGCACTGTTTTCCTACGGTTGGAAGGTGCTTGTGTCCGGACTCATAGATACGATCTACACCAATATATACACGCCGGTTATATCAAAGCTCTATAACTCGGCTATGGTAGGCTATTACAACAGAGGCAACCAGTTTCCTCAGGTCATAGTCTTTTCCATGGCGCAGACCATGCAGGCGGTCATGCTTCCGGCATTTTCCAAGACACAGTCCGATAAGGAGATGGCAAGGAAAATGCTTCGCCGTGCGATAAAGCTCTCAAGCTTTGTAATGTTTCCGATGATGTTCGGCATCATGGCAACAGCGGAGCCTATAGTAAGGATACTACTCGGAGAGCAGTGGATGCCGGCGGTGCCTTTGCTTAGATTATGCTGTCTTTCCTACAGTGTATGGCATCTGCATGTTGCCAATCTTCAGGCTATAAATGCCAACGGACGAAGCGACATCTACCTTAAGCTTGAGATCATCAAGAAGCTTGTAGGTACGGCTGTGCTTGTTTTAAGTGTCAGGATGGGGATAACGGGAATGATACTGATGAAGGCTTTGGTGGATTATCTCACCACCTTTATTAACGGATATCCGAACAAGGATATAATCGGATACGGACCGGCGGCACAGTGGAACGATATACTTCCGGAGTTTTGTCTGGCAGCAGCTATGGCAGTCGTTGTATATCTGCTTCAGGTACTGTTCGGGGTATTCGGTATCATAGATATGGGTAGTACAGGCGGTGCGGTAATAGGGCTTGCTATAGCTGTGGCGGCGGGAGTGGTTATATATCTTGCTGCAGCGATCTTCTTCCGTGCGGAGAGTCTGAGATATCTGATAGAGACTGTGAAGCTATATACGGGGAAAAAGGAAGCTGATAAAGCCTAAGAAATCAGACGGTGGTGCTCTGCCGGATAAGGGAGCCGACAAGCTTATATAGAAACAATGCTGATCTGTTGAGAGACAGCATAGAGCTAAATATAAAGGATAAGCGGTGAAAAGCCGTGTGTGAACATGCACAGATCAAAGCCGGTGTAGATATGGAAAAAGCATTAAGCAGTATAGAATTTGTTCAGGAATATTGCGGAAGCCGCATTTACATGAAACGGGATGATAAGATCCCGTTTTCTTTTGGAGGAAATAAGGTAAGGATAGCCGGTGAGCTGTTTGATGACATCAGGAAAGGCGGCTATACGGCTGTGATCAGTTACGGTTCCGCAAGCTCAAATATGAACAGAGCGATTGCCGATACTGCTAAGCTTAATAATATAAAGTGCTATTGTATTATCAAGAAGGAACCGGGAGCTGCAGAGACGGAAAATGAGCGTCTGGTAAAGCTGTCGGGTGCTGAGATAATATACTGCGGCGGAAATGATGTCAAGGCTTGCGTTGAAGCCGTGATAGACAAGGCTGTGTCGGAAGGATATAAGCCTTATTACATCTACGGAGACAGTACAGGTAAGGGCAATGAAGCTGCTCTTATGAGAGCCTCCTATAAGGAATACGGTGAGATACTTGACTACGAAGGTGAATCTGACATAGAATTTGATGCCATAGTACTTACTGTAGGTACGGATATGACCATATCGGGACTTGCGGCAGCAATGAGCGATAGTCTTGCCGAGGGTAAGAAAGCTCATAGCTGTAAGCTTGTAGGGATATCAGCCGCACGAAGCAGGGAAAGTGTAATGAGCCATATCGGAGAGGATATGAAGAGCTTTTTCGGAGGTGACGGCCAAAGGATAAGAGTGCTTCCGGAGATAAAGGACGAGTATCTGTGCGGAGGATACGGAAAATATAATGAGCATATCGAGGCTGTGATAAGAGAAGTGGAGTCAAAAGGCATCCTGCTTGATCCCTGCTATACCGGAAAAAGCTGGTGGGGTATGTTAAGTGAGATCGAAAAAGGCGGCATCTGCGGAAACATACTTTTTATCCATACCGGAGGCTATCCTGTATATCTTGATTGGAAGAATACGCTGTGATATGAGTATGTCCGGCAAATATTTTGAGCTGCAGCACAGCTTAAGTGACTTGCGGCATATGGGAGCTTAAGTTTTACTAAATAAGCAAACTGTGATAATATACGCGCATGAATATCAATACCGAAGAAAAGAATACAGACAGGCCGAACAAAGAAAAAAGTGATGTTCTGCTTATTATTCCTGCTTATAACGAAGCGGGAAATATAGAGAGGGTGGTTGACGAGCTTATATCCGATTACCCTCAGTTTGATTACGTTGTCGTGACTGACGGACCTACGGACGGTACTGACCGCATCTGTGCCTACAGAGGCTATAATACCGTCAATCTGCCGCAGAACATGGGACTTGCCATGTGCTTTCACAACGGAATGCAGTACGCCGCAAGGATGGATTATAAGTATGCGGTGCAATTTGACGGAGACGGACAGCACAGACCGGAATATATAGAGGCAATGAAGAAAAAGGCCGACGAGGGCTATGATATCGTCATGGGCTCTCGCTTCATAGGACTTGAAAATGATATGAGTCCTATGAGGAGTCTGGGCTCTTATATTATTAAGACAGCCATCTTGCTTAAGACCGGAGCAAGAGTAACAGATCCTACCTGCGGACTCAGACTCTATGACAGAAAGCTCATCAGACTTTTTGCGGAGCGAACAGATCTTGCACCCGAGCCGGATACCGTTGCGAGACTTATCAGACACGGAGCAAGGGCAGCAGAAGTACCGGTAAAGGTATCTGAGCGTGAGAACGGTGAATCCTATCTGAGACCTGTGAAAGCCGCAAAGTATATGTACAGGATGATAACGGCTATTCTGTTTGAAAAGTAAGTCATGGCATGTCAGTAAGCGATAATACTATTAAAAAAGATTATTTCTGGAATACTGTGGGAAGCGGCATCTATGCGCTTTCCTCTATGCTGTTGGCATTTGCGGTAATGCATATAGCAGGCCCTGATGACGGAGGCATATTCGGTTTCGGCTTTTCTACTTTCGGACAGCAGATGTTCATAATAGCGTATTTCGGTATCAGACCATTTCATATAACGGATTCGGCATACGAATACAGCTACTCTGATTACAGGAAGCTAAGACACATCACGGCACTCGGAGCCGTGGCTGCCGCATTTTTATATCTGGGCTTTATGTACATAACGGACAGCTACACATTTAGGAAGGCGGCTATAGTATTCATGCTTGCACTCTATAAGACAGCCGACGGAATAGCGGATCTGTATGAATCCGAATGTCAGAGAGTGGGTGTGCTTTGGGCAGGCGGCAAGGAGCTTGCGATACGAACCTCGCTTGCATCTGCAACACTTATAATAAGTCTGATATGCACAGGGGATGTGCTTATATCCTCTGCACTTGCAGTTATGGCTCAGTTTATATGCATAATCGTTTTTAAACGTTATTCCGAAACGAGGTTTTTCGACTCAATCGGCGGCAGTTCCGGCAAAAAGGGCTGCACGAAGCTTGCCAAGAGCACCTTGCTACTGTTCCTGTCGGTATTCGTTGATTTTTATATCTTTTCGGCATCCAAATATGCGATAGATCACTATCTTACAGATGCGGACAGCGGCATTTTCAATATCCTCTTTATGCCGACCTCTGTAATATATCTTGCGGCTAATTTCATAATAAAGCCGTATATGACAAGGCTCTCTGTGCTGTATGAGGACAGGGCTCTTGATGAGTTTGGGACTATAGTAAGGAAGCTTAGGACTGCGGTAATACTTATGTCTGCCGCGGCACTTGCGGGAAGCCTCCTGCTGGGGAGACCTGTCTTAAGCATATTGGAATTTATGCTCGGAGCGGAGTATAAGGGAGCTTTAAGCTCGAGGAGCCTTATATTTGTATTCATAATACTCGGCGGCTGCTTCTATGCGGCATCCAATCTGTATTATTACATATTAGTCATCATGCGCAGACAAAAGCTTATATTTATTATCTATCTTGTAGTGGCTGCGCTTGCCTTTGTCCTCAGCAATGCAGTGGTTGCCCGGTTCGGACTTGAAGGTGCGGCGGTAATATATCCCTGCTATATGGCAGCAGCGACGGCGGCATTTGCATTTGCATGCGGAAATATCCTTAAAAATGAGAGAAATAAAGACCTTTGACATAATCATACCAAGCTATAAGCCGGGGAAGAAATTTCTGCGGCTTTTTGAAATGCTTAAGAAGCAGAAGCTTCCGTACAACAGACTCATAGTTATCAACACAGAGCATAAGCTTATGGGTGAGGAGATAAGAGATAAGCTGCTTGCGGACGAAAGGACTCTGCTTCGGGATATAAGTGCGGAGGAGTTTGATCATGCGGCAACAAGGAGTCTCGGAGTAAGCTTATCCGAGGCGGATGCATTTATATGTATGACGGATGATGCGGTGCCCGATAACGAGGAGCTTACCAAGCGGCTTATTGAGGAACTCACCAAGGATACGCTTGCTGCAATGTGTTATGCAAGACAGCTTGCGGCTCCGGATGCGGACGAGGCGGAGCGATATGTGAGGATATTTAATTATCCGGAAGTATCATGTGTAAAGAGTAAGGCAGACAAGCCGAGGCTCGGCATCAAGACTTATTTTGCTTCGGATGTGTGCTGTGCATATAACAGAGAGATATTCGACAGCCTTGGGGGCTTTGTTGATCGGGCGGTATTTAACGAGGATATGATCTATGCGGCTGAGGCCGTAAATGCAGGCTACAGGATAGTATATGCAGCAGAGGCGAGAGTTGTGCATTCGCATAATTATACCGCCATGCAGCAATTACACAGAAATTTTGATCTCGGAATGAGTCAGGCAATGCATCCTGAGGTGTTTGCCGGACTTAAGTCCGAGGGCGAGGGCTTGAAGCTTGTAAAGGCAACGGCGAAGCATCTTATAACAAGAGGTCATGCAGCGGAGCTTCCTGCATTTATATGGAGGACGGGCTTTCGGTATATAGGCTACAGAGCCGGCAAGCTCTATGACAGGCTGCCGAAGACAGCAGTAAGGGCTTTGGCTATGAATAAAAGATTTGCATATAAGCTGACAGAGCTAAAATAATAAGCTTACAGAGCTTAAACAATAAGCTTAATCTGGAAAAAGGAACGGGAGAAACGGATAAAGATGAAAGCAGTCATTATGGCAGGCGGAAAAGGTACAAGGATAAGAAGTGTGGCTTCGGATATTCCAAAGCCCATGATACCTGTGCTTGATAAACCTGTATTGGAATATCAGATAGAAAACCTGAAAAAATGCGGTATCACGGAGATCATACTTGTAACAGGCTATCTTAATGAGTCTGTAAGTTCATATTTCGGGAACGGAGAGCGCTTCGGTGTGGATATCTCGTATTTCAACGAAGATGCACCTATGGGTACCGCGGGAGCACTTTATTATCTCAGACAGGACGGTAAACTTACCGAGGATTTTCTGCTTATAATGGGAGACCTCATGCTCTCTGTTGATTTTGTGCGTTTTATGAATACACATAAGAGCTCAGGAGCAGGCATTACTCTCTTTGTTCATCCTAATTCGCATCCCTTTGATTCGGATATAGTGGTAACGGATGAGGTCGGAAGACTTTCGGACTTTACAGAAGATAAATGCGGATTAAATGCTGTGGTAAAACATAAAGTTCTGGGTCTCAGCAAGCCGGTAACAGGCATAATAAGCAAGAAGGCTGAGCGCGGGGAGCATTTTTATTATCATAATCAGGTAAATGCCGGAATATATGCAATATCTCCGAGAGTGGCTGAGCTTGTGGCGGAGCCAAAGGAGAAGATAGACCTCGATAAGGATATAGTAAGGCCGCTTATAGAAAAGGGCGAGGTGTATGCATATCGTTCGACAGAGTATGTCAAGGATATGGGGACTCCGGAGCGTTACAACGAGGTGACCGAGGCTGTGCGCACCGGTGCAGTAGAGAGACGTAATCTCACAAACCGTCAGCGCTGTGTATTCTTAGACAGAGACGGTACTGTAAATGTTGAAAAGGGCTTTCTCAACAATGCCGAAGACATGGAGCTGCTTCCGGGTGCTGCGGATGCGATCAGAAAGCTTAATGCTTCGGAATATCTCACGGTACTTATAACCAACCAGCCTGTTATAGCAAGGGGCGAGTGCAGCTTTGAGGGACTGGATGAGATACAGAAGAAATTCGATACCCTGCTCGGAAGAGAAGGTGCATATATAGATGCAGTCTATTATTGTCCGCATCATCTGCACAGCGGCTTTGAAGGAGAGGTAAAGGAACTTAAGTTTGTATGCCGCTGCAGAAAAGGAAGATCCGGCATGATAGAGGATGCCGTAAGAGAGCTTAACATCGACAGCACAAGTTCATGGATGGTAGGCGACAAGACCTCCGATGTGGAATGCGGCAAGGGCGCAGGCTGCAGGACAGTCTTGCTTCAGACCGGAGCAAACGGCAGTGACGGAAGGTTTGACGAGCCGGCGGATCTTGTATGCAGAGATCTTGCAGAGGCTGTAGATAAGATACTTAAGGCATGAGGATAGTCAAGACAAAACAGCTTAATCGGAGACAATGCAGGGCAATAGCAGGAATAGTTGATAAGTCAAATGCTTATGACGGTACGGACTACGACTTCCCGGAGGATGCAGACATTTATTATCTGCTTTACCTTCCGGTCAGTACTCGCGGCGTTGACTCCTATAACATATCCGCGGAAGGCAAAAAGTCCGGAAAGCGCGTAAGGCGTGATGAGCTTGCAGCCTATATAGCACTTTATTCCATGGGGGATAGTTATGACGGACGCAGGATATATGAGCTTAGTGCGGCTACCATGCCGGACAGAAGACAAAGCGCATGCTTTGACAGGCTCTTGTCTGCGGCTCATAAGAGAATAGAGGATACTGCCGTAAGATATGCGGTATACGAGTCAAAGGATGTCAAGGCTGCGCTTCTTAGCCGCGGAGCTCAACATGATCATGACGAACTTATGCTGGGGCTTGAATTAAAAGGGCTGCAAACCGGTACAGCAGAAAGACCGGAGGATTATGAGGCAGATGACAAAGCAGGACATGTCAGGCTTAAATACAGCGAATGCTGGTACAGACTCTCGGAGAACGGCAAAGAGGCTTATGTATTCGGCGTAAGGACAGATGCCGATCATCTCGGAGAGGGACATGCATATCGTATGCTTAAGGCGCTGTGTGCCGGACTTGCGGAAAAAGGCGCAGTGAACATGCTTTTGCAGGTATCCTCGGACAATGCGCCGGCCCTCAGGCTTTATGATAAATTAGGCATGAAAGAGATCAGCAGGCTGTCCTATTATTATGAGCTTTTTTGACCTATATCACGATTTGTGCTAAAATACTGTCTCATACTTATTATGATAGTAAGATTTTTAAAAAAAGAGAGCAAGACAAAGAAATTGATGGGCGGTTTGTTATTTACGGCCTATCTTCTTGTGTTGCTCTATTTTACGGTATTTTCGGAGTCTTTGGGACGAACAGGATCCGGTAGTGAACTCAGATATAATCTCGTGTTGTTTACAGAGATCAGGCGTTTCTGGGTCTATCGGGAGCAGCTTGGCATGTGGGCGTTCTTCCTCAATATATTCGGTAATATTATTGCATTTATTCCCTGCGGATTTTTGCTGCCGAGCATATTTGAAGACAGAAGAGGGCTTATTGAAAATGTATTCGCGGGCTTTATGATAAGCTTCATTATAGAATGTACCCAGCTGGTATTCAGAGTCGGAAGCTTTGATGTGGATGATATGCTGCTTAATACGAGCGGTGCAGCAATAGGGTATCTTTGCTGGGCGGCAGTATATGTGTATGTCAACAGGAAGTATCAAGAACGCAAAGTGATGATAAGGGAAATAGAGCTTGAAGATTAAAACAAAGAGAAAGCGTTATTCTTATATAAAATATCCTTTCAGCAGGACAGGACTTTATTGTCTGGCAATAGCTTTTGTCTCGGCATTGCTTACGGCAGTCACTGTTTTCAAGGCGATAGATTCCGATACCGGGGTGAGTCTTTTTATTGCTGCCGTAGGTTTAAGCGCAATACTTACCGATCTTTGCGGTATCGTTTTTTTATTTAATGCGCTTAAGGAAAAGGAAAAAAATCACAGTTTAACTCTTTTGGGAGGAGCAATGCTCATTGCCGTGCTTGCAGCATGGGCAGTGATCTTTGTCGCCTGAACGGTATTTTGAACAGAACAGATATAGAAAATATGGAAGAAAATATAGTACAGATAGATTTCAGTGATGAGGCTTACGAGGAGAGATACAAGCTTGTATCCGAACGTGTTGCGGAGTTTCCGGGAAGCCTTACGGGAGCCGCAGGAGAATATTTTTCGGCTGTTAAGCATATAGCAGAGCTTTGCTATGCGGAGAGAAATACCAAGTCACACAGCAGAGCCGTTAACGAGGCTCTGTATGCCGAACTTGGCGAAGAAGGATATAAGGATTCATTTCTAAACACAGAGTATGCGGTAAAGCGTTTCGGCAGCATAGGAACCTTGCTCAGTGTATGGTATGCCGAGTTCAGAGGCATAATCCCGTTTACATTTGAAAACAGGATAAAGGACGTTACGGTAATACTTGAGACCGTAATGCAGCTTTACTGTGCCTTTGAGGAAAAGGGAACGGCTGAGCCTGATGAGGCATTTTTTGACGAGATCAATGAGATAATCTATTCATATATCTATGATTATACGGATGAATTCGTTGAAGCCTATATAGCAAGAGAGACGGAGCCGGGATATTCATTTGCAAAGGATATAGTTATGAATGCGGATCTGTCGGATCTTGGCGATGATTCATATCTCTACTCCTACGGTGAATATATCACAGATGAGGAGAGGCTTACCGCCAAGCTTATGAATAAGCTTTCGGAGTCCGATATAGAACGCATGGCAAGGGCATATACAAGAGGTTATATCAAGGGCTTTGCCATGACAGGCAAGGATATAAGCAAAAAGTCCGTGGTATCCTGCTATCTTCCGATAGGACTTGAGAGATTTATGCGCTGTGCCGTTAAGCAGTTTGAGGAAGCAGGACTTAAATGCGTTATCAACCGCAATCCGGTGCATCTTATCAATAAGAAGAATACTGCCAATATCAAGCCGGGTTTCTATGGGGCATGCAATCCTGAATGCGATTACGATCACAAGGAGGATATGGCGCTCTTTTGGGGTGACAAGCTTAAGGCAAAGAAGCTTGAAGCATTGAAGGCGGCATATGAGGCGCATGCCGATATGCTTAAGGAGGCATCGGGACATGCCTGTGTGGAGATATTCGGAAGAAAGGGCAGGGAGCCTAGGGTTAAGGCTGAAAATGCGGCATTTTCCGAACATCAGAAAAAGGTTACGCGTGAGTATGCCTTTAAGGCACATGAGATCGCTGAAGCCTATATGCCGGATGAGGAGATAAGCTTTACCATAATTGCATGGCCGACTCCTTCTATAGCAGCTGATATCTCTGAGTATAAGTCCGATGAGGGCTTTGAGCATCGTTATGAGGAGATATTCAGAGAGATAATAGATATCAATACTCTTCCCGAGGAAAAGTGGCAGCAGATACAGCAGAAGCTTATAGATGCGCTTGATACGGCAGACTATGTCGAGATCAAAGGAACTCCGGGAAATGAGACGGATATAAGGGTCAGTCTGCATAAGCTTGAGGATCCGGATAAACAGACAAATTTCGAAAACTGTCTGTCGGATGTCAATATTCCGGCCGGAGAGGTATTTACCTCACCTGTGCTTAAGAGAACCGACGGAAAGCTCCATGCCGGATATGTATATATCGGAGGATACCTCTTCAAAGACCTTAAGATATGCTTTGAAAACGGCATAGTGAGTGAGTATTCCTGTGCAAATTATGAGGATATCGAGCAGGGAAGAGAGCTTATCAGAAAAGTGATATTCAAGGACCGTGAGAAGCTTCCTATGGGTGAGTTTGCTATAGGAACCAACACAGTAGCTTATGCCGCAGCGGATAAGTTCGGAATAGCGGATAAGATGCCTGTGCTTATTGCGGAGAAGACGGGACCGCATTTTGCGGTAGGAGATACCTGCTATTCCTACGAAGAAGACATAGCGACCTTTAATCCGGACGGCAAGCAGATAGTTGCGCGTGAAAACGAGTGTTCGGCATTGAGAAAGACAGATCCGGAGCAGGCATATTTTGCGGTGCATACGGATATAACACTTCCTTACTCGGAGCTTGGACTTATCAGAGCCGTAAATGCGGAGAACACGACGGATATTATAAGAAACGGCAGATTTGTGCTCCCGGGAACAGAGGAGCTTAACGAGGCACTTGATAAAAATGAAGAATAATAACATTCTTTTCAAAAAGATAGGACTTCTTGCCTGCTGCGGGCTGATGAGCTTAGCTGTTACAGCCTGCGGCGGCAATAAGACATCAGCAAATGCTGAAGAGTCGGAGACTGAGGCTGAGACCGAAGCCGAGGCAGAGGGAAGCAATTCAGAGGGTGAAGATGAGACAGAGCCTGAGTCATCAGAGACCACTTATGCCAATCTCACCGATTATGACGAATCGATAGCAGTAACGGAGCAAAGCTCTGTGGGAGACGAATCTCCCTATTACGGAATTATGTATGCAAGCGTGCTTGACATTAACGGCAATCAGGGAGACAGCAATACCGTATATACCTTCAAGGATAAGAAGGATCCGGAAAATGCATGGTCGGTGACAGGACTTGAGATCGCAGATATAGAGGCAGATCTTGTTACCGGAAATGATGTAGTCATACTTTTCCACGGAGATATAGTAAAGGATGCCGAGGAACTTGAATTCATAGCTGTTCTTCCGGACGGCAATTACAGCTTAAAGCAGGCCGAAGGAACGACTCTCAGCAATACCATGAGCGTATTTGCGCTTGAGACCGCTGATAACAATACTATAGAGTTCATCAAGGACAACTGTAAAATGGATGAAGATGCCATGAAGTCCGACAGCGGAGATAAGATAAAGGTATATTATGCAGACGGGGGAGAACTCGGTAATTTCCCGCTCAGAATAGTTAAGCAGTGATGAGTATGAGATTAAAGGCAGAGGATTTCTCAATAGAGGCAATAGCCGAATCCGGGCAGACCTTCAGGATAGTCAAGAACGACAATGATGCATGGAGAGTAACTGCTTTCGGAAAAGTGCTTGATATAAGAGAAGCCGGCAATGGAGAATATGAGCTTTCCTGCACCGATGAGGAATTCGCCGGTATATGGAGAGGATATTTCGATCTCGATACGGACTATAAGGTATACAGAAGCCTTGCGTTGCCTGAGGACGAATATCTGAGACAGGCCATAGAGTTCGGAAGCGGTATAAGGATGCTTAATCAGGAGCCGTGGGAGATGTTGATTTCTTTTATTATCTCTCAGAGAAAATCGGTTCCGGCCATAAGGACATCCGTAGAGAGACTCTCCGGGCGCTTCGGAGCGGCTATAGAGGGATGTCCGGGCTCATATGCATTTCCAAAGCCTGAAGCACTTGCAAATGCGGATGTATCTGAGCTTGCGGCATGCGGACTAGGCTATAGGGTGGATTACATAAGAGAATCTGCGCAGCTTGTCTGCTCCGGAGAGCTTGATCTTGATGAGCTTGCAAAGCTTGACACCGCAGAGCTTATAGACGGACTTATGCAGCTTAAGGGTGTAGGAATCAAAGTCGCATCCTGTGTGGCTCTCTTCGGATATCACAGGCTGGATACGGTTCCTGTGGATGTATGGATGAAGAGAGTGATAGATACCGTATATAACGGCGAGCTGCCTGCTGCCTACAAGCCGTATGCCGGTGTTTTGCAGCAATATATGTTTAATTACGCGAGACTGAATAATGTAGGAGTTTAGACCTTTTGAAAATAAAGATCCGAAAAAAACTTAAGACGTTTACAACAGCCTTACTTACTGCCGTGCTCGGTGCCGGCAGTGCTTTTTGTCCGATAACTTCCTATGCGGCGCAGTCATGGGTAGCTCTCAATGAAGAACTGACCGCAGAGGGTGCGATAGTCATGGATGCAGATTCGGGCGCCGTACTCTGGGGCAAGAATATAGACACTCAGTATTGTCCGGCATCGATAACAAAGCTTATGACAGGACTTGTTGTGCTTGAAAACTGCTCTTTGGACGAGGAGGTTACGGTAACAAGTGAGGCTGTCAGCAATCTTGAATCGGGGGCAAGTGCCGTAGGACTTGCTGCAGGAGACGTGCTTACTGTGGATGAGCTGCTGCATGCAATGCTCTTAAGATCCGCAAATGATGCAGCCAATGTTCTTGCCTGCTATGTGTCGGGAGACATTGACAGCTTTGCGGAAAAAATGACGCAAAGAGCAAAGGAATTAGGCTGCAAAAATACCATATTCCGTAATCCGAGCGGACTTACAAAACCTGAAAATGTCACCACAGCTTACGATATGGCGCTTATAGCCGCAGAGTGTGCTCGTACTCCGGGATTTCTGGAGGTAGAGAGTAAGTTAAGCTACAAGATAAGAAGAGACAGCAAATATCCCGATGGCTTTACGGTTCATCAGGAGCATAAGATGATATTAAAAGGGACCGCATACAGCGATTCCAGGGTCATAGGCGGAAAGACGGGTTTTATCAAGGCGAGCGGAAATACTCTGGTGACCATAGCCGAGGATAACGGACTTCGTCTTGTTGCAGTGGTGCTTAAAGATAAAAATCCCGCTCATTATCAGGACACGGAAAAAATGCTTGACTTCGGCTTTGATAATTTCGAGAGCAGGAAGATATCGGATCCGGTGGGAGACTATGCTGTTACAGACAGATTGATAGCAGACAAGATCATTGAGAGCAGTAATTCCGATATAAGGGCTGAGGGTGAAGCCAAAGTCACTCTTCCAAAGGGCGCAGATCTTGCTGATGTCAAGGTATCCTATGATTACAACATCAAGGACGGGGCACCCGAAGGGGCTGTTGCAAAGATGATATTTAAGTATGACGGAGTGAATGTCGGAAATACTTATATAATCAATGACAAGGTCTCTGATATAGCGGTGGAAGTCGACGAAGGCAAAAATAAGGGCTTTGCTCTTAATATTCCGGCAGGCAGGATCTTGTCGGCAGGCATAATATGCATAGTGCTTGCAGCTGTGATCGCACTTGTACTTGTTATAAGAAATCGCATCAGGCTTGACAGAGAGCGTGATGAATTAAGAAGGGCAAGAAGACTGAGGAGACTGCGTGAGCTTGATATGAGTGAGGATGAATTCAGAGAGCTGGTAAGACACAGCCGGAGCAGAAAAAGAAAATAATGGACAGTATTATAAAAAAATTCGTTAACTATGAAACCGTCAGCTATATCATTGTCGGTGTGCTGACGACACTTGTTGATTATATTGTTTTCGCTATAGTAAATGAATCGCTTAAGCCGGGCTGCGGTACGGACAGGGCAAGCTTTGCAGCGACAATAGTATCGTGGATAGCGGCTGTCGCATTTGCATATGTAACAAATAAGCTTGCGGTCTTTAAGAATTTTAATTTCAGACCTAAGTATCTCATAAAGGAAATCGGCTCCTTTTTCGGAGCAAGACTTATAAGCGGAGTGATAGTGCTTATATTCATGTGGGTGGCCGTGAGTCTGCTCTCTTGGAATGAGTACATCTCAAAACTTATCTCCTCTGCATTCAATATGGTGTTTAATTATGTTGCAAGCAAGCTCTTCATCTTCAAAAAGTAAATATGTATATCTTGCGGCATTTTTCACGCCTGTGATATTGCTGGCTATAATCATAATATGCGGAGGCTCGTTTCCTTTCGGAGATAATTGCATACTTAAGACTGACATGTATCATCAGTATGCACCGTTTTTCTCAGAATTCAGGGAAAAGCTTCAGCACGGAGGCTCGCTGAAATTCACCTGGGATCTCGGACTCGGAGTTAATTTTATCGCGATAATAGCATATTATCTCGCAAGCCCCTTCAATCTTCTGATACGTTTTGTGGATGAGAACTACACTATAGAATTCATGAGCGTCATGATAGTGCTTAAGGCAGGCTTTTCGGCTCTTACCATGGCGATGTATCTGAGATACCGTGCACCAAAGGAATATTTCGGAGCATATATATTCAGCCTGTTCTATGCTCTGAGCGGTTATTACTGCGCCTATTACTGGAATATCATGTGGCTTGACTCCATAGCCGTATTTCCTCTTGTCATCCTCGGCATGGAACGACTGATAAAGGGAGATGGCGGAGCCGGCTATGCGGCAGCTTTAGGATATTGTATTTTGTGCAATTACTATATCTCCATAATGGTATGCATTTTCCTGATAATATATTTCTTCATATTCTCGGCACTCACGGGCTTTGAGGAAGGCTTTGCCGGCTTTGTTAAGACAGGCATAAGATTTGCTTTCTGGAGTCTTGTGGCAGGAGGTGTTGCGGCGGTATTCCTGCTGCCGGAGATATGTGCCCTGTCAGCCACGGCATCAAGCGAATCCACATTTCCAAAGACTGTCAGCGAGTACTTCGGCATCTTTGATATGCTTGCGAGACATATGCCCGGAGTCGAGACGGAGCAGTGGCTTAAGCATTTTCCGAATATTTACTGCGGAAGCTTTGTGTATCTGCTGTTCGGACTGTATCTCATGGCAAAACGCATACCGCTTAAGGAAAAGGCAGCTTATACAGCGCTTGCTTTGTTTATGCTTGCGGGTTTTGCGATAAACGTGCTTAACTTTATATGGCACGGCTTCAGATACCCTAATTCACTGCCGGCAAGACAGTCGTTTATATATTGTTTTATTGTTATCTATATGTGTTTCAGAGTATATGAGAACAGACGGCATATAACGAAAAAGGATACGGGCATTGCTCTTGCGGGAAGTCTTGCATTTATCATATTGGCGCAAAAGCTTATAGATAATGATGAATTCGGCTTCGGAGTATTTTATGCGGCAATAGTTTTGACGGCAGCATATGCGGGAATATTGCATGCATACAGAAGCGAGAGCATAGGCAATAAGGCTGTAGTGGGACTGCTGATGTTCGTTGTTGTGGTTGAGCTTGCGGCAAACACCGCGATCACTTCATTTACGGTAACATCACGCAGCGCATATATTAAAAACAATACTGAGATAAAGGAACTTGTTTCCGAAGTAAGATCCGAGGATCCCGGACTGTATCGCTTTGAGAGGATAAACCGCAAGACCAAGGACGACGGAGCATGGCTCAATTTTCCGGCTGTGTCACTCTTCAGCTCTATGGCAAATGCGGACTGCTCGGATTTCTTTAAGGCAGTGGGCTGCGAATCCTCGACAAACGCCTACAGCATAACAGGCTCGACTCCGCTTATAGATATGCTCTTCGGAATAAAGTACGGCATTTACGGCAGTGCTCAGCCTGATAAAGAGGGCATAGAACTTAAGACAAGCGGGGAGAATATATTTATATATCAAAACAAGTACAGCCTGCCGGTAGGGTATATACTTCCGCAGAAGCTTGCGAGCGGATGGATGCTTGATCTTGACGATCCGGTGCTCGTGCAGAATTCGTTTTGTGACAGTCTGGCGGTAGATCAGATATTAAAGCCTGTAGAGCTTGAGGGCGGAGGAGGAAATCAGAGCGTTACTCTCAGCGAGGACGGTGAGTATTATGCCTTTGCCGGAAATGCGAAAACCGAGACGGTCACGGTAAGCAGATCGGATTCCAAGAAGACCTATGAGCATCTGGACAGAAGATTTCTGATGGAGCTTGGCAGATGCAGCAGCGGGGAACGCCTGGAATTTTGTGCCGATGACGGAACGAATGCGGATATCAGATTATATAGATTTGATTATAGCGTTTTGGCCGACATTTATGATAAAATGAGCGGGCAGGTGCTGGAGGTAAGCGAGTACGGCGATGACTTCATTAAGGGAAGCATAGATGTCGATGCACGGAGCTTAGGCTACGGAAGCGACAAGGCTTTGATGCTTGTAAGCACCCCTTATGATGAGGGATGGTCGGTCAAGCTTGACGGAGAGCCTGTTGAGTTGTATAAAGGATTAGATACATTTGTAAGCTTTTATGTAGGAAGCGGACATCATACCGTAGAGATGAGTTACGAACCTAAGGGATTAAGACTCGGTACATACATAACGCTTATAAGCCTTGCGATACTTGCATTGTCAGGCATAGTAACGGTTATCGGCAAACGCAGGCATAAGGCTGCGATGCTTCGAATAAATAACAACGATCAAAAGCATGAGGAGACAGACACATGACATTATTAGAGCAGTGGAGAATTAAAGCATACGGCAATGAGCTGGATGAGAGATCCAGAGATCAGCTTTGGAATGATTATTTTGCTGTAGAGAAGGGTATCTACGAGAGAATACTTAAGGATCCTTCAAAAGTATATGAGGGAACCGTAGATGAGCTTGCCAAGGAGTTCGGTACAGATCAGCAGACTATGGTAGGTTTCCTTGACGGTATCAATGAGTCACTTAAGGACTATGAGAACCCTATCGATACTATGGATGAGACAACAAAGCTCAAGATCGAGATCGATCCGGAGAAGCTCTATTACAACATGGTAGGAGCAAAGGCTGACTGGCTCTACGGACTTCCTGAGTGGGATGCACTTCTTTCAGAAGAGAGAAGACATGAGCTCTACAAGGAGAACAAGGCTTCGGGAACCGTTAAGCGTGAGGGCAAGAAGGTATATCCTAACGATCCTTGTCCGTGCGGAAGCGGCAAGAAGTACAAGAAGTGCTGCGGAAAGAACGCCTGATAAAAAAGAATGTGCTTTGGCACATCTCAAAGCCGAGCGCGGTCGCTTGCGACATTTTTCTCCTTCGCGCGAGTGCGCATCCCGCGGAGCGTTATTTATCGATTAAAGCCGGAGTACACAGTACTAAGCTATCCGTATTTAATCGATAAGAGTAGGACGCAATTTCCTATGAGTTAATTAAAGGCTTTCGCTCAAATTCGAGCGAAAGCCTTTTTAAAAGCAATTCAATATTTAAGAAAACCGTAATACCGGTGTATAGATGATCAAACCTTTACAACGTTTGCTGCCTGCTGACCCTTAGGTCCGTCTAAAATATCAAATTCAACGGCCTGTCCCTCATCGAGTGTTCTGTATCCTTCCATATTGAGACCCGAATAGTGAACAAATACATCTCCTCCGTCTTCACGTGAGATAAAGCCGTAACCCTTCTGGCTGTTAAACCATTTAACAGTTCCTTTCATTTCTATCCTCCTATAACATGCCCTTCGGCAAAATATACATTCTGCCAACGATTATTTAACACCCTTATGTGCAAAAAGTCAATAAAAGCCGCATATTAGGACACATTTTGTCAGATTGTTTGAAAATACTGCCTGAAAACTGTTATAATTTACCTCATGATAAATGATAATAAAACAAAAAAAATAAGCTTTTACGGATTATGCCTTGCTTTGGGGCTTGTTTTGTCCTATGCGGAGGCTGTTATACCTATCAACATAGGCATACCGGGAGCTAAGCTCGGACTGCCTAATATAGTCACGGTGCTGCTGATGTATTCGGCGGGAAATGCCGCAGCCTTTACAATAGGTCTGCTGAGGATAGTGCTGAGCGGGTTCATGTTCGGCAATCTCTTTGCGATAGCTTATTCCGCAGCGGGACTTTGTGCAAGCTTTGCTGCCATGGCATTGCTTAAAAAAAGCGGAGGCTTCGGTATGATAGGAGTAAGTACTGCCGGAGGCGTAATGCATAATATAGGTCAGATAGCCATAGCCGTATTACTCACCAACGGCTCTGTGCTCAGTTACCTGCCGGTGCTGCTTGCAGCGGGAATCATTGCAGGTATAGTCATAGGCATATTGAGCGGCATACTGAATAAGCGTTTATCGGCATTCTTAAAAAAGCTTAGCTAAAGCTTAATGAAATTACCATGTTTAGCAGGGATATATATGGTATAATAATTAACTATGAATCAGAGAAATAACGGAAACAAAAAGAAAAACATGCTGCCCGGTAATAATGATAATTTCGGGCAGATAATGATGATACTTGCTATCGTCGGTGTTGTGGCTTACTTCATTATGAGCTATGGCAGGAGTCTTATCAGCTCAGAGGCAAATCAGGAAATATCTTATGATACCTTCTACGACATGGTAGAGGACGGAGAAGTCAAGTCTGTAAGGATCGACAATGACATTATCGAGATCACACCCACAGAGGATGCCGAAGGGTATTCGCCGCTGATAAATTATTATACCGTGGCAACGGACGATCTGATGCGTACTCAGGTATTGCTTAAGAATAATGTGACCATATATCAGCAGAAACAGCAATCGAACATGCTGCTTGATATATTTATCAGTGTCATACTTCCTTTTGCTGCCATTTTCTTCTTCATGAGTCTTATGACGAGGCGTTCGGGCGGAATGATGGGAGTAGGCAAATCAAACGCCAAGATGTACATGCAGAAGGATACCGGAGTGACCTTTGCAGATGTGGCGGGAGAGGATGAAGCCAAGGAATCCCTGGTCGAGATAGTAGACTTCCTGCACAATCCGGCAAAGTACCGTAAGATAGGTGCAAAGCTTCCGAAGGGAGCTCTGCTCGTGGGACCTCCCGGAACAGGTAAGACTCTGCTTGCCAAGGCAGTGGCAGGTGAGGCCGAGGTGCCTTTCTTCTCGTTGACGGGATCTGATTTCGTTGAGATGTTTGTCGGTGTCGGAGCTTCGAGAGTAAGAGACCTCTTTAAGCAGGCCAATGCTTCCGCTCCGTGTATCGTATTTATAGACGAGATAGATGCCATCGGTAAGTCCAGAGATTCGCGTTTCGGAGGAAATGACGAGAGAGAGCAGACTCTTAATCAGCTTTTGTCCGAGATGGACGGTTTCGATCCGGGAAGGGGCATAATGGTGCTCGGAGCGACAAACAGACCCGAGATACTTGATCCTGCCTTGCTGAGACCGGGTCGTTTTGACAGACGTGTAATCGTCGAGAAGCCGGATCTCAAGGGAAGAGTCAATATACTTAAGGTTCATGCCAAGGATGTACAGCTTGATGAGAGCGTGGATTTCGAGGAGATCGGACTTGCAACAAGCGGTGCCGTAGGAGCTGATCTTGCCAACATGGTAAATGAGGCCGCAATAACGGCAGTCAAGCACAAGAGGGACAAGGTAAGCCAGCAGGATCTCTTTGAGGCAGTTGAGGTGGTACTTGTAGGCAAGGAGAAAAAGGACCGCATACTTTCCAAGGAAGAGAGACGCATAGTATCCTACCATGAGGTTGGACACGCACTCATTGCGGCTATACAAAAGGACTCCGAGCCGGTACAGAAGATAACCATAGTTCCGCGTACCATGGGAGCACTCGGTTATGTTATGCAGGTTCCGGAGGAAGAGAAGTATCTCAATACCAAGAAAGAGCTTGAGGCAATGCTTGTTACGACTCTCGGAGGACGTGCGGCAGAGGAACTTGTATTTGATACGGTAACAACGGGTGCAGCCAACGATATAGAGAAGGCAACCGAGCTTGCCCGTAATATGATCACAAGATTCGGAATGAGTGAGAAGTTCGGACTTATGGGGCTGGCAAAGGTGCAGGATATGTATCTCTCAGGCAGAGCAAGTCTTGAGTGCGGTGACGAGACCGCAACCGAGATCGACAGAGAGGTCATGAAGATGCTTGCGGCTGCCTATGAGGAGGCTAAGCATATACTTAGTGAGAACATGGATATCCTCCATAAGATCGCAGCTTATCTTATCGAGAAGGAGACCATCACCGGCAAGGAGTTCATGCATATACTTCATGAAGTAAGAGGAGATGAGTCTTCGGATGAGACTGCAGCATCAAAGGATGCCGAGGTTTCGGAGAAAAACGATGGAACGGCTGAGTCTGACAAGAACGAGCCTCGTGAAACAAAAGATGTTTCCGAGGACATCACGAAAGAATATGAGAGAGCCTTGTCAGAGAGCGGAGTCAGGATAGAAGTGAAAAAGCCGGAAGAAACACAGCCGGATAACAATATTAATAACAACAGCGAAGCGGATTCCGCGGATAAGCCGGAGTCCGAAGAAACAAACACAAATGATACGGAGGACAATATCAATGCGTAAAAATATCATGAGAGCTGCAGTGCTCACTTTTGCATCGGTGTCTATGCTTGCACAGACAGCATATGCCGATAATGTTGTAACGGCACAGTCGCCCGAGAGAAGCGGAAGCGTGCTGAATTCCTCCGAATCAAGCGGACAGTTCACAACAAACAGCAACGGTACATATTCCGGAATAATCAGTCAGACAGGACCGACCGCTACCAAGGCATACAATGAGAAGGGTTACCTTGTTATAGGCTCGGGCAATGATGATGCAAACGGTCAGTCAAGAGTCATAGGACCGGGTCAGTCCGGCAATTCACAGGCTTCAACGACTGCTTCTGCAGGCAACAACACATCAGCAGCTGCTTCCGGAGTTCAGAATGTGACTATAGATGCAAATGTAGCAAAGCCGAGTGTTTCCGCAGAGGCAGCGGTGCTCTATGATGCAACTACCGGACAGGTATTGTTTGAGAAAAACGGAGACAAGGCTATGTATCCGGCTTCTACAACAAAGCTTCTTACAGCTTTGATCGCTGCCGAAAAGATGGATATGAATGATACATTTACCTTCAATGCATCTGCCGTAGACAATCTTGAGAGCGGAGCTGTAACAGCAGGTATGAAAAAGGGCGACGCAATGAAGCTTGAGGACGCTATGCATGCAATGCTGCTTCGTTCGGCATGTGAGGTCGCAAACGGTATTGCCGAGAAGGTATCCGGAACTCAGGCTGCATTTGCAGAGCTTATGAATCAGAGAGCCAAGGAGTTAGGTTGCACAGGCAGCAATTTTGCAAATGCTTCCGGACTTAATTCCACAACTCATTATACAACAGCCAAGGATATGGCTCTTATCACGGCAGCTGCTCTTAATAATGCAGAAGTCAAGAAGGTACTTCAGACAACAAGCTACACTCTTCCTGCTACCTCAAGCCGTTCGGCGCTTACTATAAAGACAAGCAACAAGATGGCAGCAGGCGGAAGCGAGAGCTATGCAGGCTATGTAGGCGGCAAGACCGGATACACCTCAAAGGCGGGAAGCTGTCTTGCAGGAGAGATCGAGTACAACGGTCACAAGCTCGTTGCTGTGGTATTTAAGGCAAATACAACACAGTATAAGGATTCCAAGGCACTGTTTGATTACGGTGTAAAGCTTATCGGAGGAAGTGCGTCAAACAGCACAGCTGCAGCAAACACAAGCACACAGACGGTAAGCAATAATACAACAGCCAATACTAGCACTGCTTCAACCGCTTCGGGCAAGTGGGTAGATGCAGGAAACGGCAAGAAGAAGTATCAGAAGGCAGACGGAAGCTACTATACCAATGAGTGGCTCGACTTAAGCGGAAATACATATTTCTTCGGAAGCGACAGCATTATGTGCACAGGCTGGAAGCAGTTCACAAATTCCGACTGGTATTACTTCAATCCTGAGAACGGAGCAATGGTAAGCGGTAAGTGGGTAACACAGAATAACAAGTCTTATTATCTCCAGCAGGACGGAACCATGGCAAAGAACAAAGTTATAGACAATAAATACAGAGTCGATGCCAACGGTGTCTATGTTGAAAAGGTAGGTTGATATTTAAGTGGGTACACTTGATATGAAAAATGATAAGGATCCCGAAGACATGAAAATTTCCGGGAGAGGACGTTCGAGAGCGGACAGAGGTCAGGGCAAAATGAAGGCTGCCGGCATTGCAGTGCTTATCATTATTGTACTTGCGGCTGTTTTTGCAATCTCTTCGTCAAATGCAAAAAAGAAGCAGGCCGAGGCAGAGAGTCTTGCAGCAGAGTCGCTTGCTGCCGAGGAAGCGGCAAAGGCAGCGGCTGCGCCGGAGACCTCTGAGTTTGCCGAGTGCAATATCCCTGAGCTTAATATACTTGCAGAGGATTATTTTGATGCAAAGCTTGCCGGAGATATCAACAAGCTTGCCGAGATATTCGGCAAGAATGCTTCGGACATGGATCAGGATCTTGCGGCAAGACTTAAGGGACAGGCTGACTGGATACAGTCATATACTCTTGATAAGGTCTATGTTGCAAACGGACTTGACGACAATTCCAAGCTGTGTCTGGTATTCTACACCATAGATTTCAGAAGGACGGATACTATGGCTCCCGGCGTTATGTATTTCTACGCTATAAGAAACAGCGACGGAGTATATACCATTGCGGAGAATCCTGTCAAAGAGATACATGATTATATCAATTCCGAGCTTGCAACGGATACAGCCAAGAGTCTTATAGACGACAGCAATGCAAGACTTAAGGAAGCTCTTGACAGCGACAGTACACTTGCACTTATATATGAGTCTTTCAGATCCGGTGAGATATACAAGGAGTCCAATCTTGATGTCAACCGTGATCAGGAGGTAGGATTTACGGCAGAGGATTCCGTGCTTGTAGATGACAGTGTACTCGCAGATATTGAAAATGAAGCTGCCGAGGAAGCATCTATAGAAGCATCACTTGCAGCAGAGGATGAGTCAAGTGCGGCTGCCGAAGAAGCTTCGGATACCGCTTCGGAATCCACAGAGACGGAAAGCTCTGCGGAGAATTGAGGATAGAATAAGTGAAGGTTAGCGATTTTGATTACGATCTTCCGGAGGAACTGATAGCACAGGATCCGCTTGAGGACAGAAGCTCGTCAAGGCTTCTTGTGCTGGACAGACTTACGGGAGAAATAAAACACAGACATTTTTCGGATATTATCGAGTATCTTGAGCCGGGAGATTGTCTGGTACTTAATGATACCAAGGTCATTCCGGCAAGACTCTTAGGCGTAAAGGAAGATACAGGAGCTCATGTTGAGATACTGCTTCTTACACGTAAGGAAGCGGATGTCTGGGAATGTCTGGTAAGACCGGGCAAGAAGCTTCGTAACGGAGCAAGAGCCGTATTCGGAGACGGACTTCTTAAGGCAGAGATACTGGATACAATGCCGGACGGCAACAGACTGGTTAAGTTTTTGTATGAGGGTATATTCGAGGAGGTGCTCGACAAGCTCGGAGAGATGCCGCTTCCTCCTTATATCACACATAAGCTTAAGGATAAGAACAGATATCAGACAGTATATGCCGTAAATGAAGGCTCGGCAGCAGCACCTACGGCAGGGCTGCATTTTACAAAAGAACTCCTTGATAAGATAAGCGACAAGGGCATAAATATAGCCAAGCTTACTCTGCATGTAGGACTCGGTACCTTCAGACCTGTTAAGGCTGAGACTGTCGAGGAACATCATATGCACAGCGAGCTCTATCAGGTAAGCAAGGAGACTGCGGATATTATCAACGCCACGCTGGCAAGCGGAAAAAAGGTGGTTTCTGTAGGAACTACCTCTACACGTACCATGGAGTCGGCTGCCGTGCCGAATCCTGAGTATGAGCGTCTGGTATCAGCGGGAGCAGAGCCGGTGAAGTATAACGGGCTCAGCATGATAGCTAAGGACGACGGAAGCTATGTTTCCAAGTATATAATTAAGGCGGGAAGTGATGAGACCTCTATCTTCATCTATCCGGGATACGAGTGGAAGATAGTCGAGTCACTCAGCACCAATTTCCACCTTCCTCAGTCCACACTTATCATGCTTGTATCGTCACTTGCGGGATACGATCATGTTATGAATGCATACAACGAAGCAGTAAGAGAACGATACAGATTCTTCTCCTTCGGAGATGCGATGCTCATTAAATAATATTGAATTTTTTATTCTGTCCAGTCAAGATCCGAGACACGGTATTAGTGCAGACAGCGTCTGCACTAATATCGCTTCCCGGGTCTTGATTGCATTTTCGGGACAAAATGTTATAGTCTTTGTTACACCGGATAAAAATTTAAAGTGAAGATGCAATGATGTGGTTTGTTATATTCGATAAATGTATCTTATTGCAAAGTATAGAGGCAGGATTGCGTTTGCTTTTCGGCGGCTTGCAAAATCAGAGTGACAACGATACGAAGGATTGGGAAAGGCTGAATAAAGCAGAAAAAGAGGTGTGAGTATATGTGTACTGCGGCAACTTACAAAACAAAAGATTTCTATATGGGAAGGACTCTTGATTATGAGTTCTCTTATGGCGAGGAGATAACTGTAACACCTAGAAATTATGAGTTTGATTTCAGATATGCGGGAAGTCTTAAGTCACATTATGCAATTATAGGCATGGCTTTTGTGGCAGGCGGATTTCCGCTCTATTATGACGCTGTGAATGAGAAGGGACTTGGTATGGCAGGCCTTAATTTTGTAGGAAATGCCTGTTACAAGGATGCGGTAGAAGGAGCGACAGACACGGTACAGGTGGCACAGTTTGAGTTTATACCGTGGCTGCTCGGAAGCTGTGAAAGTGTAGCCGAGGCAAGAAAAGCGATAGCATCAATGACACTTACCGGAACTGCCTTCAGCGAGAGCCTTCCGACGGCTCAGTTGCATTGGATAATAGCAGACGGCAGGGAATGCATAGTGGTGGAGTCTATGAAGGACGGACTTCATGTATATGATAATCCGGTAGGCGTGCTTACCAACAATCCGCCATTCCCGCTGCAGCTCTTCGCTCTCAATAACTATGCCGGAGTATCAAGGCATCAGCCTGAGAATCTCTTTGCCGGAAAGCTGGAGCTGTACGCTTACAGCAGAGGCATGGGAGGAATGGGCATACCCGGAGATCTATCGAGTCAGTCAAGATTTGTCAAAGTTGCATTTACAAAATTATGCTCGCTGTCGGGCGATGACGAGGAGGAGAGCGTAAGCCAGTTCTTCCACATATTAGGTTCGGTAGACCAGCAGCGCGGATGCTGCGAGGTTGCGGAGGGTAAGTACGAGATAACTATCTACACCTCCTGCTGCAATGCCTCAAAGGGGATCTACTATTACACTACTTATGACAACCATCAGATAACGGCTGTTGATATGCATGCCGAGGATCTTGACTCGACGGAGCTTAAACGTTACCCGATCATCAGCAAGGGAGAGATCAGGTGGCAGAATAAATAAGCAAAACAAAAAGATCTGAGACAATGTAAGACATGAAGAGCTTTATTCATAGTATCTTACAGTGTACTATAAGCGCCTTGTTTTGACTTTTTGTCTCAAAAACTGTATAATATTTGAGACAAAACAAGGAGGTGATCTCTTGCAGAAGGATAGCATTACCACTCAAATTTATGAGCGAATCAAAGAAGTCGGACATGACGAAGTATACATTGTCAGTGATTTTCTGGATTTGGGTGAATATCATGCAGTACGCAAGGCACTATTGCGATTGGATGAGGCAGGAAAAATTCAGAAGATCATGAGAAGTGTTTACTATTATCCACGATACAGTGAATTGATCGATGAATACGAAGCTCCGTCACCGTGTAAGGTTGCGGATACACTGGCGAGAAAGTTTGGCTGGACAATTGCTCCATGTGCAGATACCGCACTAAATCAGCTTGGTTTGTCAGCGCAGGTACCTGCTAAATGGTGTTATATTAGCGATGGACCTTATCATGAGTTTAAAATCGGTGCTTTTACAATAGAATTCAGGCATAGGAGCAACCGGGAGATATCAGGAATATCCCGACAGACAGCTACTGTTATCCAGGCTTTGAAAGCCATCGGCAAAAACAATGTCACTGATACGCAGATGGAGATTATTAGACGCCGGCTTTCAGACAATGACAAGACTGCGATGCTGAAAGAAGCGCAGCAAGCCACAGTGTGGGTATACGACTTAATCAAACATATATGTGAATAAAGAAAGGTGTAGATGAATGTATAAGTTGATAAAACAGCCGGAAGATCAGCTTAGGATTCTGTTTAGAAATACAGCTCAGAAAACCGGTATTCACGAGGCTATTGTTGAGAAAGATTTTTGGGTCTGCCTGACATTGGACTATCTTTTTCACAGTTGTCCATGGAAGAAAGCATTTACATTTAAAGGCGGTACGAGCCTCTCAAAATGCTACGGACTGATTAAGAGATTTTCAGAGGATATTGACCTGATATTAGACTGGCGTGTATTGGGATATGGTTTAAATGAGCCTTGGGAACAACGATCTAATACAAAACAGGATGTTTTTAACAAAGAAGCTAATAGTCGCGCAGAAGCATTTTTATCTGAACAACTTCTTCCGGTACTGCGAGAGGATATGAGTAGAATTTTAGGGAAAGAGGCAAATTTCTACATCTTGCCGGAAGATCCTCAGACGATATGCTTTCAGTATCCTAAGGTGTTTGAGGATAGTAATACAATGCAAATTATAAGGCTTGAAATAGGGGCGTTGGCAGCATGGACACCATCTGTTGCCAAGTCGATTGCTCCGTATGTTGCGGATGCATATCCGAAAATTTTTTCAAAGCCTGATACGACAATTCTTACAGCTTCAGCGGAGAGAACTTTCTGGGAAAAAGCAACCATTCTGCATCATGAGGCGAATCGACCGGAGAATCTGTCAATGCCGGGCAGATATTCCCGTCACTACTATGATCTTTATTGCATCGCACAGTCCGATATCAAAGAATCTGCGTATAGCAATGTTGAGCTTTTGAAGCGCGTGACGGATTTTAAAACGAAATTCTATCCGAGGAAATGGGCGCATTATGAGCTTGCGGTACCGGGTACACTGAAGCTCTTGCCTCCGGAGTATCGCATGGAGGATTTACAGAAAGACTACGTCAGCATGAAAAATATGATGTTTGGGGAGTATCCGGATTTCCATACGCTTATGAAGTTCATAGGTAACTTAGAACTGGAAATCAATTCGTTGAGGAAGTGACAAAAAGATAACAGATTTTTTGTCTCAAAAACTATATAAGATTTGAGACAAAAATGAGATGAAATTGAACAGAGGAAGGCCTCTATTCCGACAAAAGGTGCATCTGCACAGTTTGTCGGAATAGAAAAATAGAAATAATTGCAAATGAGAATACTCTATAGGAAGGATATTCAAAATGGCAGATAAGACTAATGCCAATATAGGTTTTGAAAAACAATTATGGGATGCAGCCTGCGTATTGTGGGGACACATTCCGGCAGCAGAATACAGAAAGGTCATCATTGGCCTTATTTTCCTTCGTTACATTTCAGCAGCATTTGATAAGCAGTATCAGAAGTTGGTAGATGAAGGTGACGGATTCGAGGATGATCGTGATGCATACGAGATGGATAATGTGTTCTTTGTACCGGAAGAAGCACGGTGGAATAATATTGCATCAAAGGCACATACACCCGAAATCGGAACAGCCATCGATAATGCAATGAGAGCTATTGAAGCTGAGAATAAGAAGCTTAAAAATGTGTTGCCGAAAAATTATGCAAGCCCTGATCTTGATAAACGTGTCTTGGGTGATGTAGTTGATATCTTCACCAACAACATTGACATGAGCGATACGATGGCGAGTGAGGATTTGCTTGGACGTACCTATGAATATTGTATTGCGCAGTTTGCAGAAAAAGAGGGTGTCGGAGGAGGAGAATTCTATACTCCATCCAGTGTGGTTAAGACACTGGTATCTATTCTGCGTCCGTTTGATAACTGTAGAGTATACGATTGCTGCTGCGGCAGCGGAGGCATGTTCGTTCAAAGTGAAAAATTTATCGAGGCACACGGACATAAGCGTGGTTCAATTTCTGTGTACGGACAGGAAGCAAACCCGGATACATGGAAGATGGCGAAGATGAATATGGCCATCCGCGGCATCGATGCAGATCTGGGACCGTACAATGCGGATACATTTACAAATGATCTACACCAGACCTTAAAAGCGGATTTCATTCTTGCCAATCCTCCGTTTAACTATCATCCTTGGAATCAGGAAAAGCTGTTGGATGATAAGCGCTGGAAGTATGGCACACCGCCTGCGGGTAATGCCAACTATGCATGGATACAGCATATGATCCATCACCTTGCACCAAATGGAAAAATCGGTCTGGTTTTGGCAAATGGTGCACTGTCTACACAGAGCAGCGGTGAAGGAAATATCAGAAAGAATATCATAGAAGATGACCTTATCGAAGGTATCATCGCTATGCCGACGCAGCTTTTCTATAGTGTTACGATCCCGGTAACGTTGTGGTTTATAACAAAGGGCAAGAAGCAATCCGGCAAGACTCTGTTTATCGATGCACGTAAGATGGGACACATGGTTGATCGCAAGCATCGTGATTTTACAGATGAGGATATACTGAAACTTGCTGACACCTTTGAAGCATTCCAGAACGGTACATTGGAGGATGTACAGGGATTCTGCAAGGTGGCAACCATAGAAGACATTGCGAAGCAGGATTATATCCTAACTCCGGGTCGCTACGTTGGCATTGAAGAGCAAGAGGATGATGGAGAACCATTCGATGAGAAAATGGCACGTTTGACATCGGAACTGTCAGATATGTTCGCAAAATCCCATGAGCTTGAGGATGAGATCAGAAAGCAACTGGGGGCGATTGGGTATGAAATTTAAGACTTATATAATGGAAGATGTCCTAGAATCAATAATTGATTACAGGGGAAAAACACCAAAAAAATCAGACTCAGGAATTCCAACACTTAGTGCAAAATCAGTAAAAAGTAATCATATTGATTATTCGTTGTGCTATTACATATCACCTGATGAGTATAGGCGTTTTATGGTACGTGGAATTCCTAGAATTGGAGATGTACTTTTAACAACAGAAGCACCTATGGGAGTGGTTGCAAGACTTGATCGTGATGATGTTGCCATAGCTCAGCGCATATTGACGCTTAGGGGCAAGGAAAATGTACTAGATAACGAGTACCTACTCTATTTTTTACAATCTTCTATAGGACAATCCTTATTGAGGGCTCGCGAAACAGGCACAACAGTAACAGGAATAAAACAAGCTGAATTTAGGAAAATAGAAATAACCATTCCTGAAATTGACATTCAAAAGAAAATTGGCAGATTTCTAAGAGCATTAGATGAAAAAGTAGAGATTAATAGTAAAATAAATGAGAATTTAGAGCAACAAGCTCAAGCGATATTCAAGTCGTGGTTTGTTGATTTTGAACCATTTAATGGTGAAATGCCGCACGACTGGATAGTTTCTAGACTTGGAGATATTGCATCCATCAAAACTAATAGCTTTTCTCCTGTCAAAAATCCTGACGCACAGTTGGAGCACTATAGTATTCCAGCATATGACGAACAAAAATATCCTGTTTTTGAATCAGCCGCCGGCGTAAAAAGCAATAAATACATATTAAGCAAAAATTCAGTAATGATTTCCAAACTGAACCCTGATACAAAAAGAGTATGGCGTCCAATGTGTCTTTCAGAGCTTGCAGTCAGTTCAACTGAATTCATTATCTTTGAAGCCTTTAATCCGGCGTACAGAGATTTTGTGTTCTCTATTATTGATAGTGCTGCTTTTTCTGATTGGATGTGCGCCCATACCACAGGATCTACAAACAGTCGACAGCGTACAACTCCTAGTGCAACACTGGAATTTCAAGTGGCATTTCCTGATGAGAAAACAATTACAGATTTTTGTGCTATTGTAACGCAAATGTACGATACCATTGCTTTGAACATCTGTGAAAATCAAATGTTGGCTCAACTCAGAGACTCTATACTGCCAAAGCTGATGTCAGGCGAACTTGATGTCTCCAATCTCAACCTTTAAACCGCTAAATTCTCATTTAATAGTTTGAATATCATTACATTTGGAGGTTCATTTATGGATAATGATAAAGCATATTTAAGTAATGATAAGGACATGATAAAGTTCCAATATGGTAAGCGTAGTATACGTTTTCGTGGGCCATATTCATTGGAGCACTTTACAGATATAAAAGAATGGGATAACGGATATATTGTTGTTATGGCCAAATATCAACATAATCAGGAACCGGAAGAAGAGTATATAGATTTGATTCCGATTTTAAAAAATTTGTATATAGATGCTTCAAAGTTTTTGAAACCAATTAAAGAAGTGAGGTTAGGGAATGGAAAAGCTTAAAGAAATTGCGTATAGAGCAGATATGTATAAGAAATGGGCAGAATACAGTCACGAAGGGTTTTATCAAGGTAATTAAATAACAGAGTATTTCTAAAACTTCTAGCAACGGCAGGAGTAAAGACCAACGGAACTGCCGTTGATTCGTTCTCTGGAAAAATAAGGAGAACGAATTATGAAACAGAAAATAATAGAAGAAATAGTACAGCAGATGCTACCGTATTTAGATAATGCTAAACTCAAGAAATTACAGGAGGTTTTGGAATGTTCACTCTATAACTGCGAGATTTCCGGCAAAGTTACCGTGGCAGAGGATGACAGCCAAAAGTTGATTGACTCTTTTGTATATGCAAAGAGAATTGAGGGGTGTTCAGAGAAAACGCTCAAGTATTATAGGACAACAATAGAAGCAATGGTGGAAGCTATAGATAAAGGTGTACGCCATATGCAGACAGATGATCTCAGAGCCTATTTGACGGAATATCAAGAAAAGCATGGGTCAAGCCGAGTAACGATAGATAATATAAGAAGAATTCTATCCAGCTTTTTTTCTTGGTTGGAGGATGAAGATCATATTTTGAAAAGTCCGGTGCGTAGGATTCACAAGGTTAAGACGGCTACCAATATCAAAGAAACCTATACTGATGAAGAATTGGAAAAGATGCGTGATAATTGTACAGAGATTCGAGATCTGGCAATTATTGATATGTTGGCCTCTACAGGAATGCGTATAGGGGAAATGGTACTGCTGAATAAAGCGGATATTAATTTCAATGAACGTGAATGTGTTGTATTTGGTAAGGGTGACAAGGAACGATTGGTTTATTTTGATGCCAGAGCGAAGATTCATCTGCAAAATTATATTGATAATAGAGTAGATGAGAATCCGGCTCTATTTGTAACGCTGAGAGCGCCATATACAAGAATAACGATTGGCGGAATTGAATCCCGTTTGAGAGAAATGGGGAAAGCCTTAGAAATAGAAAAAGTTCATCCGCACAAGTTTAGAAGAACACTTGCAACGATGGCAATCGATAAAGGAATGCCAATTGAGCAGCTGCAGCAGCTCTTGGGGCATAGACGAATAGATACTACTTTGCAATATGCAATGGTTAAACAGAGTAATGTAAAACAGGCGCATAGGAAATTCATAGGTTAGTAAGGTGGGAAAATGGCTGAATGGCTTGAAAAAACTTTAGGAGGAGTAACTTCATTTATTACAAAAGGTATAGCACCTAAGTACACTGAGATGGAAAATGAAGATACGATTCGTGTGCTCAATCAAAAGTGTAATAGAAATTTCGAGATATCATATAGTGAATCAAGAATTCACGATTGCACTCAAAAGAAAGTTCCGGCAGATAAAATGTTGAGGGCAGGTGACGTCTTGATAAATTCAACAGGAACCGGAACTGCTGGAAGAGTCGCACAGATGACGGCTGTCACAGTCCCTACAACTATTGATGGACATATGATTCTTATTAGACCCTCTGAAGAGTTGGATCCTATTTACTATGGATATGCTGTAAAAGCGTATCAAGCTCAAATAGAATGTTTGGCAGAGGGTTCTACAGGCCAAACCGAAATTAATAGGCAACGTTTGCAGGATGAAATCATTATCAGATATCCAAGAGATAAAGCTATCCAGAAAAGTATAGGTACATTTTTAGCTAATATTGATGAAAAATTAAAAACGAATACAGCGATAAATGAGAATTTACTTGAACAAGCACAGACAATCTATCATGAGATGTTTGTAAAAACCGTGAATGACAAACGCCTTACTTGTCGAGCTGGTGAGTATTTTGACATTGCTATTGGCAAAACTCCACCGCGCAAAGAACATCAGTGGTTTACAAATAATCAATCTGATGTAACGTGGGTATCTATCTCAGATATGGGAAGCTGTGGTACATATATCAGTAGGAGCTCCGAGCAGCTTACGCAAGCGGCTATTGATAAATTCAACATAAAAGTAATTCCCAATAATACTGTCCTCTTGAGTTTTAAGCTTACAGTAGGCAGAATTGCAATCACTCACGGTAAAATGACTAGCAACGAAGCAATTGCTCATTTCAAAACCGATAAACCATTTATCAATGAATATCTGTACTGCTATTTGAAGGGCTTTAACTACCAAACTATGGGTAGCACGTCATCAATAGCTACTGCCGTTAATTCAAAAATCATCAAAGCTATGCCGTTTGTTATTCCTGCGGATGATGAGATTTCTCATTTCCACTCAATTGTGGGTCCGATGTTCGAGCAAATTTTAAACAAACAACTTGAAAACGCCTCGCTTGTGGAAATAAGAGATGCCTTGCTACCTAGGTTGATGTCTGGTGAACTTGATGTCTCCAGCCTTGACCTTTAAGCCACTAAATTCTCATTTTTATTAGAAAGGTGATAGAGAATGGCATATGGTAAATCAATAGAGCTGTTTCTTGTCAATGGCACCGCGGATAGTCTCATAACAGCAGAGTTGTCAAATTGGAACGGCAAGGCTATCAAAATACCTCGGATTGAAGTTGCATCGTGCACCAGAGATGATATTTCACAGGCCGGAGTGTACTTTCTGTTCAGTAAGGAAGATGATGGCTCGGATTCTGTATACATAGGCGAAGCCGAAAATGTCAAAGAGCGATTGGTTCAGCATTTACGTGATTATCAGTCAGAAAAAGAAAAGTACTACTGGAGCACGGCTGTTATTTTCATAGGCAGAGATTTGAATAAGGCTCTGATCAGATACCTTGAAAATCGCTTTGTGGCAATTGCAAGGGACTGCAAACGTTATATAGTACTTACAAAGAATACATACCGCAATACAGTTATGAAGGAGTCACAGATTGCTGTGATGGAGGAGTTTATCGATAATGTAAAGATATTGATTAATGCCTTGGGATATAAGGTGTTGGAACCCTTGGTTCAGACAGATTCTGCCGAGACACAGACGGATGACGAGCTACTGTACATTTCATCCGGATCGGCAAATGCATCGGGCAAGGTAACAACAGAGGGATTTGTGGTATTTGCAGGAGCAGTAATCAATCAGAAAACATCTGTAAAATCTTTAAGTACAGGCATGCAGAAGCTTCGACAGAAATTGATTGATTCCGAGAAAGTACAGGAATGGGTAACGAAAGAGGACATTCTGTTTTCAAGTTCTTCAGCGGCAGCCGACTTTATCATGGGATACAGTGTAAGCGGTCCGCAGACATGGAAAACTAAGGATGGCAGGACTCTAAAGGAGATAGAGAACAGCGAAATGAGTTGACACTGCTTTGATATAGCTTAGCAGATAAGGAGTTGATTAACTATGGCAGCCTTTTATACCGAAGCAGACTATGAAAATTCAGTTATAGAACTGTTTCAGAATATGGGATATCGGCATGTCTATGCTCCGGACTTGGAGCGTGACTTTAAAAGTCCTCTGTATGAAGAAGAACTGGATGAGGCACTGCATCGTTTGAATCCGACTATGCCGGAGGATGCGATTGCTGATGCACTGTATAAACTGAAGAATTTTGAAAATGCCGAGCTGGTGCAGAAGAATGCTCTTTTTATGGATTATCTGCAGCATGGTGTTGAGGTGCGCTATTTTGTCAAAGGTGAGGAACGATCCGGTCTTATTTATCTTGTGGATTACAGTAATCCCGGCAACAACTCATTTATCGTAGCTAATCAGTGGACGTTTATTGAGAACAGTAATAAGCGACCTGATGTATTGCTGTTTTTAAATGGTATGCCTGTGGTGCTGGTAGAGCTTAAGTCACCGTCCCGTGAGGAAACGGATGCATCAGAGGCATATTCACAGATTCGAAATTACATGCACGAGATCCCGTCCATGTTTATTTATAATTGTATCTGTGTTATGAGCGACCTTATTACATCGAAGGCAGGCACGATTACTTCAGGTGAAGATCGTTTCATGGAGTGGAAGACCAAGGATGGCAGCTACGAGAATACACAGTATGCTCAGTTTGACACCTTCTTTGAGGGTATCTTTGAAAAGGAACGTCTGCTGGATATTATAAAGAACTTTATTTGCTTTTCGAATGAAGGAACAAAGCAGTTCAAGATTCTGGCAGCTTACCATCAGTATTTTGCTGTCAATAAAGCAGTTGCTTCTACTAAGCATGCTACGGAAACCGACGGTAAGGGTGGTGTGTTCTGGCATACTCAAGGCAGCGGCAAGTCTCTGTCGATGGTCTTTTATGCACACCGTTTGCAGGATGCACTGGACAGTCCGACAATTGTGGTAATCACTGACCGTAATGATCTGGATGACCAGCTGTATGGCCAGTTTGCAAAGTGTAAAGACTTCCTGCGTCAGGAGCCGGTTCATGCTGAAAGCCGTGCACATCTTAAGGAATTGCTGGATGGCAGAAAAACAAACGGCATCATTTTTACCACCATGCAGAAATTCGAGGAATCTTTCGATTGTCTTTCGAACCGCAGAAATATTGTTGTCATGGCTGATGAAGCACACCGAGGACAGTATGGCTTAAAGGAAAAAGTTGATGCTAAAACAGGTGAAATCAAGATTGGTTCTGCCCGTATTATCCGTAATGCTTTACCAAATGCAACTTTCATCGGCTTTACAGGTACGCCTATTTCCATGAAGGATCGTAATACACGAGAGGTATTCGGTGATTATATAGACATTTATGATATGACGCAGGCGGTGGAGGATGGCGCCACCCGTCCTGTATATTATGAAAGTCGTGTCATCAAGCTGAAGCTGGATGAGCAGACGCTGAAGCTTATTGATCAGGAATACGATATCATGGCGAATAATGCAGATCCCGGTGTTATTGAGAAAAGCAAGAAAGAGCTGGGACAGATGGAGGCTATTCTCGGCAATGAGAAGACCATCAATTCCTTGGTGGATGATATCCTGAATCATTATGAAAATTACCGTGCGGGTCTGCTGACAGGAAAGGCAATGATTGTGGCGTATTCACGTCCGATTGCCATGAAGATATATGAACGTATTCTGCAATTGCGCCCGTCATGGACAGAAAAGCTTGCTGTCGTTATGACAAGCAGCAATAAAGATCCGGAAGAATGGAATAAGATCATCGGTAATAAGCATCACAAGGATGAGCTTGCAAAGCAGTTCAAGGATAATGACAGTCCTCTCAAGATTGCCATAGTTGTAGATATGTGGCTGACAGGTTTTGATGTTCCGTCACTTGCTACTATGTATGTCTATAAGCCGATGCAGGGATATAATTTGATGCAAGCGATTGCGAGAGTTAACCGTGTGTTCGGCAACAAAGAAGGTGGACTTGTTGTTGACTATGTCGGAATTGCATCTGCTCTTAAGCAGGCAATGAATGACTATACTGCGCGAGATAAGAAGAACTATGGAGACACGGATGTTGCAAAGGTAGCGTATCCGAAGTTCATAGAAAAATTATCGATATGTCGTGATCTTTTCCATGGATATGATTATTCTAAGTTTATCTGCGGCACGGACTTAGAACGTTCTAAAGCTATCAGTGGTGCAGTGAACTTTATAGTTGGTGTGGATAAAGAAAAAGAACGTGAGGATTTCCTAAAGGAAGGATTGCTTCTCAGACAGGCATTGTCGCTGTGTTCTTCACTGGTTGAAAAGGATATGCGCGTCGAGGCGGCCTTTTTTGAATCAGTGCGCGTGCTTGTAACACGACTGATGAATCAGGGTGAAGGAAAGAAGATATCTTTGCCGGAAATGAATGCAAGGATTAATGAGCTGCTCAAAGCCAGTGTGCAGAGTGATGGAGTAATAAACCTTTTCTCTGATGTTGACAAGGAGTTTTCAATTTTTGATCCTAAGTTCTTGGAAGAAATCTCAAAGATGAAAGAGAAAAATCTTGCGGTTGAACTTTTGAAAAAGCTGATTGCGGAACAAGTGCAGATTTATCGTCATATCAATGTCGTAAAATCACAGAAATTCAGCGAGATCATTCAGAAGGCTATGAACGCATATCTGAACGGAATGCTGACCAATGAGCAGGTCATAGAGGAACTGTTAAATCTTGCAAAGCAGATTGCAGCAGCAAACAAAGAAGGAGAGCAGCTCGGACTTACCGCTGATGAATTGGCTTTTTATGATGCATTGACTAAGCCGCAGGCGATCAAAGATTTTTATGAAAATGAAGAACTGATTGCCATTACCAAAGAACTGGCAGATACACTTCGAAACAATCGTACAATTGACTGGCAAAAGCGCGACTCGGCAAGAGCTAAGATGCGTATAATGATTAAACGCTTACTCAAGAAGCACCGTTATCCGCCGGAGGGAATGGAAGATGCTGTGCAGACGGTTATGACACAATGTGAGCTATGGACTGATAATAATGATATGGGATCGAATGATAATAAGGCAAAGCTGTATGACTTTTCATTCCAATCAGGATTAAGCAGAGTTGCAGAAGATGTTGTACCTTATGGTGACAAGCAATGATCAGATGGTCGACTTCACAGTTTTATCAATTGATTTAAAATTAAAATTATCTTTTGACTATCTTTTGAAATCGTATGATTTTTTCGAAGATAGGTTTGAAGAGTATTGATTGTAAGAGATGAACCGAACAGAGAACACAGTGAAAATGAAAGAGAGCTGAAAAGGAGCCAAAAGGGAGCCGAAAAGGAGCCGAAAAGGAGCCGAAAAGGAGCCGAAAAAAGAGCTAAGAATGGATCTTTAAGAAAGAAAAAATAGAGATCAAATGTAGATAACAACAGAAAGGGAATTATGAAATGAAATTATTTGAGAAAACAGAGCACAGGACGCAGAAAAAGCGCGCTTACAGGGCTGGGAGAGGCTTAAGAACATCTGCCATTATAGGAATAGCACTTGCAATGAGCCTTTGTGCAGGCTGCGGAAGCAGCGGCAGCACTGCCGAAAGTACGGCGAGCGAGGAGGCTTCGGCTGCCGATACAGAGAGCGGATCGGGCAAGGATGCTTCGGTACTTGTATACGGTTCAGGTGAGATAACACGTATCAATCCGGCAATGGATGAGCACGGCGAGATAAGCAAGCTGATCTTTGACGGTCTGATGGCAGTAGATACCGATAACAATCTTGTACCCGGACTTGCAGAGAGCTATGAGTATGATGAGGCAAACAGCACTTACACTTTCCATATAAGAGACGGAGTTAAGTGGCATGACGGTGAGCCGTTTACTGCGGAAGATGTCAAGTTCACCATAGAGGCTATACAGGATCCCAACAATGCCTCTGAAAATGCACCTGATTTTGAGGATGTCGAAGAAATAGATGTTGTTGACGATAATACCGTGACATTTAAGCTATCCGCTCCGAACAGCGCATTTTTACAATATATGACCATGCCTGTAATGCCAAAGCATCTGCTTGAGGGCGAGGATATGCAGGAGTCCGATTTCTTCAGAGCACCGGTTGGAACAGGCGTATATAAGGTAGAGAGCTTTGATCCGGATCAGGCTGTAGTGCTTGTAAAGAATGAAGATTATTATCTCGGCGCAGCAAATATTGACAAGATAATATTCAAGATCGTGCCGGATGACAATACTCAGGCTATGCAGCTTACGACAGGCGAGATCGATATGGCTCTTCTTGATCCTAAGAATGCAGCCAACTTTGACGGCAAGGAGGGCTTTGTCCGTCACGACATGAAGACTGCCGACTACAGAGGTATACTGTACAACTTTGCAAATGAGTACTGGCAGGAGAATAAGGATCTTATCCCGGCTATCAACTATGCTATAGACAGGCAGGCCATAATCGACTCAGTACTGCTCGGACAGGGTATGCCGGCTTACGGCCCGCTCCAGAGAAACATTTACAATAATGAAACTGTTGAGCACTATGATTTCAATCAGGCTAAGGCCAAGGAGCTGCTTGAGGCAGCAGGCTGCACTATGGGGGCAAACGGCTATTATGAGCGTGACGGTAAGGAGATAGGTTTTACTATCAGCGTAATGAGCGGAGAGCAGGACAGAATAGATATAGCACAGGCTGCCGCACAGCAGATCAGAGAGATAGGTATCAATTGCAAGGTCGATATTCCGGCAGTTATGGACTGGGGCGGACAGGAAGCCTGCCTTATAGGATGGGGCAGCCCGTATGATGCGGATGATCATACATACAAGGTATTCGGAACCGATAAGGGGGCAAATTACTCATCTTATTCGGATGCCAAGGTTGACGAGCTGCTGACACTGGCGCGTGAGAGCTCGGATACAGAGACACGTAAGGAATACTATGCACAGTTCCAGGAGGAGCTTGCGAAAAATCCGCCGTATACATTTATATGCTATATAGACGCAAATTACGTTACAAGCGATAAGATACACGGTATTGCGGATGATGCCGTACTCGGACATCACGGCGTAGGCATATTTAAGAATGTCCGTGAGTGGACTATGGACTAAACTTATTCTTTAAGGAATCCTGCATGCAGACCCTGCATTAAAATCTCCGGGCAAGCCGACTGATATGCCTTAAGGCTGTTGAGGCTTGCCCGAACTTTGAATCTCTAAGCTTATTTGCAGCTAAGAGGTCTCATTTATACAGAAGTATGATAAAATTTTAAAATTACCAAAACAGAGGAAGAAAAGTATGGCGGAGGCTCCGTTAGATGATATTTTAAAAATTGAAGAGTTATCCGTCAGCTTTTATACACCGAGGGGTGAGATCGAAGCGGTCAGAAATGTGAGCCTGAGGGTGCACAGAGCTGAAATACTGGCGATAGTCGGGGAATCGGGCAGCGGAAAAAGCGTGCTGTGTAAGAGCATAATGAAGATGCTGCCGGACATAGCAGGCATCAGATCCGGAAGGATAATTGCGGAAGGCAGGGATATCACTTCATTTTCGGAAAAGGAGATGCGTAAGCTGCGTGGCAGCTTTTTTTCTATGGTCTTCCAGAACCCGATGACTGTAATGGATCCGACCTATAGTGTCGGAGCACAGATCGCCGAAGCATTGAGAGTACATGATAAGATGATGACCAAGGCTGCGGCTTTTGACGAAGCGATAAGACTCATGAGCCTTACGGGCATAGAGCATGCGGATAAAAGAGCCAGGATGTATCCGGGTGAATTATCGGGAGGAATGAGGCAGAGGGCAGTTATAGCCATGGCACTTGCCGCAAGACCTAAGCTTATATTTGCGGATGAGCCGACAACGGCGCTTGATGAGAGGATAAGATGGGAGATACTTGAACTCTTTAAGGAGATAAGAGACAAATTAGGAACTTCGATAGTGCTTGTTTCGCATGATCTAAATGCGGTCAGACGTGTAGCTGACAGGGTATGCGTTATGTATGCCGGAAAGATAATAGAGACAGGCAGCACAGAGGAGATATTTATGTGCCCGGGGCATCCGTATACAAGAGCCTTGTTAAAGTCGATGCCGGACAATACCGACAGATCGGAGTTGCTTTATGATATACCCGGCATGCCTCCTATGCTTATAGCTCCGCCGAAGGGAGATGCCTTTGCAGCAAGAAACATACATGCTCTCAAGATAGATTTCATAAGAGAAGCTCCTATGTTTCGTATGAGCGATACTCATTATGCAGCAAGCTGGGAGCTTGCAGATGAGGAAACAAAGGCCAAGGAGCCGGAGCTCTTCGAAGAGGCGGCCGCGGATAATGACAGAGGCGGAAGCTTCGAGGCTTCACTTGTGGCTAAGCCTCATACCGAGAAAAACTTTGAAAATGACATTATACTTGCTGTCAGAGACTTAAGCTGCACTTATATGGCTGACAGACACACGGCGGTAAGAGCAATAGATGGTTTGTCCTTTGAAGTAAAGCGAGGAGAGATATTCGGAATAGTGGGAGAATCGGGATCGGGCAAGTCCACACTCGCAAAATGTATAATGAATATACTTAAGCCGGACTCGGGAAGCATTATCTATAAGGGTATAGATATTTGGGATAGGAAGGCATTTACAGCAAATAAAAAAATGCTTAATACCTCGAGACAGCTGATATTTCAGGATTCCGATTCGGCACTGGATCCGAGGATGAAGACAGCGGATATTATAGCCGAGCCTATGCGCATAGCAAGGATAACTCCGGAATACGGGAGTGTAAGGGAAGCAGCGATAAGGATAATGGAGGCTGTCGGACTGGATCAAAGCTATGCCGATAAATATCCGTCTGATATGTCGGGAGGTCAACGTCAGAGAGCAGCGATTGCGAGAGCACTCTCAATGAAGCCGGAGCTTATAATTGCGGATGAGGCACTTGCTTCGCTTGATGTGTCGGTGCAGGCCCAGATAGTCAATTTGTTTAGGAAATTACAGCGAGAATACGGGTTTACACTTTTATTTATTTCGCATGATAAGAGTATGGTAAGATACCTGTGCGACAGAGCAGCCGTGCTTGATCACGGCAGACTTACGGAGATAGTTAACGGAGAGTCATTTGCATAAACAAAAGCTTATAAAGTTAATAAAGAGGATATTGATAACACTTTTGAGCATAGCCTTGTTATCGCTCATTGTTTTTTATATCTCAAGGCTTGCTCCGGGAGATCCGCTGGTTTCATATTTCGGGGAAAGGGCGCAGAAGCTGACAGCCGAGGAGCGAAGCCTTGCTTTGTCAAAGTTGGGGCTTGATCAGCCGATACCGGTGCAGTATATAAGATGGCTGCAGCATGTATTGCAGGGCGATTTCGGCATATCCTACAAATACAAGATACCGGTGACCGAGCTTATATCAGATCGCATAGGAAATACGCTTATACTCGGAGGTATGGGATTTATTATTATATTTTTCGGAGCCTTGATACTCGGCTGCTTTTGTGCATGGCATGAGGACAAGCTTACCGACAGAATTATTTGTACCTTCGGAACGGTTCTCGGCTGTATTCCTGAGTTCTGGCTGTCGCTGATATTTATATTGATATTTGCGGTGACACTCAGAGTGCTTCCGAGCTCCGGAGCTTATTCTATAGGAGGCGGAGATATAGCGGATAGGATAAGGCATCTGATAATGCCGCTGTCGGTGGTAGTTATAGATCATCTCTGGTATTATTCGTATATGGTAAGGAATAAGCTTGTAAGCGAATTCAGAGCTGATTATGTGCTATGTGCGAGAGCAAAGGGGCTAAGCAAGGCTCAGATCATAACAAGGCATTGTTTAAGAAATATTATGCCGTCATATCTTAGTATTATGGCGGTTGCGGTTCCGCATATAATCGGAGGCACCTATATAGTAGAGAGAGTTTTTGCTTATCCGGGACTCGGTACACTTATATATGAGAGTGCACGTTACAAGGATTACAATCTGCTGATGCTTTTATGTATCATGACAGGTGCTGCGGTCATAGTCTGCGGAGAGCTGGCTAAGTTTATTAATGAACGAATCGATCCGAGATTAAGAAAAAGCATGCGGTTCACCGAGGATGAGGAGGTGGACGAGCTGTGAGTAGCTTAAAAAACAAAATCGTACATAAATCACAGTCCAAAAACTCTGTCAGACCTAAAGTTCTGTTAAAAAAAGAATCGGGACTTGTTATTCTGTTTAAAAACAGATCCGAAAACAAGCCTGTGATCAAAAGCAGACTCGGGCGAAAGGCTCCGCTCGCGGCAGCGGTCATACTTGCAATCATTATCGCAGGCTGCATTTTCAGTGATCTTATCACTACAAGAGATCCGAGCTACATGGATCTTAGCAAGCTTGATCTGGCGCCATGTGCCGGATATATCTTCGGTACGGATACTATGGGACGTGATATTTATTCTATGATCTGGTACGGCGGCAGGATATCACTTTTTATAGGTATAGTTTCTGCATTGATAAGTACTTTGATCGCCGTTACTATAGGAGCGTTAAGCGGAAGCTCCTCTGATTGCATGGATGCGGTGATAATGAGAATAACAGATATAATACTCAGCATCCCATCGCTGCCGCTTGCGATAATGCTGCAGGCAATGATGGGAGCCGCAAATGTCATAAGCCTCTCGGTAGTTATAGGCGCAATGAACTGGATGAATATGGCAAAGCTTATACGTACAGAGGTGAGACAGCTTAGAGATACCGAGTATGTTATTGCGGCAAGGAGCATGGGAGGCGGTTTTTTCTATGTGCTGTTTAAGCATCTTGCGCCAAACTTTATTCCGTCACTGATGTTTATGATAGTTATGAGCATAAGAAGCGCCATAGCTTCCGAATCGACATTGAGCTTTCTTGGTATGGGACTGCCGCTTGAGCAGATATCCTGGGGCAGTATGCTTTCATTGTCCGAGAAAGCACTTATGACGGATTCGTGGTGGATAATAGTTATACCGGGAGCATTTCTGGCTGTAACGCTGCTATGTATTACAAGTCTCGGCAACAGTCTGAGAGGAGAGCTGAGCAAGAGACATTCGCAATTATAAGAAAGGAAATGTGATCGAGTGTCTTCATAATGATCACACAAGATAAAATATGAGCATATTAAACGTAGAAAATGTCAATCACGGTTTCGGTGACAGAACACTCATGAAGGACGTGTCCTTCAGATTGCTTAAGGGTGAGCATGTCGGACTCATCGGTGCAAACGGTGAGGGTAAATCCACTTTTATGAACATAATAACAGGCAAGCTTCATCCGGATGAGGGTAAGATAGAGTGGGCTAAAAATGTTCATGTCGGATATCTTGATCAGCATGCTGTGCTTGAAAAGGGTATGAGCATAGGCGATGTACTCCGCAGTGCATACAATCATCTCTTTGAGCTTGAAGCTAAAACCATAGAGATCTACACCAAGATGGGAGAGGCAAGCGACGAGGAAATGCCGGTACTCATGGAAGAGGTCGGTGAGATACAGGAGATGCTTGAGGCGCATGACTTCTACATGATAGACACCAAGGTAGAGGAGGTTGCAAGAGCACTCGGCTTAAACGATCTGGGACTCGATCGCGATGTGACAGAGCTTTCGGGAGGACAGAGAACCAAGATACTCCTGGCAAAGCTCCTGCTTGAGAAGCCGGACATATTGCTGCTGGACGAGCCGACAAACTATCTCGATGCCAATCACATCGAGTGGCTTAAGCGTTATCTTAATGATTATGAAAATGCTTTTATACTCATTTCTCACGATATACCGTTCCTCAACAGCGTTGTCAATCTGATATATCATATGGAAAACGGTGTGCTTACCAGGTATGTGGGCAATTATGATGATTTCGAGCGTATATATGAGGTCAAGAAGGCACAGCTTGAGGCTGCATATAAGAAACAGCAGCAGGAGATAAGCGAGCTCAAGGACTTTGTCGCAAGAAATAAGGCAAGAGTATCAACAAGAAATATGGCTATGTCGAGACAAAAGAAGCTCGATAAGATGGAGGTTATAGAGCTTGCCGGAGAAAAGCCGAAGCCGGAGTTTGAATTCAAGCTTGCAAGAACACCGGGCAAATATATCTTTGAGACAAAGGATCTGGTCATAGGATACGACGAGCCGCTCTCAAGACCGCTCAATCTTACCATGGAACGCGGACAGAAGATAGCCATGGTGGGAGCTAACGGAATCGGTAAGACGACCCTGCTTAAGAGCATCATGGGATATATAGAGCCTATAAGCGGTAAATCCATACTCGGAGATTATCTGTATCCGGGATACTTTGAGCAGGAGAAGAAATACGAGACCAATATCACCTGCATAGATGAGCTGTGGTCTGAATTCCCGTCATTTACACAGTATGAGGTAAGAAGCGCATTGGCAAAATGCGGGCTCATGACCAAGCACATAGAAAGTCTCATGAAGGTACTTAGCGGAGGCGAACAGGCAAAGGTACGCCTCTGCAAGCTCATCAACCACGAAACCAATGTGCTCCTCCTGGACGAGCCGACCAACCACTTAGACGTAGACGCCAAAGACGAATTAAAACGAGCCCTCAAAGCCTACAAAGGCAGCATATTACTCATATGCCACGAGCCCGAATTCTATGAAGACATCGTCACCGACGTATGGAACTGCGAAGATTGGAGCTTGAAGCTATAAACATATAGGGATTAGCAGTGCTAAATCAGAAGATACAGCCATATGCTGCTTGCAGCAATAGGGCTGTATATTTTGGTTTATAACTATTAACCGTATATCTCACGTCTATGCCCTACAGATAGGGCAAGTATGACAAGTTCGTTGTCATTGATCTCGCAGATTAGGCGGTAATCACCTATGCGGTATCGCCATTGACCGCTCCGGTTAGCGGTTAATCCCTTACCATGCTGCCTGGGATCGGAGCAGTCAACAAGATTGTATTCTATCCAACTTTTAATCATTCGCTGGGTATATCGGTCTAACTTTTTAAATTCCTTGTCAAACCTTGCTGTTGTAGTTATTACATATGTCATAAATCAAGCTCTTTCCAAAGCTCAGATATAGGACGGCTTTTTTTGCCGCTGTTTATATACTCCGCATGAGCTTCATTTGCTATTGAAATATCATACTCATCTTCAATTTTCTCAAAAAGGGCTTTTTTAAAAGCTTCACCTAAAGACATGGCATGAAGCTTTGCATAGCTTTCGGCAAGGCTCTTTTCCTCTGCAGACAATCTGATAGAAAAACTCATATATCAACACCTCTTTTCTGTAGTACATTGTATCACCGCATGGAGATATTATCAATATTATCGAATATCATTGAATTTAGTAAATTGTTTATACTTAAAAGGGGTATTTCAAAGAAAGAATTTAGATATTAATGAAGGGCTTGCCTAAAAGAGCAGGCTCTTTTTTATCGTTTACTTAATGCGGTTAATAAGGTATATTTACATAGTGTTATCTTAGGCAATACTTTATTAGAAACAAACGTCAGCTACGGCAGCAGGTTCTTCCTTAGACGTCTTGTGCGTCTTTGAATGACTCTTAATAAAGAGTTGTTCACGGGCGCATAAGCGTCACTATTAAGAAAGGAGGAGCCTTAAATGGGAGTCTTAAGCTTAATAGCAGCCCTCATATCTTTGATAAAGGAATTAGTGGATCTTGCTAATTCTTTAATAAGTATGAGGACTACCATTAGAAAAGACTCATCAGATAGCTTGCCGGCAGCTGATGAGTCGGTGAAGAATGATGTAGATACATCATTATAACCCTCTGGGCGGCAGAGAAATCTGCCGTCTTTTGTTATCTTGAGATTATCATTCTTGAGTGGAAATGTCAAGATAAGCTCTTTTTACAAAATAAAAACCTCCCGGTTGCCCGAGAGATTTTTATAAACCATTTTTACTTAAAGAAGAAAACGAAAACTGTTTTCTTATTATTTATTGTAGACCAAAGCAGGGTAGAAGTCAATCGTGCATCTGCCGTGTGCCCCGCGAACATCCTTACCGTTCAAAGTTAACTACGCACCGACTAAAGTCGGGGGATTCCTGCTCTTTAAAATCATTGAAAAGGCCCCGTATAAAACGGGACCTCTTCGGAGAATAAGAAAAATTGAAAAATGAAAAATGTAAAAAGCAAAATCTTAATATACCGTAATGGTAAGTCTGTTCATTATCTCGCTGTAGCTGGTAGTCACATGCTTTCCGTAGTCGGTCATGCGGCCGTTGAACTTGTTTAAGTCGAACTTGTTCTTAAAATCAAGCTCATAATCGCCATCAGAAAAATATGGAATCCTTGTTGTTATGAGATAATTGAACATCTCAATACCGAGCTCGTCACCTAAGTAAGCTCTAAGGACTTTTTCATTTATCGCATCTAGGTCCATATATGATGGTAAAATCAAATCGCAGTAGTTTGTTCTGTGGTCATTGTAGTCTTCCTGGTTTCTGTAAAAAACAAGATTTCTCATCTGGAATGAATCGTCTCCGCGTGAACGTACTTCATCTGTGTATCCGATGCCTGACGGATATTTCTGATTTTTTGCAAGTTCTTTGAATAAGCTTTTCTGTAAGGCCCATATCTCGGCATCAGACTTTCCTGCATACTTTTCCTTTGTGTTAAGGAAGTTTCCGCCAAAACCGTCACTTATAGGATTACCGTTTTGGTCTATCCATCTGCCCTTATCGTCCACTCTGTAACCGTCGGGTGTAGTGGTGTTCTTAAGTGATGTGCTTACATCTGTTAGATAGTAAAAGTAGCCGTTTCTAATCTGCCAGCCCGGATAACTGAATTCATCAAAATTCAAGTATTCCCAATCGGTGTATGTGCCGCTGTTATTGTTGGTTATCCTTGCGGTAGACACTTTGCCAAGATTTTCCGGGAGCATCTGGTAGGTATAGATCCTTGACGTCTTATTTACCGTAGCTCCGTTAAGTTCATATGATATGGTGTAATCCGCAAAGGCTGAGAAAGCGGATACGAGTGAAAACGTTATCGCAGCTATCGGGATGAGTAGTCTCTTTATCTTCATTATTGAAGCCTCCGAAGTGTTTATTTATTGTAAAAGTATATCACGAAACAATCTAAAAACAATGACTTTACGCTTACGAAAACCTAAAGAAAGCTTGAAAAATAAGGGCTTTTGAAGTAATCTTTAGATGGGTTAGATTGTAGAAGTATAAACCTACATAATTTATAAAGAATAAAACGGAGCCTCTTAAATTGAGAAAATCTGTATATAAAAGTCTGATCTTTTTTGTATTTTTAAGCGTCTTGATCCTCAATACGCTTTCTTCTTATGCCTTACAGTTTAAGCAGCAGGGTGATGTCCTTACAAATGGCGGCGATACTTATTACCTTAATGAAAACGGAGGAGTAAAAGCCTATATAGCTTATCAGACATCTTTATCTCCGCATAACAAAAATACTCTCGGAAGAGCCTTTCTTACACCGGGTAAGCTTCCGGGAGCTCAGGGAGGCTACGGCTCTCAGGCAGGTTCAGCAGCCTTCAGGTATTCCGGCTATGAATCCATGCATTCGGGAGCGCAGTACCTTGTTAAGATAGCAAGTATAGACGGAACGGAAAGATACGGTTCATGGACCAATAAATCGCTTTGGGATATAGGAGAGAATAACTATGTAAACTTTCGCTATGCAGGTATGGGAATAACTTCACCGGAAAAGTCAGAGAAGGGGCAATTTACAGATGTTCTTGCAGCAACGAACCCTAATTTCCCATCCGACTGGATAAAGGCATCCAACATGGGAGGAGCGCAGCAAACGGCTCAGGTCTATACGACGAATAAGCAGTCGCCTACCTCTGTACCTGTATGGGGTACGGGAGGAGATGTATATGATCTTTCTCTTTTCTATGCAAACGGCATGGGTCAGATAGCAGGTGGAAACGGTAAGACCTCTCCGTATTCTTCAAGCGGAAATATTAAATCTGATATGTAATGACCTCTTGTCAAGTGCAAATTAACAGAAATCACCACAAACTTTATTAAATTGTTGCTGA
>CAKRTC010000002.1 GCA_934402055.1 uncultured Lachnospiraceae bacterium | reverse complement strand
TAAACAGGGATGATGATACATTTGCTTTACAGATGTAAAAATGGAATTTCTTTAACAATTGATATTCTGACAGAAAAACCCGCCGCACGATTGTGTTACATCTACACAAAAGTGCGGCGGCTTTGTTTATCTTGATTTGAGCTCTGTCATACTATTCAGGCTTATGCCGATAGTGGATATATTATGCAGCAGGGCGGTTGTTGCAGGGCTTAATATTCCGGCAACGCCTATGGCTATAAGTGCCGAGTTGAAACTCATTATAAAGCGATAGTTGAAATCGATTCTCTTGGTGAGTGCCCGACTCAAACGTCGCAGCGTAACAAGTGCATACAGATCATCGGATGATATAGTTATGTCAGCTATCTCACGGGCAATTGCGGCTCCCGAGCTTATCGCAATACCTACATCAGATGCGGAGAGAGCAGGAGAATCGTTTATACCGTCACCTATCATAATGACCTTGCGTCCTGCCTCGTGCTCCTTATGGATGAAGTTTGCCTTGTCTTCGGGAAGTACTTCTGCATAGAAGCCATCGAGATTAAGCTTATGTGCAACTGCGGCGGCTGTACGCTTGCTGTCACCTGTCATCATAACGAGATTACTGAAGCCTTCTTTACGAAGCGCCTCGATTACGGATGGTGCCTCTGCCTTGATAGGATCTTCTATACAGATGACCGCACAGAGTACTCCGGATACTGCCATGTAGAGCTGAGAATATTCACCCGGAATATCGTCGAACTTTGCTTGTTCAGCTTCCGGAATTATGCAGTGTTCATCTTCGAATACGAAGTGATAGCTTCCGAGCACAACTCTCTCCTCATTGACTACTCCGGTGATGCCGTGAGCAACTATATATTCAACGTTTGAATGACACTCATCATGGCGAAGTCCACGCTCCTTGGCAGCATTTACAACGGCATTGGCCATTGAATGAGGGAAATGTTCCTCGAGGCAGGCTGCGATACGAAGCATTTCGTTTGAATCATTTCCGTTAAATCCTACTACATCCACAACATGCGGCTGCGAGTAAGTAAGAGTACCTGTCTTGTCAAACACAATGGTATCGGCTGCGGCAATTGCCTCAAGGTATTTTCCGCCCTTGACCGTTATCTGATCCAGACTGCATTCACGCATTGCGGAAAGAACCGTTATAGGCATTGCCAGCTTGAGTGCGCAGGAGAAATCAACCATAAGGCATGAGATCGCCTTGGCGGCATTGCGGGTAAGCAACCAGGTGAGTCCGGAACCTATGAAGCTGAACGGTACGAGCTTATCGGCAAGATTGGATGCGCTGTTCTCTGCGGTAGACTTGAGCTTTTCAGACTCCTCTATCATCTTGACGATACGATCATAACGGGCATCGCCGGAGGTCTTGTCTATGCAGATGACACATTCGCCCTCTTCAACCGTGGTTCCGGCATATACATAGGAACCTTCTTTTTTTACTACAGGCATTGATTCGCCTGTGATCGAAGCCTGATTTATGCTTGCCTCACCGGAAATGACTTTTCCGTCGCAAGGTATCATATTGCTTGTGCGGACAACAAAGCAGTCGCCCTTTTTAAGCTTATTGACAGGCATCAGCACCTCTTCGCCTGTTTCGGTGCGTATCCATACCTTGTCTACACCGAGAGACATTGTAGAGGCAAGATCATCAACCGATTTCTTATGTGTCCACTCCTCCAATATCTCGCCGACCTTGAGCAGGAACATTACCGAGCTTGCTGTATTGAAATCAGCTCTTAAGATAGAAACACATATGGCCGTCGAATCAAGTACAGATACATTAAGCTCTAATTTAAGCAATGCCCTGAGGCCTTTAATAATATATTTTATTGAGTTGATCGAGGTGATGGCAACACGTATCGGCATCGGGATAAGAAGCTGCTTGATGTAATGAATACCTATGGTATCGACAAGCTGATTCTGATAGCTGCGATTCAACTCTCTGCCGGTGTGTGCCGGAACAAGATCGGCTGCTTTGGCCTTATCATAACTGAAGGCAGCAAGCTCACGTATGATCTCATCACGTATGGCTCTGCTTGCCTCTTTATGTTTTGGGTCGTATTTATAGCGTATTATGGCATCTGATGTGCGATCAAACACATTTACCGTTTTTACTCCTTTAACGGATCTTAGAGTATACTCTATCAGATCTGCCCTCGCTAATGTTATCCGTCCGTCCGGCATATGTACTCTTATACGACCGTTGGACTCATGAAGTATGATACATTTCATACACTTTATTCCTCTGAAAATGTTAAGCGCCGCCGATAGCGGCACCAAGGTAAAAAGAGGCAGACTTAAAGTGTCTGCCTGTAAAATGCGCGAATAGTATCGCGGGTTAAATTAAAGACGGAAAAATATTTCCGGTTTATCACAGCAGGCCGAATATATTATGCCTCTGCTTCTTCCTCTGCTTCACCGGAAGCATCCTCAACGGTTTCCGCAGCATCATCTACCACATTTGCTGCAGCCTCCTCGGCACGCTTCTCATTGATATCCTTTGCCTCGGCAAGGATATCACCGGCTGTCTCGCGGATAGAAGTAACACCTGTCATAACGCATTCCTTTGCACGAAGAACTGCTGCTGTGCTCTCGGTATATACCTTCTTGGCATCTTTGCTTGAAAGCATTGTAAGACCTGCTGTTCCAAAGAGAACTCCGCCTACGAACAATGCTGTCTTCTTAATGAGTGATTCACTGATCATAATGTAAAACCTCCTGTATATAAAATGAATAATTCCAAGTATAAGCAAATAAGTAACACATAATATTTACTGACATCTTACTCATTGCTTACTTTTTATTTGGATATAAAATATCAATAAGCCCCGACGATTGCAAATACTAAATTTAGTACAATCGTCAGGGATTTTATATTAGTTGCCTGTTAAATGAATTTTATGTTAACATATACTAACAATATGCATTTATGTCAACGGAAAAAGCGCTGATTTCCTAAGCTTTGACTTACATAGCTTTGCTAATAATGAATAAAGAATGCATATTATTTTTTTGAGTACAATTTATGCATTCTTCGGTTTCTCGAGTGCAGGGCTACTCTCAATTATGTATTTATCAGTCTTTCGAGTGCTGTGTTCCTCTCAATTATGCGTTTCTGAGTCTCTCGAGTGCTGTGCTTTGCTGAAGGAAGTCAACGGTTATCTTGGCAAGCTCCTTAGGAGACTGATGCATGCCGTTGGCAAACCAATACTGAAGAAGACTTACACAACCTCCAACAAGGAAAGTAAAGTATGCATCAAACATCTTGTAATCGGAAGCTTTTATAAGCTCACCCCAGTCACGTAAGCATCGCTCCTTAAGAAAGCTGCTCATGCTGTTGAGGAATTTGATGTCACCGTTCTCGCTTAAGAGAACACGCACAAAATCTGCATTGTCCTTGCACATATTATAAATACGTTCAAAGATCTCACCTGGTTCGTTGACGAATTCCTTGCCTGTTACACCGTCAAACACTGACTCGAACTCATCAAGGAGATCGAGCTCCGATTGTTCAAGCAGGTCGAATACGTCCTTATAATGAAGGTAGAAGGTACCGCGGTTGACATCGGCAAGTTCGGTAAGCTCTTTGACAGAGATATCCTTGACATTCTTCTCCTGCAGGAGAGTTGTGAGGCTGTTTTTGAGCGCATTGCGAGTCTTTCTTATACGTCTGTCTTTAATATCTGTTCTTGTTCTAAGTTCTGTTTCACCCATCATTATCACCTTTGACATTATCTGCAAATGTGTTGATTATTAATCATTGCATTTGTAATTGCATATTGCCTTTTTTTATGTCGGCTTTTATAATACGAAAGTACCACGATAATAGACGCGTGTCAATAAAAAGATTGCTGTTGCATAACATAAAAGATATTCATTAAAAAACAAGAGCTTGTATATAATTTGATAAGAATACTATCTTAATATGGAAGTTGAATTACATTTTATGTATACTCGAATCAATGAATAACGGTCATGCGGTTCATTATTTTTATTGAGATCATTGGGAGACAGACTTTAGTAAGACGGTCGAAAAGATATGAAGTTTTTTAAGAAGAAAGACAGCAGCACGGTGGCAGACAAGACAGCTCCGACTCCGGTAAGAAAACATAATATTGCGGATTTTATAGTTGATAACTGTAAGCCTATCGCGGTCGGCGTCGTGATACTTGTTATCATATGTCTCTGCATGGCACCCTTTGTTAAGATCAATTACGATCTTACCCAGTACCTTCCCGATTTTGCTCCATCCAAGATCGCTATAGATAAGATGGATGAGACCTTTGGTTATCCGGGTACGGGACGACTTATGCTTAAGGATGTAAGTCTGTATGAGGCAAAGGATTATAAGGATAAAATAGAGAAGGTTGACGGTGTCGATCAGGTTATATGGTGTGATATGACGACTTCCATCTATGAAGCCTCGGATTTTATTAATTATGATGATATAGAGGATTACTATAAGGACAACTGTGCGGTGATGGATGTAACCTTTGATGAGGGAGATTCATCCAAGCTTACGCATCAGGCAATAGATGATATCGAGGATATTATAGGTGATAAAGGCTACATAGTCGGCATGTCTCCTACAAATAAGTTTACCGAGGAAAATGTCGAAAAAGAGATGGCTATGATACTTAGCATCGGTGTAGGCATGATATTTGTCATTCTCTTGCTTACGACCACCTCATATTTTGAACCGGTATTGTTCCTTACGGTAATCGGAGCGGCTATCTTTATTAATAAGGGTACTAATCTTATGTTGGGAACTATATCATATATTACCAACAATATATCGGCAGTAATACAGCTTGCAACCTCGATGGACTATTCGATCTTCCTGTTGTCTGCTTATGAAAGGGAACGTGAGAACGGACTTCCTAAGGTACCCGCGCTTAAGGCTGGTCTTATGACTACGATAAGGACTGTGCTCTCAAGCTCGCTTACGACCTTCTTCGGCTTCCTTGTGCTGGTACTTATGAAGTTCAAGATGGGCTTCGACATGGGTATAGTCATGTCAAAGAGTATCATATGCTCTCTGCTCATGGTTATATTCTTCATGCCGGCTCTGCTGCTCATGTGGTCTGATCTTATAGATAAGACCAGACACAAGCCTTTGCTGCCTAAGTTTGACGTATTCGCAAAGGTAGTGAATAAGCTCAGCCCGCTTGTGCTTGCAGCCTTGATCGTGCTTGCAGTGCCGATGTATTTTGCACAGAGCATGAACAATTTCATGTACGGACCTGATGCTACAGGAGTAGGCGAGAAGACTGCTATCTATCATGAAACAGAGGAGATAGATAATCTTTTCGGAAGATCCAATCTGCTTGTTGCTATCTTCCCTAATGAGGGTAATGTTAAGGAAAAGCAGCTTGTGGATGAGCTTAAGGATAAGGATTATATCAAGCAGGTCATGGGTATGACCGCTTATCTTCCGGAGGGTGCTTATGAGGGCTTGCTTCCTTCAAGCCTTACTGAGATGTTCCACAAGGACGGATATACGAGACTTCTCATTTACATGAAGACAAAGCCCGAGAGTAAAGCTGCTTATGAGTATTATGATGAGGTTCAGCAGATAATACAGGGTTATTACGGTGAGGATAATACCTTCATTGCGGGTAATACTCCTACTACAGAGGATATGGAGAATATACTTAAGAAGGACTACACCATGGTCAATAATCTGGCCATGATAAGTATATTCATAGTCGTAGCCATAGCGTTTAAATCTGTTATCATTCCGATAGGTGCGATGATACCTATCATGGCGGCGATCTACCTCAACATGAGCTTCCCGTATCTCGTCGGAACGGAGCTTATATTCATAGCCTATGCGGTCGTATCGTGTATACAGCTCGGATCTACTATCGACTATGCGATACTGACCATAGAGAACTACAGGCAGATAAGACAGACTGAGCCGGATAAGAACAAAGCAGTTGAGAAGATGCTTGAGATAAGCTTCCCTTCAATGCTTACTTCGGGCGGAATACTGATAGTATGCGGATATATAGTTTATTTCATATCAACCAGCCCGGCTATCTGTGAGGTAGGTCATCTGGTAGGACGAGGAGCTGTATTTTCGGTAATATTTGTTACGACTCTTATGCCGACAGTCCTTAAGATCATGGATAGGTATATAGTGACGGATCACCGGGACCGCAGACAGGAACGCAAGGAGAAGCTTAAATCTGCGGTGGCAAAGGGCAGGAACAATGCAGCAGCCGCTGATAACGGCGATAACAATAACGATACAAATGTTAATGATACAGATGCAAACAACGAAGCACCGGTTTCGGGTATGAATTTGGCGGAAAACGGAGCGGAGGATACAAAGGCATGAAGAAACAGAAGATCAAAAGAATAGCCGCAAGATGCACAGCCTCTATGCTTGCGGCAGGCATGATAGCCGGAAATGTCGCAGAGCTTAACGTATATGCGGCTCAGGCGGGTGTCGCAGATGTAGAGGAGAAGCTCTATGTCAATCTTGATGACTACGGCAAGGTAGAAAAGGCAAATATCGTTAAGGGCGTACAGTTTACGATTGACGACAGCTACACCGATTACGGCAACTATACCTCAATAACCAATATGTCTGACGATCAGGAGCCTGTGGTCAAGGGTAATTCGGTAACCTGGATGAGACCGGACGGCAACGGCAAGTTCTATTTCCAGGGAGGACTTGATCCGACTACGGTCAAGATGCCTTGGGATTTCACAGTCACCTATAAGGTGAACGGAATCGTTACTCCGCCGGAGAAGGTTGCGGGAGCAAGCGGAACAGTAGAAGTGGATATAGATGCCGTCCCTAATAAAAATGTCAATAAGTACATGCAGAACAATATGGTACTGCTGGTACTTATTCCTATGGATCAGAGTAAGGTATACTCCACAGATGCACCGGAATCCATGCAGGCAAGCTTCGGAAACTACAGCGGAGTGGGCTTTGAGGCTCTGCCCGGACAGGAGAAGCATTTCCAGGCAAGATTCGGAACAGACAGCTTTGAGTCAATGGGAGTCATGATGGTTATGACACCCGTTACGGCAGGTGACATCTCCAAGATCAAGGATTTCAAGGAGCTTGAGGATAAGTTCCGTGCCAATACCAATGCAGTGATGGACAGTGTTGATGCTATCATGGATAATGTCACAGATATGTCCTCACAGTTTGCCAAGACCAATCAGATGCTTGATCAGCTTGCAAGCGGCAAGGCCAAGATAGATCAGAACAGAACTATAATTTTTGACGGTGTAGACCTGAGTCTGCAGGATGTAAGAGATCTCACGGAATTGTTGGATCCGGTTGATACCTCACTCAAGACTACTCAGTGGATGGTCTATGATATCAATACCAATCTGAACGATACCAATAATCATCTCGCAAGCACAAGTGCCGTTATGAGCACGCTCAGCAGAAAGCTCCGTGCACTCTCGAGCGAGATGGGAAGCACCAATACCTTTGATATAAGCAGTGTGACCGGGGATCTGACCGAGACCAAGAATAAGCTCGGGGAGCTTAGAGAAAACCTCGTCAAGAGCGGAACTGCCGTAGGAAATATCAAGGAGATAACAGGCGACAGTGCATTTGACAGTACCGTTGACAGTATAATAACCAATTTAGGTGTATTTGATGCCACTTACGAGGAGGAGTATCTGCCGGAGGCTGTTATTGAGGTGATAAGAGCATCTGTTGCAGGAAAAACAAGTATAAGTGATACTGAAAAAACTAAACTCACGGGTCAAATTGCTGTTCTTCTTGATACTTATAATGCATTATCAAATTCGACCTATGTTGTAAGTTCGACTGAATTGGGCAGTGTAGCAAAAGGACTTGAGGCGTATCCGACAGATGGCGGAGCAATATTGGGTGCGGCACTGGGTCAGTTTTTTGCTGACCACAGCATTACAGATACCGCTACTCAAGTAACAATTACTAATGGGGTAAAAGCTGCAGGCTCAGCAACAAGCTCGCAGTCTGTTGCCAATGCTACAAGATTTATTAACCGTCTTACCTCTATGCTTGAGCTTAAGAGCAGTATCAGCTCACTTGGTGATGCCAAGTACGGCGCTGCAAGCTCTAACCTTAGAGACAGCCTCAACAGTCTGTCGGATGCGGGAAGTGAAGCACTTGCAAATGCCATAGGACTCTATGCTTCCGTTGATTATGCAACAGCCTTAGATCAGATCAATGAAGTTATGAGTGACATTGATGATGTCATGGATGCGGGCGCATCGGTAAGTTATCAGACAAGCAGACTGCTTGACAGCATGCGTAAGGTTACCGCAGATGTGGACAGCCTTATCTCAACCCTCAACAGCTACTATGAGGATGTACAGACAGCCATTACCAATGTATCCAATGTTGTTGAGCAGACGGAGAAGACCGCTGACGATCTCACAAGGACAGCACAGACACTTAACGATACTTTGAGAGCCGCTTCCGAGGATCTCTCGGCAGCAGGTGATACAGGTATTGCCATAGGTCGTGAGGCAGTGGATAATTCCAACAAGATGATTGAGAATACAAAGAATATGAAGGAGGCTGGAGCCGATCTTCGTAAGTCGATCAATGATAAGCTGGATGAGGAGGAAGCGGACAATAACTTCATCAATATGGATCCGGATGCAGAGGCTGTTTCTCTGACAAGTACTGCCAACGTCGAGCCGAGCTCGGTATCGATCATATGCCGTACAGCCGAGATCAAGATAAATGATGATGATAATGCTCTTGCCGATGCGGAATTCCCGGAGCAGAAGACAACATTCCTGTCGCGTGTTGCGAATGTATTCAAAGCACTCTTCAGCAAGATAAAGGGAATATTTGTAAAAAACTGATCAGATCATGATATTGCAGATATTTGATATTGACTGACTTGTTGTGATATTATTGTGCAGTCTAGGACTGTATAAATAGGAGCAGGATATGAGACAGAATTACAAAAAATATATGATATTTGCGGCCTCTGCCGTAATGAGCGCATCCATGAGCATGGCTGCATTTGCAGTAACGAAATACGTGGATATCGAGGCAAACACAGATAATGTTCCGGAGCATAATGCCGGAGAGGCTTTTATGCCTGAGTTTGAGCTTTCCTCGGAAAATGACCTCGACAATATATCTATAGAGCTTCAGAATGCGCCGGAGACAACGGTTAATCCTACCGTTCCGTACAGCTATAAGATCAAGATACATGCCGATGAAAATTCGCTGGATGATGATCTTGAGATAAGGGCTACAGGAGCGAGATATGCTTATGTAGACTATATTTCACCTGACAATTCCGATGCTGAGGGACGTCTTCAGGTATATCCGTTCTACAGACTGATAGCTCCGACGCCTAGTCTTGATAAGACAAGCAAGACAGTAAGCTGGAATGAGGTGACTTATGCCGGCAAGTATGAGTATCTTATCACTTATACAAGCAAGAACGGCAATACCAAGACAGTTCACGGAACTACCAAGCAGACATATAAGAATGTAGCGAGTGAGCTCAGCGCGGATGCGGACGGAGAGATAGGATTTGCGGTAAGAGCACTTGCCACCGATGAGGAGGGCTATGCAGATGCGAAGATCACCTCGGACGGCAAGGCAGTCTGGGATTCCATGGACTGGGCAGACAAATACAAGATACGCATAAGCTATGTCAACAGCTCGGGACGCACAGTTAAGCAGGAGTACATGGTAACGGGTACAAGCTATAATGTGAACAGCTTTATCTCATCCTCTGCCGATAAGCAGGTCAAGGTGACGGTAAGAGCAATACCTAAGAGCAATGATCATGCTTATTACAATATCGCTCTCAGCGAGTTCGGCATAACAGGCGGAGAGTCTGTGGAGACCGGGGACTATGATGTGGATGATCCATGGGCATTCCTTGCGGATTATTCATCAGTCAAGAACAATAATTTTTCTGCAAATGTCAATACCGGCGCAAGCAGCGGCATCACAGGAACAGGCAGCAACTGGAAGCGTGTTACCTATAAATGGCAGTATCTTGTAAACGGTACTCCGTTTAATTCCGGATGGATACAGATCGCAAATGCGTGGTATTATTTCGATACGGACGGATATATGCATACAGGCTGGCTTGACGATAACGGCAAGAAGTATTATCTTGAGTCTAAGGTAGGTTCGGGACAGGGCGTAATGGTGACCGGAACCCGTGAGATCAACGGTAAGAGCTACAGCTTTGATGCAAGCGGAGCCTGCACAGGCTGAGTAAGCCTATAACTACAGACAAGGGGATACAGATGATTCAGGATATTTATCCGCATCGATTTGACAATACATATTTTGATAAGCCTGCCGAGGATTTCGACAGGCTTATCGTATGCAAGGGACAAAACGTACTATGTAAAAGCACAGACACAGAGGCGAAGCTTCCGACGGTATCGGAAGCAGAGAAGATATGGGGTATAGACAGGAAGAGTCTGTACTATCTTTTTAAGATAGACGAGGCCTCGTATTATCTCTACAGTAAGCCTGAGGAGATTGATGAAGCTTACGGCTACGTATATGAGCATATACTTATAGTCAGAGGCAAGCAGCCTATGTATACGGCATTTGCGGCAGCAATAGGAACTCATCTGTCACACTGGTATAATGCCAACCGGTTTTGCGGACGCTGTGGACATAAGCTTATGCATAGCGAAAAAATAAGAGCTATGCAGTGTCCGGATTGCGGCAACATAGTATTTCCGCGTATCAATCCCATCATCATAGTTGCTGTAACCGACGGGGATAAGCTCTTGGTGGCAAAGTATAACAAGGCACATCTCAATACACGTAATAATCATTATGTATTGCTTGCGGGCTATGTTGAGATAGGAGAAAGCTATGAGGACACCTTGAAGCGTGAGGTACGCGAGGAGACAGGGCTTGAGGTACATAATATAAGATATGCCGGAAGCCAGCCGTGGCCATTCTCGGAGACCTCTATAGCAGGCTTTTATGCAGAAGCTGACAGCAGTCTTCCGCTAAGACGTGAGGATGACGAGCTTGCCGAGCTTAAGTGGGTGGACAGAAGTGAGCTTCCAGCAAGACCTAACCGTACAAGCATCACTGATAATCTCATAGAATGGTTCAGACACGGTAAGAACTATGAAGAGATTCATGCAGAGCTTGAAGATGACTATAAGCACAAGTAGGCTGTTAAAGCTGTACTTGAGAAATTGGTGATTGGAGATTTGACATAAGCGCTTAGTGCAGTTGCGGAGCGGAATCAGGTATGAGCTTCAGTCATAGGTCTTTGTTAAGCAGTCGGACAATTGAACAAATGAAAGAGTATATACAAAGAGGACCGCTGACGATCAGCAGTCCTCTTTTCTCCGGGGAAATATCGGTAGATGTAAGCTAAGCTTTTAATGCAAAGCATAGCATGATACATTTGCGATAAAGCTTAGGAATGTGAATGTGTAAAACTTAGAGGCAGTATACTCTATATCAGAGTAAAGCCGCAGTACTTGATTTATATCAGATACCCTCGGCTGCATGCTCATGTACGCCGGCAACGGCACGACCCGAAGGCTCGTTCATCTTCTTGAATGCCTCATCCCACTCAAGAGCCTTGGCTGTTGAGCAGGCAACCGATGCCTCATGCGGAACACACTTTGCGGCGCTTTCCGACGGGAAGTGTTTGCTGAAGATAGTCCTGTAATAGTACTCTTCCTTTGTGGCAGGTGTGTTGATAGGGAATCTCTTATCGGCGAGAGCAAACTGATGATCGCTGATAAGCTTGTTTGTTGTCTCCTTAAGCGTATCTATCCATGAATAGCCTACACCGTCTGAGAACTGCTCCTTCTGTCTCCATACGATATCATCCGGAAGCATATCCTTAAAGGCTTCACGAACTATCCATTTTTCGATCCTAGGCTTGCCGTTCTCATCCACGCTCATCTTGGCCTTTGGATTGAGTCTCATGGCAATATCGATAAACTCCTTGTCAAGGAACGGTACTCGTCCCTCAACGCCCCATGCGGCAAGAGCCTTGTTTGCTCTCAGGCAGTCATAGAGGTGGAGCTTGGAAAGCTTACGCACGGTCTCCTCATGGAATTCCTTGGCATTCGGAGCCTTATGGAAGTAGAGATATCCTCCGAAGAGCTCGTCGGAGCCTTCACCAGAGAGAACCATCTTGATACCCATGCTCTTGATGACTCTGGCAAGCAGGAACATCGGAGTAGCGGCTCTTACTGTGGTTATATCGTAGGTCTCAAGATGATAGATAACATCATCTATAGCGTCAAGAGCCTCCTGAATCGTGAAGTTGACCTCATGGTGTACGGTTCCGATATATTCTGCGGCCTTTCTTGCGGCAACGAGATCCGGAGCACCCTTAAGACCGATGGCAAAGGAATGAAGTCTCGGCCACCATGCAGCCTCCTTATCATCAGACTCGATACGCTTCTGGGCATACTTTGCTGTAATGGCTGCAATAACAGAGCTGTCAAGTCCGCCTGAGAGCAATACTCCGTAAGGAACATCACTCATCATCTGTCTCTTAACGGCAGCTTCAAGACCTTCTCTTACAGCAGCAACGCTTGCATCGTTATCCTTGACTGCATCATAGGATTCCCAGTCTCTTGTGTACCATTTTGTGGTCTTGCCTGTTTCTGATGAATATACTGTACCCGGCATGAACTCTGTGATAGTAGAGCATACGCCCTCAAGAGCCTTGAGCTCGCTTGCCACATAGTAATGACCGTCCTGATCCCAGCCCTGATAGAGAGGAATGATACCGATATGATCACGTGCTACGATATAGCAGTCTCTGTCGCTGTCATAGAGGCAGAATGCGAAGATTCCGTTCAGATCCTCGAGAAAGCTCTCGCCCTTGTCCTTGTAGAGTGCAAGTATGACCTCACAGTCCGACATGGTCCGGAAATCATATTTGCCCTTATAGCGCTCTCTGATCTCCATATGATTGTATATCTCACCGTTGGCTGCAAGTACGAGCTTGCCGTCCGGGCTGTACAAAGGCTGCTTGCCCGATAAAGGATCTACTATAGACAGACGCTCGTGACTGATCACGGCATCCTTACCTGTGTATACGCCCGACCAGTCCGGTCCTCTGTGACGTATCTTTCTGCTCATTGCGATGACATCTTCTCTGAAGCTGTCTGCTTCTCCGAGTGCAATATCAAACATTCCGACGAATCCGCACATATTGTTGTCCCCCGTGTATGATCTGTTTGTTGTGTTTAAAATCAATATACTTCCTTTTTCCGGAGCCGGGATCGATATAAGATCACAGTCTGCAGAAACCATTATGAAAAACGATTCGCAATGCAGATAATTCCGGAAAAAATAAAAACGGCATTTCCCCTTGGGGAAACACCGTTGTTTCGAAAACTATGCCGATATAATACTCTCAGAAAAAGAAAATATCAACAGAAAATTTATTTTTTCCTAATATACAAACCGAAAAATCATATGTTTTCACGAAAAATTTTTGTTGACAAATCGTTTTGAAGTCATTATTATCGACAACATAAATCACGCGAAGGCGCATGGTAATTTCGAAATTGAAGCTACCGAGTGCCTTTACGTGATTTTTTTGATTCATAGGAAATTGTGTCCTATGAATCAAAAAACGCTCCGCGGGATGCGCACTCGCACGAAGGAGAAACTTGTCGCAAGCGACCGCGCTCGGCGCGAGAATGTACCAAGGCACATTCTTTTTATGAAAGAGAGGTAATACAATGGATAATTTTATCATTGCCGTAACAAGAACCTGCGGAGGCGGCGCAACTGCCATAAGCAAGATACTGGCATCCAGATATGATATCAACCTCTATGACAGAAAGCTGCTGCAGCTTGCAAGTGAGGACAGCGGTATCAACGAGAGACTGTTTGCCGCAGCAGATGAGACCACGAGACAGAGCCTTTTGTATAAGGTCTCAAAGAGAGTGTATAACGGAGAGATCATCCCTCCGGAAAATGACGATTTTACGTCAAATGACAATCTCTTCGCATTTCAGGCAAAGGTACTTAAGGAGCTTGCCGAGAAGGAGTCATATATATGTATAGGCCGGGGAGCCGATTACATACTGAAAGATAATCCGAGAGTACTCGCCGTTTTCTTATATGCCGATCCGGAGTATTGCATACAAAAGGAAATGAAGCGTATGGGATACAGCTATGATGAGGCAAGAAGATATGTATTCAGAACAGACGAGTATCGATCCGGATATTATAAATATCACACCGGAAGGGAATGGAAGGATCCTTACAATTACGATCTGTGTCTGAATACAGGAGAGATGACAAAGGAACAGGCGGCTGACATCATAATGGATTATCTGAATGTCAGATTCGGAGTTCCGATACCGTAATCGGAGATATCGGTATTGCACCGAAGCGTAAGTAAGATGTGAAGCAAAGACAATAATAAACATAAAAATGTGGCTAAGCCGCAAATGAGAAGACAAGGTGGTCTCAGTGATTTTTCCAAAGGAGAATGACTGAGACCTTTTTGTATACATATCAATTGTATAGAGGAGGACAAAGCAAATGAAAAAAAGAGCACTTTCATTATTGATGGCAGGAGCACTTGCTGCGGCAGCACTTTCAGGCTGCGGAGCATCGGGTTCTTCTTCCGCAGAGTCTACGGCGGCAGCATCATCGGAGACTACGGCTTCGGCAGCTGACGGAGATACCCTTTCATTTGGAGTTATCGCACCGCTTACCGGACCGCATGCATTGTATGGTGAAGCAGCAAAGAACGGTGTTAATCTTGCTCTCGAGGAGATCAATGAAGCAGGCGGAGTTAAGGTCGGAGATAAGTCTTATTCGCTTAATGCCGCAGTTATCTGTGATGACAAGTCCGATTCTACAGAGGCGATAAGTGCATATAACAACTGTGCATCCTACGATATTTTAGGTATTATCGGAACCTATGCAAGCTCCTGTACCAAGGCATTTGCGACCCAGGCACAGTCTGACGGTCTTATCGTTATCACACCTCAGTCTACCAATGCTTCTATATGTAAGATAGGTGATTATATCTTCCGTGCATGCTTCTCGGATGATGCTCAGGGCCCTGCAATGGCAGAGTTTATCAAGGATAAGCTCGGAGCCAAGAAGGCAGCGATCATCTACGGATCTAATGAGGATTATTGCACAGGACTTTATGAGTCGATAAGCAAGTATTTTGATGAAAACGGTGTTGATTACGTTGTTTATGAGTGTAACTCGACAGATACAGACTTCAGTGCACAGGTTTCAAAGGTAGTTGCAGAGGGTTGTGATGCGATTGCTTATCCGAACTATCTTGATACGGCACCTATGCTTGTTCAGCAGGCAAGAGCTGCAGGCTTTACAGGAGGTATCGTTGGCGGTGACGGCTGGGACGGAGCCGATACAAGCGGACTTGAGGCTGATTTTGAAAACACCTATTATCTGAACCACCTTGATTTCGGAGATTCAGACGAGAAGATACAGAGCTTTGTAAAGACCTACACAGATGAGTTTGGTTCAGACAGTCTCTGCGCTGCAGCAGCTTTGTATTATGACTCTGTATATATGCTCAAGCAGGCTATAGAGGAGTCGGGATCAACAGATCCGGCTGTTATCAAGGATGCACTTGCCGCAATAGATTTCACAGGTGTTACAGGACACGTAAAGTTTGACGAAAACGGAGATCCTATCAAGGCATTCACTATTGAGACATTTAAGGATGGCGAGGTTACTTACTACGACAAGGTAGGCGGAGAGGCATAAAAGCCTCTCTCGGAAGGGGGATACGAAATGCTTTTATTTCTGCAGAGCCTGACAAACGGGCTGAATCTGGGATCTATATATGCACTGACCGCACTCGGTTACACAATGGTATACGGAATAATCAGGATGATCAACTTTGCTCATGGTGATTTTATCATGATCGGCGGATTTACATTATTTTATTCGATACCGTTTATGGACAGCATAGGTGTGCCGAAGCCTTTTGCGATAATTATTGCCATACTTGTGTGCGTTGCAGTCGGAGTACTCACGGAGCAGATCGCTTATAAGCCTGTCAGAGGACACGGTTCGATGACTGCGCTTATAACAGCTTTGGGAATGAGTCTGTTTCTTGAAAATCTGGCGCTGGTACTCTTCGGAACAACTCCGAGAAATGTTCCGGCTATGTTTGATCTCCCCAATATAACTATCGGCAATATTTCCCTGCAGGGTAAAACACTTCTGACTCTTTCCATCGGAATCATTACAATGATCCTTCTGATGATATTTGTTCAGAAGACAACCATAGGTAAAGCGATGCGTGCGGTCCCGGAGGACCGCATAGCCTCCGCTCTTGTAGGCATTAATGTCAACAGAGTAATTACAGTTACCTTTGCACTCGGTTCGGGGCTGGCTGCTATAGCTTCAATGATGTACGTAACTTCTTATGTAAGTATAAAGAATGAGCTTGGCATAACACTCGGACTTAAAGCCTTTGCGGCTGCCATATTGGGCGGTATTGGTTCTATACCGGGAGCAATGATAGGAGGACTCCTGCTCGGACTTATAGAGATATTTGTCAAGGTATACCTTTTCCCTTCATGGTACGAGGCTATAACCTACGGTCTCTTGATTTTGGTACTGCTGATAAAGCCTACCGGACTTCTCGGCAGAAAAGACAACGAGAAAGTCTGAGGTGAGTATTATGAATGCTTCTTACAAGAGACATTATCTGATAAATCTTGCAGGCATTGCGGTATTGTTCGCTCTGCTTTGTCTGCTCTTTGATACAGGTATACTGGGACGCAGAACAGAGTATATCAAGGGACTTGCCATTATAGGTATGTACAGCATCATTATGGTATGTTCGCTGAATCTGCTTACAGGATACATGGGTGAGTTTTCACTCGGACATGCGGGCTTTATGTCGATAGGTGCCTATTCTGCGGCAATATTTACATCCTTGCTTGCTCTTTATGAGGTATCGATTCCGGCACCTATACTCTTTGTTATTTCACTTATCATTGCCGGAGCAGTGGCTGCGGTATTCGGAATCATAGTAGGTATTCCGGCGCTGAGGCTCAGAGGAGACTATCTGTGTATAGTTACGGTTGCCGTTGCCGAGATCATAAGAGTTATGCTATGCAATCTTTCAATACCTGCCATCACAGGCAGCTCTACCTTCGGAAAGTCATTTGCAGGCATACCTAAGATAGCTGATTTTCATTATGTATTTATAGCTACTGTTATCTGTGTAACTCTCATGTACATGTATATACGTTCAAGATTCGGACGTGCGGTAATAGCCATAAGAGAGGACTACATAGCGGCAAGTGCTTCGGGACTTAATGTTACCAAGCATAAGGTAATGACATTTACTATATCTGCATTTTTTGCAGGAGTATCCGGTGCAATATATGCACTCAGCATTACCTCACTGCTTCCTACATATTTTAACTTCTCAAAGTCATCTGAGTTTCTCGCCATGGTTATTATGGGAGGCAGCGGATCGATGACAGGCTCTATAGTGGCTGCTCCGATACTTTCGGCACTTCCGCAGATCATTTCGTATGTAAATGCAGATTTTGCAAGCTATCGTATGCTGATCTACGCAGTGCTTTTGATAGTTATCATGATCTTCAAACCGTCGGGAATATTCGGAAGCTATGAGTTTTCGCTTGAGAGATTGATAGATAAGCTGTCAGGCAGGAATAAGGTAAAAGCTGTGACTGCGACAGGCGGAGCTTCGACTGAGGGGGCAACAACAGCAGCCGGCAAGGATGATATCGGGGAGGTGAAGTGATATGTCTGAGACAAAGACTCATGTACTTGAGACAAAGGGACTCGGAATAGCCTTCGGAGGCCTCAAGGCAAACAATGATGTCAATATCGTTATTGACGAAGGCGAGCTTATAGGACTTATAGGACCTAACGGAGCCGGAAAAACAACCTTCTTCAACCTTATTACCGGTGTTTATCAGCCTACAGAGGGCAGTTATTATCTGAACGGAACAAAGATGAACGGCAAGACCACTTATCAGGTGGTTGAGGCAGGTATAGCACGAACCTTTCAGAACATCAGATTATTTAAGAAGATGAGCGTGCTTGACAATGTCAGAGTTGCCTTTAACAAGGATATGAAGGCAAGCTTATTTGATTCCTTTATGCGTACGCGCAGATACAGAGATGAAGAGGCAAGGATCTACAGCAAGGCTATGGAACTGCTTCAAATGTTTGATCTTGATAAATATGCGGAGCAGGCAGCAGAGAACCTGCCTTACGGACAGCAGAGACGTCTTGAGATAGTAAGGGCTCTTGCCACGGATATGAAGCTCTTGCTGTTGGATGAGCCGGCAGCAGGTATGAACCCTACGGAGACAGAGCAGCTATTGCATTCGATCAGGATGATCAGGGAGCATTTTCATATACCGGTACTGCTTATCGAGCATGATATGAGCCTGGTTATGAATGTATGTGAACGAATATATGTACTCAATTTCGGAGAGATACTTGCATCGGGAACTCCGTCCGAGATAGCACAGAACCCGGAGGTTATTGAGGCTTATCTGGGTAAAGAGGCGTAAAGGAGGTAGTAAGATGCTGAAGATCGATAATCTAAATGTTCATTATGGCGTTATTTATGCGATAAATGATGTATCCATAGAGGTTCCGGACGGGCAGATAGTAACACTTATCGGTGCGAACGGCGCAGGTAAGACGACCATCCTTCATACGATAACCGGGCTCAAAAAGGCTACAAGCGGTTCGATACTTTGGAATGACAAGGAACTGACCAAGGAACATGATTATAAGATAGTCAACTACAAGATGGCTCATGTTCCCGAAGGAAGACATGTATTTGCCAATATGAGCGTACAGGAGAATCTTGAGATGGGTGCTGCATTTACAGCAGAAAAATCCGATACAGCCGAGCTGATAGAGGATGTTTATAAAAGATTTCCGAGATTGAGAGAACGTGCAAAACAGTTCGCGGGAACCTTATCCGGAGGTGAACAGCAGATGCTCGCAGTCGGACGTGCGCTTATGAGCAGACCTAAGATACTGCTTATGGATGAGCCTTCGATGGGCTTGTCTCCGATACTTGTTCAGGAGATATTTAAGATCATCAAGGAGCTGCATGAGCAGGGACTTACCATATTGCTTGTCGAACAGAATGCCCGCATGGCATTGTCTATTGCAGATCAGGGTTATGTACTTGAAAACGGCAGGATCAAGATGCATGACAAAGCCGACGAATTACTTAGAAATGATGAGGTAAGAAAGGCTTACCTCGGAGTCTGATAAGTAAGTTGATTGATATTTCCCATAGTTTGCTTCGGCAGTCAGATACGGTAATGGTGATCCCCCCGTTTTTGTCAGTGTCGTTGAAGACTGCTTTAAGCATAGATACAACTTTTTCCGAGCAGCCGGGCCCGTAAGGACCCGGCTTGTTCATGCATTGCGGCGGATATGATTGGATGAGAAATAAGCTTAGTTGATATTAAATACGAATAAATAAGAATAAATAAATTTTCAGATATTAAATATGAATAAATAAAAATAAATAACTACAAGTTTAGCCTTACAGAAAACGGGAACTGCCTTAAAGCGGTTCCCGTTTAATAATTCAATATTAATCTGTTTCGAGCCATGCCGGCTCCAAAATAACTAACATTTCATCGCTGTGGCGTATCCGCCAAATGCGTTTTCACGTAAAAGTGTTCGTTCATGCAAGCATGACTCACACTTTTAATGAAAATGCGCGTGGCTCTGAACGTTTACACGTAGTAAAGCATGTCTGTATAGTCCGGATATGGCCAGCTATTCTTGTCTACAAGGAGCTCAAGCTCATCGACTATACGTCTCTCTTCCTCCATAACAGGTACTATCTTCTTGTAAGCGTTCATGCCCTGCTTCATCGGATCTGTCGGCTGTGTATCAAGCGCAGTTCTGAGAGTCTCGTTATTAAGCATAAGTGCCTTAACATGCTCGTTGATATCGCTCATAAGCTTCAGCTCATGCTCAACATCAAGCTGCAATGCCTGCTTGGACTCAATACCGTAAGCAAGCTCGCTGCTGTACTTGATAGCTGCCGGGACGATATCTTTTTCAGCCATAAGCAGCATGGTGCGCGCTTCAACATTGATGATGTTGTTGTACTTGGTGAAGCCGATGGCCTTTCTTGCCTTGATTTCTTCCTTATTGAGGATTCCGTGAGATACAAGAAGCTCAATATTCTTCTCATCATCAAAATGCTCAAAGGCCTCAGGTGTTGACTTGAATGCGGCAAGTCCGCGGCGCTTTGCTTCCTTGACCCATTCCTTGCTGTAGCCGTTGCCCTCGAAGAGGATACGCTCATGAGCGGTAAGCTCCTCACGGATAAGCTTTCTGACCTCAGCCTCAAAATTGTCCTTGCCCGCAAACGGCTCGAGTCTGTCTGCAAACTGCTTCAGGCTCTCGGCAACAATAGTATTGAGAACATAATTGGTGCAGGAAACATTCTCAGCGGATCCCGGCATACGGAATTCGAACTTGTTTCCTGTAAATGCGAACGGTGAGGTACGGTTACGATCATCATTCTTTGCTGTTAATGCCGCCTTCTTTGTCTCAGTCTCGAGATCCGATCCGCTGATGATGGAAGCGATTATAGTCCTCAATCTGTCTCCGAGATACATGGAGATGATAGCCGGAGGTGCCTCATTTCCTCCGAGTCTGCGGTCATTGCCGGCAGAAGAGACAGATATCCTGAGGAGTACCTGATAATCATCAACCGCCTTGATCACGGCTGTAATAAAGAGAAGGAACTTGATGTTCTTCTCCGGTTCCTTGCCCGGATTCATCAGATTCTCGCCCTCTGCAGTAGAAATGGACCAGTTATTATGCTTACCGGAACCGTTGATACCCTCAAACGGCTTCTCATGAAGCAGGCAGACAAAACCGTGACGATTGGCAACCTTCTTCATTATATCCATGGTGAGCTGGTTCTCATCCACGGCAATATTTGATCTTGCAAATATCGGAGCCATCTCGTGCTGGCACGGAGCGACCTCGTTATGCTCTGTCTTGGAATAAATACCGACCTTCCAGAGCTCATCATCAAGCTCCTTCATGAAAGCTTTAACTCTCGGTCTGATAGTTCCGTAATAGTGATCCTCGAGTACCTGTCCCTTAGGTGTAGGCGCTCCGAAGAGAGTACGCTCAGTGAGGATAAGATCTCTGCGCTTGGCGCAATCCTCCTTATTGATAAGGAAGTATTCCTGCTCAAGTCCTACCGAAGGATATACATATTTGGTCTCGATGCCGAAGGTGCGAAGGAGACGAACAGCCTGAGTATTAAGTGTCTCAACGCTTCGAAGGAGCGGTGTTTTCTTATCAAGCACGGCACCGTCAAAAGAACCGAACGAAGTAGGGATACATAAGGTATCCTCTCTTATAAACGCATCAGAGGTAGGATCCCATACTGTATATCCTCTTGCCTCAAAGGTCTCTCTCATTCCTCCCGATGGGAATGAAGAAGCATCTGACTCTCCCTTAAGAAGGGTCTTGCCCGAGAGCTCAAGGATAGGATTGCCGTCGCTGTCTCTGTCTAAAAATGAATCATGCTTCTCGGCGGTAGCTCCCGTCATAGGCTGGAACCAGTGTGTATAATGTGTGGCTCCCTTGCTGACTGCCCATTTCTTCATTGCCTCTGCAACCTCATCGGCCAGAGTCTTGTCATCCATAGGCATGCCTTCGTGTCTGATCTTCATCAGTCTCTTGAAGGATTCGGAACTTAAAGCGTCCCTCATTACCTTCTCGTTAAATACCATACTTCCAAAACTGTCTGCAAACATTTGTTCCCCCGTTCACCTGCACAACATCGCCTTTGATGCTGCCGATTATATAAATGTTTATGATAGTGCATTATAGCATGCCGAGTCGGCATCGTCATTAAAATTCAGAATGCCGCCTGCGGTAAATACTTGGTTAAGCTTCCGAAACGGTATGAACAGCTTTAAGCTCAGATATAAAACTATACAAAAGCTCTGCCGTCATCCCCCATATCACACCGTAAGGAGTCTCATAGAAATAATAATTCTTGCTGCGCTTTGCCCATGAGTAATCCCTGCCTCCCGGAACCAGCTCATAATGAAAATCCTCCGGCATTGAAAAAACAAACTCTGCCGTACTTTCCTTAGGCTCCATACTTATAAGTTCATCAAGGCTTAAGATAAAGACATTTTCAACCTCATCCTCCGAAAAACTCTGTTTATAATCTTTTATACTTCCGAGGTATGCATAGATAAGCGAGTCACTGATACCGTTCATAATGAACATAGGCGCTATGATGTCAATATTTTCCTCCGGGATATTAAGCTCCTCATGAGCTTCACGAATAACGGTCTCATTAGGCTTTTCGCCTTCATCTATGCGACCTCCCGGAAAGCATATCTCACCGCCTTGAATTATCTTGCGGCTTCTTACCTCAAACAGTATTCCGAGCGCACCGTCGGCATCAGTAACAAGAGGTATCATTACAGCGGCGTCACGTGCCTTGGACGCCTTCAGCCTCCTGAACTTGTGTGATTTGAAATTTTTTTCTACATTTGCAATATCCATCGTCTCTTATTCTATAATACACAAGCCTGTTTTGAAAGTATCTCGGAAGCTAAATTTCCCTATATACGGCTATTCTTAATATGTTTTTAAATCTTACTTAACATTGATGTGCTACAATCCAAAAACATCGGAAAATGTATATAATTACGAGAGTACCGGGCACAAAACGATCCGGTATCAGACGGAGTAAAATTTCTTTCGAACCCGTAAACATAATATATAAAACGGAGCATATATGGATAATGATAATAACTATAACAATGTAAATGCAGACGCCTCCGGACGAAGAAGCCGTTCGAGAGTGCCGCACAGAAAGGAACAGGAACAGCCCTTAAATGGTGTTGATATGGCACATATCGCCGAGAGCCTTGAGGACAGCATAGCGGTATACGAACATAATAACTATACCGAAAAAAAGGCACGCACTGTATATACAAATCCGGAAGCACAGGTGAGCGAAGCGTCGTTTGTGCCTGACAGACAAGCTGCGGCTTACGATAATATAAATGCCGCATACGAAAGCCGTATGCATGAGTCTGTGAATCGCAGCAGTGCATCCGCATCGGAAAGAAGACCGTCAGGCTCGGTACATACCGGAGCAAACAAACATAACGGCAGAAAACCCGAACCACAGCCTCAGCATGAAAGGCAGGCATACAGACAGGAAGCAAGAGCCGAAGCAAAACAAAAAAAGCCTGTGGTCTCCAAAACTTATGACGATAACGGCGAAGAGAACGAAAAGCCCAAGAAAAAGCATCCCGTGCTCAAGCTCATGCTGCTGCTTTTTATCGGACTCCTTGGATTTGTCGGTTACAAATTCATAACCGGACAAACCGGCTATTATACCGTGGCTGTGTTCGGAGTCGATTCCCGTAACGGCAATCTCGGTAAGGATGCCCTGTCGGATGTCAATATAATCGCACGTATAGACAGATCCTCGGGTGAGGTCAAGCTTGTATCCATGTACAGAGATACTTATACCAAGATAAACAGTGACGGCAAGTATCACAAGCTTAACGAGGCATATTTCAAAGGCGGCCCGGAGCAGGCTATCTGGGCTGTCGAGCACAATACGGATGTCAAGATAGACGATTATGCCACATTTAACTGGAAGGCGGTTGCGGACACCATCAATATCTTAGGCGGAGTAGATCTTGAGATAAGTGATGCAGAGTTTAAGTACATCAATGCATTTATAACCGAGACGGTAAACAGCACCGGCATAGGTTCACATCAGCTTGAGCATGCAGGCATGAATCATCTTGACGGAGTTCAGGCGGTTGCCTACGCAAGACTGAGACTTATGGATACGGATTATAAGAGGACCGAGAGACAGCGAAAGGTCATAGGTCTTGCTCTTGATAAGGCTAAAAATGCGGATTACTCCACACTTGCCAACATTATCATGACCGTAATGCCTGAGATATCAACAAGTGTAACACCCGATGATCTCATTCCGTTTGCGCATGGTATAAGCAAATATTATATATCCGAAACGGCAGGCTTCCCGTTTGATAAACAGGGGCAGAATGTCGGTAAGCTCGACTGCGTAATACCTGTTACACTTGAGAGCAATGCCATAAAACTGCATGAGTTTTTATATCCGGGAGTTCCTTACACTCCAAGCTCGGAGTTAAAGAGTATCAGCGATAAGATAATCAATGATACCGGTCTTACCGGCTGATAAAATTTTATACTGTTATTTTCAAAAAAAAATGTTATATTAGCTCTGTATGCTTACTTAATAAAACCTGCTTGATATATCAGGCGGCATGCGAAGGAGATCACAGATATAATGTCTTACTTAATAGTTTCGGATTCATCATCAAATCTATTCAATATAGAGGGTGAGAATTATAAAACAGTACCGCTTCATATCATGATCGGTGGTACCGATTGGGCAGATACTGCCGATGTGGATATGGATGCTTTTGATGAAGCTCTTTATTCATTTGACGGCAAAACATCTTCATCCTGTCCGTCACCTGATGAGTGGCTTGAGAGTTTTGGAGATGCCGAGACCGTATTTTGCTTTACAATAACTCACGGTCTGTCAGGAAGCTACAACGGAGCTATGACAGCCAAATCCATGTATGAGGAGCATCATCCCGGCAGACATGTATATGTAATAGACTCTCTTGCAACAGGTCCTAAGATGGTACTTATGATAGAATACCTGAGAGACCAGCTTGCCAACGGTGCAGATCCGGAAACAGCCTATAACAAGACTATAGAATACAGGAGCAACACAGGTCTCTTGTTTACGCTCCAGTCCATTCAGATGCTCGCCAAGGCAGGAAGAGTAAGTCCTTTTATTGCCAAGGCCGTAGGTCTGCTCGATATGCGTATGATCGGTGAAGCAAACGATGAGGGTAAGATAGACCTTGTAGGCAAGCACAGAGGCTACAAGAAGACTCTGCTCGGCACCTTCAAGCAGATGCTTAATCTTAATTACAACGGCGGAAAGGTAGTCATATCCCACAACCGTAATGAACAGGCAGCCAATGATCTTGCAGAGCTTATCAGAGAGAAATTCGGGGATGTACTTATAGACATTCACCGTACAGGCATATTGTGCAGCTATTATGCCGAAAAAGGCGGCTTCATAGTAGGCTTCGAACGCAGCAGATAATTTTATACCGATATCTACATTTATTAAACGGGAACCGCTTTAAGGCAGTTCCCGTTTTCTGTAGAAAAATATATTTTTGATTTTTAACGACCTGATATTTTTAATATCGGCATTACTTATGCTGTGCGAACATCCAGTCTCTGAATTCTGTATTTGCATACATCGGAACCCATGAGAAGTGTGCGGAGGTTCCAAATACTGTTCCCGGATTGTACAGTGTTGTCTTGTAGTAGATACCTGCGTTCTTAAGAGCTTCGATAGTAGGATTGTAGAACTCAACGATCTTGACTGTAGGATCATCGGCTGCCTGGAAGATCCACATAGGCATGCCTCTGAGAGCTTCTACCTTGCTCGGATCTGCGCCTGCTGCATCCGGAGCGATAGCTGCAAATACTTCCGGATGCTCTATTGCAAGTGTGTATGTAGCGAATCCGCCTGCCGAAAGACCTGTCATGTAGACTCTGTCTCTGTCTACGGAATACTCGTTCATAACCTTGAGCAGGAGATTATAGGCTCCGTTAAGATACTTCATAGGTGCAAATGCATTTTCAGCTGCGCCTGCTCTGTAAGCCATAAGTGTTGTCCAGTTTTCCATCTTGGCGTCTGTAACCTTGCACTGAGGTGCAAGTACTATGCACTCATTCTTGCCGGCCTCGGAATCCTTAGCCCATACGGTAGCCATCTGATATCTCTTGAGCACCATGTCTACAGACTGAGTTCTCTGACCCGATCCGTGAAGAGCGAATACTATAGGATACTTCTTGTTCGGATCATAGTTTGTAGGCACATAGAGCTCATAAGGAATATTTACATTGTTTTCAGCATCAAAATACTCGCCCGGCTTGAAGAGATTGTATGTTGCGGTATCGCAGTCTCTTACAACATTAACGGTATAAGTTGTGCTTAAGCCGTTCTTGCTTGCTGTGACCGTAATAGGAGTCTCAAGCACTATATCGTAGTTTGGAAGACTTCCGTCGATGGAAACTATCTTGCTTGCTCCGGATTCGAGCTCCTCACCGTTAACGGCGATAACTGTTCCCGAAGGAGCTGTAGCTGTGACCTTGACACCGTAACAGTCACTCTGAACATTGTAGCTGTAATCCGTTACACTCGGTGAGAACGAGATGTTTTTGCCGTCTTGAACCGCAGTGAGTACCGAAAGCCCCGTAAGGATCGGTGCGCCTGTCTCAGCCAGAGCTGTCTGAGCCATTCCCAACACAAAGGCCGCTGCAGCTGCTATGACTGCTAACTTTTTGAATTTTTTCATATCTGATACCCCTTTCAATTGTATGCAATACTGCATGTACAAATATACGAACACAAGTATAACATAAAAGGGTATTCTAATCTGTTGCCGAGATCTCTAAATAAACTCAGGAAAATTAGGCACAAATCACGATAAAAATACTAGTTTACCGGGTTTATATTTCAACCTCGCAGCACTTTATTAATTGTATTAAGTACCTTCTTTTTGTCGGCTGTCCAGAGCGGATATATGAGGAGACTCTTTGGTGCGTCTCCGGTGATGCGGTGGACGGTGATATCGGGAGGAAGAAGTGCGATAAGCTCTGCAATAAGCCTGGCATAAGCTTCAAGACTGTAGCAGGGAAGCTGCATTCCGTCACTGAGTCTTATATAAGGAGTGTCATGATCATTTGCTTCAATAGTGGTGCAGGATTTGATATTTTCCGTTTCGATAGTTTGTTCTACGAGTTTACGCTCCGATGATGCAGATGCATTTAGGCTATATTCTGAAATATCAGAGTCGCTTTGATCTATGCGATTCGTTATCAGCTTCTTAGGCAGCCTCTCGGCGAGAGCGGTTCCTTTCAGTACATGCAGTAACTGAAGCTTGATGCCGTCTATGTGACTGCCGTCCGGAGCCGTGAGCCCGGACAGGTATCGGACTGTTTCGGCAGTCCTTGAGGCGTTTTCTCCGGGAAGACCTATGATTACATGAACTATCACTTTAAGCCCCGCAGCTTTAAGCTTGAAAAATGTATCCTCAAATACTTTTAGACGATAGCAGCGGTTGATGTAGGCAGCGGTATCCTCATGCATGGTCTGAAGACCTAGCTCAATATATACGGGCTTGAATCTATTGAGCTTTGAAAGCTCCGACAGCATATTATCGCTTACTGAATCGGGGCGTGTCGCAACAGAGAGCGCCAGTACCTCGGTGTGAGCTATTGCTTTATTGAAGCAATCCACGAGATAAGTCTCGTCTCCGTAGGTTTCGGTAAAGGACTGGAAGTAAGCCATATATCCCGCAAAATTACGGCTGAGCTTACGGCTTACGCGCTCCTTGGCCTGCTCTATCTGAATATCTATATCGGGAACATTTTCAGCGAAATCTCCGGAGCCACCGGCACTGCAGAAGATACAGCCTCCGGTACCGCAGTGACCGTCACGGTTGGGACAGGTATGAGACGCACTTAAGGCAAGGCGATACACCTTGCCTCCGAAGCTTTCCTTCATTTCATCATCAAAACTTCTGTAGTATTCGCTCATTGCTTTATTTTAAACGTACAGGCTCAGAGGCCATCTCCCATGCCTCGGTAAGCTCATCCGACTCATTGTAGCAGAGCTTAAGAGAGAAGACCTCCTGCCTTTCCTGAAGCAGGTAATCAAGCATGTATCGGTCGCCCTCCCAGAGTTCCAGATCTAAAACGCTGCTCTTTTTTACCCATGCGAATACGCCCTCGTCACATTCCGGTACAGGCATGACATCGTTATTACCGACAGTATCGAAATCGGAACTTGTATATACGAAGATATACTCGGGATCCTTATCGGCATAGGTAAAGCTGATGATACCTCTGAAGCAAAAACTCCTAAGCAGGAATCCGGTCTCTTCGCGGACCTCACGTATAAGACATTCCTCAGGACTTTCACCGCGTTCGAATTTGCCGCCGGAACCTATCCACTTGCCCTTGTTGATGTCTTCATGTTTTTTAATCCTGTGCAGCATGAGATAATGCTCATCGCGTTCAAGATAGCACAGTGTTGTAAGCTTGGTCTGCATGATCTTATACCTCAGTCCTGATTGAATTTTGTCCAGTTGACTTCACCGTATTTGTAGCAAAACTCAACATTCGGATCCTCTAAGCCGAGAGATTCTATGCTGTAGTCGGTACCCTTCGTGATCCTAAGCAGACCTCGCATATATTTAAAGCAGGCATCTTCACCCTCGTCACGTATGAGCTTGAGGCATTTTTCAAGCACGGCTCTTGTGTCGTTATTCATAACTATATATTGTCTGTGCATATAGTAATGATTCCATGCCGAGGCCTTAGTATAGTTCGGCCCCTGATAGGTGATGCATGCGGCAAGTCTGTCGCAGACCATCTCGATAAGATACTTCATCGGCATCTTGTTGCCGTATACGGTCTTGTTTTGGTGAAATGCAAAATCTATCCAGTACTCAAAGTGATGTCTGTTTCTGCCCTTATGATGAAGCCACGAGGTAGAACAGCCGTCATGAGTGCTTCGCTCCACGGCATTCGGAGACTTATGACCGTCAAAATATCTGATGCCTATACCGAATTCGGCAGGAGAAAATTTCGACAGATCATGCAGCAGTCCCTGCTTATACAGACCGCAGCAAAAGCAGCCGCGGGCAACGTAATATTTGTGTTTGCAGACAGTCTTAAGATGTCCGAAAAATCTCTGTGCAAATGTCATTGATTGAAACGCATAATCAGCCATGTCATTAACCCTCTCAGAAACAGATAATAACATAAAGGGGCTTTTCATGCTATAATAAGACATTCCCAAAGAAGAACGATATTATGTTTGATTCATGTGCATAGTTTAGTCAAAAGAAAATTACGTATTGTGAAATAGAAAATGTGCTTATGCAAAGGCTTTGCACTTATCTGCCGATAGTCAGATAAATGAATCGTCTGTATATGAAAGATATTTATTTATGCGAAATTACGATATATCCGATATGAAATACAAGGAACTTGAGGCTGCGGATCTGGGCAGACTCTCTTATTACTACGGGCTGCGCAGCCAGAAGAGCTGTGACGGCTCTCCTCTGGTCAGTTATCTCTACAAATATTATTACGAGGTAAGATATTGCGAATTCGAGGGCGAGGCTCTGCTCATGAGCTATCACGGAGAAAACGGCGAAGTATACGGCTTCCTGCCGCTTTGCCGTGAGGAGGACATGCCTCGCTTTATGAAGCTTCAGGAGGAATACTTCAATAAGACTCTCGGTATTCCGCTTGTTATAAGCTCTGCCGATGAGGAAGGCGTGCTTGCACTTAACAATGCCGGTGCGCTTGATGAATATGAACTGATCAAGGAAGAGGATATAAGTGATTATATATACAGCGGAGATGCTTTAAGGACACTTGCGGGCAGAAAATATTCCAAGAAACGCAACCATATCAATAAATTCCTGCTTCAATATGAGGGACGTTGGGAATACCGCAAGCTGGGATATGCCGACCATGAGGAGGTGGAGAGCTTTCTTAATTGCTGGATGAAGAAGAAAAAGCTCTCCGATCAGGGCAGCGGTGTAAATGAGGAGGGGCAGAGCTTTGATCCTTCGGAAGAGCTTGACGGAGAATACAGGGGCATAAAGGGTCTTATAAATGAAGAAGTCGTCTATGAATATATGAAGATCGGCGGCATTTACATAGACAATAAACTCAAAGCCTTTTCCATAGGAGTCAAGAGTGAGGCATGCTCAATGGCAATAATAGATGTAGAAAAGGCAGACAGCGGAATTGACGGACTCTATCAGATGATCAACAAGGAGTTTCTCTGCCACGAATTTCCGGATGTTGAGCTTGTAAATCGAGAGGATGATGTCGGAATAGAGGGACTCAGGCAGTCAAAGCTGTCATATTATCCGAGCGAATTCGAATACAAGTATACCCTGACGCAGAAAATGTAAATGCAGAGTCCGGCAGCAGTCTGAGACATATATAAGGATTATGATAACTGAAGCTATATTTCTTAATAAAAATGAATACGGCTCAACAAGAAAGTTGTTCACCGAATGCTTTGGTGACGATGAAGAATTTATGGGCGAATTCTATGGCATATGCGACGAAGCAGGACGCTGCAGCGGCAAGGTTGATGATGCGGTGATCGCAGTTGTCAAAGACGGAGACATGCCTGTTGCTATGGTACAGTATATATTTGTAAAGGCTGTGTCAAAGGATATGGAACGACAGGGTAAAGCTGTAGATCTTAGCACTCGAAAAGAGATGTCGGACGTTTCGGATATATCCGAGGATGAGAGGAAGATCCCATACATCATGGGTGTCTGCACTCTGCCGGATTACAGACACCGCGGTCTTATGGATAAGCTTATGAATGCTGTCACAGACAGGATAGAGCAAGAAGGATATCCGTGGTGCTTTCTGATAGCCGTTGACAGGAACATTTACAGGCACTTAGGCTTCGCTTATGATTGGAAGCTCAGCGAGAGGGAGCAGGAACTGCTGTATGCAGACGAAGGGCTGGATACCGCTTCGGCAAAGCTCTTGTCTGTCAGGGAATTGCCGGGTGTCAGTCTGTTTCCGCTGTCGTGAGCACCGGATATGATATATACGTGAAAGCTGATTCTTCGACAAAGAGCAATCGGCAAGTCTATTCAAAGACAGATCGATAACTTCCACAGTTGATAAGGAGTAATATGGAACTTCGACATCTCAGATATTTCTATGAGACCGCAAATGAAATGAATTTTACACGTGCGGCGGAAAAGCTTAATATTGCTCAGCCTCCTCTCAGTAAGCAGATTAAGGATCTTGAGACAGAACTGGGAGTAAGCTTATTTGTCAGGAGACCGCATTTTCTTGCGCTTACTCCGGAGGGAGAGGTGCTTAAGCAATATGCGGCACAGATACTCGGACTTGCGGATAAGGCATCAGAGACCGTTCAGCAGATGGGACACGGACTTAACGGTACTATCGAGATAGCCTGCATAGAGGGAAATTCGCTTCAGTATATCGCAAATTGGATAACGGAATTCAACAAGATACATCCTGCGGTACAGTATAATATTTGGACCGGAGGAGCCGATGATATCATCAACCGTATACGTTCGGGACTCAGTGATTTTGCCGTGATAGCGGATGTAAGGGATTCGGAAGGACTGGAGCATTACAGGTTATATACCGAAAACTGGACGGCATTGATCCATAAGGATAATCCGCTTGCAAGTGTTCAGAGCGAGACCGTGAGCACCAAGGATCTGCTTCCCTATGATCTTATCATACCTACCAGATCAGACAGACTTGAGGAGGTCAATAACTGGTATAAGGATAGTGAGGAGAAGCCAAAGATCAGATGCCGTTACTCGAATTTTCTTACTGCATATGAACTTAGTCGCTGCTCGGTTGGTATAAGTATCCTGCCCGGAGAATCCAGAGAGCTGCTTGAGGGAAGAGATGACGGGATGGTAGTAAGTAAACATATCAGCAACCCAACGCCGAAGGCATGTATTGAGATGCTTTTTAACAAATATCGTATGCTGCCGAACGTGGTGTATGAATTCATAACATTTATAAGAAAGAATTCACGTGATCATATGTAGTATATAAACAAGGTATACAAGACTTATGTGACTATATTTGTTGTATTTTTTATAGTGATTATGCTTGCATTGCACAGCTTAATTTGATAAAATACCAGTCTGTGACACATTAATTTCCTTGCTCCTGTGGGCTACAGGGGCCGGAGACCAGAAGGAGGACAAACACATGAATAAGTACGAGGTTACAGTTATTCTTAGTGCGAAACTCGAAGAAGAGGCAAGAACAGCCGCTCTTGAGAAGGTAAAGGCTTATATCTCAAGATACAACGGTACTGTAGGTGAGGTTGAAGAGTGGGGCAAGAAGAAGCTTGCTTACGATATTCAGCACCAGTCAGAGGGATTCTATTACCTCATCAACTTCGAGGGCGACAGCGAGACACCTAACGGTGTAGAGTCAGAGCTTCGCATTTTCGAGCCTGTGCTCAGATACTTAGTCGTTAAGAAATAAGACTAAAGTACAGAAAGAGTGAGCAAATGAATAAAGTTATCTTAATGGGCAGATTAACAAGAGACCCTGATATCAGATATACTCAGGGTGAGAACAGCATGGCTGTTGCAAGATATACAATAGCCGTTGACAGACGCCGTGCCAATGCAGACGGACAGAGGGAAGCAGATTTCATCTCGTGCGTGGCATTCGGAAGACAGGCCGAATTTGCCGAGAGATACTTGCATCAGGGCACAAAGATCGCGGCAACGGGCCGCATCCAGACAGGCAGTTATACCAACAAGGACGGTCAGAAGGTCTACACAACAGATGTGGTTATTGAGGAGCAGGAATTTGCCGAGAGCAAGAGTGCATCAGATAACCGCGGAGGCTCCTACAACCGCACAAGCGGCAATGCTCAGCAGACAAGTTCTGCAGCTTCGGCAGGAGAGGGTTTTGAAGGCTTCATGAATATCCCGGAGGGTATCGAAGACGAAGGACTGCCTTTCAACTAAGCACTAGAGAATAAGGAGGAAATACCGATGGCATTTCAGAAAGAAGAAGGCGCACGCCCAAAGAAGATGGGTGGCTTCCGCAGAAGACGTAAGGTTTGCGTATTCTGCAGCGAGAAGGCTAAGCCGATCGACTATAAGGATGTTGCAACAATAAAGAAGTATATCTCTGAGAGAGGAAAGATCCTTCCTCGCCGTATCACAGGCAACTGTGCAGAGCATCAGAGAGACATTACACTTGCAGTTAAGAGAGCAAGACATATCGCTCTTCTTCCGTACACTGTAGAGTAATTTAGATTTTAGATCCGTTTAAGGACTGTCGTTTTGAACGACGGTCCTTTTTCTGTACTCAAAATGTTTTCAAAGCGTGTATACGGATTACTTATGTCATCAATAAAAAAGAGTATAGCTGATCGCGACATGATTTTAACAAATTTTGCTTTAACGGGCGTATAATGGTTGGGGTAAAATAGCAGTATTATAGGATAAAATATATCAATGGAGTATTTGTTTTGAAACAGGCAGAGACATGTATGCTCTGACTATAGGAACAAGTGTTGAGAGAAAGTGATTATGAAGAAAACATTTACATTAATATTAACGGCTGTGCTTGCAGGCTCGATAATGCTCACAGGCTGCGGTACAACTGCAGATCAGTCACTTAAAGAGAGCAACAAAGCTGCTGCGGCTAAGTCTGAGCTTGATCCGGATAAGCCTGTATCGCTTACGGTGTGGCATTATTATACAGGAGCTCAGCAGTCTTCACTGGATAAGCTTGTTTCCGAGTTTAATGCAGGTGAGGGCGCAGAAAAGGGAATATATGTGGAAGTCTCAAGTCTGGGATCAATCAAGGATCTTGAACAGGCAGTAACGGATTCTATTCAGGAAGCTGTCGGCTCAAAGGAGATGCCTGATATGTTTGCAAGCTATGCCGATACTGCATATTCTGCATGGAAGGCCGGTAAGATAGCCGATATATCTCAATATGTTTCCGAGGACGAGCTCTCGGAATATGTTGACGGATATATTGATGAGGGACGTTTTAATAACAATGATGAACTGTATCTGTTCCCAACAGCCAAATCCACCGAAACATTACTGCTGAATAAGACCGACTGGGAGCCTTTTGCGGAAGCTACCGGAAGTACCGTGGATGAGCTTTCAACCGAAGAAGGTATCGCCGAGGTTGCGGAACGGTATTATGAGTGGACGGATTCCCTGACTCCGGATATTGCGGATGACGGAAAGGCCTTTTACGGACGTGATTCCATGGCGAATTATTTTGTTATCGGTATGAAGCAGATGGGTGTGGATCTGTTTGATGTCAGGGACGGAGAGGTAAGCATCAATGTCGATAAGGACAAAATGCGCAGATTATGGGAGTGCTTTTATGTTCCTTATGTCAAAGGATATTACGCAAGATACGGTAAATTCTGTGCGGATGATGTTAAGACCGGAGAGATAATTGCTTATACCGGTTCATCGGCATCCTCTGTATATTTTCCGGATAAGGTATATGATGCCGCCGGCAATGAAAGAGCCATAGATTATCTGATATCGGAAGCGCCGATAATGGAAGGCGGGGAAAATATCAAGGTTCAGCAGGGCGCGGGCATGGCAGTTGCAAAATCCGACAGCCTGCATGAATATGCTTCTGTAGAGTTTCTTAAGTGGCTGACAGCTAAGGATAACAATCTTCGTTTTGTGGCGGGAGGCGGTTACCTTCCGGTCCGCAAGGATGCCAATAACATTGAGGCATTTGACAAGCTTATAGAGGAAGAAGGTCTGGAGGTCGATCCTAAGACCTATGATTGCTTTAAGAGCATCACAGCCGGCTTCAATGACACAAGCTTTTACACCACCAAATGCTTTGAAAACGGCTATGCTGTGCGTTCCGTACTTGATAAGGATCTCTTAAACAAGGCGAAGGAAGACAGGGAGGCCGTGTGTGCGGCTGTAGCTTCCGGAGCATCGAGGCAGGAGGCGCTTAAGCCGTATCTTACAGAGGAGAACTTTGAGGAGTGGTATGATAATCTCTGTGCCGAAATGGAGGCGGAGGCGGCAAAGTAAGCTTAAGCCGTAGACCTGTTAACAAACTAAGTCATAGATTATATCAAGAGAGGTTTATTGCATGGATGAAAATTCATGCATGAAAGTCTTATGAAGAAGAAATCAAAATCATTATTCTATCTGCTTTTGATACCCCTGCTGGCAATAAGTCTGCTGCAGGGATTGATTCCTTTTGCCGTATTGACAGGAAGCGGTACAAAGGAAACCATGCAGGAAAATGCTGTGGATATAGATGTTAATATCGTAAGCAGCAACAAGAGTAATATTGAAAATATGATGCTCGGGCACCGGAACCGAGCAAAAGAAGAGTCGAACTTTGTTAATAATATACTGGGATTTTATCTGAGCGACAGAGGAATCGGCATTGATGATTTTATAGAGGATAAGAATATACAGAATGATTTTGCCAGAGAGATACTCCCGGATTTTATGCGATACCTTGAGCAGAACAGCTCAAACGGTGCTTTTGTGCTCTTTGCAAACAATGAAGATATTACCGAGCCTGCGGAATACACAGGCTTTTTCCTGAGAGATTCAAATCCGGAAACAAACTCAATATCCTACTCGGATCTCCTTATAGAAAGAGGAGATAAGGAACTAAGTCAGGGACAGAAGATATCGCTGAACAGCACCTGGGAACCGTATTTTAAGCTGTCGGGAGCAGGTAACAGATCCTGTGATGATTTCTTCTATAAGCCTTATATGCTTGCCCTTGATAACAGCGACATAGATATGTCGCTCATCGGTTACTGGTCGCTTCCCTTTATACTTGAGGATAAAGCCAATGACAGTCACAGCATGATCACCTATTCCGTACCGTTGGTGTATGACGGAAGAGTCTACGGGATCATGGGCAGCGAGCTTACAAAGAGTTATCTGGAAAATAATTACCTTAAGGTGCAGGAGCTTGATAAGGATCAGAATGCCGGACTTGCACTTGCTATAGATAACGGAGATGGAAGCTATAGCTGTGTATGGGGAAAGGGAATGCTCTATGACAATGTAAGCAGAAATAGCGGAACATTTTCATTAGAGGATACAGATAACAAGGAGCTGAAGCTGTGCGAGTCCAAGCTGGGCAGCCAGGACATATATGCCGTTGTCTCTCCGCTTAGGTTGTATTCGAGCTATGTTCCTTATAATGACAAGAACTGGGTGCTCTGCGGCTTTGTTACAGGGAACTCAATATTCGGGCTCGGAGACGCTCTCTACATGTGGATGATCTCAATAATACTCATATGTATGGCTGCTGCTATCATCGTACTGTTTATAGTTGTAAGGTATCTGACAAACCCGGTATACAAGCTTACCGAATGTATCAAGACAGGACTCTCGGGAATCAGGAACTTCGAGGCTACAGGTATAAATGAAGTTGATGAACTTAAGAAGGTAGTAGAGAATCTTACCGAAAGCGAGATAAATACCGAGAATCAGCTGAGTGATGAAAAAGAGAGGTATCGTATAGCTGTAGAAAGCTCTGAAGATATATTCTTTACATACAGAGTAGGAGACAGAAAGCTTGAGATAGTAAATTGTAAAAACAGCGGCGATGCCGATATTAACGGTACCTGGAATGTTGATGATTTTTATGAAAGATTCGTTAAAGGGCATTATTCCATGGAGGATGCCGTAAGATACGCTACGGTATTAAAAAATCTGCCTGTCAATGCCAAGATTCAGATAAAATACATAAACGATCAGCGTTATCCCGACGGCCGTTGGTATGAGGTATCAGGAAATACCATTAACACAGACAGTGAAGAAAATAGACGCATAGTCGGCTATATAAGGGATATAGATGATGCCAAACGCCTGGAGCTTAGGAAGAAATTTGAGGCGGCCAAGGATCTGCTTACGGATTTCTATATTTTCAAGCATGGTATCAACGCCATAAAGGACAGCCGCAACACTCAGCCTAATGGCATAATGATACTGACAGATATGGTTCATTTTACCGATATAGTTATGAAATGCGGACTTAATTTCGGTGACATACTGCTTGATGAGTTTTCTGAACTTCTGAAAAAAGGCTGCCGGGAATATACAAACGGTGGAACGATATTTGTAAGAGCAGGAGCCGACGAATTTCTCATATGGGTGCCTGAAGATGATAAGCATGAGAACTCTGCAGGTCCTGCCGAGTATTGCAGATCTGTAGTAGAGAAGCTTGAGAGCGAGTTTGCGGCTATAGTCAGAAGAAGTGAACTGGAGCTTAAGTTTAACGCCGGAATATGCCGTTCACAAGGCTATGAATCGACAGATGTACTGCTTATACGTGTAAGAGAAGCTCTTGCCAAGGCAAAGACTGTACATGAGCATGCCGCAATCTGGAATTGTGAGGAAAACTACAGCGGAGCTTTGCCGGAATTCAGTGAGATAGTTTCTCAGGGAGTGGTAAAACAGCTCAGTCCGGCAGCGATGGCCATGACCTTGTTTGAACGAAGCGGAAGCTTTGTGGCGGCTATGGATATAAGCGCGCACAGGCTTCAAAGGATACGCGGCATCGATAATATAGTTATTACCGGATTTCACGTAGATTATCGTTCAAGCAGCATAAGCTATTGCACAAGGAACGTAAAGAATATCGATATTGCGGCTATAAGCCACTGCTCCGATGAACAGTATAGAAAGCTTGAGGAGGCGGCACATATCGGAGAACTCTACAGTGCGGAGGCCGGATTGAAGCTGGTACCTTTATTCGGAAACGACTGCGCTAAGCCGGGCTGTGTATATCATATGACTGACGGTGGACATTATTCGGGAAGCATCTTTATGTTTGGTGAGGGCAGATTTTTATCGGATGAGAACAGTAAAAATGTTCTCAGTGAGGTATGTGCAGTCATCCAAAACAGTTTGAACCGTATGCATCATGATAGGTCTGCGCAGGCAAAATCAGAGTTCCTTGCGCATATGTCGCATGAGATACGTACACCTATGAACGGAATAATAGGTATGACGGAGATCGCATTGGGCAAAGTTGATGAGCAGATGCGCCTTGATTGTCTCAATAAGATCATGAGCTCTTCGACATATCTCCTGAGTCTGATTAACGATATACTTGATATGTCCAAGATAGAGAGCGGCAAGATGAATCTTGTTTTATCCCGCTTTGATATGAGGAAAGTTATCGAGGATATACATACAGTGCTTGATGCGAGATTTGAGGCAAAAAATCAGCGATTTACCGAAGATATAATGCTTAAGCACAGCTGGTATCTGGGAGATGAGCTGCGTATCAAGCAGGTCCTGATTAATTTACTGAGTAATGCCTGCAAATATTCAGGCGAAAATACAGAGATCAGGCTTACGATTAGGGAAACAAACAAGGGAGAAACGGACAAGGCGGAACTGTATTTTGCCGTTACAGATCAAGGTATAGGAATAAGCGATGAAGATAAGAAGCGTATATTCCAAAGCTTTGAACAGGTGGAAAGGCCTTCGCACAGACAGCAGGGAACCGGTCTCGGACTTGCTATCAGCAGTCGTATAGTGCATATGATGCACAGCAATATCGAGCTTGACAGTACTCCGGGAACAGGAAGTACCTTCTCGTTTAAGATAGTTTTAAGACTAGTTGAGCCTGTATATATAGGCGAGTCGAGGAAGGCGGAAAAGATAAAAGATTTCACCGGCATCCGGGCACTTGTTGCAGAGGATAATGAGCTTAATATGGAGATAATCAAGCTTATGCTTGAAAATGTCGGATGCGTTGTAAGCTGTGTAAGTGACGGTAAGCAGGCCGTGGATACTTTCAAGAATGCACCGGCGGGAAGCTTCGATATAATCTTCATGGATGTTATGATGCCCGTTATGAACGGTCTCGAGGCAGCTCACAAGATAAGGATATCAGGACATCCTGACGGTAAATCGATACCTATAGTTGCTGTCAGTGCCAATGCCTTTGATGAGGATATAAGCCAATCACTGGCAAGCGGCATGAATGCGCACTTATCAAAGCCTATAGATTCGGCAAAGCTTATAAAGACTATGGGAGAACAGCTTGAGCTTAAGGATAGTATATGGGCAGATAAATGATATTCCAAGCAGTAATTTAAACAGCAGATTAGCCTTATATACTTTGCTGATTTGCTGTTTCTACCGGCACGTTTTGTCCTATATCTCCCTTAAACAGCTGTGAGAGATCGTTGTAAAAGAAAATATTACGAAGGACAAAATAAGAGCCCGGTACATGCCTTACAGCTTGTGCCGGGCTCTTGCCTATGTGTGAAATTATCGGTTTTAAGTAAAGTTCTTCTCTTTATTGACAAAGCGGGTAGTCTGTGACTGCCAGTAGAGATTAACGGTACCGATAGGACCGTTTCGCTGCTTGGCAATGATGACCTCGGCCTCGCCTTTTTTCTCCGAATCCGGATTATAATACTCGTCTCTGTATAAAAACATTACCAGATCGGCATCCTGCTCGATGGCTCCGGATTCTCTGAGGTCGGAGAGCATCGGACGTTTATCGGGTCTCTGCTCGACAGCTCGTGATAACTGAGACAAGGATACGACAGGACACTCCAATTCTCTGGCAAGTGCCTTGAGTGAACGGGATATATCGGAGACCTCCTGCTGACGGCTGTCACTTCTGCGCGTTCCGGAGCCACTCATAAGCTGAAGGTAGTCGATGATGACAAGATCGAGTCCGCGCTCAAGCTTTATTTTGCGGCATTTTGAACGTAGTGCGGCTACCGAGATGGAAGGGGTATCGTCTATGATGATGTTTGACTGACCTATCCTTCCGGTAGTATCAGCAAGCCTCTCCCAGTCGTTGTCGCTGAGACGACCTGTACGGAGCAGCTGAGCATCTATGCCGGAATCCATTGCAAAGAGACGGTTGACGAGCTGTTCCTTGCTCATCTCAAGTGAGAAGATCATTGCAGGACGGTTCTTTTTGACTGCAACGTATTCGAGGATATTGAGCACGAAGGCTGTCTTACCCATTGACGGACGTGCCGCAACAAGTATGAAATCCGAAGGCTGAAAGCCGGTTGTCATATTGTCTAGATCTGTAAAGCCTGTCGGAACACCGGTTACGGAATCCTTGCTGAGAGATACCTTACGGATCTTTTCGTATACCGATATGGATATATCCTCTATAGAGGTAAGCTCGGTGCTTGTACCGGTCTTGAGAATATCAAACATACGGGTTTCGGTCTCGGCAAGTATATTCTCTGTGGATTCGATGTCGTCATAGCACAGCTGACTTATTTCTCCGCAGCTTTTGATAAGCTTACGCTGTACGGATTTGTCACGGACTATCTCGGCATATGAACGGATATTGACCGAGGTTGGTGTTGCGTCATAGAGGGCCTTGAAAAAGTCTACGCTCTGCATCTCGGCAGGAGCACCGTCCTTTGCCAGCTGTTCCTGCACGGTGACGATATCAACTATTCCGTCCTTATCAAGTGAGTTGTAGCATTCAACGATGGCATTAAACATAATGCCATATTGCCTTGAATAAAAATCATCCTTGGTAAGCATTCCGACAGCGGTCTCGATAGCTTCCTTATCAAGGAGCATTGATCCGATTACGGATTTCTCGGCTTCTATGTTTTGAGGTGCCGTGCGGTTAAGTATGTTATTGTCTTTGTTATTATCAGCCATAGCAATATCAGCCCTCGGTGACATTTACAGTCACTGTGGCAGCGATATCCTTGTGAAGCTTGACATTTACGGCATGTTCGCCGGAGGTCTTGAGAGCCTCCATAACGATCTTCTTTTTATCTATATCAACATTGAAGGTCTTCTTGATGGCTTCTGCGACTTCCTTATTGGTTACGGAGCCGAAGAGCTTGCCGTCCTTGCCTGTTTTGATTGCAACATTGACCTTCTTGCCGTCTATGGCTGCCTTCATGCCCTTGGCATTTGCCACTCTTGCAGCCTCTAACTTCTCCATATTGGCATTCTGGAGCTTAAGGTCATTAAGATTTGCCTTGTTTGCCTCTATGCCTAATTTGTGAGGGATTATGTAGTTTCTTGCGTAGTTATCGTTAACATTAACTATAGTGCCCTTTTTTCCGAGGCTCTTGACATCTGTTATAAGTATTACCTGCATTAGGATATCTCTCCTTTTTCTATCATTTCATCTATTATCTGCTTAACCTTATCTATAGCGGTAGCTATATCGGTATCGGCAAGCTGTGCGCCGGCAACAGCCATGTGACCTCCGCCGCCGAGTTTCTCCATCATAACCTGAACATTGACCTCGTCTATGCTGCGTGCGGAAATATATACAAGTCCGTTGTACATAGTGAGAACTATAGCGGCTTTGATGCCGTCCACATCAAGCAGGGTGTTGGCAGCCTGAGCGCATGCTACGGTAGGTGTGTCAACACCTGTGGGATCGAGTGTACTGAGTGCGAAATGCTCTCTGTATATCTCTGCGGAATCGACTGCGCCTGCACGTGCCTTGAAGTCACTGAAGCTGTCACGGAATATCTTGCGGATACGCTGTACCGAAGCACCCTTTCGTTTCAGGAATGCAGCAGCCTCAAATGTACGGATACCGGTCTGGGTGATAAAGTTCTGAGTATCTATTACTATACCGCCGTATAAGGCATCTGCCTCAAGCGGGGTAAGCGTGGTGGTATCATCTATATACTGAACTATCTCGGAAACCATCTCCGAAGCAGAGGATGCATACGGCTCAATATAAGAAAGCTGAGCATTGTCAACGCCCTCGGTACCCATACGGTGATGATCTATGACTACTACATTGGAAGCGCTGTGCAAAAGCCTTGGCTCCTCGGTGTAGCTTGGTCTGTTGACATCTACTATAACAAGTAAAGTTGTTCTGTCTATGAAATTAACAGCCTTGTCTCCCGATATAAACATATCGTCAGGATAGTCTGAGCTGTTGATGAACTTTCTGTACATAGGCTCAAGCGAATTGTTGGTGGTGTTGAGCACTATATGGGCGTTTTTGCCGTAGCAGCGGGCTATCTTCCATATACCTATGGATGCGCCAAGACTGTCGGCGTCGCCGTTTTTATGTCCCATGACAAGCAGCTTATCATTGGCTGAAAGCAGCTCCTTGAGAGCCTGAGCCTTGACTCTTGCCTTAACACGGGCATTTTTCTCGGGGGCAAGAGTTTTACCTCCGAAGTAGGTCACCTGCTCACCGCTCTTTACAACAGCCTGATCCCCGCCACGTCCGAGAGCGAGGTCGATAGCGGCACGTGCGAAGTTATAGTTTTCCTCATAATTGATGCCGTTTCGTCCGACACCTATACTTAAGGTAAGGGCAAGCTCGTTGCCGATATTGATGGTCTTGACCTCTTCGAGTATAGAGAAGCGATCACTGAACATTGACTGAACATCCTTCTCATTCATGAAGAAGAGGTATTTATCCTTCTCGAGCTTACGTACTATGCCGTTGAGAGAAGATATATAGTTGCTGATACGACGATCCACAAGAGCCGTAAGCAGACTTCTTCTTGTCTCCTCTACAGAAGCAAGGGCATCATCATAGTTATCAAGATATATGAGACCCTCGCACGGACGGGAGTCGCGATAATCCTTCTTATACTGTATCAGTTCGGTCTCATCTGTAACGGAAATGATTATGACTCTTTCAAATTCATCCTTAAGACCGTCCTTATTACGTCTGTATGTAAATATAGGGTCATTTTCAGACTGTGAGACTTCATTGTCATCGGAAACTTTATCCGACTCCGAAGTATCCGAATAAAGTATGTCATCATCCGAATCCGGATAATTATCGCTGCCCTCGTCAAAGATATCTGTCGGACGCATCTCGATCAGATAACGGGAATTGCCGTAGGAGCTGTGTATTATTGCCGGCTCGTTAAGATTGGAAAGTATATCCTTAGTAATGTCCGGGAAAATGTCCTTGACGGAAGGTAATACACCGGCAGCCGAGAAGCTGTCTCCGAAGGCTGAGTTGCACCATATAATACCGCCTCTGAAATTACATATTGCGGTAGGTACACTCATATTATTGAGGATATTGGATTCGGCAGAATCGAAGCCCTGAGCAAAATCTATAAGCCCCGAATATATTCCGCGCTTACTGTATACATAGAGTGCCGCGGAAAATAAGACGAAAAGTATCGTGAATATACTCATGAAGGCGGCAGATCTCGGATCCAAAGCTATCAATATGATATTCATAAAGATAAGCAGTACGGACAGAAGCAACGGCCATCTTAAGTAAAGCACTATTGAATATGTTGATTTTCGTTTGCTTTTCATAATGAGCTGATTATACCATACTCCGTACTTAAATAGTAAAAATTTACTCTTTTATGACCGGGGATAAGAGACCGGCAAACTGTAAAAAAACAGTTTATGGGAAAATATCCCTTAGCCCAAGCTAACAAGTGTTGTTATTGACTAACATGGGGGTACTGCGTTAGGATTAGGGCACAATTCAAAAATACCTAAACTTTGATGTTTGATAAGGAGGAACCAACAATGGCACATACTATTTCTGATGCATGTGTAGCATGCGGAAGCTGCGCAGGAGCTTGTCCGGTAGGAGCTATCTCTGAGGGAGACGGAAAGTACGTTATTGATGCAGGCGCTTGCATCGATTGCGGAGCTTGTGAGTCAGCTTGCCCTATGGGAGCTATTCAGGCATAATTGATAAGTTAAGATCAAGATACCCGAGCAGATCACTGCTCGGGTATTTTTTTTATCGATTAAAGCCGGACTGCAGTCGTAGAAGCGGCAGCTTGCTGACGCAAAGACGACTATAGGACGGCGAAACGAAAATGAGCACAAAGTGCCGATAGGCACGGGTGCGAATTATCGTAGGATTGCGGGAGTACGAAGTACGAAGCAATCCGTGTTTAATCGATAATAATAAAGAAAATTGTAAGCTTGCGCTGCATCGAGAAGGAAGCTATACTTGGTTAGCGAAAACTAACAACGATGAGCTTTTATCAGATTCGGGAGACTACGACGATACATGGAACTTAAACAGCTGGAATACTTCACCATTGTATGTGAGAAAGGCAGCTTCAGTCAGGCGGCAGAGTGCCTTTATACCTCACAGCCTAATGTCAGCAAAGTGATTTCTGCGTTGGAAAAGGAATTGGGACAACAGTTGGTGGAAAGGAGCAGTAGAGGGCTGCGAATTACGCCATATGGAGAAACGGTGCGTGACTATGCAAAAGTTATCCTTAAACATGCTTCCTTGATTAATTCGATGGCGACACATCACAATGGAAAAAAATTCACACTGGCAACGTATCCAAGTAATATGGTTGCTAATCTTTTGGTGGATTTTTATCAATACTGGGGCGAAGAGTATATAGTGGAACATCAAGAGGGAAGCGTGGAAGAAGTAAGCAACTGGGTTGCCGGCGGGCAGACAGAGCTTGGCATCGTATATATCGCGCAGCGCCAGCTGACAGCCTTCAGGCATATACTCGGACATAAAAAACTGGTGTTTGATCCGCTTGATGTTAAGGAGGCCTGTGTCTATGTGGGACCTAATCATCCTTACTACAAAAGAGACAGTGTTGATTTCTCGGAACTTCCGGGTTTGCGGTTTATAGGAGCTGTACGGGATTATTTTTCAATGGAACATCATTTGGACCGAGTTTCATTGGGAGCAATCAGTACCAAAGATTTGAACTATGCTGTTTACTCGAACAGTGATCATATGACTATAAATGCGTTGCTGCATACAGATCTGTGCAGTCTCGGTATCAATTTTATGCATCAGCCGTATAAACATTATGACATTAAGAATCTGAAAATCAACGGATGTGAGCCTTTTTTATTGCTGGGAACAGTTCGCTCGGAAGGAGAGGAGCTGAGTGAGGCGGCGCAATGGTTTATTGAAAATTTCAAAAAGCTGCTCTGAATATCTGCAGGCAGGCTATAACGATTTGTTATGGAATGCTATGCATATTTGATCAGTAGTTAGCTATGGCAAACTATGGCATTCTATAGTAGCACCGTGCGGTAAGCGCGGTGCTACTTTTTCTCTATAATCGATATTTAATACCATAGGAGGAAACATATTATGAAATTTTCTCGCAGAAATATCTGCCTGTTGATCGCAGGTGTCTGCTGCGCCGGCGCGCTGGCTGCCTGCGGACAAGGTTCCGCATCTACAGCTTCATCTGAGGCTGCAGCCACTTCAGAGACGGCAAGCAGTGAAACACGTGATGAGCTGATCTTTGTCAACTATCGTGATATTCGTGATCTTAATCCGCATCTGTATGCCGGTGAAATGTATGCTCAGAGCATAATATATGACACACTGGTCAGCGTTACTGATGATGGTTATGAGGGCTGCCTGGCAGAAAGCTGGGACATCAGTGATGATGGCTGCACCTATACCTTCCATATCCGCCCGAATGTTCTGTTTTCAGATGGTGAAAAGTGCGATGCCAATGCGATACTTGCCAATTTCAATGCTATTTTAGAGAATCGTGAACGTCACACCTGGCTTGAAATGATGAACCTGCTTGTGAGCGTATCTGCTCCGGATGAAAACACATTTGTCATTGAGATGAGTGAACCTTACTATCCGATGCTGACGGAGCTTGCCTGCATACGCCCGTTTGCCATGATTTCTCCGAAATGCATGATTAACGGCAGCACTAAGGACGGTGTCAATGGTCACATAGGTACCGGACCTTATGTGCTGACGGATTTTGTGACAGACGAGTATGCTGTATTTGAACGAAATGATAACTACTGGGGTGAAGCTCCGGCTATCAGCAAGATCACGGTTAAAGTAATTCCGGACAACCAGACCCGTATTATGGCACTGGAATCCGGAGAGATAGATCTGATCTTCGGAAAAAATATGCTTGATGCCGATGCTATCAGCAAGTATCTGGACAGCGATAAGTTTAAGGTCGGACTGTCTGATCCTACATCTACCAGACATATAGTTATGAACACTACACATGAGATCCTAAGCGATCCGGCCGTGCGCAAAGCCTTGCAGCATGCCACAAATCGACAGGCGATATCAGATGGTATCTTCTATGGTCTTGAGCAGCCGGCGGATACTCTTTATGCAGCTACGGTACCATACTGCAATGTCGGACTGAAGCCGTATGAGTACAGCGCCGAGACTGCGGCTCAGATACTTGATGATGCGGGCTGGGTTATGGGAACCGACAAGATACGTACCAAGGATGGTAAGCCATTGGAGCTGGATCTGCTCTATAACAGTGACAGCGTAACAGAAAAGACTATTGCCGAGTATCTTCAGAGTGAGTACCTCAAGTTAGGTATTGCTATGAATATTCATGGCGAAGAGGAACAGTCCTACCGTGACAATATGAAGGCCGGAAACTTTGATATGGTATTCAATATTTGTTGGGGTATGCCTTATGATCCTCAATCTTCACTGGCAGCGATGCGGGCACCGGTCTATGGGGACTACGCTGCTCAGCAGGGACTTGCGGATAAGGCAGAGATCGATGAAGCTATTACCAAGATTCTGACTTCTACAGACGAAACCGAGCGTCAGGAGCTGTATAAGTCTGTCCTGACAAATCTGCATGAGGATGCGATGTATCTGCCTTTGACTTATGAGTGCAACAAGGCTTTGTATACTTCAGCTTTGCATGGTGTCCATTTTGGTACAGATCAGTATGATGTGCCATTTGCCGATATGTACTTTGAATAAGAATTGACAGGAAAAGCCGCTTCGGATAAGGAGTGGCTTTTCCTGAAGAAAGGAATGTACATGAAACGATATGTTGTACGCAGATTGCTGATGGCAATTCCTTTGCTGCTTGCCATCTCGCTTGTCTGCTTTTGTTTTATCAATTTGATACCGTCCAATCCGGCAGAGGTGGCACTGCGTGTTCAGCAAACTCCTGTGATAACGGATGAGATCATTGCTGCTATGGAAGAGCAGCTGGGCCTGAACAAACCTTTTTTTGTCCGTTATTTTAACTGGGTTTTAGGCTGTCTGCACGGAGACTTTGGAATAAGCTATGTTAATCCTAAACGTACGGTGGCCGGAGAATTGCTGCGCTGTCTGCCGGCAACTCTCCAATTGGCCGGAACCTCTTTTGTTATCGTGGCGGTGTTGAGCATCCCTATCGGTTTTCTTTGTGCTGTTTATAAGGATGGCAAGTTCGATAAGATCATGCGTGGGCTGGTCTTTGTGACTACGGCCATGCCTGCTTACTGGGTAGGATTGCTGCTTATGTGGGGAGTGGGCGTTAAAATGAATTTGCTGCCTACCAACGGCAATGGAACATGGAGACATCTTATCATGCCGTCGTTTACAGTGGCGCTGAGTTATATTTCGACTTATATCCGACTTATCCGTAACAATATGCTGGAGAATATGAAACAGGACTATGTGCTCTATGCTAATGTACGAGGATTGCCGCAGAAATCGATAATGGTAAAACATATACTGAAAAACTCGATGCATACCTGTATCGTTGCAATGGGTATGAGTATTCCACAGTTGATATCAGGGACTATTGTGGTTGAGAATGTATTTTCTTGGCCGGGACTTGGCACACTCTGCATCAGCTCCATCTTTAACAGGGATTATCCTGTCATTCAGACCTATGTTTTGTTGATTGGCGTATTGTTCGTCCTGTTCAATTTGCTGTTTGATATCTTGCAGACTGTTTCGGATCCTCGTCTGCGTAAGGAGAACTGACGATGAAAGAACGATTTTTTTGTAACCGCACGGCGGTGTTTACAGTGATGTTTGTGCTGCTGGTTGGGCTTATCGGCATTATGGCACCGGTCATAGCTCCCAACGATCCGTATGAGACAAATATACTAAATAAATTTGCATCCTACAGTCTGCAATACCCGTTGGGAACCGATCAGCTTGGACGTTGTGTACTTTCACGTATGATCTATGGCATTCGTCCGACACTTGGGCTTGCTCTGCTGACTATGCTGGGGACTATAAGTCTGGGTGCGATACTTGGTATTATGGCAGGCTATTTCAGGGGCATAACAGAGGAAGTTATTATGCGTGTGGTGGATGTAATGCTGTCCTTTCCAAGCCAGATAATGGTATTCGCCGTGGTGGCGTTGTTAGGCGTAAGCGTCCAGAATGTGATCATTGCAAATGTCTTTATTAAATGGGCATGGTATGCGCGCATGATACGTACAGGAGTCATGCAGTACCGTGATTGTAATTTTGTTCGATTTTCACGATGTGTGGGAATGCCGGAGCGATTTATACTGTTTAGACATCTGTTGCCATCCATTACCTCGGATTTGGTGGTTCTTGCTTCACTGGATGTAGGTTGGGCAATCATCAATATTTCCACCCTGTCTTTTCTTGGTCTTGGAGTGCAGGCTCCGACACCGGAATGGGGAGCAATGCTTAATGAGGCTAAAAATGTCATGACATCAAGTCCGGTGCAGATGATTGCTCCGGGTGTTGCCATTGTGGTGCTGGTTTGTGTGTTTAATCTTATGGGCGATGCCATGCGTGATGTGCTCGATCCAAAGGAGGTACAGAAATGATCAATGTATTTGAATTGAATGATCTGCATGTTTCTCTGCGGAGTAGGCACATGAAAACAGAGTTGGTGCGAGGCATATCCTTTGCAGTCGCTCAGGGCGAGTGTCTAGGCGTTCTCGGAGAGAGCGGTTCCGGAAAATCCATGTCAATGAAAGCGGCGATGGGGTTGTTGGATCATAATTTTGAGATCACCGGCAGCGTGAAATTTCAGGGAGAGGAAATGCTTGGAAAAACTGCAGAGGAACTTCGACGCTTGAGAGGCGGAAAGATTGGTATCATTCTTCAGAATCCAATGACTTGTTTTGATCCGCTTTACCGCATAGGAAGGCAGATCGCAGAGACTTTCTCTGCGCATAACAACTGGACTGCTGAAGAGATTCATGTACATTCATTGGAGCTGCTTCGAAAAATGCGAATCAGAAATCCGGATGAAGTGTTGGAAAAATATCCGCATCAGCTTTCGGGAGGTATGCTTCAGCGAATCATGATCGGAATTGCTACAGCTATGAAACCTGATCTGCTTATTGCAGATGAACCGACCACCGCCATTGATGCTATTACACAGTATGAGATCCTGAATGAGCTGATGCGTATAAAGGAAGAACATAATACCGCCATGATCTTTATTTCGCATGATTTGAATGCGGTTTCACGTGTGGCAGACCGCATTGTGGTATTGAATCACGGAGCTGTAGCGGACCGCGGCGATTTCAAGCATATACTGCATCATGCTCAAGATCCATATACAAAATTGCTGGTGGAAAAACGTGCTGATGTCATGCGTCGCTATACCGATATTCTGAACGGTAAAAAGGAGACTTCCAATGCTTGAACTCAAAAATATCAATGTAAGCTTCAGGAGTGAGAGGCAGGACAAAATCTTTGGTTACACCAGGCAGCAGGTGCTGTTTGATGTGTCACTCAGCGTGAAAAAAGGAAGCTGTCTGGGGATTCTCGGAGAAAGCGGTTCGGGGAAATCTACGATCGGACGTGTGCTGTGCGGGCTGCTTAAGCCGGACAGCGGGGAAGCGATACTGGATGGAATTCCTGTTTATGCTTCACGTAGCGGACGACGTAATCTGCAAAATAAGCTCAGTATAGTGTTTCAGGATTATACTACATCGGCAAATCCCCGTTTCCGTATCCGGGATATTATCGGAGAAGGCCTGACTGTACAGGAACGCAGAGAGGGTAAAAAAATCGATCGTAAAGCCGAATCGGAGCGTTTGTTGGAATTAGTGGGACTGCCGACTGAGTATGGAGAGCGATTTCCGCATGAGCTTTCGGGAGGACAGTTACAGCGTGTCTGCATTGCCCGCGCAGTGGCTTGTAAGCCGGAGATAATTTTGTTTGATGAAGCTATTTCATCATTGGATGCACATACGCAGGTACAGATCATGGATCTGTTGAGGGATTTGAAAGACAAGCTGGGGTTGACATATATCTTTATTACTCATGATTTGACTTCAGTGACATATTTATGTGATGATGTACTGTTCCTGTATCAGGGAAGGGTGACAGAGCATATGCCGGTAGAGCTTATAGGAGAAACAAAGGACGCATATGCCCGTAAGCTGTTGGAATCGATAGTAGTCTTTGATACGGAGGAATAGGAATGATATTGTGCGGAATTACATTCATTCCCGGTGAAAAGAAACAAGTAAAAATACCTGTTCCGGGCGGTGAGGCTTTGGAAGCCATTGTTTTATGCGGATCAAGCCCGGGAAAAACATTGGTCATTACCGCAGGAGTACATGGTTGTGAGTATGTAGGTATTCTTGCCTTGCAAAAATTAGCTGATGTTCTGGAACGATCTGAATTCAGCGGGCAGGTCATCCTGCTGCCGCTGGTCAATCCAAATGGATTTTTTTCCGGGGTAAAACAACTGAATCCGGCGGATGGGAGGAATATTAACAGGGAATTTCCGGGCAAAGCGGATGGAACGGAAACACAAAGGATCGCATGGGCGATTGAAAGCTTTCTCTACCCTGAGGCGGATTTTATCTTGGATATTCACGGTGGAGACTGGAACGAAGAATTGATGCCATTGGTGTTTTTCCCTTGCGGAGCCGGAGAAAAATTGAAAGATGAGACTCGCAAAGCGGCAGAGGCACTATCTGTTCCGGTACGAGTCCGCTCAACGGCACAGAACGGCCTATATAGCTGGGCGGCACAAAAAGGAATTCCGGCTTTGCTGCTGGAACGTGGAGGGAACGGACGATGGAACTCTGAGGAGGTAGATGCCGACTGTGAGGATGTGTTTAGACTGATGAAACACCTAGACATGATAAAAGATGATTTTTGTGCTGTCAGACAGACAGAAATTGTGAAAGCAGTCTATGAAGAGTGTCCGGCAGATGGGTATTGGTTTCCGGAAGTAAGCGCAGGTCAGAAGGTGGACGAAGGCGCACTATTGGGAACTTGGAAAAGTGCAGACGGAACACAAAGCTGCGAGTTCCGTGCAAAATTTGCAGCAGTGATCTTATATGAGATTACGGCACTGGGTGTCAGCAGATATGATCTGCTTATTGCATACGGCACGGAGTGAATTAAAAAGAATGTGCCTTGGCACATTCTCAAAGCCGGACTGCAGTCGAAGAAGCAGCTGCTTGCAGCTGCGAAGACGACTATAGGAAATTGCGTCCTATAATTCTTTTTACACAACAAAGCGGATGCCTAAGGCATCCGCTCTATTATTATGCTATATAGTTTTGTACAGATCAGGCTTCTGCCGGAGCCTCACCGCTCAAGATCTCGTTAAGCTGTGAAACAAGTACATCGCAGCTGATGCCATGTACGGCACAAGCCTCTTCAAGTGTCTCCATCTGTGATGCAGGGCATCCGAGGCAGTGCATGCCCGAATTCATAAGAGCAGCAGCGATGAACTGTGCATTATCAAGTGTGAGAAGCTCACCGATGCGCATATCCTTAGTGATAGTCATTATATATATCCTCCGTTAATTGCTTACTGAAATATTGATGTCTCTTTGTACTCTGTCAGACTTTTTCTTAAAGTTGTCCTAATTTGGCTACGGCCTCCGGACCGGTAATGAACTTATAATGCTCCGCATAATAAGCTGCGGTATCCTGAACCGTCTTGATCATACGTCCGTATTCCGCAAAAACATTGCAGGCCTTGGCGAAATCTTCCTTGGATATGTCGGAATTGTTGATGAGCAATACATAACGGTCGTCGATCGGGCTCTTGTAGAGCGTACTGCAGACATTACATCCGCGTACTGTCTCGGCTGCCTTGATAACTGTATCAAGCTCATCGAAAGAGAAGGCTCTGTGTTCTGTAACGGTATCGGGACCGGATTCGGTCTCGCTTCGCTCAGCATCGCTTCCGGCAGGCGCAGTATCTGCCGCACCCTGATTAAGCTGTTTCAGCTGCTCGGCAAAACCGTCGGATCCCTCAAGCAATGCCGAAGCAAGCTTGTTGATCCAGTTCTCTGCTTCCTTTTTGAGGGCAGGGTTCTGCGTGAACTTTGAGAAACGAGTGTCGAGCTCGTCGGGATTGGCAACCTTGGAGATGATAAGCTGGATAGAATCACTGCTCATCGGAATAGCCTCTATCATGATAGGGGTATTCTCCGCATTAAAACCAACTTCGCTGCTGGCCTTGCTCATCATTTCTTCAAAAAGTTTTCTTGCTTTTTCGGATCCGTAAGCAAGCTCACGCAGATTGAGGTTGCGGACACTTAAGTCAAAGCTTGTAAGAGTACACCTTATGGAATTTTCATTGATTCTTTCTATTCTCATAGCGCTCCTTATAAGTCTAATAATAATACAACAAATCTTAAAGGATAGCAATTAGGTAGGTTATAGTTTACAGAATTTTTATAGATTGTTTATTCTTATTTAATTGAAAGCCTGCGGCTTTTTGTGCATAATGTAAATGCGGTGTATCGCAGACGGCTTATTCTTAAAACATCGCATTATTTGTAACGGATCTAACATCAGGCATTCGCCATCGGAACTCCTGAACATCTTTGGCAAACAAGTATCATATTCTATTTCTGATATTTATCATTATCGTAATGTGTCACGGTATCATACGAGCGGTCAGCCGAGCTCTTAAGAGATGATACAAAGGGTAAATATTCCGAAGCTTCAGAGCCGACTGCAAAAAGACAACTGAATACAGAGAAAAATCAACCTGAATGAGTCTTATCACGATTATCTGCCCAAATACAGCGAAAGCCGTCAGGTTGATTTTTATTTATTTGAAATGGTATAATATTTTGATTGTTCAGAGCCGAAACGAGGGGATGCGAAGCACTTTGGAACTTGGGAGGTTCTGAGAAGTTTATTGTTATGAAAAACTCAAGGCGAAGAAAACAGAATAGATCCGGAGGCATTTTTAAGTTTATCTTATTTCTCATTTTCCTGGGACTTATATGGATAGGCTTCGGAAGAGGCTTTATAGCCGGACATATGCCGTCCGCCGAACGAAAAGAGCTTGCGGAATGGCTTGAGGTAAGCGGTGATGAGGTCAGGATGTATCTCAATAATGAAGCGGACTTTACGGATACGGCCTGCTATACGGGAGGTAAGCTTTATCTTCCGATAGATTACGTTCATGATAAGCTCAATTCGAGATTCTTCTGGAGCGATACCGATGAGATGTTAAGCTATACGCTTCCGGATGAGACTGTGGATATAGATATGAGTTCTGAGAGAGACGGAGCTTTGGAGCTGTTGGAAAGGGACGGAAGATATTTCGTTCAGGCGGACACGGTTACGGCATATTCGCATATAGTGATCAATGCATTTTGCGGAGAGGATGAAGCTGCAAAGCGTGTATTTATAGATAAAAGCGGAACAAATGAGCTTACGGCTTCCCTTAAGGGCAGGACCCGGCTTCGTACAAAGCGTGATGTCAGATCACCGCTGCTTTGCGAGCTTGATAAGGGAGAGACGGTAAAGGTGACAGACCGCAATGATACCTGGTGCAGTGTGGTGACAGATACAGGCTATTCGGGCTTTGTGCGTACCAAGAAGCTGTCCGAGCCTGTTGAACAGACCGTGCCCGATAATTATGCCGAGCCCGAGGTCAGGCATACACTCTTAGGCGAGAAGGTGGTACTTGCATGGCACGGTATATACGGGAATGCAGCAAATGCCGAGCTTGATGGAATGATCGCCGATGCAAGATCCCATATCAATGTGATATCGCCTACATGGATACAGATAAGCGGAGCCGACGGAAGCTATATCAATTATTCAAGCCGGGATTATATTGCCAAGGCACATGCCGCAGGATGTAAGGTCTGGGCATGTGTGGATAACTTTAATCAGACGGCAGCGGTGAGTGATTTCAATACCGGAACTTATTTCAAGAGCGCCGCAAACAGACGCGATTTCATAGCAAGACTTATGCAGGATGCGGCAAGCTACGGATATGACGGTTTTAATCTTGATTTTGAGGGGATAAGTCCGAGTGCAGGTGAGAGCTATGCACAGTTCTTCAGAGAGCTTTCGGTGGAGTGTCGTAAGGCGGGTATAGTCTTGTCCGTAGACAACTATGTGCCGTACAATTTTAATGATTTTTATCGCATGGATGAGCAGGGCGTATTTGCCGATTATGTAGTAGTCATGTTGTATGATGAGCATACAAAAGAGCCCGGATCAAACTCTTCACTGCAATATGTTGATTACGGTCTTGATGAATGTTTCAAGGATGTGGAACCGGAGCGAACAATAGCGGCTCTTCCGCTGTACACAAGATTGTGGAGCACTGACAGCGGCGGAAACTCAAGCTCAGAGACGATGGGACTTAAGACCGCGGCAGCTTATGTCGAGAGCAGCGGCATGACCGTGGAGTTTGATGAGCTGAGCGGTCAGAAATACGCTGAGCTTGTTACCGGAGGAAATACAAAGCAGCTGTGGCTTGAGGATGCGGATTCGCTTGCGGCCAAGATGAATGTTGTAAGGGAAAATAACGCAGGCGGTATCGCCTTATGGCGACTCGGCTACGATACGAGTGATATTTGGAGCGTGCTGGATTACCGCACGCAGGGGTGATATGGATACTAAGCTTCTTGTACTTGAAGATTTCAAGAAAACAGGACAAATAAGTGAGGCGGATCAGGCCAAGATAGCAGAGGCGGCCGAGATACTCAGAAACGGCGGCCTTGTTGCATTTCCGACAGAGACGGTCTACGGACTCGGAGGAGATGCAAGACTTAAGGAGGCCTCGCGACGAATATACGAGGCAAAGGGACGCCCTTCGGACAATCCTCTTATCGTGCACATATCGGATATTTCACAGCTTGATGCTGTTGCTTCGGATATATCGGATGCGGCACGAATGATGGCTGATAAGTACTGGCCCGGTCCATTGACTATGGTGTTCAAAAAGACGGATCTTATCCCATATGAGACTACAGGTGGGCTGGATACGGTGGCGGTAAGATATCCGGTACATCCGGTTGCAAAGGCTTTGATAGCAGCCACCGGAGCTTATATAGCGGCGCCTAGTGCAAATATCTCGGGCAGACCGAGTACGACTGCTGCTGCACACTGCATAGAGGATCTCTCAGGGAGAGTTGAGGCAATAGTCGACGGCGGAGACTGTGAGATAGGACTTGAGTCCACAATATTGGATGTGAGCGGAGATATACCTCAGCTCCTTAGACCGGGGGCTGTTACTACCGAGATGATAGAGGATACTCTCGGCATAAGCTTAAGCGAGGATGCCGCACTTAAGGGACCGCTTGCCGAAGGCGTAAGACCAAAGGCTCCGGGTATGAAGTACAGACATTATGCGCCAAAGGCGGAAATGATACTCGTGGATGGCAACGATCCGGTAAAAAAGGCTGAGGGCATATATAAACTTGCCATGGAGAAAACAGCTGCCGGTAAATGTACAGCATTGCTTTGCTCGGATGAATGTATAAGTGATCTTGTGAGACTTGATCCGGATATAAAGAATAAACTGAGCATTAAATCAACAGGAAGCCGTGAGGATGAAGCTGAGACGGCACATAAGCTTTTCGAGCTTCTCAGAGAGATGGATGCGGAAGGCATAGAATTTATTGCGGCAGAGGGATATGATGAGGCCGAGATCGGCAAGGCACTGATGAATCGTATGAAAAAGGCTGCGGCATGGCAGATAATACACACATGAAAGAGAGTATTAAGGCAAAAAAAGAGCGCATAAAGGCAATACTTGATGCCTTTGATGCCGAATACGGCACAGATTACAGGTGTTATCTTGATCATGACAATGCATGGCAGCTGCTTATTGCAACCATACTGAGTGCGCAGTGTACGGATGCCAGAGTGAATGTGGTCACCAAGGATCTGTTCAGGAAATATACAAGTCTTGAGGATTTTGCGGCTGCGGATATCAAAGAGCTTGAGAATGATATACGATCGACAGGTTTTTATCACAATAAGGCAAAGAATATCATTGCCTGCGCAAAGGAGCTTACAGAGAGACATGAAGGGATAGTGCCAAAGGAGCTTGAAGAACTCACGGCACTAAGCGGAGTCGGACGAAAGACTGCGAATGTCATACGCGGAAACATTTACAATGAGCCGAGCATAGTGGTGGATACACATGTAAAGCGTATCAGCAGACTGCTTGGAATTACAGACACAGACGATCCGACAAAGGCAGAATTCGAGCTTATGAAGCTGTTGCCGGAGGATCACTGGATACTTTGGAATATAGATGTTATCACTCTCGGGCGCAGTATATGTATTGCCAACAGACCTAAGTGCGGAGAATGCTTTCTTAAGGAGTATTGTCCGTCGGCCGATTATAAGCTACAATAATTATTTCAGCGCACGGTGCAGCAGATGACCCACATAAACAAAATGCGGATGTATAGGCTGCGAGCGTATAACAGCAGACAAAGATCGGCACACAGCCGTTTCATATAATATGATGATTTATAAGGAGAGATTTTTAAGATGATGAATCCAAAGCTTGTTAAGGTAATAATGGGCGTTCTTGCCGTTGTGCTTGTAGTGGCAATGGTATTGCCGATGGTGCTTTCCGCACTCTGATAATGGATATCGTTGTCACAGGTTACGCAGGACTCGAGGGAAGTATAGCTGTGTATAATGCTCCGGCATGCTTTCCTAAGCTTAAGGAGAGATACTCCGAGAGCTTTTTTGCCGTGTTTGAAAATGCCGATATTATATGTGAGGCATCACAGAGCAAGATCTGTATGGAGACAGAGGAGTCTAAAGGAGAGTGTGACAAAGCTGCCGGAACAAATACTGCGGGAGCCGAGCTTAACAGACTTTATACAAGATATCTTGAGTCGGGGCTGGTTGAGGACGGAAGTGAGGGCGGAGTGCTTGCTGCTTTATGGAGACTGCTGAAAGCAAACAAAAGCGGCGGAATGTATGCCCAAAAGAGTATTCCGGTCTTGCAGCAGACCATAGAGGTATGCGAGATGTTTTCATTGAATCCGTATCGTCTGCATGCACCCGGATGCAGGGTGTGGCTGTCATCCGATACCGGAGAGTTGGCGAGAGCCGCCGCAACCGCCGGTGTGCCCTTAAATGTGATTGGTTTCACATCTAAGGGCGTTGCGATAAGGAGGACAGATACCGAGGGCGATTCTTCGCTGAGACGACCCGAGGGCGACGAACTCGACAAAGTAATTCTTTAATCAATATGAAAAAAGCTGTGTGTACTAAACACAGTAAAGGAGAATGTTATGAGAGAAAGACTGCTCAGTGCAATTGAAAATCATGCAAGAATCAGTACAGATGATCTGGCGGCGATAACCTGCAGTACACCGGAAGCCGTAGAGAGTGAGCTCAGCAAGCTTGAGGCAGAAAAGGTGATCTGCGGATACCATACACTTATTAACTGGGATAAGGCAGGCGAGGAGACAGCGGATGCATTTATAGAAGTCAAGGCTACACCGCAAAAGGGTGTAGGCTTTGATCAGATGGCTGCGCAGATCTCAAGATATCCTCAGGTAGAGAGTATCTTCCTTATCAGCGGAAGCTGTGATTTTATTGTATTTATCAGCGGTAAGTCAATGCGAGAGATCGCTATGTTCGTATCCGAGGAGCTGTCTACTATTGACGGGGTTATCAGCACTACAACACAGTTTATACTTAAGAAGTATAAGCAGGACGGATTTGACTATCAGGGCTATTCGAGAGATGAGAGGATAGTTACGACATGAGAAACCCGTTAAACAGCTATATCGAAGCTATTCCGCCGTCAGGAATACGTAAATTCTTCGATCTTGTAAGTGAGATGAACGATCCGGACGTCATCTCACTCGGAGTAGGAGAGCCGGATTTTGATACACCGTGGCACATAAGAAAGGAAGGCATCAATGCACTGAATAAGGGCAAGACCTTCTACACTGCAAATGCCGGACTTTTGGAACTTCGCAAAGAAATAGCCAAGTTCATGAAGCGTAAATACGATCTTAGTTATGATCCAAAGGATGAGATACTTGTTACGGTCGGGGGCTCGGAGGCGATAGATGCATGCTTCAGAGCCATGCTTGACAGAGGAGATGAGATAATTATCCCGGAGCCTTGCTTTGTATCATATAAGCCGTGCGCAATAATGGCGGGTGCAGTGCCTGTGGTCATAGACCTTAAGGCCGAAAATGAATTCCGCCTGCAGCCGGAGGAGCTTGAGGCAGCCATTACAGACAAGACTAAGATGGTATTCCTCTCTTATCCGAACAATCCTACGGGAGCAATAATGGAGAGAGAGGACCTTGAGAAGATAGCTAAGGTCATTATAGAGCATGATCTCTTTGTGATCAGTGATGAGATCTATGCAGAGCTTACCTACGGAGATGAGAGATTCGTAAGTATTGCTTCTCTTCCCGGAATGAGGGAGAGAACAGTGGTCGTAAACGGCTTCTCCAAGGCATTTGCCATGACAGGATGGAGACTCGGTTACGCGGCAGGACCCGAGCCTATAATGGAGCAGATGAAGAAGGTACATCAGTTTGCTATAATGTGCTCTCCGACCTTATCACAGTATGCAGGAGTATCCGCACTTCGTTACGGAGAAGAGGATATCAAGATAATGCGCAGCGAGTATGATCGCAGACGCCGTTATCTGCTCAACAAGTTCAACAATATGGGTATTCCTTGCTTTGAGGCAAAGGGAGCATTCTATCTCTTCCCTTGCATCAAGAAATTCGGAATGAGTTCGGATGAATTTGCCAATGCCATACTTAATGAGCAGAAGCTTGCCGTAGTACCTGGCAGCGCATTCGGAAATTCCGGAGAGGGCTTCCTGCGCATATCCTATGCATATTCTCTTGAGGATCTGCAGAAGGCTATGGAGAGATTAGAGAAATTTATCGAGACAAGACAAAAGTAAATGAGTAAAGCTATAGAAGTCAGAGACGTTGAAAAGGTCTACAGACTTTATGACAAAAACACAGACAGACTGAAGGAATCGCTGGGACTTACAAAAAAGAAGCTTCACAAGGATTTTTATGCCTTAAAGGGAGTATCCTTTGATGTTGAGGAAGGCCGGTCGGTCGGAATAATAGGCACCAACGGTTCAGGTAAGTCTACTATGCTTAAGATCATAACGGGAGTGCTGACACCTACAAGCGGCACAGTAAGTGTGCGCGGTAAGGTGTCTGCGCTCCTGGAGCTTGGTGCAGGCTTTAACATGGAATACACAGGTATAGAAAACATCTATATGAACGGAACCATGATGGGCTTCACCAAAGAGGAGATGGACGGCAAGCTTGATGAGATACTTAAGTTCGCCGACATAGGGGATTTCGTATATCAGCCGGTCAAGTCATATTCGTCGGGTATGTTCGTGAGACTTGCATTTGCACTTGCCATCAATGTAGAACCCGAGATACTTATAGTCGATGAGGCACTTTCCGTCGGAGATATCTTCTTCCAGTCAAAATGCTATCACCATATGGATAAGCTCAGAAAGAACGGAACCACCATACTGATGGTAACGCATGATATGAGCTCGGTGCTTAAGTACTGCGACAAGGCAATACTACTTAATGACGGTGAGAAGGTATCCGAGGGACGCCCCGGTGAGATAATCGATCTGTATAAGCGTATACTGGCAGGTCAGTACAATGCGGATGAGGTGCTTAAGTCACAGCAGGAAAATGCAATGGGACTAAGCGATAACGCAGAGATAGCAGGAGAGGATAAGCAGGCAGAGCCTTCCGCTGAAGGCAAGGTTCAGGGAGCTTTGGAAAATGCTGCAGAACATGTGGCAGCAGCTGTGCAGGATAACGGTACGGAGCTTATGCGCAGCAGCATGAATATCAATCCGAATCTTAACGAATACGGTGATAAAAGGGCAGAGATATATGATTTCGGGATCCTTGATAAGGACGGAAGACTTACAAATCTGATCCTTAAAGGAGAGGAATTTACGATCAGGGAGCGCATTCGCTTCAATGCTGCTGTTGAAGCTCCGATATTCACATATACATTCAGAGACAAGAAGGGCAACGACTTAAGCGGCACCAATACCTTGTTTGAAAATGCCGAGGTGGAAGCTGCGGAAAAAGGCGATACCTACGAGGTCGAGTTTAAGCAGAGGATGGATCTGCAGGGAGGCGAGTATCTGCTCAGTATGAGCTGTACCGGCTTTGAGCAGGGAGAGCATGTTGTTTATCACAGGCTTTACGACCTCTTAAATCTCACTGTTATATCAAATAAGAACACCGTAGGTGTATATGACATGAATTCTGCGGTCAAGGTCAAAAAGAACTGATGAAAGATATCTATTACGGTCTGATAGAAAAATATAACGAATTAGGAACAACTTCGGAGGAAGCAGACAGCAATATACTGTCCGAGACCTCCGATACCGATATTTATACGGCATTGAATCCCGACAGAGCCGATGTTGCCGAGTGCTTCCCGTGGAGCAGAGAGCATAAGCTGCTTTGCCTCGGTGCGAATTTCGGAGCTTATGTCAGACTTTCCGAACGGGTGGCAAGACTTGATATAGTCGATCCTGCGGAAGAGAGACTGGAGCTTATCAAAAAGAGATATCGCCTGAGCGGGCACAGTACTTCGGAAGCTGATGACAGCGATGCCGGTATAACAGATAATATAATGCTTCTTAAGGAAGCGGAAGATAACGACTACGATGTGATACTTGCGGATATCACCGGAGCCGATGAAGAATGGGAGCTTAAAAAGGATAAGCTCTCATTTGTGCGTGATGCATGTACACATCTCAAAGCAGGCGGAACGCTTATATTTATTGCGGATAATTGTGATGCGCTTAAGTATAAGGCAGGTATACTTCCGAGGCACCCGGAGCTTACGATCGATTGGGATTTTGCTGAGAAGCTTGGGCATGCCTGCGGCTTTGCCGGAATCAAGAGATATTATCCTCTTCCGAATGCCGCATTTGCCAAAAATATATATTCGGACAGCTTCATGCCGAATGCGGGAAGCTTTAAGGATATACAGGATGGAAGCTTTGAGGAACGCAATGCGGTCTATAATGATGAGCTTCTGTACTCAAGTCTGCTTGAAAAAGGAATGTTCCCGGCATATGCGCCTTCCTTTGCGTATGTATATACGGGCTATAAGCAAAGTTTCGCAGAGGATGATATACATTTTGCCGATTATATAAGATTTAACAGAACAAGAGCGTCAAAGTATGCACTTAAGACCGAGCTTTTCATATCGGAAACCGGGGACAGACGCTTTGTCAGAAAATCTGCATTAAGCAAGGCTGCAAATGCACATATAGACAGCTTTTCGCATAAGTGTGAGCTTTTATCGGCAGACCTTAAGGAAAGAGGAACAGCTGTAAGAGCTCATACAGGCAAGACCGGATACGGTATAAGCTATGCCGATTTTGATTATGTGGAGGGCACGGAACTCTCAAAGCTTTTGGCAGGACAGATACGAGACGGAAAAGCCCCTGAGGATGAGATAAATAGGGCTTTGGACAGGATACTCGGAGGAGCTTCGGAAGCTTGTCACAATCTTGATGCATTATTTGAAAATGTCATAGTATCTGACAACGGCAGCTATAATTTCATAGATTATGAGTGGGTTTTTGATGAGCCTTTGGAACGCGGTTTTGTAAGATGCCGTATACTGAGCTATTGGTATGATGCATATAAGACTATGCTGCATGCATATCCGGATAAGAAGAGCTTTTTATCATGCTTTGGCATAGATGCCGAAAGTGTGGATAAGTACGAAGAGTATGAGGCTGATTTTCAACAGAGGGTAAGAGGTGCGGACGTACTTAATGCAATTTCGGACAGATTTGCAAGAGAACCCGTATCGCCGCAGCTTATCAGAGAACAGAAGCAGCGTATCGAAGAGCTTACCGAGTGGAATCTCAGATTGCAGGATGAGATAGAGGAGCATAAGACAGCACTTTCAAAGGAACGTGAGGTAGAGAGGCTCTCACAGAACCATATCAGAAACATAGAACGCATCAATGCCTCGCAGCAGGAACAGCTCAAGGCACTTGATGCAAGAAATGCCTATCTTGCAAAGCATCAAAGCATGGCAAGCAGAGCTTCGCGTAAGCTTATCGCCGCTGTTGACAGCTGGGCTCCGGCAGAGTCTAATAAGCGCAGGCTTATACATTATGTCAAGAATACTCTGCGTCATCCGGGACATATGCTTAAGCTCTACTGTACGGCAGAGGGCAGAAAATACATTCGCGGAGATTTTAAGATAGGCGGAGAGTTTTCCGAGGGCGGTCTGCTCGTTATACCTAAGACCGAGACTCCGCTCGTATCAATAGTGATCCCGGCATATAACCAGGTAGCCTATACCTATGCCTGTGTTCGTTCTATCATTGCGGAGACCGATTTCGATGAGACTCCGTATGAGGTCATATTGGCGGATGATGTATCTACGGATGCCACCGTTGAGATAGGCACTTATATCGACGGGCTTATTATCAGCAGAAATTCCTCGAATATGGGATTTCTGAAAAACTGCAACCAGGCGGCTCTTAAGGCAAGAGGACAATATATACTTTTCCTTAATAACGATACCAAGGTCCATAAGGAATGGCTGTCTTCGCTTGTTGAGCTTGCGGCTTCCGATGAGAGTATAGGTATGGTGGGATCCAAGCTTGTATATCCGGACGGAAGGCTGCAGGAAGCCGGAGGAATTATATGGTCTGATGCTTCCGGTTGGAATTACGGAAGACTGGATGATCCGTCAAAGCCGGAATACAACTATGTCAAGGATGTAGATTATATCTCGGGTGCGGCGATAATGATAAAGACCGGACTTTGGAAAGAAATCGGAGGCTTTGATGAATACTTTGCCCCGGCTTATTGTGAGGACTCGGATCTTGCATTTGAGGTGAGGAAGCACGGCAAGAGGGTCGTTTATCAGCCGAGATCCGTAGTTACGCATTTTGAGGGTATATCCAACGGAACGGATGTGCAGGGAAGCGGGCTTAAGCGTTATCAGCTGGTCAATCAGGATAAGTTCAGGACAAAGTGGGCGGCGGAGCTTAAGCTTCAGTCCGTAAATACAGGCAATCCGGATCCGTTTACCGCAAGAGACCGTTCTCAGAATAAGCCTTGTGTAGCGATAATCGATCATTATGTGCCTACCTGGGATAAGGATGCCGGATCCAAGACCACCTACCAGTACATTAAGATGTTCCTCAAGAAGGGCTTTAATGTCAAATTTATCGGAGATAATTTCCTCCATGAGGAACCGTATACCTCTGCTTTGGAGCAGTTGGGCGTCGAAGTCCTCTACGGAGAAGAATATCGTGATAATATATACGAGTATTTCAGAAAAAATAATGACAATATAGATTTCTGTTATCTGAACAGACCACATATTGCCGTCAAATATATTGATTTTCTGAAGAAGAATACGGATATAAAGTGCATCTTCTACGGACATGATCTTCATTACCTCAGACTATTAAGAGAGTATGAGCTTACGGGAGAGATTCGCAAAAAACGTGAATCAGATTATTGGAGGAGCGTCGAATTCTCAGTGATGGAGCAGGCCGATATGGTCTATTATCCTTCGGAGGTTGAGACAGAGGCTATACATAAGTATCATCCTGAGATACAGGCCAAGGCGATCACGGCCTATGTATGGGATGAATTTGAAGTAAATGATGTGAGCGAGGAGGCCTTCAAAAAGAAGGAAGGGCTCTTGTTTGTAGGAGGCTTCAAGCATCCGCCTAATGCAGATGCAGTCAAGTGGTTTGCATCACGCATTATGCCTAAGGTGAGAGCTGTATTGTCGGATGTATGCTTTCTTGTTGCGGGATCCGGAGCGGACGAGGAGGTACTCTCTCTCAATGACCGCGCTAAGGGAATAGAAATACTCGGCTTTGTAAGTGATGAAAGACTGGCGGAGCTCTATCATACGACAAGACTCACAGTGGTACCGCTCAGATACGGCGCCGGGGTCAAGGGTAAAGTTGTGGAAGCTATATACAACAATACTGCAATAATCACCACATCGGTGGGTGCTGAAGGTATCCCTGATGCCGACAAGGTGATGACGGTGGTTGACGATGATCCGGAGAAGCTTATCGAAAACCCTGAGGCAACGGAGCAGCTGTTTGCCGACAAGATCATTGCCTTGTATACCGATGCAAAAGTCTGTGCGGATTTTGCGGGAGCCTGCACAGCTTATATAAAAGAGCATTACAGTATTGATGCAGCATGGTCCGTGATAGCAGAGGATTTTACCCGTTGAACGGCCTAAAGTTAAAAAAAGAATAATAAAGGAACTATAATTGCGGGGCCTGAGTCCTTGGTTTAAGCTTATCATAGGCTTTAATCAGGACAGCAGGCTTCGCATATGAAACGGAGACGATAAACTTAAGATGAAGCATTGCTTTGCTGTAAGTGCATATGGGGAAAGTCCTTATCTCGAGGAGTGCATCAAGGCCTTAAAGGTTCAGAGTGTAAAAACGGATATAATAATATGTACCTCAACTCCGAATGCACTTATCAAGTCTGTTGCCGATGAGTATGAAATACCGCTCTATGTCAGGCAGGGAGCAAGCTCTCTGAAGGATGACTGGAATTACTGTGTCGAGACTGCGGCGCATGAGAGAGCTGCCGAGCTTGTGACCATAGCACATCAGGATGATGTCTACAGACCTGATTATGCAAAGTACCTGCTTGATGCTGCAAGGCGTTATCCGGATATGAGTGTATTTTGTACAAGGCTTACGACCATAGATAAGGACGATAATGAGCTAAAGACTGAGTCGGAGCTTGTAAAGCGTTTGCTGAGACTTCCGCTCAGACTGAGATTTTTATCGGGAACAAGGCTTATCAAGAGGCTTCCGCTCATCTTCGGAAACGGAATGGCATGTCCGAGCTGCAGCTATAATGTAAGACTTACCGGGCTTCCGATATTCAGAAACAATTATCTGTTCGTTATAGACTGGGATACTCTGCTGAGACTGTCGGAGCGAAAAGGAAGATTTATCTGCGAAGAGAAGGAACTCTTATTCTACAGAGTACATGACGGTGCAGAGACCAAGAAAAATATAAAGGATCACAACAGAGAGCATGAGGAGAGAATGATATTCTCAAAGCTTTGGCCGAGGCCTGTCGTTGCTTTGCTGATGCATTTCTATAAAAAAGCATATAAGGATTATGACACAGACACTGATTGAGGTATTAACTGCAGATCACAATGTTGCCATGCAGTATGAGATAGCACTTATGCTGGGGGCTTTTTTGGCATCTGCAGTATGCTTAAAAAAGAGGTCGGCATTAAGCTGTATATGGGGAGCAATATTCCTGTTTTTTATTTATATTCACAGGATCCTGCTTCCTTTTTTGATATCGGGAGCTTATCTGATCCTTATATGTGCCGTATTGTCGCTGCTGCTGCAAATGTCTCCGAGGGCATTTTTTGCGCCGATAGTATATTTAAGGAACAAAGCCGATGTATATATGAAGCGCGAAAATACCATATGTACTGCGATAATACTTACGGTCTTGCTGATACAGCTTTGCAGGATCAATATCTGCATAGATTATGATTCGATAAGATACGGACTGCGTTCTGATGTGCTGCTTACAAGCGGTGAGGGGATAAAAGGCTTCTTTACCAACACAGGACTTGTCAATAATGTCTATGTCTATCCCAAGGGCTTTGAGCTTTTGACACTGCCTATGTATTTCGGGGATACCTACGGCAACATACTTTGCGTAAATATATGGATGCTTATAGCAGTCATATTAATATCCGGGGAATGTGTAAAAACGGTATATGCCTCAGATCGTGCGGAATGCCTTGCGGCAATGTTTATTGCACTCATTCCCGGTATCACCAATATGGCAATAAGCGCCAAGAGCGATCTTATTACACTTTTGTGCCAGCTGGTATTTATATATTGCGTTCTGCGTTATATTGCGGAAAATGAAGAGCAGGTAAAAGAAGGTGCTGTAAATAATGCGGCACTTACAGGCATCGGCGTCGGAGCTTTGATACTGAGTCTTTCGTTTAAACAGACAGCCTTTATCTTCTCCTCCTTTATCGGAATTGTGAGTCTTATATATCTTCTTGTAAGGAAGGTGGGCATCAGGATAAATCTAAAGGGGCTGAGGATACTTGTTCCGGCATGCATATTTACGGCTGTTATCACCATGAGGACATATCTTATCACCGGATATCCGATAACCGGAGTATTCGGTGAGGTCTTTGAGAAACTGGGCTTCAGCCTTAATTATCCTTTCAGAAACATGAGTCTTACGGACGGCTCGGACGGACTTATGCTTAAGGATAAGATCATACAGCTTGTAAGGAGGCTGTTCAGACTCATAATATGTCCGACCGGAGATGATATGAGTCATGTATTCATGTGCTGGAGCGGACTTGTATTTATACTTATGCTTATCGTGATCGTATTTTACGCACATAAGACAGCAGAAAGGGCAAAAGAGCTTAAGGCTCTCAAGGCTGTTAAGAATGAGGGAGCTGCGGTTTCGGACAGCGCATATGACTATCTTAAGACCATATGGCTTGCGGCAGCTTTCATATCGATAATTGCCCTGTATTTCATCTATCAGGTCGACGGAAATTATTTCATGCTGTGCTATGCCTTAAGTGTGATCTTAGGAGTCGGCATATATGCCATAGGAACTGCTTATGAGAGTCTGCTTCCGGCATTGATAAGAAGACGTGTATTTTCACTTAATTACCGTGCGGCAATACTGCTTATGTCTGCTGTAATGATATACTTTACGGCATTTACAGGCTGGTGCGGACCCATAGGCTTCACTAAAGTCGATTTCATCAATAGAGGCTATTATGTTCATTCGGCAGAATATGATTATCCGCCATTATGGAGTGATGATTCGAGAGTAGTGGCATTTGCATATGAGCCTGACTGCTACAGACTTAACGGAAGAGTGGAGAGCTGGGTGGATATAGACGGCAGCGGAGGCAATGTATTTCTTACCGATACCAAGCTTGATATCTTCAAGGAGTACTTAAGCTTTGCAGACATAGACTATATCTATGCGGATCTGGATTTCCTGTGTGATAAGACGGATCCTCGCAGGGACAGAGCCGGTGTATTGTTTGGCTACCTGCTTGAGGATGGTTGCTTCAGTAACATTTACCTGACTGAAGGAAGCTCAAATCGTATAGTTGCCGAGATAGACAAGGAGAGAGCAGCTGTGAGCTGGGAGGATTATATGGGAGTGGAAAGATCCGAGCGCACTGACGCACAGATGAAATGGTTCAGAAGCATAAGCTGACGGAGACGATTTAATGACTGATACAAAAAATAAAAACAAAATATTTTTTGATATGCTTTTGCTGATACTGCTTGCGGTATTCGGCTTTTGGGTAAACCGGGACATAGTGATAAAGGGTCTGTATATGGATGATCTCTATATGTGGTCCTGCTACGGAGAGCAGAGCCTTAAGGAATTTGTGTTTCCGGTAGGCACATCAACGAGATTCAGACCCGTATACTGGTTTGCGGCGTATCTTCAGATGTTTATTGTCGGCAATCACATCAACAGATTTGTAGGATTTAACATAGTTGTCAATCTTATAGTTGCGGTAATGCTTTACCACATGTCGGCAAAGCTTTCACGCAGCCGTATCACAGCTTTTTTTGTCGGAGCGGCGTATCTTGCATCAAGGTTTGCTTACTATCAGATAGGGCAGGCACTAGGGCTTATGGAGACTATGGCACTCGGCTTTGCCATAGCCATACTTTGGCTCCTGTACAGATATATGAAGGAGGGCAAGGGATATTATCCGGCGCTCATGGTTTTTTTTCTTCTCGTCTTTACACATGAGAGATACTTAAGTCTTTTTCCTCTTTTTTATCTCGTGCTTATACTTAGAGCTATCGGAGCTAAGCCGGGAGTAAATAGTGAAAGCTTATCTGCATACGGAAGCGAAGCAAACAAAACTATAATAAATGCGGTTTCGGGAGAGACTGACGGAATCGTCAATAATAGCAAGAGTGATACAAGAAAAATAAGATCGCGGTTCGGAATAAGAAATATCGCAGCATGGATAACACCGGCCGCAGAACTTGTACTGATCGTGATCATACGTATGTTTACCATAGGCAAGGCTATGCCTGCGGGAACCGGAGGAACCGAGGTTACGGACACCTTCGGACTCATGCAGACCATAAATTTCTGCAAGGATCAGATCAAATACATTTTCGGTATAAATGCGGGACCGGAGTATCTGAACGGACTTCCATGGGAGATGAGTCCGGCGTATATACAGAAGACTGTTATAGCAGGCTGTGCTGTGATAGGCTGCGTGGTGCTGATATATATTGCGGAGCTTATAAGGAGAAAGGACAGAAAAGTCCTGTTTGAGGCCGTGAGTGCAGCTATGCTGTTTGGCGGCTTTATAGCGCTTTGCATAGGATGCTCATCTGTGACCATCAGACTTGAGATGAGATGGATATATGTGTCATTTACGGCAGCATTGTTGTATGCGGCATATATGATAGGCTTTATCGGAGAAGACAGACAGAGAGTGTTAAGGACAGCTGCACTTTCACTGTTCGCAGTCTATGCAGTCATAACGATATACCTCAATATTTTCTACAGAGGATATTTTATCAACATTTATTTCTGGCAGGATCAGCTCAGGATGAACTCTCTTGCGGAACAGACAGTTGAAAAATACGGTATGGACAATATACTCGGCAAGGATATATACATACTTGAAAACAGCTATGGCATGAGTGAGTTTTATGCCGACACCTTCTTTAAGACCTTTGACAAGGACAAGAAGGCAGAGGGAACAAAAGTGATATTTGCCGACGATAAAAGAAATATAGACACCGAGGCTGTTAAGGAAGGCAGGGCCCTTGTTATCAAAGAGCTGCCTGAAGAACATGCCTATCTTGACATTACAGAGGAAGTTAAAGCAGCACAATGAGATCGAGGGAAGCTTATCACAGGATAAAATATATAATTCTGCCTGTATTAGGTATAATTTTCACCGCATTATATATCTATGCGGCATCCGTGGATGTAGTGTATTCGGATTATATAAGGTTGATCAATGAATACCTTCCGGATGTTTCCGATATATCGAAGCTGCTGGTGCCGGATATACTTACACGTATCCCTATGACCTTTCTTGCAAGACTTGTAAATGTATTGTCGTTTGACTATAGCGTCACTTTTGACAGAGTTCTCGGGCTTATAGGACTGATTTTAATTGCATTTGGCAGTGCAGGCTATATGTACAAGATGAATATAAGTTTTAAGTGGCAGCTTGCGTTTTATATAGTGCTATTTTCACTCAACAAGTGGGAAATACTGCTTAACGGGACCTCATGGCCGCATCTTGTTTCCTTTGGGCTGTTCATTATAGGGTATAGGCTGATAGATCTTGTATGGACAGGCGAATCCGATACCAGAGAGGAATTCGCCTTATGCGTGCTGCCTCTTATAATGCTGCTCTTTGCCGGTGAGTATATAGTTTCGTTTGCATGTACGCTTATACTGGTCTGTGCCATGGGTTTACTGCTCGGAGGCGCAAACAGTATGGCCGGAAAAAGAGAGCTTGGGATATACAGACTGGTATTAATGAGTGCCGCTCTTTCTTTGTTTTTGTATATGCTCAGCAGACATTTTGCCGTATGGGAGCATGCCGGAGCTACAGATCAAAGCCTGTTCAAGATAATTATTGAAGAGCCGAAGTTTATTCCGAAATTCCTTATAAAATCCTTCGCGGGAGCAGCGATAGGAAAGGAAGTAGTTGATTCGATAGTGCCGGGCGGTGCGGCAATGCCGAGTAAGCTTGTTCTTGCGATAGGATGTGTAGTTATACTGGGATATTTGTTTGCACTTATCTTATATTTTGCCAATGACATGCTTGAGAAGACGGTATTTCCGCTGTTGCTTATCGTATCGGGCGGGGCGAATCATGTACTGGTGACTATGGCAAGATGGATATTCTTAAGAGAAGACTATGCCTTAAGCTCAAGATACGGTGCACAGTTTATGATAGGTATACTTGGAATGATACTTGTTTTCTCAATGTTCGGGAAAATGCGCAGAAGCTACAGACGCACGGATGAGAGAAGAAGAATGATAGCCGGGGCGGCAGCCATTAGCATAACGGTTTTAATTGTTGTCGGAAACTGCTATACTGATTATCGTGAGCTTCGTATCGCTAAATACAGAAAAGCCAACTACAGACAGATGACTGAGACCATAGTTAATTATGAGGAATACGAGCCGGAGGAACTTGCCGCAACTATGGAGTGGCATAAGGATCCGGCAGAGCTTATCTCTGCAATAGAGATACTTAAAGACAATAAGCTCAATGTCTTTTCAAAACCGCAGATTGCGGATAACACTACAGAAGATCAATGACGTTTTGTGTCAAAGACAAGCGGAGGAATATATGAAAGTTGTTATTTTAGCCGGGGGACTCGGTACACGTATCAGTGAGGAGAGTCATTTGAGACCAAAGCCTATGATAGAGATAGGAGAACGCCCTATACTCTGGCATATCATGAAGTATTACTCTACCTTCGGCTTCAACGAATTCATAATCTGTGCGGGCTATAAGCAGTATGTTATCAAGGAGTATTTCTCTGATTATTTTCTGCATAACTCCGATGTGACCTTCGATCTGTCTTCCAATTCCATGACTATACACAACAATAATTCCGAGAATTGGAAGGTTAGTGTTATAGATACCGGACTCAATACCATGACCGGAGGCAGGATAAAGCGCGTACAGAAATATATCGGAGACGAGAGCTTTATGATGACCTACGGTGACGGTGTATGTGATGTGGATCTCAATGCTTTGCTCAAGTTCCACAAATCACACGGCAAGACAGCCACTATCACCATGGTGAATATCTCCGAGATGAAGGGTGTGCTTGAAGTAGAAGAAAACGGTATGATAACCGCATTCAGAGAAAAGGAAGAGCGTGACGCCTCTCTGATAAACGGCGGATATATGGTATTCAACAAGGAGATATTTGATTATCTGGATTCGGATGAGACGATATTGGAGAAGGGACCGCTTGGAAGATTGAGCAGTGAGGGTCAGCTCATGGGCTTTAATCACGGAGGTTTCTGGCAGTGTATGGATACACAGCGGGAGAAAAACAAATTAGAGGAGCTTTGGGCCTCGGGCAAGGCACCGTGGAAGAAGTGGTAATATGACTGATTTTAAGAAGTTAGCTGAATTTTATAAGGGTAAACGCGTACTGATCACAGGACATACAGGCTTTAAGGGCAGTTATTTAAGCGTCATACTCGGTATGATGGGTGCCGAGGTCTACGGCTATGCACTTAAGCCGAGTACCGATCCCTGCCTCTTTGACATTATCTACGGAGACGGAATGTCGAGCAGGACAGAGACCGAGCTTAACATAAAACTCGGCGGCACAGAAAAACTGGGAAGCGGCATAGTTGAGAGTCGTATAGCTGACATACGCGATATGGACAGACTCTGGGAGTATTATGACCGTATAGATCCGGAGATAGTCATACATATGGCGGCACAGCCTCTGGTAAGGGAGAGCTATCGCATACCGAGAGAGACTTATGAGATAAATGCCATGGGTACCGTCAATATCCTGGAGTGCATACGCAGAAAGCCCGGATGTATATCCTTTGTCAATGTAACTACAGACAAGGTTTATTATAATGAGGAGAAGCCCGGCTACGGATATAAGGAAGAGGACAAGCTTGACGGATTCGATCCGTATGCCAACTCAAAGTCATGCTCCGAGCTTATTACACACAGCTATGCGGCCTCATTTCTTAAGGCACAGGGCGTGGCAGTATCTACGGCACGTGCCGGCAATGTCATAGGCGGAGGAGATTTCAGTCTTGACCGCATCATACCTGACTGCGTCAAGGCGGCGGTCAACGGTACCGAGATGGTATTGCGTAATCCGGGCAGCATCAGACCGTATCAGCATGCCTTTGAACCTCTTTTCGTGTACCTGACCATAGCAATGGAGCAGGCGTTAGATCCCGAGTATGCGGGTTGGTACAATGTCGGACCGGACGAGGAGGACTGCGTGACCACAGGCAAGCTCTGCAAGATATTTGCATATGAGTATGGCAACAACATGCAGATAAGCACACCGAACGGTGACAACGGACCTCACGAGGCCGGACTCTTGCTGCTTGATAACAGCAAGATAAAGAGCTGCTTCAAATGGGAACCTATATGGCACATAGACCGAGCGGTAAGAGCGGTCTGCGATTGGACCAAGGCATGGCAGAGAAGCAATATAGAGGCCAATGAGGAACTGATAGCACAGATAAGCGAATATGCCAAGCAATGAGAGAGAATATGGAATACAGTGAATTTTTTAAAGGCTTAGACGAAGCCGAGGCACATAAGAAAATAGTTGAACTGGTCGGAACATATTGCGACCTTTATCACAATACCGACAAAAATAAAGAGTATCATAAGGGAGATCGCATTCCCTATGCGGCAAGAGTCTATGACCGCAGAGAGATGATGAATCTTACCGACAGTGCATTGGAATTCTGGCTCACCATGGGCAGATATACCAATGAGTTCGAGGCCGGACTTGCAAAGTATATAGGAGTTCCGTATGCGGATGTAACAAACTCCGGATCTTCCTCCAATCTGCTTGCCTTTATGGCACTTACGGCACATCAGCTGGGAGACAGAGCTATTAAGAGAGGTGATGAGGTCATCACGGTATCGGCAGGATTTCCGACAACCGTTACACCTATGCTGAATTTCGGAGCTGTTCCGGTTTTCGTAGATGTTAAGCTTCCGGAGTACAATATAGACGAGAGCAGACTTGAGGCTGCGCTGTCAGATAAGACAAAGGCGGTCATGGCGGCACATACTCTCGGAAATCCGTTCAACCTTAAGGCGGTAAGGGATTTCTGCAAAAAGCACGGGCTCTGGCTTATTGAGGACAACTGTGATGCTCTCGGAAGCCGTTATAAGCTGGACGGAGAGTGGAAGATGACAGGAGCAGTCGGAGATATAGGCACTTCTTCATTCTATCCGCCGCATCATATGACCATGGGAGAAGGCGGTGCGGTATACACCTCGGATCCCATGCTGCAGAAGCTTCTCTTAAGTGTAAGAGACTGGGGCAGAGACTGTGTATGCAAATCCGGCCAGGACAACCGCTGCGGACACCGCTTCGACGGTCAGTTCGGCGAGCTTCCCAAGGGCTATGATCACAAGTATGTATATTCTACCTTCGGATATAATCTGGGCATTACCGATATGCAGTCTGCCGTAGGCTGTGCTCAGCTTGAAAAGCTTCCGGATTTCGTCGAGAAGAGAAAGCACAACTGGAATTCCCTGCACAAGGCACTCGAGGATGTCAGTGACAGGATATTGCTGCCTGAGGCTGAAGCAGATTCCGATCCGAGCTGGTTCGGCTTCTGTATGACTCTTGCCGAGGGTATCGACAGAAACAAGGCTGTCAGATACATAGAGGATCACGGAATACAGACCAGACTGCTCTTTGCGGGCAATCTTATCAAGCATCCTTGCTTTGACGGAATCAGAAATGACGGAGTATCTTACCGTGTATCGGGAGATCTCACAAATACGGATATAATTACAGAGAGAACCTTCTGGGTAGGTGTATATCCGGGTATGACAGAGGACAGACTGGCATATATGGCAGAGACAATCAAGGCTGCGGTGAATGAACAGTAAGGAACGGCAGCATCGGCGTATTTTATGGAAAAGTATAACAAACAAAAGCTGATAGAAGCACAGCAGGCGAGCCTTGATATACTGCTTGAGATAGACAGGATCTGCAGAGCACACAATATAGTATACATGCTGGATTCCGGAACTCTCATAGGAGCAGTAAGGCATAAGGGCTTTATCCCCTGGGATGATGATATAGATATTGCCATGACAAGGGATAACTTTGAGCAGTTCAGAGCGGCAACAGTCAGAGAGCTTAAGGAAGGAATGGAGCTTGTCATGCCGGACGAACTCGGAGACGGCGACAGCTTCTATGACTTCACACCGCGCATTATTTTCCTTAATTCCAAGAGACATGCAGGATCTGAGGAAATGGATTATTACGGAGGAAAGCTTAATCATCTCTGGGTAGATATATTTATATTGGATAATATACCGGATAACTCCTTCAGTGATAAGCTGACAAGATTTAAGCAGAAGATGCTCTACGGTTTCGCGATGTCCAAGAGATACAGGCTGGATCTCGGAAAATACAAGGGACTTGACAGAGTTAAGGTCGCAGTGCTTGCCGCTATAGGCAGGACCATGGATATGAAGGACATTTTCCGCAGGCAGGAGCGCCTATCGCTAAGCTGTAATTCAAAAGAAACAAAGAGACTGTATTATTCGAATTATCAGCCCGATTATCTCTATGTGACAGTTAAAAGAGAATGGATATCCGAAGTCACTGAGCTTGAATTTGAGTCTCATTCAATGATGGTGCCTAAGGCATATCATGAGGTCTTGAGTGAGGTTTACGGAGATTATATGCAGCTTCCGCCGGAGGAATCGAGAGTGCCGTCACATTCTGACGAAATAGAAGTATTTACTGAAAATAAGGCATAAACGGCAGAATTTATCTTATCGGGATCATGCATGAAGCAGGGGATATAAGCTGCCGTAAAATTGATATAGGGGTATCGGATTGGATAAGAAGATAAGCCTGATAGTATCCGTCTATAATGAACAGGACGGCTTGAGACTTTTTTATACAACAGCAAAGAAGGAAATGGATAAGCTCATCGAAGCAAAGCCTGAATACAGCTATGAGCTTATCTTTGTTAATGACGGAAGCACAGACAAGAGCCCGGAGATAATGATGAGGCTTAAAAATGATGCTCCCGATAATGTTAAGCTTATCATGCTTTCGCGCAACTTCGGGCATGAGGCAGCAATGACGGCAGGGCTTGATTATGCCGAGGGTGATTATCTTATATTCATGGATGCCGATCTGCAGCATCCGCCTGCAAGCATTCCTATGATAATGGAGATGTTTGAGGACGGTCATGACATTATCAGCATGGTCAGAACAAAAAATGAAGGCAGCAGCGCTGCGGGGAGCTTTGCTTCCGCTGTTTTTTATAAGATCATCAACCGCATATCGGATGCCAATATAACTCCGGCAGCCTCAGATTTCTTTGCGATAGATAAGAGTGCCGCAGATGTTCTTCGCAATAATTACAGGGAAAAGGTTCGTTTCCTGAGGGGCTTTGTACAGAATATAGGCTTTGACAGGACAACGCTGAGCTATGAGGCGGGAGCACGTATTGCCGGTGAGAGCCATTACAGCTTTAAGCGCCTGTTCCGCCTGTCTGTGGATGCTGTCACCTGTTTTTCGGATATGCCGCTTAAGCTCGGTATTTATGCAGGCCTTATTTCCGGACTGTTAGGCTTTGTACTGCTTATTTATACTCTGTTTACAAGAGGCGGAGCACCGAGCGGTTATGCCACAATAGTTGTACTGCTGTGCTTCATGTTTGCGGTATTGTTTATGCTGCTCGGTATAATGGGCAGCTATCTCTCAATATTGTTCAGGGAGATGAAGGACAGACCTATATATATAGTTAAAGATATAAAGTAATGATTGTTTCCTAAAGTGCATATGAGCATAAATAAGATAAGCAGTAAAGGCTTCGGTAATAAAAATACAGCAGATTTGCGTCATATGTATGAGGAGTGTACGCTTTGTCCGAGGAACTGCCATGCAGACCGTACCAAGGCAGGAGGCTTTTGCAAAGCCGGGAGCAGACCGAGGCTTGCCAAGGCTATGCTGCACAAATGGGAGGAACCTTGTATAGCAGGAACAAGGGGAAGCGGCGCGATATTTTTCTCGGGCTGTACCTTAAAATGCATATATTGTCAGAACTTTGATATAAGCCATGATAATTTCGGAGCCGATATCGATGCGGAAAGACTGGCAGATATAGTGCTTGAACTTCAGGACAGCGGAGCACAGACTGTGGAATTTATCACAGGAACACAGTTTATACCTGACATAATATATGCACTGGACAAAGTTAAGCATAAGCTTGATATTCCGACGGTTTTTAATTGCGGTGGCTATGAGTCGGAAGACTCGATAAAGCTGCTTGACGGATATATTGATGTATATCTGCCTGATATAAAGTACTTCAGTGATGAGCTTGCGTTTAAGTATTCAGGGGCACCGCATTACTTTGAAACAGCCGCTGCAGCTGTACATGAGATGATAAGACAGACCGGAAAACCGCAGTTTGGGGATGACGGAATAATGACAAATGGCGTTATTATACGACATCTGGTGCTTCCGAATTGCCGCCATGATTCGATAAGGCTCATGGAGGAACTTGCCGCAGGCTTTGATAAGGACAGCTTCCTTATCAGTCTGATGAGTCAGTATACTCCGTTTTATAAAGCAAAAGAGATAAAGGAGCTGTCACGCAGACTCACAAGCCTTGAATATGATTCAGTGCTGAGACGTATCGAAGAGCTTGGATTTAACGGCTTTATGCAGGAAAAAAGCTCCGCCAAGGAGGAATACACACCGGTATTCGATCTTAGCGGAGTTATGGATTAAGCTTCGAAATCGCGGATAAGGAGCAGGAGTCCGTCTTCTACCCTTATTCGTGCAAGCTTTCCGGGAAGTACCTCATTGCTGACACCATACTGGTAATCATATCTGATCTCGGCATTATCGAGAGGGTACTTGGCATTTTCAATATATATGCCCTTGGCCCTGCCTGTTATATTGATGAGAGAGAAGAAAGGCAGGCTGTCATCTATCTCGACCGGAGAGCTTCCGACAAGAGATATCTCAGAGTAGTCATCTACCATGAGCGCTTTTAAGCCATTCTCGTAAATATATACAAGCATGTAAATGTTTCCAAGGGTATGATCAAGCCTGCGTCCGGTCATGCCGATGAGCAGAAAATCGGTACAGCCTCTGGAGATGGCCTCCTTTAGCGCGTGAACGGTGTCTGTGTCATCCTTTACCGTAGGAAGCACAATGGTCTCAGTATCGGTGTCCGGTCTTGCATGAGAGTCAAAATCTCCGACTATAAGATCGGGCTTAACCCCGAGAGCTTCGGAGTGTCTGAGTCCGCAGTCACAAAAGATAAGGTAATCATCCTCGCGAAGATAAGTCTTTATTCTGTCATATCGTTCTATCGGCGCACCGCCGACTATCACACATCTTTTCATTTTCATGCCTCATTTTTGTAAATATGTAAGTGCTCAGGGCAGCAGCAACAAAAATATTATGGTATTTACTGCCGATATTCATGGAAAATTCATTAATGATATCTACTATCTTATTATCATATTATACTGTTGTTTAATGTGCAGATAGCATATTCGGAAAACCGCCTGCCTAAGGCTTAGTCCGAAAGTATATCTGTGTGCAGATAGTAACAAAAGATCAGCATGATATCAAGGAGAAATGCGATGCTTCTTAATCGAATAATGGTCGTTGAGGATGACAAACAGCTTAATGATCTGTATTCCACAGTGCTCAAAAAGGCGGGCTTCGAGGTGGTTCAGGCAATAAACGGAGAGGATGCCTGCAACAAACTTGAGAGTGAGCATGTTCATATGATAATCACCGATATAATGATGCCGGCCATGGACGGTTACAGTCTGGTTGAGGCGATAAGAGAATATGACTCGGAGATGCCCATACTTATGATAACAGCCAAGGATGATTTTCCTTCCAAGCAAAAGGGCTTCAATGCGGGTGCGGATGACTATATGACCAAGCCTGTCGATGTAAATGAGATGGTGCTCAGAGTCAACGCTCTGTTAAGGCGCGCCAATATACTTAACGAGCATAAGCTTGTTATAGGCAGTACAGTGCTTGACTATGATGCCATGACCGTAGTTACCGGGGACGGAGAAGTTGAGCTTACCAATAAGGAGTTCCAGCTGCTTTATAAGCTGCTCTCATATCCGGGCAAGATCATGACGAGACTGCAGCTTATGGATGAGATATGGGGACCCGAGTCCAAATCGGATGCGCAGACCATAGATGTTCATATCAACAGGCTCAGGAGACATTTTGAGGATAATAAGGATTTTGATCTGCTTACCGTCAGAGGACTCGGATATAAGGCTGTGATCAACAAGGCGGAATAATTTACATGGATAAGAATAAACTTAAAATATGGCATAAATTCGCTGTTATGATAACCATGGTCGTGTTGTTCTATCTGCTGATAACGACATGGATCACGCTTAAGATACTGGGCAATGACAATATATCTTTCGGTCGGAGCTATCCGCTTTTGATAGTCATATTTTTGTCGCTAACCATTGCGGGAGTGGTTACTGCCATAATATCGGGCATGTTCCTTGATCCGATAGACCGCATGAGTGAGGCTATGAATAAGGTTACGGATGGAGATTTCGGTATACACATAGACGAGGCAGCTGCGAAAAAATGCCGTGTCAGAAATATCGAGACAATGTATATGAACTTCAACAAGATGGTTGACGGGCTTAACTCCAATGAGATGCTGAAGACGGATTTTATAACCAATGTGTCTCATGAGTTTAAGACTCCGCTTGCCGCCATAGAAGGCTATGCTTCACTTCTTTCAGCAACCGAGCTTAACGAGGAACAGAGGGAGTACACCACCAATATCATAAGGTCTGCATCAAGACTCACCACGCTTACAGGAAATATCCTTAGATTGTCAAAGCTGGATAATCAGCAGATACCGCTAAAAAAGAGTGAGTTCTCACTTGACGAGCAGATAAGGCAGGCTATACTTCTACAGGAAAAGAGCTGGTCAGACAAAGGCCTTGATATAGAGCCGGAGCTTGATTCGGTAAGCTTTACCGGATATGAGGAGCTTATGCAGCATGTATGGTCCAATCTTACTTCCAACGCAATCAAATTTACGCCAAAGAACGGCTGCATAACATTTACCTTGCATGAAAATTCCGATTCGGTAATTGCTACAGTTACGGATAACGGAATCGGCATGAGCGAAGTCGAGCAGCACCATGTATTCGATAAATTTTATCAGGCAGATACCAATCACAGTGCAGAGGGCAACGGACTCGGACTTCCGCTGGTGAAGAAGATAGTTGAGATGCATAACGGCAGCATAAGTGTAAAGAGTGCAACTAATGAAGGCTCGACATTTACGGTGATACTGCCGAAAAATCATTGATCAAAACAAAAGGATAAACCATGAATATAGTATTGCATGAGCCGGGAATAGCTCTTAACACAGGCAATATAGGACGCAGCTGTGCCGCAACAGACAGTTCGCTGCATCTGATACGTCCCTATGGCTTTCATATCTCAGAGAAAGAGATAAAGAGAGCAGGTATGGATTACTGGGACAAGATAGATCTGCACGAATATATAGATTATGATGATTTTCTTGAGAAGCATCCGGAGATAAGCTTCGGCGGAGCAAGAGAAGAGGCAGGAGCAGAGGCTTCCGAAGCGTATAATAATGGCATCAGAAGCTCTTTGTCGAATCATCCGGACAGCCAGGCTGCAGAACAAAATGACAGGGCTGAGGGTGACGCACCGAGGCTCTGGTTTGCCACCACCAAGGCACATCATGCATATACCGAGGTGTGTTTCGGACCAAACGATTATATCATGCTCGGCAACGAATCAAGAGGTATACCGGAGGAGATACTTGTACAGCACCCGGATGCCTGCATACGCATACCCATGTGGGGAGACATACGCTCTCTTAATCTTGCCAATTCGGCAGCTATCATATTGTATGAGGCGCTGCGCCAGAATGGCTTTGAGAACATGGAAAGATATGGGGAGCTCCACAGACTGCACTGGGAGGATGATAAAAAAGATGAAGACTGAGCTTTGAGATGTAATTATAGCTGAGTTTATTATATAGTGAGGCTAAGGAACAGCCTGAACTAAAACACCCGCAGGATACGGTAAGTGAAATACTTTACTGTCCTGCGGGTGTTTTGCCGGAATTTCGCGTGGCTCATTTAGAGTTCAGGTATTTATCGGCGTCTTTGAAAAAGCTTGCTATTATGAGCAGTATTACCATTGCTATAGGAAAAGCGGCAATGATGGAAACTGTCTGCATATTGCTCATGCTGCTCTCTGAGAAAAGCAGTGCTATAGGCAGCATGATGAGCAGTACTGCCCAGAAAAGATTCATGCCTTTGGAAGCGGATTCGCCGTCTGCGATCTTCTTGTATGAATAAGCGGATGCAACCAGGGTGATCGAATCAAAGGAAGTTGCATAAAAGGCTATCATTGAGAAAATCAGCAATACCAGCATCAGTCTGAAGCACGGCATGGTCTCGATTATGCTTATGATAGTTGCATAGAGATCATTTCCGCAGGAGGCATAGATGTTAAGGACATCAAGTATCCCATGTGTCTGTAGTCCGAGTGAGTAATTGCCCAATATGATAAAGGACGAGAAGGTCGAACCCATTCCGAATACATAGGCACCGAGTACGACCTGCTTAACACTGCGTCCGCCGGATATGCTGCCCATGAAGAACGGTGAAGCAACACACCATACCATCCAGTATGCCCAGTAGAAGATGGTCCAGTTCTGCGGGAATGAGGAGGTCCTTAAGGCATCGGTCCAGGTGCTTAAGCCTATAAAGTTCTGTGCGAGATTGCCTACTGCGGAAAAGCCTGTCTCGATTATGTAACGGGTCTCTCCTCCGAACAAAAGTACTATACCTGCAAATGCATAGAATATGTACATACATATACGGGCAAGGAAGTTGATGCTCTCCATACCGTTTAATACGCAGAATGTATATACGGCACAGATAATAAGCAATATTGCTATAGTAAGGAATTTGGTATCATTTATACCGATAAGGCGGCAGATGGCACTTGAGAGCAGCGGAGTCGCAACGGAAAAGGTCGTTGCGGTACCTGCGATAAGAGCTACGACTGCAAGGACATCTATGAGTTTTCCGAGTGCTCCGTCGGTGTGCTTACCGAGTATAGGACGGCAGGCCTCCGAGTATTTTTGTTTATTACAGCCGCGAACGTGCAGCATAAAGCCGAAGCAGGCGGCAAGAGCCGCATAGAAGCTCCAAGGTATAGGACCCCAGTGAAAAAGGGGGATGGTGGAAGCCCAGTCCTGTACAGAACCGAGTTCTGCGAGATGAGGCTCATTTGCATATAATATCCATTCACACAGAGAATAAAAGAGTATGTCTGCGGCAAGTCCTGCGGTAAACATCATTGAACCCCAGGCGAAGAAGCTGTATTTCGGCTTCTCTCCGGGCTTTCCGAGTATGATCTTGCCGTATTTTGAAAAAGCCATGTATATGGATATAAGGAATACACCGAGACCTACAGCGAGATAATATACTCCGAATTCATCGCCGAGGAAGGCTCTTATGATTCCCAAAGATGCGGTTGATGCCTGCGGATCCAGTATGAAGAACAAACACAGTACAAATATTGCCGCAAACGGGACAAGAGTTGTAAAAGGATCGATATTTTTTAATCTCTTCATGTTATACTCCTATATATCGGATAAAGGTTTTCGGTAATTATCTTTTAACGGATAATACCGCTTCAATAGTAAAAGACAAAAACTTACTTATTGCGTGTCTTTAAAACAAAAAGTTCAAAAATACTGAAAACTATCAAATTTTGAACATTCTACACACAAAGCGGCGTAATGTCAATATTGACCCAAATATAAATTAAGTATAAAGTTATTATAAAATGTTTATAAAATCGTTGCTTAATTCATAATAAGTACATATTTTGATAATAAAGAATAATAGTGAACAAAATCGGCAGATATATCTTAATAATGTTATCTGCGGGTAATATGATACAGGCACGGAGCTTTGACGAATATAAGCCTTCGTGTATACAAGGAGTTTTATGGCAAATTTAGGCAACATTTTCGATTATCAGAAAGACCCCAATCGAAGCAATTATGACGGAAGCAAGAGGCAGCCGCCGAACAAGCAGATGACATACTATGTGCTGTTTGTGCTTGCCGTAATGCTTATCATCAATCTGGTCATAGCACCTGCAATAAGTAATCGCAGGATAGTTGAGACAAGCTATGATACCTTCCTTGATGCGCTTTCCGACAGAACAGTGGATCAGGTCGAGCTCGATACCACGACCATCAAGTATACGCTTGACGGCAATGACACCATATACGAGACAGGACGTATCAATTATATAGGTGAAGTAGAGCGCATGTACAATGCAGGCGCAAAGTTTACCCAGGAGATACCGCAGCAGGTATCACCTATATGGGCAATACTCTACAATCTGCTTCCTCTGGCATTTATGATATGGCTCGGATATGCCATGATGAAGAATATGAAGCAGCGCGGCGGCGGAGGCTTCATGGGCATGGGCAATTTCGGAAAGGCCAATGCCAAGGTATATGAGAACAGCAATGTCGGCATAAAGTTCAAGGATGTTGCGGGAGAGGAAGAAGCCAAGGAGCTTCTTGCCGAGATGGTGGATTTCCTGCATGAGCCTAAGAAATATAATGAGATAGGAGCAAAGATACCTAAGGGAGCACTGCTTGTAGGCCCTCCGGGAACAGGTAAGACCATGCTTGCAAAGGCAGTCGCAGGAGAGGCAAATGTTCCGTTCTTCAGTATCTCCGGTTCGGAGTTTGTAGAGATGTTTGTCGGCATGGGCGCAGCCAAGGTAAGAGATCTCTTTAAGGAGGCCGAGAAGAAGGCACCTTGCATCATTTTCATAGATGAGATCGACGCCATAGGCAAGAAGAGAGGCGGCAACGGTATGGGAGGCAATGATGAGCGTGAACAGACACTCAATCAGCTCCTTACCGAGATGGACGGCTTCGACGGTACAAAGGGTATCATAGTACTTGCAGCCACAAACCAGCCGGATACACTTGATCCGGCTCTGCTGAGACCGGGCCGTTTTGACAGAAGAGTACCTGTTGAGCTTCCGGATATGAAGGGCAGAGTCGACATACTTAAGGTACATGCATCTAAGGTCAAGATGGCAGGCAATATCAATTTCGACGATATTGCCAAGGCATGCCCGGGTGCTTCAGGTGCCGAGCTTGCCAATATGATAAATGAAGCTGCTCTCCGTGCCGTTAAGGCAGGAAGAGAGAGAGTCAACCAGCAGGATCTCGAGGAGAGTATCGAGGTCGTTATGGCGGGCTACAAGAAAAAGAATCAGGTGCTTACCAGCAAGGAGAAGCTTATCGTTGCCTACCATGAGGTCGGACATGCACTTGTTGCCGCAAAGCAGGATAATTCCGCTCCGGTACATAAGATAACCATTATTCCGCGTACATCCGGAGCACTCGGATATACCATGCAGGTGGATGATAACGGCAACCACTATCTTATGTCCAAGCAGGAGCTTGAGAATAAGATCGCAACCTTTACCGGAGGACGTGCAGCCGAGGAGCTTATATTTAAGAGCGTAACTACCGGAGCATCCAACGATATCGAGCAGGCAACCAAGCTTGCGAGAGCAATGATAGCTCAGTACGGTATGAGCAATGATTTTGATATGGTAGCATTGCAGATAAAGAACAATGCTTATCTCGGAGGCGATATGTCTATAGCCTGCTCCGAGGAGACCATGAAGTCTGTTGATGATGAGGTAATAGCACTTGTCAAGGCTCAGCATCAGAAGGCTTATAAGATACTTGAGGATAATATCATGAAGCTTCACGAAATAGTTAAGTATCTCTACGAGAAGGAGACTATCACCGGTGAGGAATTCATGAGGATACTTGAATCAAGCGAGAATTCTATAGAGGAACAGGCAAAGGCTGCGGAAGCAAGCCGTGCCGCATCAGAGGATGGAAGAGAAGACACTTAAAGTATTAGAATACGACAAAATCATAGAGAGGCTTAAGGCACACGCAACGTCTGATGCGGGACGAAGCCTGTGTGCCAAGCTTAAGCCTTCATCAAACTATCGCCATATCAGGGAATGGCAGCGCAATACAAGCGATGCCTTAAGACGCATCACGCAAAAGGGGAGCGGTATCTCCTTTGCCGGAGTAAGAGAAATAGGCGACATATTGAAGCGCCTTGAAATAGGCGGAACATTGTCACAGACAGAGCTTATCAAGGTAAGCTCTGTTTTGATCGTTACAGAGAGAGCACAAAGCTTCGGAAAGACCGACTCTGAGGAACAAAAAGAGGATTCATTATCGGAGATATTCGATATGCTTACACCTCTTGTCAATATCAACAGAGAGATAACAAGATGTATAATCTCTGATGATGAGATGGCAGATGATGCCTCACCGGGATTATTAACTGTAAGACAGACTATTAAGCGTACAGCTGACAGTGTGCATGAGGTGATGCAGTCCAAGCTTAATTCCTGCAGAGATTATCTGACGGATGCCATAATAACCCAGCGAGACGGCAGATATTGCCTGCCTGTGAAATCCGAGTATAAGGGCAAGGTTCCGGGTATGGTGCATGATGCTTCTTCAACCGGACTGACGCTCTTTATCGAGCCTATGGCTGTGGTAAGCCTCAACAATAAGCTCAGAGAGCTTGCTGCGGAGGAGCAGCAGGAGATAGAGAAGGTGCTCATAGCTCTCAGCGAGAGCCTTATGCCGTATACCGATGTCATTGCCGACAATATCAAGCTGCTTAAAAAGCTCGACATGATATTCGCCAAGGCGAAATTTTCAGGAGAGCTCGATGGTGTAGAGCCGCAGTTCAGTAAAAACAGAAGCATAGATATCAGGGAAGCAAGACACCCGCTTATAGCAAGAGATAAGGTAGTGCCTATAAGCATGAGGCTCGGAGACGACTTTTCAACACTGGTCGTAACGGGACCTAATACCGGAGGCAAGACGGTGTCGCTTAAGACAGTAGGTCTGCTTACACTTATGGCACAGGCAGGTCTGCACATACCGGCAGCAGCTGATTCGGTCATGGGCATCTATGATGATGTATATGCAGATATCGGAGACGAACAGAGCATAGAGCAGAACCTGTCTACATTCTCGGCACATATGACCAATATAGTGCATATATTGGGCAAAGCCGATGCAGCATCTTTATGTCTGTTTGATGAGCTTTGTTCCGGAACGGATCCTACAGAGGGAGCTGTGCTCGGAATTGCCATACTCAACTTTCTGCACAATATGCAGACAAGGACTATGGCAACAACACATTACAGTGAGATCAAGCTCTATGCACTCGAGACAGAAGGTGTGGAGAATGCCTGCTGTGAATTTGATGTGGCAACGCTTAAGCCTACCTACAGACTGCTTATAGGGATACCGGGCAAGTCCAATGCATTTGCCATATCCAAGAGGATAGGCCTGCCGGACTATATCATAGACGATGCCAAGGACAGGATAGCTGCCGAAAATGAATCCTTTGAGGATATCATAAGCAAGCTTAACGAGGACAGATCACGTACGGCAAAGTCGATGCAGGAGGCGGAGAATTACCGCAAGGAGGCCGAGCAGCTTAAGGAACGTCTCAGAAAGAAGGAAGAAAAGCTTGAAGCGGGCAGAGAAAAGCTGCTGAGAGATGCCAAGGATGAAGCGAGAAGGATACTGCTTAATGCCAAGGAGACGGCGGACGAGGCTATTAAAAACATCAACCGTTACGGTGCAGAGAGCGATCAGTCGGCAGCCGAAGCTGAACGTGATAAGATAAGAAAGAATCTTAAGGATACCTCAAGCGGAAGCAGCATAGTGGTTAAGGGACCGTCCAAGCCTGTATCCCCCAAGAAACTTCAGATTGGTGATGAAGTACGCATAATGAGCATGGGAGGCGTTACGGCTAAGCTTACTTCACTTCCGGATAAGGACGGCAACGTGTTTGTCCAGATGGGCTTCATGAACTCGAAGGTTCGTGTGCGTGATATAGAGCTTGCAGATACCGGAAGTTCAGGAAGCGTCGTCAAGAAAAACCGGCAGAATAATACTCCTCAGAGCGGATATACCAAGAGCTTCGGTGCAAAGGCTTTAAGCGTAAGACCGGAAGTGAATCTTATAGGAATGACTACGGATGAGGCTTTGCCGGAGCTGGAAAAATACTTGGATGATGCATATCTTGCCGGACTTAATTCCGTGAGAGTCGTACATGGAAGAGGAACGGGTGCACTAAAGAATATGGTGCATCAGAGACTAAAGAAGCTTAAATATGTCAAAGACTTCAGACTCGGAGTGTTCGGAGAAGGGGATACCGGAGTAACAATAGTCAATTTTAAGTAATACGGGAAACAGGAGTGCAATGGCAGAAAAACAGAGAATAATGATAGTAGACGATGATCCGTCCATAGCAGAGCTTATCAGCCTGTATCTTGAAAAGGAATGCTATGACACAAGGATAGTTGAAGACGGTGAATCGGCAATCAAGGTATTTTCGGAATACAGGCCGGATATGATATTGCTTGACCTTATGCTTCCGGGCATAGACGGATATCAGGTATGCCGTATGATAAGGAATGAATCGGATGTGCCTATAATGATGCTGTCTGCAAAGGGAGAGGTGTTCGATAAGGTGCTCGGACTTGAACTCGGAGCCGATGACTATATGATCAAGCCCTTTGATACCAAGGAGCTTGTTGCAAGAGTCAAGGCTGTGCTGCGCCGTACCTTAAAACGTGACAGACATGATGAGCCTGAAAAACAGGATAATCTTGTCGAGTACGTGGGACTACAGGTCAATCTGGCAAATTATTCGGTCATCTACAATGACAGAAGCGTAGATATGCCGCCAAAGGAGATAGAACTTTTGTATTTTCTTGCGGCATCACCTAATCAGGTTTTTACCAGAGAACAGCTGCTTGATCACATCTGGGGGTATGAGTATATAGGAGATACACGCACCGTGGATGTTCATATCAAGCGTATAAGAGAAAAGCTTCCGGGTAACGAATACTGGAGTATCTCGACTGTCTGGGGCATAGGCTATAAGTTTGAGCTTAAACCTGTAAAGCAGTGAGTTAAAATGCTAAATTCCCTTGACATAGGGAAAAGTTTAAGTATTATAAAGTTATGCTTTTTTGACCATTCGGTAAAACTGCTGCCGGATGGTCATTTTGCTTATATAAAAATAGGGATGTTTTATAAAGGGAAAACATTAAGATAATCAGGGAGGAAATCTAATGTTTATTAACACGTTTTGGTCGCTTGTACCGCCTGTAGTGGCTATCGTACTTGCGCTCATCACAAAAGAGGTATATTCGTCGCTCTTCATAGGTATACTTTGCGGCGGATTGCTGTATTCGGGCTTCAGCTTACAGGGCACCATAGAGCATGTGCTCACAGACGGTATCATCGGATCCTTGTCCGATTCCTACAACGTCGGAATACTTATATTCCTTGTCGTTTTGGGTGCTATGGTAATGCTTATGAACCGTGCCGGAGGCTCTGCTGCATTCGGACGCTGGTCACAGGAGCATATCAAATCCAAGAAGGGTGCACAGTTTGCAACGATTGTCCTTGGCTGCCTTATTTTTGTTGATGACTACTTCAACTGCCTTACTGTAGGCTCTGTTATGAGACCTCTTACAGATAAGCATAAGATAAGCCGTGCAAAGCTTGCATACCTCATTGATGCGACAGCTGCACCTATCTGTATTATTGCACCTGTTTCTTCATGGGCAGCGGCGGTATCGGGATTCGTTGAGGGAGCAAACGGACTTGAGCTCTTTATTCGTGCCATCCCTTACAATTTCTATGCTCTGCTTACCATAGTAATGATGCTCGTGCTTACGGCGAGAGATTTTGATTTCGGACCTATGAAGGCTGCCGAGTTAACAAACAACCTTAATTATGTCGAGCCGAGTCCGGAACCGGAACCGAATATTACAGGTGCCGACGATCAGCCGGAACCGCCGGTAAGCGAAAAGGGTCGTGTTATGCACCTTGTATTCCCTATCGTAGTGCTTATCATTTCATGTGTTATCGGACTTGTTTATTCCGGCGGTTTCTTTGACGGTACATCGTTCATAGATGCATTCTCCGGAGCTGACGCTTCCGTAGGTCTTTCTATCGGATCCGTTCTTGCACTTATTATAACCATCATATTCTACCTTGCTACACGTGTCCTTGACTTCAAGGAGTGTATGAATGCATTGCCGGAGGGCTTTAAGAGCATGGTTCCTGCCATACTCATCCTTACCTTTGCATGGTCACTTAAGGCTATGACCGATTCACTCGGCGCAAGAGATTATGTAGCCGGTATTGTTTCTGTTATAGCCGAGAATGATGCGGCAATGAGCCTGCTTCCGTGCATAGTATTCGTTATCGGATGCTTCCTCGCTTTTGCTACAGGAACCTCATGGGGAACCTTCGGAGTACTTATTCCTATAGTTGTTAATGTATTCGGAGGAGATCTCGGCAATGAGCTTATGATCATCGCTATTTCTGCCTGCATGGCAGGAGCTGTCTGCGGAGACCACTGCTCGCCTATATCCGATACCACGATCATGGCATCGGCAGGAGCACAGTGCGATCATCTGCTCCATGTTTCGACTCAGCTTCCGTATGCTGTGACAGTTGCGGTGGTAACCTTTATCTGCTACGTCTTCACAGGATTTATAAGAAGCTGGATCATATGCCTTCCGCTTAGTATAGCTTTGATGATAGTTGTTCTTCTTGTTGCTAAGAAGAAGATGGTTCGAGAGTGATAAACGGCAATAGGAAAAGCTGAAAAATATAGCTTGCATAATTATCAAGGCTGTACTATTATGAGCATGTCGGAAGCCTCTTAAGACTTACGATGAAATTTAATAATTCTTCGGGGCGGGGTGTGATTCCCCACCGGCGGTATAGTCCGCGAGCTGCACTTTGTGCCGGCACGAACAGGCGAGATTCCTGTACCGACAGTATAGTCTGGATGAGAGAAGATGAGAGAGCATATTCGCTCGTTTTGCTTTTGTGTGTTAATGTCATGCATGAGATTCGGGATCGGATATGTAGTATCGGTTTACATTGCCCCGCAGTTGTTCTGCGGGGCTTTTCTTATGCATAAGAGCCGACGCAGCGGCAAGATATGTATGCCGATTTGTGGCATGACATCGGGAAGAAGAGCAAAGGCTTAGTTTGGGATGCCGGTCAGAAATGTGGGATATTATAATCTGTGCCAGATGACAGGAAGCATAAGAAGAGATCGATGCCTTAGAACGGACAAAATCAAACCCCGGAGTACGCAGTACACGGGGTTTTTATTATGGATAAAAACAAATATATGCTAAGGGCAATAGAGCTTGCAAGACTCGGAGCGGGACATGTGGATCCCAATCCTTTGGTAGGAGCTGTCATAGTTAAGGATGATCGCATCATAGGAGAAGGATATCACGAGGCCTACGGCGGACTGCATGCGGAGAGAAATGCACTTAAGTCATGCAGGGAATCGGCTGAGGGAGCAGAGATATATGTAACACTTGAGCCCTGCTGTCATCACGGCAAGCAACCGCCATGCACGGATGCACTTATAGAAGCAGGTATAAGAAAGGTATATATAGGTTCCCGTGATCCCAATCCGCTTGTTGCGGGAAAAGGCACGGAAATACTTAAGAAAGCCGGTATTGAGGTCGTTGAGGACTTCATGAGAGACGAGTGCGATGCGCTTAATCCTGTATTCTTTCACTATATAACTAATAAGGAACCTTATGTGGCTCTCAAATATGCAATGACAGCAGACGGAAGGATAGCTACGGACAGCGGCAAGTCTCAGTGGATAAGCGGAGAAGAAGCAAGAAGACATGTTCATAAGCTCCGTAATTATTACAAGGGCATAGCCGTGGGAATAGGTACTGTGCTTGCGGATGATCCAATGCTTAACTGCCGCATAGAAGGAGGACGCGATCCGGTAAGGATAGTCTTCGATACAAATTTGCGAATACCGCTTGAAAGCAGACTGGTGCAGACTGCCGGCAAGATACCGCTTATAGTGATATGCGGCAATGGGGAAGCAGATACTGCCGAATGCGGTAAGGAACATTCATATCGCGATCCGGGAGATACCGGTCTTGAGATTAAAAAGGAAAGTCTTAAAGCTTTCGGAGTCGAGCTTATAGAGGTATCGACCAAGGACGGGCATGCGGATGTTGCGGAGGCATTGAAGATATTAGGCGATAGGGGAATAAACGGTATACTTGTTGAAGGCGGAGCCAAGCTTAATGCCGCATTTATAGAGGCCGGAAGAGTCAACAGAGCATATGTCTATGTAGGCGCCAAGATATTCGGAGGAAGCAGTCCGAGAATTCCTGTTGCGGGAATCGGAGCGGATACACCCGATGACGCGGCGGTACTTAAGCTCTCCGGGATTCAAAGCTTCGGAGATGATGTACTGCTTCGTTATGATTTCAAATAAAATAGCGCCGAAAAAACACGGAGAAAATAATGTTTACTGGAATAATCGAAGAAAAGGGTCAGCTTGTAAGAGTCTTAAGCGGCCACGAATCGGGCTCGATAGAGATCAGGGCAAGGAAAGTGCTTGAGGGCAGCAATATAGGAGACAGTATTGCCGTAAACGGTGTATGCCTTACGGTAACCACTCTTAAGAGTGACGGATTTACTGCGGATGTTATGCCAGAGACACTGAGACGTACCAATCTCGGCAGTCTCTCAAAGGGAGCAAATGTCAATCTTGAACGTGCCATGGCAGCCGGAGGGCGTTTCGGAGGTCATATAGTAAGCGGACACGTTGACGGAGTCGGAAGGATAATATCGACAAAGGCGGAAGGCAATGCTGTATGGGTATCCATAGCGGCACCGGGTGAGATACTTGCGCTGATAGTTGAGAAGGGCTCTATATGCATAGACGGCATCAGTCTGACGGTGGCTTATATAGATAATAAGATGTTCAAGGTCTCGATCATACCACATACCGGAGCAGAGACCACCTTGCTTGAAAAAAAGGCGGGAGACATAGTCAATCTTGAAAATGACATAGTCGGAAAGTATGTGCAGAGGCTCTTAAGTCCATACGGAAACGTAAGTACTGCGGGGTCTGCAGCTGATAATGAAACAGCTTCATCCGGACTTACCATGGATAAGCTCATAGAGTTCGGGCTGTAAATAGCAAATAATACGGTGAGCGTTCGGAGAAAAAAGCGGAAAGTGCGGTACCGGGCGTTCACAAAACGATAATCAAAGGTTCTACGGAGGATAATTATGGATAACGGATTCAACACAATTGAGGAGGCGCTTGAGGCACTTCGTGCGGGCAAGGTGATACTTGTTACCGACGATCCGGACAGAGAAAATGAGGGAGACTTCATCTGCGCAGCCGAGTTTGCAACTCCTGAAAATGTTAATCTCATGGCTTCATTTGCAAAGGGACTTATATGTATGCCTATGTCAAAGGCTATTGCGGATAAGTTCAACCTTCAGCAGATGGTAGCGGAAAATACAGATAATCACAGCACCGCATTTACGGTATCGATAGATCACAAGGATACAACAACAGGTATCTCGGCTTACGAGAGATCATACACAGCCATGAAGCTTGTTGAGGAAGGAAGCACAGCTTCTGATTTCAGACGTCCCGGACATATGTTCCCGCTTGTGGCAAGAAAGGGCGGAGTGCTTGTAAGAGGCGGTCATACAGAGGCAACCGTAGACCTTATGAGACTTGCGGGACTTAAGGAATGCGGTCTGTGCTGTGAGATCATGAAGGATGACGGACATATGATGCGCACTCCGGAGCTTAAACAGCTTGCCAAGGAAAAGGGTATCGTATTCATTACCATCAAGGCACTGGCAGACTATATAAGAGTCAATGAGAAGCATGTTAAGTGTGAGGCCGCAGTACATCTTCCTACCAAATACGGTGATTTTATGGCTTACGGATATACAAGCGATATTACCGGAGAGCATCATGTGGCACTTGTTAAGGGTGACATCGGCGACGGAATGAACGTGCTCTGCAGAGTACACTCTGAGTGTATGACCGGAGATGTATTCGGATCGCTCAGATGCGACTGTGGGGAGCAGCTTGCAAAGGCACTTAAGCAGATAGATAAGGAAGGACGCGGAATACTGCTCTACATGAGACAGGAGGGCAGAGGCATAGGACTTATCAATAAGCTCAAGGCCTATGAGCTTCAGGAAAAGGGCAGAGATACGGTAGAGGCCAATATCGAGCTCGGCTTTGCGGCAGATCTGAGAGAGTACTGGCTCGGAGCGCAGATACTCAAGGATCTCGGAGTAAAGGAACTCAGACTCCTTACCAACAATCCGAGCAAGGTCTACGGACTTGACGGACTCGGCTTAAGCATCAAGGAGAGAGTGCCGATCGAGGTAGATGTTACCGAAAATGCAGCCCGCTATATGCGTACCAAGGGCGAGAAAATGGGACATATTTTCACACATCTGTACTAATACGATAAAAGGTGCAAAAGCTCTGATATTTTATGAAGGCGACCGTGCCCGCCGCAAAAATGCGCCGGGATACCGAATTAATCAAGTAAAACATAAGATCGGGTTCCGGCGAGACATGACGGAACAAACTTACACAGGAGGAATACAAAATGAATATCTTAGAAGGAAAGTTAATAGCAAAAGAGGGAATGAAGGTTGGCATAGTTGCCGCACGTTTCAATGAGATAATAGTAAACAAGCTTATCGGAGGAGCCGTAGACGGACTTGTACGTCACGGTGTCGATGAGGACAATATATATACAGCATGGGTACCGGGCGCTTTTGAGATACCGTTCATAGCAAAGAAGATGGCTGATTCGGGTAAGTATGATGCGGTGATCGCTCTCGGTGCAGTCATCAGAGGATCGACTTCACATTATGAGCTCGTATGCAACGAGGCGGCCAAGGGCATAGCTCAGGCAGGTCTTTCAAGCGGAGTTCCGGTGCTCTTCGGAGTTATCACTACCGAGAATATCGAGCAGGCAATAGAGAGAGCAGGCTCAAAGGCAGGAAATAAGGGCTATGACTGCGCACTTGCCGCAATCGAGATGGTAAATCTTGAGTCTGTGCTTTGATAAGCCAAGATATTAATAATATGAGCGAAAATAAACCGATATTGATACTTGATTATGACGGCACCCTGCATAATACAGCTTATATATATGAACCGGCATTTAGATCTGTCATGGGTGAGCTTCAGGAGGAAGGGATAATTCCGCATGAGGAATACAGCTTAGAGGAGATCAGCTACTGGATCGGCTTTTCGGCAAAGGAGATGTGGGAGAAATTTCACCCCGAGCTGGATGAGGCAATAAGAGAAGCCGCCGGAAGACGTATCGGAGATAAGATGATGGAGGCGGTAAGAAACGGCAGGGCACAGCTTTATCCCGGAACGGAAGCAGTGCTTGATGAACTTAAGAAAGAGCATACTTTGTATTTTTTAAGCAACTGTCTGGATGATTATGCTGCAGTACACAGAGAATGCTTCGGCCTGGACAGGTGGTTTTCGGAGTATTTCTGTACCGGATATTACGGCTTCAAACAAAAGGAAGAGGTATTTGCCGAGAATATATATAAGCCGGGACAAAATTATATAGCCATAGGGGATCGTATCAAGGACATAAGGCTTGCCTCAGAATGCGGACTTCATTCCGTTGCCTGCCTCTACGGATTCGGATCCGAGGAGGAACTTAAGACTGCGGACGTCATGATAAAGGACATCTCGGAACTGCCGGATGCGGTAGGAAAGATAGAACTCATGATGAAGTGAAAGCCTGTATGTACAGCCGTGAATACTTGACATAAGACATGAACAATGATATAAACACTTTAAATCGTTAAAGTGTTTGTATCATTGTTTTGTTTTTGATCGGCAGTACATATTAGGGCCGGATAAATACATAAACTTACTTAGTGGAATAATTGGGAGCGGAAAAATGATTGCGGTATTAAAACCTGATACAAGTGAAGAACAGAAGGACAATCTCATCGAGTGGCTTAAGGCTCAGAATGTTGATGTACATATCTCAAAGGGTAAGGAGTATACGGTACTCGGACTTGTAGGCAATACGGAAGCTATAGATGTCGAGCTTTTAGAGAGCTTAAGTATAGTTAATTCGGTAAAGCGCGTATCGGAGCCGTTCAAAAAGAGTAATCGCAAGTTTCATCCCGAGAATACACTTATTAATGTTGGGGATGCCTGCTTCGGAGACGGAAGCTGTGTAGTAATCGCAGGTCCGTGTTCTGTTGAGAGTGAAGAGCAGCTGATTTCTCTTGCAAAGACTGTCAAGGCTGCCGGTGCCAAGGTGCTGAGGGCCGATCCGTTCAGAAAGTATTTTTCTCCGTATGAGAATGTTGATAAACTTACAGATAATATAAAGCTTTTATCGATAGCCAAGAAAGAGACCGGACTTCCGACAGCAAGTGAGATCGTAAATCCCGATCATATAGAGAGATATGAGGATGTGGATATCATTGAAGTCGGAACAAGAAATATGCAAAATTATGAGCTATTAAGAGAGCTTGGCAAGATCAATAAGCCTGTCATACTGAGGAGAGGTCTTGCAAGCAGTCTGAGAGAGCTGCTTATGAGTGCGGAGCATATCATGGCAGGCGGAAATGAGCAGGTAATACTCTGTGAGAGAGGAACCAGGACCTTCGAGACCTATACCAAGAATACTTTGGATATTTCGGCTATACCTATGCTTCACGAGCTGTCGCATCTGCCTGTAATAGCAGATCCGGGAAGCGCATCGGGAAAATCAAGTCTTGTTGCACCGCTTTCAATGGCGGCTGTTGCAGGAGGAGCGGACGGAATAGTGATAGATGTACATGAGGATCCGCTCAAGGCTTTGTATAACGGAGCACAGGCACTCACACCGCAGCAATTCGTTGAGCTTACGACTAAGCTCAATAAGATAAGAGAGGTAATGTAAATGATACTCGGAGTAGTCGGTCTCGGACTGATAGGAGGCTCCTTTGCCAAAGCATACAAAGAGGCCGGTCATACGGTCTATGCATATGATATAGATAAGACCATATTGGGATATGCACGGCTTGACGGTACGGTAAGCAAAGAGCTTGATTTCGATAATATCAAGGACTGCGATCTTATACTGATAACCACCTATATCAAGGCAGCCGCAGAGTATCTTAAGGAGGCGGCACCTCATATAGACAGACATACCACGGTCATAGACTGCCTCGGAGTAAAGAAGAATATATGTGAGCTGGGATTTAAGCTTGCAAAGGAATACGGCTTTACCTATGTGGGAGGACATCCCATGGCGGGAACCCAGTATTCGGGATATAAGCATTCGAGAGGCAATCTCTATAAGAATGCACCTATGGTGCTTGTACCTCCGGTGTATGACGATATCGAGTTTTTAGAGAGGATCAAGAAGCTGCTTGAGCCGGCAGGCTTCGGAAGACTGTCGGTAACAACTGCCGAGGAACATGACAGGATGATCGCATTTACCTCGCAGATGGCACATATAGTATCGAATGCATATATCAAGAGCCCTACTGCGGGAAGTCACAAAGGATTTTCAGCGGGAAGCTACAAGGATCTTACAAGAGTGGCAAGACTTAATCCACGCATGTGGGCAGAGCTTTTCATGGATAACAAGGAAAATGTTCTCAATGAGCTGGACTGGCTTATAGATTTCCTTGCTGAATACAGAGATGCCATACTTAAGGATGACGAGGACGAACTTACGCGCATACTTAAGGAAGGCAGCGATCGAAAGATAAGTATAGACGGATAAATATGAAGATTACAGATATCAATACATCCTCTCCGTACAAGGCGGTGACCGGGAGCGGTCTGCTTAATGAATGCGGAGAGCTTATAAAGAAATATACCAATATAGCCGGACATGCCGAAAAGGCAGCAATCATAACGGATGATGCTGTAGGGCCTTTGTATGCAGATATTGTCGAGACATCACTTAAGGCAGCAGGATTCGATACGGCGGTATATACTCTTCCGAACGGCGAGACTTCCAAGAATATACAAAGCTACGCTAAAGTGCTCGGATTTCTTGCAGAGTCTCACATAACACGCAGTGACTTTATAGTGGCACTCGGAGGAGGCGTTATAGGCGATCTGTCGGGCTTTGCGGCTGCGACATTTTTAAGAGGAATAGATTTTGTTCAGATCCCTACTACTCTGCTTGCGGCGGTGGATTCTTCGGTCGGAGGCAAGACAGGAATTGACCTTGATGCAGGCAAGAATCTTGCGGGTGCCTTTTATCAGCCCAAGCTCGTCATATGCGATATGAACTGCTTTGATACACTGCCGGAGGCAGTGTTTACGGAAGGCTGTGCCGAGATCATAAAATACGGAGTACTCGGAGACGAGGAGCTCTTTAAGCATCTCGAAAAACATGGCAGAGACTTTGATAAGGAATATGTCATCTCAAGATGTATAGAGATGAAGAGGGATATAGTCTGTGAGGATGAGTTTGACACAGGACTCAGACAGCTGCTTAATCTGGGACATACCTTGGGACATGCCGTTGAAAAACTCAGTAATTTCGGTATGTATCATGGTATGGCGGTATCTGTCGGCATGGCAGTTGTGGTAAGAGCCTCGGCAGCGGGACATATATGCTCTGATGAGACCGCGGAACGTATAGTTAAGCTGCTTAAGCACTTCGGACTTCCTACGGAATGTGAGTATAGTATTGATAAGCTGTATGAGCTTATGCAGTCAGACAAAAAGAGAAGAGGCAAAGAAATCGCATTGGTTGTGCCAAGGGCCATAGCCGATTGTGAGATCGTTAAAATGCCGCTTGCCGAGATGAAGGATTTTATGGAGAAGGGAATATGAAAGCGCTTATAAGACCCGCACAGCTGCATGGCAGCATCAAAACGGTCGCATCAAAATCTCAGGCACACCGCATGCTTATCTGCGCGGCATTTGCGGATAAGGCCACAGATATAGTATGTGAGGAGCTTTCGCTTGATATCAAGGCAACTGCAGGCTGCTTAAGCGCCATGGGAGCGGATATAAGCTATAACGAGGACAAGAAAAGCTTCAGAGTAATACCTGTAGACAGAAAGAGCTTCGGAGATACCCATAAACAGATTATAATAGATGTAGGAGAGAGCGGATCTACATTAAGATTCCTGCTTCCGGTGGTTGCGGCACTCGGAGTGGATACACATATCGTTATGCACGGCAGACTTGCCGACAGACCCTTGTCACCGCTCTGGGAGGAGCTTGAAGCCCACGGAGCTGTGCTTAGTAAGAATGATGACAGCACCATGGATGTTTCGGGCAGACTTAGGGGTAGCGAATATACCATTGCTGCGGATGTTTCCTCACAGTTTATCAGCGGACTTTTGTTTGCGGCTCCTCTGATAGCCGAAAAGGAAGCTGATTTTAAGCTTAAGCTTACGGGACAGATAGAGTCGATCAACTATATACTTATGACTTTCGATGCCTTAAAGAGCTTCGGTGTCGAAGTTAAGCGAGATAATGATATATTAAGCATCGCAAGAGATGCCCGTTATGTGTCACCGGGTGAGCTTACGGTTGAGGGAGACTGGTCAAACGGTGCATTTTGGATATGTGCGTCAGCAATGACAAGTGATAAACTTGATGTTACAGACTTAAATTACGATTCAATGCAGGGAGATAAGGCGGTCACAGAGCTTAGAGACAGGATAATCGCAAAGAGAAAAGGAAATGAGGCATGTATAATAGATGCCAAAAATGTTCCGGATCTTGTGCCTGTTCTGTCTGTACTTGCTGCATTTGCAGAGGGGGAGACGATATTCACGCATGCCGAGAGACTGCGCATTAAGGAGAGTGACCGTATTAAGTCAACAGTGAGGATGCTTAAGGAACTCGGAGCAGATGCAGAAGAGACCACTGACGGACTTAAGGTAAGCTCCGATGGCAGGAAACTTAAGGGCGGAATCGTAGACAGCTGCAATGATCATCGTATAGCCATGAGTGCGGCAGTCGCTTCGATAATATGTGAAAATGAAGTCGAGGTGCTTACGGCAGAAGCAGTGAGAAAATCATATCCCGCATTTTGGGAGGATTTCGCACGCTTAGGCGGCTTGGTCGAGCTTGTCGATTGATACATTTACGGTACGGATAACGGACAAAGAGCATGAGTAATACTATCGGAAATATTTTTAAATTTACTATCTGGGGACAGTCACATGCACCGGCTATCGGCGTGACTATAGAGGGACTGCCGGCAGGAACACATATTGATGTTGAGAAGCTGCAGAGCTTTCTTGACCGCAGGAGACCGGGACAGAATAAATATTCCACTCCGAGAAAGGAAAGCGATACCGTGGTTTTCGAGGCGGGACTTAATGCGTCCTCGGACACAGTGGGAGCACCGCTTGCCGCAATAATCAGAAATACCAATACGCATTCTTCGGATTATTCGGAGCTTGTCAATGTGCCGAGACCGGGCCATGCAGATTATTCCGCCATGGTGAAGTACGGAAGCTCAAGAGATTACGCCGGAGGCGGACAGTTTTCGGGCAGACTTACAGCCGCTTTGTGTATTGCCGGAGGTGTGGCTTTGCAGCAGCTTGAAAGCTATGGTATCGCTGTACACGCACGTCCCGTTATGATAGGAGGAGAAACGGATGAAGCCAAGATGCTTGAAGCTATCGAAGCTGCAAGAGCGGACGGAGACTCCGTAGGCGGCATCATAGAGTGTATTATTGAAAATGTTCCCGCAGGCATAGGTGAGCCTATGTTTGACGGTATAGAGAACCGTATAGCGCAGGCAGTATTCGGTATCCCGGCAGTCAAGGGTATAGAATTCGGAAACGGATTCGGCTGCGCAGCATTAAGAGGCAGCGAGAATAACGATGCCTTTACTTATGTCGGAGACAAGATAGAGACCAAGAGTAATAATCACGGAGGAATATTGGGAGGAATCACCTCAGGCATGCCTATAGTGTTCAGGGCGGCATTTAAGCCTACTCCGTCTATTGCAAAGGAACAGGACAGTGTAAATACACTTACGCATGAGGATGTGAAGCTTTGCATCAAGGGCAGACACGATCCGTGTATAGTACTCAGAGCCGTGCCTGTGGTTGAGGCAGCGGCTGCGGCTGCAATATATGACGAGCTGCTTATGGCAAAGGCAATGGGACTCTTTGATCGAAAGGAACAATGATGGAACTTGATCAGTTAAGACAGGAAATAGATGCGGTAGATAAGCGTCTTGTGGAAGATATAAAGGAAAGAATGAAGGTTGCGGCGGCAATTGCCGCTTATAAGCGTGAGCACGGTATACCTGTCATGGATTCGAAGCGTGAGCGCGAGGTGCTTCACAAGATCGTGGAGATGGCGGGAGATCCAATGCTCAGCTCATATTACAAGGTACTTTATTCCTTGCTTTTCGAGCTCAGCCGTTCTTATCAGAACAAGCTCATCGGCAATAATGAAGAAGCATTTAAGGATATACGTGCCGCAATCGAAAATACACCGAAGATGTTCCCGAAGATGGCCGGAGTTGCCTGCCAGGGCGTGGAGGGTGCTTATTCCATGATTGCCTGCGAGAAGCTCTTCAATTCACCGAATATAATGTATCTCGGCAATTTTGAGGGTGTATTCAGTGCAGTGGAAAACGGATTGTGTGAGTACGGAATACTGCCTATAGAAAACAGTACGGCGGGTTCGGTACGCAAGGTCTATGACCTCATGCTTTCACATAATTTCTATATAGTAAGAAGTACACGCATTAAGGTCAATCATTGTCTTATTGCAAAGCAGGGAACAGAGCTTAAGGATGTCAAAGAGATATATTCTCATGAGCAGGCTATAAGCCAGTGCAGCGAATTTCTTAAGGAGCTTGGCTCGGGAGTTAAGGTTACTGAGGTTGAGAATACCGCAGTTGCCGCTCAGATGGTAGCTCAGTCCGGAAGAAATGATGTTGCGGCACTTTCCTCATACAGATGTGCCGAGCTATACGGGCTTAAGAGTATAAAGTCCAATGTGCAGGATAACGGCAATAATCACACAAGATTTATCTGCATTTCCAAGAAACCGGAGATATATCCGGGGGCAAACAAGACCTCAGTCATGATGGTGCTCTCACACAGACCGGGTGCTCTGTATAAGATGCTTGCGAGATTCTATGCGCTTGATATCAACGTTGTCAAGCTTGAGAGCCGTCCTATGCCGGACCGTGACTTTGAGTTCATGTTCTACTTCGATATAGAAACTTCGGTTTATTCTGAGGAATTTGTACAGATGATCAGTGAGCTGAGTGACGGAACCGAAGAGTTTCATTACCTCGGCAGCTACAGCGAGGTAATGTGATGAGCGGAAGATACGGTTTGCTCGGAGCAAAGCTCGGGCACAGCTATTCTCCGCAGATACACGGCTTCCTTGCGGATTACGAGTATAAGCTCTACGAAGTCGAGAGAGATAAGGTCTCTGATTTTCTGAAAGAAACAGAGCTCAGCGGAATGAATGTCACCATTCCTTACAAGAAGACCGTAATGGACGCTTGTATGAGTCTGTCAGAGACCGCACGCAAGATGGGCTGTGTAAATACTCTTGTAAAGGAAGCCGACGGTTGGCATGGCTATAATACAGATTATTACGGCTTTTGTGCACTGGTTCGTAAGAGCGGGATCGCAATAGCAGGCAAAAAAGTGCTTGTACTCGGAAGCGGAGGCGCGTCCAATACGGTGTGCCGAGCTGTTGAGGATATGAATGCGAGAGAGGTGAGGGTAATATCACGAAGCGGAGAGGATAACTATACCAATCTCGATAAGCATGCCGATGCCGAGATTATAGTAAATACAACTCCTGTCGGAATGTACCCGAATAACGGAAAGTCACCGGTAGATCTTGCTTTATTTCCAAAGCTTGAGGGTGTACTTGATGTCATATACAATCCGGCAAGGACTGCCCTTATGCTGCAGGCGGAGGCGCTTGGCATTAAAAATGCGGGCGGACTCTATATGCTTACGGCACAGGCAAAGCGCAGCTCCGAGCTGTTTACAGGCAAGGCAGTAGATGATAGTGAGATAGGCAGGATAACGGATATATTAAGCTCCGGAATGCGTAATATCATACTGATAGGTATGCCCGGCTGCGGTAAGAGCGAGATCGGACACTTATTGGCAGAGCAGACCGGACGCAGATTCATAGATGCGGATGCAGCTATTGAAGAGAGCGCGGGATGCTCGATACCTGAGATCTTTGAAAAGGAAGGAGAGGCCGGCTTCAGGGCAAGAGAGACTAAGGTACTCGAGGAGCTGGGAAAGCTCTCAGGAGCCGTTATCGCTACAGGAGGAGGCTGTGTGACAAGGCAGGACAATTATCCTTTGTTATACCAAAACGGAATACTTATATGGATAAAACGTGACATAAACAAGCTGCCGACTCACGGACGGCCTATATCACAGAGCAACTCACTTGAGAAATTGTATGAGATCAGAAGATCAATGTATGAAAGCTTTGCCGATGTAAGCGTTGATAATAACAAAGATAAGAATGAAGCAGTAAAGGCTGTCATGGAGGCAGCAGGACTGTAAATTGTAAACAGGTAAAGGTTTGAGCTTAGTTGACAGCAATATAGAAAGCATAGCCATTCAATACGAAAAAGATTTTTAACGAAAAGTTTTGTCAGCTAAGCTGTAATATGAAAATATTGTATGGCAGATATAAGAAACAAGATGAGCCGCCCGAAAGGACGGCTCATACTTATATGTGCACTTAAGGCAAGATCTTTAAGTTCCGTATGAAATTTTGGTTTATGAAAAACGCTCTGCAGGATGCGACAATGAGCATCCTTTCAATACGCTGTACTTAAAGCTTAGATTTATGCGTTCTTTTTCTTGGCGTTTGCAAGCTGGATAGCATAATCTATGGCGTTTGTAAGGCTGAGCTCGTTGGCATGACCGCTTCCTGCATGACCGAAGCCTGTGCCGTGGTCTACGCTGGCACGGATGATAGGAAGACCGAGGGTGACATTGATACCCGCAACGGCATCCCATGCCTTCTTCTCATGGTTGTATACAAAGCCCTTGACCTTAAGCGGAATATGTCCCTGATCATGGTACATAACAACTACTATATCATACCAGCCGCCGAGAGCCTTGGAGAATACTGTATCCGGAGGTGTAGGAGCCTTCTCAGGAATATTGATGCCCTCCTTGAGAGCCTCATCTATAGCCGGCTGGATCTCCTCGATCTCTTCACGTCCGAACATTCCGTTCTCACCGCAGTGAGGATTGAGTCCTGCAACACCGATCTTAGGATTCTCTATGCCGAGAGCCTTACATCCCTCGTTGGCAATTCGGATACACTCTAAAACTCTGTCCTTCTTGACACGATCGCAAGCCTCTCTGAGCGAAACATGAGTAGATACATGTACTACTCTGAGACCTTCATGTGCAAGCATCATTGTGTACTTTGATGTGTTGGTATAATGAGCATAGATCTCGGTATGACCGGAGAAGTGATGTCCTGCCATATTGATGGCTTCCTTGCTGAGTGCGTTTGTGACTGTAGCATCAACTTCACCGGCAAGAGCAAGCTCTATAACCTTCTTGACATAGCTGAAAGCAGCCTCACCGCCGAGCTCGCAGGCACCTACCTTGAAAGGCTTAGGTTCATCCTGATCAAGAGAGTTAGGAATCCTGTCGGCAGGAACAATGCCCATATCATATACATCGATAGTGCCGTACTCAAATTTGGCATCCGATATCTTAGAGACAGGATTAAGCTTAACATCAAGACCCGATACCTTCTTGGCAACCTTTGCTGCGTAGTCCATGCAGCTCATATCTCCGATAATGATCGGACGACAGCGCTTGTAAACAGCAGGATCCATAAGGGCTTTAACGGATATCTCAGGTCCGTTGCCGAAAGGATCGCCCATGGTGATACCGATAATAGGCAGTGTACTCATAATATTTGACCCCTTTTATAAATTATTTCCGTATATACAAAAAACATACATTTTAATTATAGATTTACGAATGGATTAAGACAAGTACAAAAAAGACGACAGCACAAGGCTGTCGTCAAAAAAATTTTTAAATCTTACCTTCAACGATCTTGACCAGCAGATCTTCATCACCGAAGCCCCCGGACTTTGAGATTATTTCGAAGTCCTGACCGTTGTAATTGACTCTGAATAATACGACTCCGGATTCTACCTCGCAGATAGGATAGTATTCATGACAGCCGATTGCAGTAGCAAATGCAAGCAAGGTGTCGCCTCCGACTATAAGCAATCTTGAATCAAGACCTGCATCACACATATCTTTGATAAGCATTCCGGCTCTGCCTGAGATCTTCTTGCGGAGCTCTTCACGCTGCTCCTCATCTGAAGTCTCAAGCATACCCTTCTTGGCATTAAGAGTATCTACAACCAGACCGTTGCCGGCGGAACTTATAAGCACAAGACCCTCTGCCATAGGACCGAACTTATTCTCATCATCAAGCAGCTGGGCACTTGTAAGATGAATGCGGCTGAAGCCGTTTTCCTCGGCATATTTCATCTGCTTGCCTGAGATAGGATTGACGCTTCCGCATACAACTACCAGTGTACCTGCTTTTTTAGGCGCTTCGATATTGTTTTCAAAGCCCATGGTGCGGGCGAGCTCGGTAGCAAGTCCGGAGCATCCTGCAAGGAGCTTGGGAATACCGTCCTTGCAGAGTGTGGCAACCTCTGCCTTCATGTCGGCAGCGGATTCGCAATCGTATATAAGTATCGCACGTTTCTCACAACGCGGGGTAGCATTGATGGCATCCTCAGCCCAAATGGATTTGATACGTGCGGAACACTGCTGCTTCATAAGCTCAGGTATGTAGCTCTCGGTAACAGGCTCAAAAGGATCACGTCCGAATACCGATTCACTTACGCATATTCCGTCTATATAATGCACACCACCCGAGGTTATACGGTTCATTGCGGGAAGTGCCGGGATGAAATACATATTGTGAGCTTCTTGGCAGCCCTCTAAAACAGCTGCAAGCTCGGCACCTACATTGCCTCTGAGAGCCGAGTCGGTCTTCTTGAATATAGTGCCTACTCTTCCATCCGCGATCTCTACGACCTTGCGGACTTTGCGGTATGCATCAAGCGGAGTATCATGTCTGGTAGGTACACACAAAACAAGGACCTCAGACGGGTCATCAGGGAAATTGTCATCCCATTTAGTCATAACCTTAGTCTTGGCGCCTGCTTCCGCAAACTTAACGCCGGTATCCAGAGCACCGGTGAAGTCATCGGCAATAATAAGTATTTTAACCATATTAGCAATCTCCGTTTCAAAAGGGCATTACGCGACTTTGCGTATGCTTCCGATTTAAAAAGCAGATGATATAAGTATCTGCATTTCAAACAAAAATGTGTAATGCTTCAGTACACATTTCATTATGAATGATTACATGTATTTTATCATTTATGTACAGCGGTATAAAGATATAAAATGAAAATAATCACAAAAACAATGTTTAAAAACAAATATTTTTTGTGAAAATTATAACAAAATCTTACTTCTTTGCGAGTGACTTCAGACTCTCGATAAGCTCGATATCCGATGCGGAAACCCGCATGTTGGAGTTAAGAGTTCTGCCGTCGGGATACTCCATATGTATCTCAATGATCGTACCTTCGGGAGCACCGCTTCTGCCTACATCCATGAGGAAGGCGGAAAATTTAGGGTGGTTGGAGCTGAATTTACTCCAGGCACTGCGCATTTTCATCATTGCTTCTATATTTTCGAACATAATATTTCTCCGTTTTCTTTGTCGATGTACAACTTGCTTATTTTATTCAATTTTTTTAATATTTGCAAGATATTGCAGCTATGGTAGAATTATATGCGTCTTAAATTAATATTAGGATTAAAATTTATATCTCTATAAGGAGCTGTGAGAAGATATGCAGAAGATAATCGTACTCCTTGAGCTTAACGACGAGGAACGTGAAGCATTCAAGGCTGCTGCAGGAGATAATGAGATAGTATTTTATAATAATAAAAACGAATTCATATCAAATCTTGAAGCGGACTTTTTTGAAGATGCGGATGTGATCATAGGGCAGCCGAAGCCGCATATACTTAAGAGTATACCTAAACTCAAATGGCTTCAGATAAGGAGTTCGGGAGCAGATAAATATCTTAAGCCGGGAGTCCTTCCGGAGGGAGTTGTGCTGACATCTGCTACGGGCGCATACGGACAAGCGGTAGCGGAGCATACATTCGCCATGATGCTCGGAATCATGAAATTAATGCCGATATACAGGGACAATCAGCGTGCATCCTTATGGCGTGATGAGGGCAATGCACTGACTCCCTACGGAATGGATGTGCTTGTTATAGGTACGGGCGATCTCGGTTCGTCCTTTGCAAAGTATTGCAAGGCTTTCGGGGCGCATACCATAGGCGTAAGACGAGATCCTTCCAAAGCAGCCGAAGGCATAGATGAGATGCATGGTCTTGATGAGATCGGGGAGCTTATACGCAAGGCAGATGTTGTCTGTTCCATGATCCCGCATTCGGAAGAAATGGTAAAATTCTTTAATTATGACAGATTCATGTCAATGAAGAAGAGTGCGATATTTTTAAATGCCGGACGCGGTCCTATAGTTGACTGTGACGGATTATATAAGGCACTTGAGGAAGGACATTTGTTCGGGGCCGGACTTGATACTCTTGATCCGGAACCTTTCCCAAAGGAACATCCTTTGTGGAGACAGCAGAGAGTCTTTATAACACCTCATACCGCAGGCGGAGACCATATAGATCTTACTGTGAGACGTGTCAATGAGATAGCGTTGAATAATCTCAAGGCATATCTTGCGGGGCAGCCGCTTAAAAATGTGATGAACGGCTGAAACAGCAAAACAGTTTAAAAATGTCCGGAACATGCTTTAGTATATCGGACGTTTCATAAAAAATATAATTGAATTAACGAAATTAAGGAGTAATAACTATGGCAAATCCTATTGTTACCATGACTATGGCAGACGGCTCTGTTATCAAGCTTGAGCTTTATCCTGAGACAGCACCTATCACAGTCGAGAACTTTGTATCTCTCGTCAAGAAGGGTTTCTATGACGGACTTATTTTCCACAGAGTTATCAACGGTTTTATGATCCAGGGCGGAGATCCGGAAGGAACAGGCATGGGCGGACCGGGATATGAGATCAAGGGAGAGTTTGCATCTAACGGTGTAAAGAACGATCTTAAGCATGAGCGCGGTGTTATCTCAATGGCAAGATCCATGAGACCGGATTCGGCAGGCAGCCAGTTCTTTATAATGCATAAGGATGCACCGCATCTTGACGGACAGTACGCCGCATTCGGCAAGGTCATTGAGGGTATCGAAACAGTAGATAAGATCGCAGAGACCAAGACCGATTACAGCGACAGACCGTATGAGGATCAGGTCATAAAGAGCATGACCGTTGAGGAGTGATTTGATCTGTAAGATTCATTATGGATTCTTGGGAGGATTGATTTGAAATTTTGGAAGATGAACGGAGCCGGCAACGACTTCATAGTTATCAATAATCTGGAAGAAAAGCTTCCGGCAGATAAGTTTCCGGAGATAGCCAGGGCGCTTTGCGAGAGACATATGTCTATAGGTGCAGACGGGTTAATGGCTGTAGATAAGCCGTCCGAAGGTGTGGAAGCTGATGCGCGCATGCTTTTCTTTAACTCTGACGGAAGTGTCGGAGAGATGTGCGGAAACGGTGCGAGATGCATAAGCAGATACTGCTTCGAGCATGGTATCGGTGAAGGCGATGAGGTAACTATAGAGACTACAGCCGGTCTGGTTACCGGAAAGCGTATCGATAAGAGACTTTATCGCATCAGGCTGAACGATCCGAGTCTCATAGAGCTTCATAAGATACTTGAGCTTGACGGAGAGGCAATTGAGTGTTCATATGTGATGCTCGGTGATCCGGGACTTCCTCATATAGTAGTGGATTACCCGTCACAGCTTGCCAAGCTGTGTAATGCGGAGCATCTTGCAGATGCAGACAGAAACAAATTATTTGAGATCGGAAGAAAGCTCAGATTCCACAAGGATCTTCCTAAGGGGGCAAATGTCAATTTTATCGAGATCATTGCGGAGGATGAAGTTGACGAGCTTACTTATGAGAGAGGTGTCGAGGACTTCACTTATGCCTGCGGAACAGGTACAGGCTCCTCTGTAGCTGCACTTACACTTACGGAACGTGTGTCCGGAAACCATGTCAAAGTCAACATGAGAGGCGGAGTACTCTATATAGACGTTGAGGAGGTTGATGAGGAAGATACGGACGAGGGAAGCAATACCTGCGTACACGGACTTTATCTTACGGGCCCTACCAATATAGTATGCAAGGGAACCGTTACGGATGAGGAACTTCGTATCTAAAGCTTAGATCCCGAGCGGAAAGTTTTGGAAATATGTAAACCGTTGATGTGAATATAAGCATCAGCTTAACGGTGTATGAAAATGAGCTATATCAGGCAAAAACTGCTTTATGATATAGCTCATTTTAGCGCATAAAAGAAATCAAAAACATGAGGATGAGCAAGTTTACTTGCAATCAAGTGCAAGTTTTTGATTATTATGCACAAAACGTCATTGCTATTATTGTGTATTTCACCAAAAGGCAATATACTATTTGTTTCGAGGTGAATATACATATGGAAAACGATAAAAAATTACAGGAGAACAAAGATAATAAGCACATGACGCTTATGACGGAAGGCAGCATTTTCAAAAATCTGCTGTTCTTCTCAATACCGCTTATTTTAGGCAACCTGCTGCAACAGACCTATAATGCCGTAGATTCTATAATTGTCGGTAATTGTGTAGGTTCAAACGCACTTGCTGCGGTAGGAGCCGGAACCTCACTTATCAATCTGCTTATTGCATTCGGACAGGGAGCTGCGGTAGGAGCCGGAGTTATCATAGCCCAGTATCTCGGAGCAAGGGATTCAAAGAATATAGAGAAGGCGGTCCATACTTCGGTTGCAATTGCTTTTGCGCTCGGAGCTGCATTGACTGTACTCGGACTGCTGTTTACAAGGAAGCTGCTTATCATGATGAACACACCGGCAGAAGTGCTTGATGATGCTGCGAAATATCTGCAGATATTCTCACTCGGTCTGGTATTCAATGTTCTCTATAATATGGCAGCAGGTATACTTAATTCCGCAGGAAACTCAAAGCGTTCACTTGTCTATCTGGCAGCAGCGGCAGTGACTAATGTTGTCATGGATATACTGTTTATTGTTGTACTTAAGATGGGAGTTGTCGGAGCTGCACTTGCCACGGATATAAGCCAGGCGGTATCGTGCGTACTGGCGTTTGCTTTCCTTATGCGCGTTCCTGCGGATTATAAGGTCAGACTTCGCAGTATTCGCATAGAACAAACTATGATGATGCGAGTTGTACGCATAGGACTTCCTACAGGCATACAGAACATGGTCATCTCACTGTCAAATATACTGCTTCAGTCAAGTGTTAACGGCTTCGGAGCAGCAGCAATGGCGGGTTTCTGCGCTTATATGAAGATAGATGGATTCACCGTATTGCCGGCGCTGAGCTTCAGTATGGCGGTAACGACCTTTGTCGGACAAAATTACGGTGCCGGACGCATAGACAGACTGAAAAAGGGAGTTTTTGTAACAGTTATCATGTGTGCTGTTTACACTTTTATATCAGGCATAGCTTTACTTATATTTGACAGACAGGTCATGCATTTGTTCAGCAGTGATGAAAGTGTGATCGAATACGGAATAGCTGCAATGAAATATTTCTGTCCGTTCTACTGGATATTGGGCACCATGCATGCATTTGCAGGTGCGGTAAGAGGAACCGGACACAGCATGCCGCCGATGATCATACTTCTTGTGTCCATGTGCCTGCTTCGTATCGTATGGATAATATTCATACTTCCGTATTTTGAGACTATTGACGGAATATTTGTACTCTATCCTACTACATGGGGTATAGGTGCGGTATTGATGGCAGCTTATTTCTTTAAGGCTCATTGGCTCGGAGGAAAACGATTCCTCGAGGCCTGAGTGTTTTGGAGGAACTTTTTTATGACGGGTAGATTTACCGGATATGTATTACAGAGCATGTTCGGAATGATAGGTGTATCTGTATATATATTGGCAGATACATTTTTTATAGCCTTATATTCGGGAGCGGACGGACTTGCGGTACTTAATCTCGTATTGCCGCTGTACGGAATAATATATGCAATAGGTTCAATGACGGGCATAGGCTCGGCAACCTTTTATGCGATAAGAAAGTCTGCCGGCAAGGATACCGACGGATTTTTCATTCAGTCTCTTTTCTGGAGCTTTATATTCGCCATACCGTTTATACTGTCGGGAATATTCATTCCGGACAGGGTATTGGCATTTATGGGAGCCGATGAGGAGCTGATAGCCCTGGGTATGTCGTATGTACGCATCATACTTATTGCTTCACCGCTATTCATGATGAATTATACATTTTCCGCTTTTGCACGTAATGATAATGCTCCGACTGCTGCTATGGTTGGGGCTTTTGCGGGCAGTATGTTTAATATAGTATTTGACTATATATTCATGTTTGCACTCGGACTCGGGTTTACGGGAGCAGCTCTCGCTACGGCAGGCTGCCCGATAGTGACCATACTTGTCTGTACGAAGCATTTTTCGGGCAGGAAAAATACCGTTGGTTTTGGTATAGTGCGTCCAAGCTTAAGGCATATATTAAAATGCTGCAGTCTCGGCGTTTCGGCATGTGTCGGAGAGTTGAGCTCAGCGGTAACAACGGCAACCTTTAATACACTTATTTTAAGTATAGCCGGAAATATAGGAGTGGCAGCCTACGGAGTCGTGGCAAATATAGCAATTGTTGCGCTTTCACTTTTTAACGGATTGGCACAGGGTGCTCAGCCCATGATCTCGGAATGCTGCGGTAGGGAAGATAAGCACGGAATGAGGCAATGTCTTAAGCTCGGACTTATCTATTCTGCACTGATTGAGCTCGTGCTTATAGCAGTGGCATATGGATTCACAGACGGCTTCATTGCAATATTCAACAGTGAGGGTAATGCCGAATTGAGGAATATGGCATTTACAGGTATGAGAGAGTACTTCCTGGGCTATATTTTTGCCGGAGTCAATGTAATGCTTATAGCATATTTTGCGGCAACCGATAAAGCAAGGCAGTCGTTTATCGCATCAATACTCAGAGGTGCCGTTGCGATAGTTGTGTGTGCGGTGGTATTGTCAAGATTTTTTGGTCTGCAGGGAGTATGGATGTCATTTTTTGCGGCGGAATGCATCACTTTTGTAGTTATTATTGTTATGTTCGTCAGGATGTATAGAAAAAATGAATAAGTGCTGTCTGATTCTTGCATGTTAATTGTTACAATGTTAACATAATCAGAAGTGCTTAAATAAGAAGAGCCGGGCACCGCAGTACGGATCCGGCTTTTACTATGTGTCATTTGGGGTTTGTATGGGAACAAGTAAGGGAAACATTATCAATGCGGCGGTCAACAGCGCACATGCCGCAACGACGAAGCATCATGCGACAGTGCCGAAGATAATAAAAAAGCTGCAGAATATGCCGCCATGGCGGTACCGTACGGTTATGGTCATTGCTTTATGCTGGCTTATCATGCAATTATATATCAAAACTGTAGGTCCATTGGAAAACTGGGTTCAGTATCCGCTTCATCTTTGCTTTGCTTTGATCGAAGTATATCTGCTTAATCCTATGGTAGACCGTAAGGCTCAGCGAGTATGGTGGATGTATGATATTTTTCTGATAGGATCAGTAGTTATCATTCTGTGGTTTTTCTTATCCAATACGGCAAGACTTGACAGACACATTGAAGGCATAAGTCCTTTGATAGATACGGATTACTTCATCTGTCTGCTGCTCCTTGTTACCGTAATGGAGGCAGTCAGAAGAGTGGTAAGTACCTCTCTTTTTATCATTCTTATTGTGTTTATAGGCTATGCCTGGTTTGGGGAATTTATCCCCGGGCATCTTCATCATCCGGGATTGGATTTCAGTGAGTTCTGTGATGCGATAATGTTTGGCAATAACGGTGTATTCGGAGCACCGCTTAAAGCATCTCTTAATACTTTATTTTATTTCCTTATATTCGGTAAGTTCTTTTCAAGCTGCGGAGGCGGTGCCGTGCTGCTTGACCTCGGACTTAAGCTCTCAAGCAGGCTTGAAGGCGGACCGGCAAAGGCAGCTGTAATATCCTCGGGACTTGCCGGTATGGTATCCGGTTCGGCAGTTGCGAATGTTTCCGGTACGGGTGTCAATACCATACCTCTTATGAAAAAGGCAGGATATTCGCCTGAGGAAGCAGGCGCAATAGAGTCTGTTGCGTCTACGGGAGGACAGCTTATGCCCCCGATCATGGGAGCAAGCGCATTTATTATGGCGGAGCTCCTTAATGTCGAATATATAAATATTGCACACGCGGCTGTCATCCCGGCGTTTGCATATTTTATAGGAACTTATCTCGTTGTTCATCTGGTATCAAAGAGAAGAAATATAGGCAGGCATACAGATCTCTATATTGATGAGAAACCGATATTACCGAGACTCTACAGACTTATCCCTGTAGTGGTGATAGTTGCTTTGATGATATATGGTTTTTCGTTTTCACTTTCGGCGATAATATGTACTTTCCTCTCTATAGGGATAAGCCTGCTTTCAAAGGATACACGCAGAACGGTGGCGGGATATGCGGCTATACTGCTCGACGGAGTCAGACATGCAGCAAATATCGCGGTTCCGACTGCAGCCTGCGGAATGATGATAGGTGTTGCGGTCAAGACTGAGATAGCGTTCCGCATACTGAGTATGCTGAGCATGTTAAGGCCTGCGGAGGTTATGCTTATCGTGGCTGTTGTCTGCCTTATGCTTGGAATGGCACTTCCGACGATCGCAGCATATCTTATAGCTTATACCATATTTATGCCGGCAATAAGGAGCTTCGGAGTATCGGAGATAGTCGGCAATATGTTTATTTTCTATTTCGGTGTTGTTGCGCAGATCACGCCTCCGGTATGCCCGGCCTCATATACCGCTGCCGGAATTGCGGAAGCAAATCCGTGGAAGACCGGATGGAAGGCATATTCTTATGCGGCTGTAACCTTTATCGTACCTTTTATATTTGTTCAGAGACCTGTATTGCTGCTTATGAGCGGAACTTTCAGCGAACTGATAATAGGATGCGGTGTGCTGCTGCTGTCATTTATCTGGCTCGGAGCGGCTGTATCGGGATATATGTTCAAGGATCTCGAGAGTTTTGAGAGGATATTGCTTATTGTGGCTGCGGTCATGTTTGCAATACCAAGCGGTGAAGGTCTTGTGCCCGGATTGGTTGTAGGAATGCTTACCATGATGTTCTGCCTGATCAGAGCAGGGCTCAGTGATAATTCAACATAACAAAAGTGTGGCTTTACTGTGATATTTATGCATTATGCTGTTTGACAAATGTATATGTATAGGAGTAAAATTGCCGCATGTGGACAAGGATGTTTACTTGTAGGGGGATTTATGCCCTTACGGGGATACATCCTTGATTGTGTATTTAAGGAAATTATCAGATCTATACTAAGGAGGATCATTAGCAATGAGTGCAAACAAAGGACCTCTCTCGGGTATCCGCGTACTCGATCTTGGCAGACACGTATCCTGCCCTATCTGTGCACAGACTCTCGGAGACCTCGGAGCAGAAGTAATTAAGCTTGAGAAGACAGGTTGGGGAGACGATACACGTCACAGCGGTAAGTTTCTTGGCGAGGAAAGCATGTATTTCTGGTCAAATAACCGCAATAAGAAGAGTGTATCGATCAATTTCCGTACAGATGAAGGAAAGCAGATCCTTCATAAGCTTATTGAGAAGTCTGATATCATACTTGAGAACTTCCGTCCGGGCACTATGGAAAAGATGGGCTTCGGTTGGGATAAGGTACATGAGATCAATCCTAAGATAATAATGGGCTCCATCAGCGGATACGGAGCAGGCAGCCCGTTCCAGCACAGACCGGGATTTGATTCCATGATCTCTGCACAGAGCGGTATCATGGATATCAACAGATCGGATTCGGATGGCCCTAAGATCACGGGAGGTATCTGGTTTATAGATATACTTGCAGGTATGTGGACAGCTATCGGTGTTTTGGCTGCTCTGCATCGCCGTGAGACTACCGGAGTAGGAGAGTATGTTGATACATCAATGTATGACAGCGCACTCTTTGTAATGAACCAGCTGCTTCCATATGCAGATAAAACAGGCGAGATATCACGTTCAAGCCTTAAGAATGCATACGACTGTCCGGCAGGACGTTACAGATGTAAGGACGGATATGTTATCTGTCTTGCAGGCAGTGACGGCTTATTCCAGAGACTGCTTACACTCACAGATGATCCTTTCCTGCATGATCCTAAGATCGCAGATCATGATACAAGACTTTTGCCTGAATATTATGACAAGATCAATGAGCATGTTGAGCAGCTTATGATGACCAAGACAGGTGATGAGTGGGATGAGATCTTTGACAAGACAGGTATTACCGGAGGTAAGATCAAGGACCTTAATGATGTTTTGAGAGATCCTGCTTCACAGGCAAGAAATGCAACAGTTAAGCTTGAAGTACCTGGATTCGGACCTGTTCATTTCTCGGGATTCCCGATCAACATCCACGGTGAGGAGGTTGGATTCGATCCTGCTCCGTCTCTCGGACATGACACGGATGAAGTACTCGGCGATATACTCGGCATGAGCGCAGAAGAGATCGAGGCTTATAAGAAGGCAGGAAACTAAGCAATAAAGCATGCCAGATATATTTTACATGTAAATTATATTTAGCCTTGAAAAAGAAAGGGTGCTGCATCATTATGCGGCATCCTTTTTCTGTGGGAGTATACTGCGGCGAATGTACAAAAGCCGCCATACTTCCGAAATTTTGATCCGGTCGTGCGGCGGTTTTTTTAACTCATAGGAAATTGCGTCCTACTCTTATTGATTAAATACGGATAGCTTCGTACTGCGCACTCGCGCGAAGGAGAAAACTGTCGCAAGCGTCTCAATTTACTTCCTTCATAACGCTCAGATATGCAGGACGGATGATCTTGCCGTTTCCTACGAGTTCCTCAAGACGGTGAGCACTCCAGCCGCTGATACGGGCTATGGCAAATATAGGAGTGAACAGCTCTCTCGGTATGCCGAGCATGTCATATACAAAACCACTGTAGAAATCGACATTAGGACTAACGCCCTTATATATCTTGCGTTCCTTTGCAATAAGCTCGGTAGCTTCCTCTTCGATTATGCTGTACAGCTTCATCTCACGTTCCTTGTGCTTTGCATCGGACAGCTCCTTTACGAAGCCTTTGAACACACGTTCTCTCGGATCCGACAATGAGTATACGGCATGACCCATTCCGTATATAAGTCCCTTATGATCAAAGGCCTCTTTGTTAAGTATGCGATCAAGATAGGCACATACCTTGTCCTCATTATTTATATCGGTGACATGCATTTTGATATCGTGCATCATTTCCATGACCTTGAGGTTGGCACCTCCGTGACGTGGGCCCTTAAGTGATGACATGGCTGCACCTATAGCCGAATAAGTGTCCGAACCTGAGGATGTTACCACTCGGGTGGTGAAGGTAGAGTTATTACCGCCGCCGTGTTCCATATGCAGTATCAGCGCTATGTCGAGCACCTCTGCCTCGAGATATGTAAATGATTTGTCCGGACGCAGCATCATGAGCAGATTTTCCGCAGTCGAAAGCTGGGGATCGGGTCTGTGTATATACATACTTTCATCACATTCATAGTGATTATAGGCATGGTAGCCGTATACTGCCAGCATCGGGAAAACAGCGATAAGTCTTATGCACTGCTTCAATACATTGTTGAGAGAAAGATCCGCAACATCATCATCGTAAGAAGCAAGAGTAAGTATGCTTCGTGTCATCGAATTCATAATGTCATGAGAAGGAGCCTTCATAATGACATCTCTTGTGAAATTGGTAGGAAGCGAGCGATTGAGAGCCAGGATTTCCTTAAATTCCTCGAATTCGTTATCATCGGGAAGCCTTCCGAAGAGCAGGAGGAAAGCGGTACGCTCATATCCGAAACGTTTGGTTCCGTACATCTTGATAAGATCCTGAACCTGGTAGCCTCTGTACCAGAGCTCTCCGTCACAGGGAATCCTTTGACCGTTCTCTTCCTTAAAAGCATTTATCTTGGATATGGAAGTAAGTCCTGTTAATACACCTTTTCCGTTAATATCTCTCAAACCGCGGTTTACGCCGTGAGCACTGAATAACTCATTGGGGATGGTATCGTTTGCTACGAATAGCGGAGTCATTTTGTCTGAATACTTATTCATTCTCTCTGTATAGCCCATAATTGCCTCCTTTCATGTGTAACAATAATTATAATCGAAAAGCATATATCCATGGTGTGAAGCTTTCGTAAAAAAACAAATCAGATATGTGTTGAATAATTTAAACTGATAAAATAGACAATTCATGAAATAAATATAAACAGAGTATAAACATAATTTAAACATATAGTCTGAATTCTACAGGAAACAGTCATATAAAGCACCGGTCTGTCCGGCATGAGCTTATATCTTAAGGAACGATAAAGAAATGCAAAGTAAAGGCTTATAAGCTAAAAGCTTGATTGTACCAAGCATATAAATGGTGTACAATCTAGACAAAACGTTTATACCTGATTGTAAGGAGTTGTTAACATGGAGAAGCAGTTTTTTATAGACAGAACCAATTCAATAATAGGATCCCAGTCAGCCTGTGCGGAAATCAAGGAAGCAGCTCAAGCCTGGCTTGATGCTATCGACACAGACAATGAGAAGCAGGCGGCAGAGAATTATATAGCCGAGCTTGAAGAGGATGTTACTTCACTTGAGGACCTTATTGAACTGCTCAAGTCCGAGAAGGGTGAGCAGATATTCGGAGCCAGAGTAAAGCCTATGCTTAAAAAGGCAGAGGATGCAGAGATGATCGGACTCCAATATTGCACCTGTGCGGCATGTAATGCAGGCGGAGCTATACTTGATAATAAGGCAAGATTTCTGGAGCTTGCCGGAGAGAAGCAGACTCTGTAAAGACCGGAGAGCTCATTAGATCATAAGAAACGGATCAAAGAAGTATTGCTATGAAGGCACAGAGACTTACAGCTTAAGCCGGCTGTAATTTGACATTAGATTAAGCACGGTACGGAGAGAAGTATGGAGCTAAGACATCTCAGGTATTTTCTTGCAGTATGCGAGGAGATGAATTTCACAAAGGCCGCAGAGAAACTTATGATAGCTCAGCCGCCGCTCAGCCGACAGATCAAGGATCTTGAGGAGGAGCTCGGAGCAGAGCTTTTTACAAGAGCGCATCATTCACTGAAGCTTACCGATGAGGGAGTGTTGTTCAGGCAGTATGCCCAGCGTATAGTAAGTATGGCAGAGAAGTCCATAGTGGATATTCATGAGATGCATTCGGGACTTCAGGGCACATTGTATATATCCGGGGTAGAGGGTAAGGCACCTCAGCTGATATCATCCTGGGTATCCGCATTTTCGGAAAAATATCCTAATGTGCAATATAATATCTGGAACGGTAATTCAGATGAGGTGGTTAACCGTATTCGCAAGGGATTAAGTGATATTGCGGTAATAATGGAACCCTTCGATCCGCAGGGCATGCACAGTATATCTGTATATTCCGAGCCTTGGATAGCAATGTTTTCAAGCAGGCATCCTCTTGCGGAAACACCGGGAGATACTGTACCGCTTGCAAAGCTTGCCGATTATGATCTTATCATTCCGTCAAGAGAGTCAAGGCTGCAGGAGATCAACGACTGGTTTGCACCGCTCAAAAAGACACCGAAGATAAGAGCACGTATAGCACATGTATTGAATGCTTACGAGCTGTCGGCAAATAATATCGGAGTTGTTATATTTCCGGCGGCTGCAGCTAATGTTGTGCATGATGACAAGGTACAGATAAGGAAGATAGTGGAGCCTTCTTTTACGGCTTCATACATGCTCATATATTCCGGTGAACATGCGCTGTCTCCGGTTGCGGCAAAGTTTGTCGAATTCCTGCACGATAATATAGATCTGTAAGTTTGATTTTTCATGGGAAACAGAGTCCTATGAAGAAATGGGTCTGCGGGATGTACACTTGCGAGGAGCAGAAAAATGTCGCAGGCGAGCGCGCTTTGTGCGAGAATATACTAAGATTAAAGAGGACCGATGTCAAAAAAAGATATCGGTCCGTATTTATTTTCTTAGCACTTCCTTTACTGTGAATTATCGGGTTTATGATATAAAATCTAAAAATAGAAATGGATAAAAATTTATATAAGAGTATTTTTAAGTATATAAAGTCGGCTCTGTTTACAGCCTTGATCCTTTTTGTGGCATGGTTTATAAGTACACTGCTGTTGCCGAATACCGGCGTCGAAAATAATTCGGCGCTTATTTTCGTACTTGCGGTAGTTATCATTTCCATGGCAACGGACGGCTATGTGTTCGGTATTGCGGCATCGCTCATAAGCGCGGTTATCATAAACTGCTTTTTTATGGCGCCATACGGTAATTTTAATTTGTCGCTGAACGGATATCCGGTGGCGATAATCAGTACCGTTACCGTGGCTATAGTTATATGCGCCCTGACAGCCAAGATAAAGCAGCATGCCAAGGCAGCCGAGGAGAGAGAGCGCAGGACCAAGGAACTCTATGCAAAGAACTCCAAGCTTGAGAAGGAAAAGGCCGCAATGGAGATAGATACGGCCAAGGCTGAGATCAGGAGTAACATACTGATGTCTGTATCGCATGATCTGCGAAGCCCTATAACGGCAATACAGGGAGCAGCTTCTGTTATACTGGAACAGGATGCTCCCGAGTATCATGATGAAAATGTCGAGCTGGTCAAGGATATCAACGATCAGGCAAAATGGATGTCCGTAATGGTTGAGAACATAATATCCGTTGCCAAGCTTGGCAGCGATATTAAGGGCAGTCTTGTACTTCATCCGGAGGTGCCGGATGAGATCATCGAGAGCTGCGTGGCAAGAAGCATGAGACTTTTTCCAAACGCCAAGATAGAACTGCATCTCAGTGATGATGTTGTGCTTGTAAATGCAGAGCCTGTGCTTATGAGCCAGGTATTGCAGAATCTTATTCAGAATGCATTAAGACACTCCGGAAGCGAGAAACCGATAGAGATAGAGACGAAGATAGTTCCTGAAGGCTATGAATTTATAGTCAGAGATCACGGTATGGGATTGCCCGAGGATATATTTACTCAGATCAACAAAGGCGGAACCATACTAATGGATCATAATATGAGCGGAGACAGCCGCAGCAGAGGAATCGGCATCTCAGCCTGTCAGAGTATATTAAAGGCTCACGGCAGCAGATTATATGCAAGGGTTCCGGAGGGCGGTGGTACGGAATTAAGCTTTTGTTTAAGCACCGTCGATCCGGAAACAGAAACAGAGGAAGGGGTCATCAATGAATAAAGCTACAATATTGATAGTTGAAGATGACAATCTCATAAGTAAATTTATGTCAAGAGCCATAGACTCGGCGGGGTTTAAGAGCATAGTTGCAGAGAATGCTTCAACAGCACGTATGCTCTTCATGTCGGAGATGCCTAACCTTGTGTTGCTTGATCTCGGCTTGCCGGATGCTGACGGTATGGATCTCTTAACGGAGATGAAGAATATAAGGTCTGAGATACCTGTGATAATAGTATCGGCAAGAGAACGTGAAAATGAGAAGGTAACCGCTCTTGACAGGGGCGCAGATGATTATGTGACAAAGCCATTCGGTATATTTGAGCTTATGGCACGTATCAGGACGGCACTAAGACACAGCAGCAAAGCGGTAAGCACTGCTGCGGGAGCCGAAGGAAAGATATACACTCACAAGGGGCTGAGTCTGGATATAGATAAGCACATAGTTAAGCTTAACGGTGATGAGGTCCATCTTACAGGCAGAGAATTCAGGATACTCGAGCTCTTATTCGAGCATAAGGGCAAGGTGCTCACCTATGACTGGATGATGAGACAGATATGGGGAGATTATGTTCCTGCCGATAATCAGATACTTCGTGTAAATGTCACGAATATCAGACGTAAGCTTAAAGAGACCGTTGATTCTCCGGCTTACATCAAGACCGAGCTTGGAGTAGGCTACCGCATGCCTGATGATGAATGATAAGACCTTTGAGGTATTTGCAAAGTCTTGACATATTAACAAGGTCTTAACAAATGTAAATTCATCTTAACCTTGAGGTTGAACGTTTAAACACTTTGTTAATAGATTAACCGATATACTCAGCTTACCAAAGTAAGAAAGGGGAGCTGAATATGTCAGAATCAGTAAAGAATTGGGAATCATCACTTAAAGAGGGAGAGAAGCTCTTGTGGACAGGAAGACCGACCTGTACGAGCGTAGTGGACCCTGCAAACAAGCCGGTAGTTTACGGCTGCTTCTTAATAGGCATAATATGGATAATACTTTCCTTTATTATCTATCTGCCGATACATGCGGGAGTAATAAGTTTTGTTATCATAGATCTGGTTCCGTTCTTTATGATATTGCTTCCGATACTGAATGCGAGATCCGTAAAGAAGACCTATTACGCAATAACGGATAAGCGTGTTCTTATAGATCTTGCAGGACAAGAGTATTCGATGGATATTGACGAGAATACAGAGATAAAGAGAAATGATAACGGAACCATACTCGTAGGAGCCGCAATAAAGACAAAGCCGCGCAAGGAACGTCATCTGCTCTTATTCAGAGGCGTTATGGATATGGATAAGAATATCCTCGGAGTTGTTCTTTATACAACAGATGATCCGGATGGCGCATACAAGGCACTTACGGATCGATGATCAGGATTATACTCGGATACCCCGATTATAATAAAACTTTATAACACCCTTCAATGAAGCGGGAGACCAAAGCATCACGGCAATATAATTGCCAACCCTTCCAACAGATGCTGCGGTCTCCCGTTTTCAATGTACTTAATTAAGCAATAACGAAACAATCATAGCGGACAGACTTACCCTTTATCGAATAGTCGGGCTTCCTGTCTGCCAGAAAAGGACCCTTGATCGGGCGCTTTATGACTATCTTGTGAGGATTGGCGGCAAAGGCGGCTTCAAGCAGCGAGGTCTCATCAGAGCATGGTTTCTCAAGTTTTTGAAGCAGCTGAAATTTCTTTTTGATCAAAGCGCTCTTTTCTCTTGCAGGAAACATCGGGTCGAGCAGCACTACATCCGGGGTAAGGCTAAGCTCATGCATAGCCTTTATGCTGTCAGCGTTGATGAGCTTCATGCGTGAGACGGCATCTTGTAGCTTTGGCTCATCGGCGGCACGGCGCAGGGCATCTGCGAGCAGGGCGGCTATAACAGCATCATATTCATATAAGTGAACTTCAAAGCCGGCCGCGGCAAGCAGCAGAGAGTCTTCACCGAAACCTGCTGTTGCATCTATCGCAATCGGTCGTTCGTGTATGCTGCTTTTTATCTTGGATGCTTTAACAAGCAGTTCACGATTGAGATTATCGGGACGAAGTCTGCGTATACTCTCACTTAGGTCGGCTGAAAGTCCGAGTTTGCCGTCTGTAAGAGTAAGCGCATTATTATCGCCGTATATCAGACTCAGACCGTCCGGAAGCTTGGTATTGATTGAAATATCGCTTGATTCTTTGAACATAATAAAAACCTACAAAATAAATCCTATTGCCTTTATAATAGCATACAAATGTGCCTGTTTCGAGCTTGACCGGGGAGTTGATGTTTTTAAGCTGCTTCGACGGCAGAGAAAGGGTAAGGGAAGAGGTAGATAATGAGCGCTGTTAAGCTTAAAAATACGGTTTTGGGAAAAGGAATACCTAAGATATGTGTGCCGATCACAGACAAGGATATTGCCGGGATAGAACATTCGCTTAAGGCTATGCGGGATGCGGAATTTGATGTGATAGAGTGGCGTGCGGATAAATTTGACGCCTTGACAGCTCTGTGCGGCAAACTTGGCTCCGTGAATTATTCCGAAACCGTAAGAGAGTCTGACAAAAAGGCACAGACACTTGAGTCTGCGGATATGTCTGTAAATGATATACCGGAGAGCTTTAAGAGTGAGCTTAAAGAGGCCTCAGAGTTGATAAGGAATGTATTTCCGGACAAGACTGTTATATTTACGATCAGAACAAGTCGTGATATGGAGGATTTCGATATATCGGATGGAGCGTATTCATTGATAAACTGTCTCGCGGCGGATATGCAGCTGGCAGATATCATAGATATAGAGTTCAGCAGGGGCGATGAACTTGTAAAAGAGCTCAACACTTATATCCATGCTTTAGGACTGAAAACTATTGTTTCAAAGCATATCCGAGACTATACCCCGGAAACCTCTGAGATAGTCGATACGCTTTGCAAGATGCAGCAGACCGGGGCAGATATAGTTAAGTTTGCTGCCATGCCCGAGTGTGAGAGGGATGTGCTTAAGCTTATGGATGCAACACTCATCATGAAGGAACAGCATGACGATACACCTGTCATAAGCATGTCGATGAGCAGCCTGGGTGCATTGAGCCGTATAAGCGGGGCATTGACCGGTTCATGTCTGAGCTTCGGAACTGTAGGAGCAGCATCTGCACCGGGACAGCTTGAGTGCGGAAGACTGCATGATATATTGTGTGCATTACAATAATAAGTTACATATAAGCAATAAGTAAGCGTGATAGTTATAAACTTCAGATACCATAAGAAAAAGAGCTTGTTGCTTGGTAAAAGACGAGAAAGAGGATATCGGGAATAATATATGATAGCTAAAAACAGGATAAGTATAGATGAACTGGCAGACATGCATCCTTCGGAATATGTGCTTGCAGATATCAGAGACTATGTTTCGCATGAATATGGTTCAATACCCGGTTCATTGAGTATGCCGGATATTGCAGAACAGGCGCTTGAAGGAAGCCTTGATAAGGAGCGCTCATATGTGCTTTATTGCATGAAGGGAACTCAGAGCGGAGATATTGCAGAGGTATTAAGAAGCTGCGGATATGATTGTGCCGAGCTTGACGGCGGCTACAGCGCATGGCTTACCTCATCCTTGCAGGAGCAGGACGAGAAAAAGCAGTCGGAGGTCGAACTGAGCATCAGGAAGAAATTTCACAAGAAGCTCTTCACACCCTTTGCCAAGGCTATCAATACTTATGATCTCATACAGGAAGGGGATCATATCGCGGTATGTATATCGGGAGGCAAGGATTCAATGCTCATGGCGAAGCTCTTTCAGGAACTGAAGCGACATAACAAGTTCCCGTTTGAGCTTAGCTTCCTTGTTATGGATCCGGGCTACAGTGAGCTTAACCGTATGGTCATAGAACGCAATGCGGCAATGCTCGGAGTTCCTGTCACTATATTTGAATCCGATATATTTGATGCCGTATATGATGTTGAGAAATCACCCTGCTATTTGTGTGCAAGGATGCGCAGAGGACATTTGTACAGTAAGGCCAGGGAACTTGGATGCAATAAGATTGCGCTCGGACATCATTTTGATGATGTTATAGAGACCATACTTATGGGCATGCTCTACGGAGGACAGGTGCAGACTATGATGCCTAAGCTCCACAGCACCAACTTTGAGGGCATGGAGCTTATAAGACCGATGTATCTGATACGTGAAGAAGATATTATGCACTGGAGAGATTATAACGGATTACATTTTATACAGTGTGCGTGTCGCTTCACAGATACCTGCTCGTCATGCAGACCGGACGGAAGCTCGGCATCTAAGAGAATGGAGATCAAGCATCTTATCGCTGAGATGAAGAAAACCAATCCTTTCGTAGAGAAAAATATCTTTAAGAGTGTGGAAAATGTCAATCTTGCGACAGTCATTGCATATAAGCAGAATAATGAGGTACATCATTTCCTGGATAATTACTGATCGCTTGTTCAGACCTTCATACTTGTGATTTATCTGGCTTGTCTGACTTGAAAAAGTAAATCATAAATAAATGACTCCTTCAATGTTTGTGTGTCTGCAAGTATGAAGGAGTCATTTTGTATCTGTATGCTTTAGAGATCATCCTTGTCACGGGTTTTCAACAGAAGCTTGTTTGATGAGCAGCTTAAGATATATGCACGCAACAACTGCATTGATCAGACTCTTAAGCAGATAGGTGTTGAAATTTCCGGAAGTAAGGGATGCCGGTTCATAAGAGGCTGCGGATGCTTTATCCTTATTTAAATCCGGATCGGAAAGCTTTGAGCCTTCAAAGTCGCTTCCTGTAGAGTTTCTGCCGGAAATAGTACCGAATTTGTCTGAAAGTGCAGCTTCAAACTGTTCACGGAACATATTGTAAGCAGCTTCCGGACTGTATTCTCTTCGCTGTATCTCAAGCAGGCTGCTTATGTCCTCCAGAGACAGGACAGTTTTGGCAATGGCAATAAATATAAGTGAAGCAATCTGTTCACGATAGTACAGCTTCTTGACGGGCCTTGCGATTATCTGATGCTTGACGTAATTGCTTATCATTGAATTTGTAATGCTTATATCGTCAAGAGGTTCAAGATAACCGTTTATGAGCCTTGCTGTCTGATCGAGCAGGAGACCTACATCCGGTATATCAGTGTAATACGGCAGTCGGCAGACTGCCGTGTTTTTTGTTTTTTCGGTATCCGATATTATATTGCTTTTCATGGAAATCCTCTCCTGTTCCGATGCATTACCGCAAGTATAACAAAAGTTTTTGATTAAAGTCAAACAGAATGAATGAAAACTTTTAATAAGTTTTTGAAAAACTCTTGACGCGAATACTAAAAACTCTTAACATATGTGTAAGCAGTATTTCACATTATAAAAGTGAGGCGGTTGAAATGTACGCAGAAATTAATACAAATAAACATACAGGCGCAGCGGATGACATTATACTAAAGTTCATCAAGCTGCCGGAGCTGGCAAGACAGACATATACAAAATCAATAATGTACACCGAGAAATTTAACGCATATTCGCATTTTGCCGGAATAGTACTCAGTGTATTTTTCAGCGGATGGGCATTCAAGGCGGTAGCGGACAGCTATACTCCGGCAAAGCTTGTATCTGTCATTGTGTATTCGATATCAATGATATTGCTGTATACAATGAGCGGAGTTTATCATGAGCTTAAAGCAGGACGTATGAAGCAGCTCTTCAGAGTGCTTGACCATTCAACTATATTTTTGCTTATCGCAGGCTGTTATACACCTTTTTGTGCGATATGCCTGTGGGATTACAGCATAGGCCGTATCATACTGGCAGCGGAATGGACAGCGGCAGTGATAGGCATATTGCTTAATCTCAGGGATATGAGCTCAAGATTCGTTAAGATATTCAGTCAGATAAGCTATGTAGTGATGGGCTGGATGGTAGTATTTGCCATGAGACTGCTGCTTGCCATATTGCCGTTAAGCTGTATAGTATGGCTTGCCGTAGGCGGTATTTGTTATACCGTAGGTATCATATTTTATGCTCTGGGTAAGAAAAATGCCGTTATGCATTGTATCTGGCATGTGTGGGTATTACTTGGATCGATATTCCAGTTTATCAGCATTTCCATGATACTTTGATACAGGACGGTGACGCATATTTTGCATAGGAGAGTGTAGTTATATACCGTAGAAAATGATTTAATGAGGTTTGACCTTTAAGGATAAGTCGTAATTTTTAAAAATATCATATAAAAGCTATAAAGCAAAAAAGAGCCTCTGTCTTTATCTTTAAGATATCGACAGAGGCTCTGAATCTGTGTCCCTAATTATCAGAGAAATTCATATACTCTTTTGGCATTCTGTTTTTATCTGATCAAAGCTCCGCTTGATGCAAACAAGTAGATACGCCCGTCTATGTATTTTGTACCGGTGACCATTACTCCTCTCGGATTGCCGCTTGACGGATCGAGGTAATAATATACACCGTTTAAGTTGATCCATCCTGTCATGACAGCGCCGAAGGAACCGTCATGGTTGGTATTGAGATAATACCAGCTGCCGTTAACATCCTGCCATCCGGATCTGAGAGCACCGAAGGAACCGTCGTGATTCGGATTGAGATAGAACCACTTGCCGTTGTCCTGCTGCCATCCCGACAGAAGTCGTCCGAAGGTTCCGTCATGATTCGGATTGAGATAGAACCAGTTGCCTGTGGAATCCTGCAGCCATCCGGATACCATTGCTCCGTCTCTTGTGTTGCAGTAATACCAGTTGCTGCCGTCATATACCCATCCGGTTACTTTGGTACCGTTGTTGTAATAGTACCAGTTGCCGTTAGAGTTCTGCCATCCGAATACACTTACATTACCGCCTGTTGCAGGGGCATTTGTGCTGCCTGAACTTCCGCCGGAATTATTAAGATAGTCATCCCAGGTGGAGTATTCGGTATAATATTCCTCGGTGTCTATAGAGGAAGTACCTCCGGAGATATATACCCATTTACTCGGAACGATATGAGGATTGGAACCGGATGAGCCTGCCGCACGCATTGCAATTCCGCGGATATAGCAGGACTGCTTGGAACGGTTGCTGCCGGTATATTGTTTGTTATAGCTGCTTACCTGTATGGTGGAACCTGTAACACTTCCGTTCTTTGTCTTGTACTCACCGTCCTGATCGACATAGCTGATTATATACTCGACCTTGGAAGCACCGTTTTTATTAATGCTGAGAGTGGAGTCTCTGCCTGCGGACTGACTCTTGGATTTATCACCCTTTATGCTGTTAAAGTCTGTTACAAAAGCAGGGGCTTCAAGTCTGTAATAGGGGTAAGCTTTGAACTTGATAGTAAGCTCACTGTTGTCACGGCTGTTGGTCGTTTTCTTGGTGATCTCTGTAATGCCGTTTCCGGTAACGGAGATATTATTTGCATTAGGGAAGAAATAACCTCTTTCGGCAGAAAGTGTCAGCGTATAAGTGAGAGCATTCTTGCCGGAAATGAGAGCGGTATCACTGCTTGATACACTGCAGTCATCGATCTCATAGCCGTAGTTTGAATTGAGCTCTATAGCCGGCTCATTATAACCGTCGGATATGGCATTTTCTCCGTCGATCGTAAAGGTGAAATTGACGGAAGAAATGGCTGTTGCCGCAAATGCCGAAAATGATGTCAGCGCCGACAGGACCGCAGCCGAAGCCAGAAGTCTGAAATTAACATGCTTCATAAAAATGCTCCTTTCGTTGATATATTGCAAAGGCAGTCGGCATAATAAGCAATACTTGTTGTATGCCGGCCATGCATCGATACTGCGTTTGCGTAGGATGTATGTTTTGCCACAAATTTGCCACATTTGTATGATAAATAATACAAAAATCAATTCTTAATATCAATAAAGACCCGATTACGGTTTTGTTACCTTGTCTTAAGATAAATTCAAACAATTAAGTCAATTATTAAGAGAAAATAAACTCGCATATACGAAATGCTCAGATGTGTTTGCGGAGGGGGGAGATATGCGGCAAAGTTTGATTTTGCTATATCAAATATCGGCTTCAAGGCTGTATAATACATGCATTACTTATATTACGGAGGAACATTTATGAAGGCGGTAGTTACCAGAGTGTCTGAGGCATCGGTGACCATAGACGGTGAGATAAAGGGGCAGATAGGAAAGGGATATCTGGTACTCCTCGGAGTAGGACCGGATGATACAGAGGCAGAAGCCGTGAGACTAGCCAATAAGATATGTAATCTTAGAGTTTTTGAGGATGAAAACGGCAAGATGAATCTGAGCCTTGAGGCAGTAGGAGGAGAGCTGCTTATAATATCGCAGTTCACACTGTTTGCGGATCTAAGCAGCCGCAGACCGGGCTTTTCGCATGCGGCAAAGCCGGATACAGCCATTCCTTTGTACGAGAAGTTCAAGGCAGAGTGTGCCGCATTGGGATTTCATGTTGAATGCGGTGAGTTCGGAGCCGATATGAAAGTGGCATCTGTCAATGACGGTCCTGTAACCTTGCTTTACGATACCGACGAACTTTGATGTTGAAAAACTTCATATAAAACTTTAAAAATGTGAACAAGTTCCGATCTATAGGGCTTGTCCATAAAAATTCAAGACCCGGCGGTTCATACGTCGGGTCTTTGGCTTATATCGGATATATTATTTATGGTGCTTTATGAAATAAATGTTCAGCTGTATGCACACTCTCAATAATGAGAAAAATGTCGCAGATAACTATATCAGGAGCGGAAATGTGCCAAGGCACATTCGGTTCTATTCCTCACCGAGAGGCAGATGTGAGAGCACGTTCATAAGTTCTCCGTTACCTTTAAGCAGTGCATCGGAGATGCGTCTGTGTTTTGGATATTTTCCCGATTTGTAGTTATCTGTGATTATATCATATCTCTCAGCCGCCATTCCGACCGCAGTCTCCCAGGATATATACAATTCCTCGGCAGCATTTTCACCTACCCGGCGCATAAGATCCTTGTTCTGACACAGTTGATATAATTTTACGGCAAGAGAGGATGCGGTCTCGGATATGAAGAAGCCGTTTCTGTCATTTTGTACTCCCTCTGCCGCACAGCTTCCGCTTACAAGTACGGAAGGAAGTGAGCAGGAGGCGGCTTCTCTTACGACCAGACCGTTGGTGTCATAGGTTGAAGGAAATAGGAAGAGATCCGCTCTGCAATACCAGGCACGTATCCGGTCTCTGTCTTTGATGGAACCGGTAAAGATCACTTTATCTCCCAGTCTGAGCTCGTTGGAGTATTTTCTTATCTCGTCAAAGTCGGCACCGTCACCTACAAATACCATGCGGAAATCCTGGCCCTGTGATTTCAGCCCCTCAAGTGCATCAAGTATGAGTCTGAGACCCTTATACCAGAACATCCTTCCGACAAAGAGAAAAACAGGGACATCTGCCGGGAGATTGTAACTATGTGTTTCTTCATATACGGCAGCATCGGATACTCTTTCTTTAGGCAGATCCACTCCGTTAGGCATTACTATGTACTTGCCCTTATATCCCAGCGAACGCAGATTCTCGCCTGCGCCCCGGCTTACGGTCCAGATCTCGTCGCAGGAGCGGATATTGGCGATCATTAGTTTCACAGCTTCGTTTGAAAGCAGCTTGGTCTTAAAGGCCTTCAGCAGATCGACATCATATTTGGTATGATAGGTCATTACCACAGGAACCTTAAGAGGAACACGAAGCTGTCTTGCAAGGAACAATGAAGCTGCGGGGCAATGACAATGAATAAGGTCGATTTTATCATCTTTGAGTTTCTTGGTCACAGAAGGAGAGAAAGGGATACCGGCCATATAGCCTATAAACCATCTTGCATCAAGACTCGGATATCTGAGTACCGGAAAAGGAAAATCATCAGCAGTGGGATATATGTATTCGGGTGTTACTACTATGGAATGTCCATGATTCTTCTCAATATATTGTGCGTAATTGACTACCGTATTCGCAACTCCGTCTATCTGCGGCGGGAACGAATCGTTCATAAGGCAGATCGTATGATCCATGCTTGTCCTCCGTTACGGCTTAAAATACATTGTTTTAAGCTGTGATTCATACTATTTCTTGCAATTTTACCTTAGATTGATTATAAAGATAAAGTGCATTTTTTGTTAAGTTTTTAATCGGGGAGAGAAAATGAAGATTTATTGGCAGCTTTTTATGGCTTTTATGAGGGTAGGAGGACTTACCTTCGGAGGCGGACTCGCTCAGCTTCCTATGCTTAAGTATGAGATAGTACAGAGGTACGGATGGCTTGATGAAGACGAACTCCTGGATGTATACGCTATAGGACAGTGTACTCCGGGTATCATTGCGGTAAATACCGCTACTTATGTAGGCTTTAAGAAAAAGGGTATTATGGGAGGTATCGTCGCAACACTCGGCATGATCACTCCTTCGATCATCATTATCACTCTTGTTGCATTATGCCTTCAGGCTATAATCGATAATGTATGGGTACAGCATGCGATAATGGGCATCAAGGCTGTAGTGTGTGCGCTTATGCTTAATACGGCATATACACTCGGAAAGAAGAGCCTGCGCGATGCATTTGCATGGCTGATCGCAGCGGCTGCTTTTGCATTGGCTATGTTAACAAATATCCCTACTGTAGTTATAGTGCTTATTGCTGCAGTAATAGGAATTATCTGGTTTGTATCTGTGAGGGGAGGTAAAAAGGCATGAGTACAATGATAACTATGTTTTTTGAATTCATGAAGATAGGCCTTTTTGCCGTAGGAGGCGGACCGGCAACCCTTCCTTACCTCATGGAGCTTGCGGAAAAATACGATTGGTATACCATGCAGGATCTGACCAATATGATAGCGGTCAGTGAATCTACGCCGGGACCCTTGGGACTTAATATGGCAACCTATGCAGGCTTTAAGACTCTCGGTACTTTCGGAGGAATAGTATCTACACTCGGACTTGTTATACCCAGTATCATAGTTATATGTCTTATTGCCAAGTTTCTCGATAATTTTAATGAAAATAAGTTCGTTCAGGGTGCTTTTACAGGCATAAGACCGGCAGTATGTGCTATTATAGCAGCAAGTGTACTCGGTGTGTGCAAGGTATCACTTTTCGTGGAAAATAACGGAAGCTATTCACCTATAGTAAAGACCATTATACTGTGCGTGATAGTATTTGCTTTGCTGCAGGTCAAGAAGCTGCAGAAATATCATCCCGCATTGTGGCTTTTGTTTGCGGCTGTTGCAGGTATAGTATTCAGATTCTGATTATAGGATCAAGGTGATGCCGGGGCAAAAGTTTGCGAAGCACGGTGTGTCCGGGCATCATAGATGTCAATATTTCTTTTGACTCATACAGCATCACAGTACATATAGATTTCGGAGGATAAAATGACAGACGAGAGATTTTTTGAAGAGGCAGAGGCGCAGATCCCGCACGGTCAGGTACGTACAAGATTTGCCCCGTCACCTACAGGCTATATGCACGTAGGAAACTTAAGAACGGCACTTTATACATATCTTATTGCAAAGCATTCGGACGGAGTATTTATACTTCGTATAGAGGATACAGACCAGAGCCGTCAGGTTGAGGGTGCAGAGGAGGTTATCTACCGTACTCTTGCGGAGTGCGGCTTAAAGCATGATGAGGGTCCGGATGTAGGAGGACCTGTAGGACCGTACATTCAGACAGAGCGCCGCGGCATGTATAAGAAGTATGCCAAGATGCTCGTAGAGAAGGGACATGCGTATTATTGCTTCTGTGACAAAACAGAGTCGGAGGAGGACAGCGGAGAATTCGAGAGAGAGGACTGCCCGTGCAGAAGCCTTCCGCTTGAGGAGGCACTTCGTCGTGCCGAGACTGAGCCATATGTAATCAGACAGCTTATTCCGCATGAAGGTACTACTACCTTCCATGATGCTTCATTCGGAGACATTACGGTACCTAACGATTCACTTGACGATCAGGTACTGCTTAAGAGAGACGGACTTCCTACCTATAATTTTGCAAATGTCGTTGACGACCATCTCATGGGCATCACACATGTGGTAAGAGGAAGTGAGTATCTGTCATCGGCGCCTAAGTATAATCTTCTCTATGAGGGCTTCGGCTGGGAGATACCGGAGTATGTACACTGCTCACCGGTAATGCGTGATCAGCAGCACAAGATGTCCAAGCGTCACGGAGATCCGTCTTATGAGGATCTGAGAAACGACGGCTTCCTTACAGATGCCATACTTAACTACGTAGCTCTGCTCGGATGGTCACCGAGAGGAGAGCTTGCAGAGACAGAGTTCTTTACTCTGTCGGAGCTTGCGGATGCGTTTGATATAGCAGGCATCTCCAAGTCACCGGCAATATTTGATATTGAAAAGCTTAAGTATTTCAATGCTCACTATATCAGAAATATGGAGCCGGAGGCATTTGCAAAGGTGGCAGAGCCTTATATCAGACAGGCTGTCAAGAATGAAGCATATTCGGTATCAAAGATAGCGGCAATACTTCAGAACAGATGCGAGAAGCTTACGGACATTCCGGAGAAGCTTGATTTCTTTGATGAGCTTCCGGAGTATGATATAGAGTACTATACAAACAAGAAGTCCAAGACAAATGCAGAGCTTTCACTGACTGTACTTAAGGCAGTGCTTCCTAAGCTTGAGGCAGTTGCGGATTGGAATGAGGACAGCATCAAGGAACTTCTTACCAAGATGGCAGAGGAGATGGGCTGCAAGAACGCCACGGTAATGTGGCCTGTTCGTATAGCTGCATCCGGCAGACTTGTAACACCGGGCGGTGTTGTTGAGATCTGCGATATACTCGGTAAGGAAGAGACAGTAGCACGTATCAAAAAGGGTATAGCAAAGCTTGAGGCTTGATATATAGCAGTATGACTGCAGAAATCAAAGAAAGAAGCTTTTATCAAAAAATGAATAAGGACTGGGTTTACATAAAGTAAAAGCTTGTTCAAGCAGTGTAGATCACAGGAGTATACATAATAAGGCAGTTCGGATAAGAAAAATCCGGGCTGCCTTCTTCTGTTTTTCTTCACGAAAAATTCATAAATGCGGTTCATACTATAAAATATAAATCGTTAAAAAACAAACAATCAAGTTGGAATTTGTTGAGTTTAAAGCAAGTTTAGGAAGAAGTGAACAAAAAGTGCACACAAAACGACAATTGTTTATGGAAAATCACCTAAGAAAGTGCTAAACTTGTGTTAAAGTTTAAAAAATGATGAAACGGAGGTTTAGCCTTGGCAAAAGAAATTATTGATGCGATCACAAAAGCCGAGACTGAGGCTGCAGAGGCAATAGCCGATGCAAAGACCGAAGGCGAGAAGTTGATTGCGGACGCAAAAGCAAGGGCCGAAGCAAGCTACAGGGCAGAAGTCGATAAAGCGCGAAAAGCATCCGATGACAAGCTTGCGGCTGCGGAGGCCGAGGCGGCAGAACTTATAAAGTCTGCGGAGATCAAAGCCAATGTGGAGAAGGAAGCCTTACAGGAGACGGCAAAACAGAAAAAGCAGGAAGCCGTCAAAGCTGTTATCGATTCATTTACATAAGCATGATCCGGGTGTTTTGTATTGAGATCACAGACAGTTTAACTTTTTACTTCACAAGGGCAGCGTGAGAATGTGCCGACGCACATCCTTTAACTGTAAACAGAATATAGGACAGAAAGGAGGGTAAAGCATGTCAAAGCTTAAAATGAAGCGTGTATTTATATGCGGACTGAACGAAGAAAGACAGGACGTGCTGGATACGCTTCAGCGGGCAGGAGTCGTAGAGATAGTTCAAGGCGATTACAAGGATGCGGGACTTAAGAATATAGATATCCTTGATCAGAGAGCCGACAACAATCAGAAGGCTGTGCTTGCGGAACAGGCAATAGGCATACTTGATGAGTTTGCGGCAGAAAAGACCGGGCTTCTTCAGTCGCTTGAGGGAGCAAAGGATATCGAGGTGGACTCATACGGGGCGAGAGCCGGTCATATAGACGAGTATATGGCAACGGCAGGAAAGCTTTCGGAGCTTGCCAGGCATATTGCCGATCATAAGGCTGCAATACCCAAGTGTTTATCACGTATAGATACTCTTAATGCATGGCAGACATTAGATATACCTCTTGATTTTGAAGGTACGGAAAAGACCCGAGTCTTTATCGGATCGGTGGCACAGGATGCTGATGCCGCCAAGATATATGAGCTGCTCAGTGAAAAGGCTGAGGGTGATGAGCCCTTGGATGTTGACATTGTTTCGCTCAATCGCGACAAGATGATGTCAAGCTTTATGGCAATATGCCACAGGGATGATGCGGACAGAACGGAAGCTGCACTTCGCCGTATCAATTTTGTAAAGGCACCCATGGGTAAGCTTATACCGACCGAAGAGATCGCCGATATCAATCGTGAGATAGAAGATCATAAGGCACAGATAAATGCGCTTGCAGATGAAGTTGCTGCATACGGCAGCAAGAGAGACGATCTTAAGTTTGCGGCAGACTACTATCGCATGCAGGCGGATAAGTGCACCGCACTCGGTAGGCTTGACGTTTCGGAGAATGCATTCTTTATAAGCGGCTATACTCCGGCATCGTATGCCGAGCAGCTTAAAGCTAAGCTGGAACAGCTTGAAACGATAGTTGAGATATCTGACGTCGAAGAGGATGAGGATGCTCCGGTAGTACTTAAAAACGGTTTCTTCAGCGGACCTATGGAAAGTGTGGTTGAGAGCTACTCACTTCCGTGCAAGACGGATATAGATCCATCAAAGATAATTGCGTGTTTCTATTATATATTGTTCGGACTTATGCTTTCCGATGCCGGATACGGTCTCATACTTGTGCTTGCCTGCGGATATGTGCTCCTCAAGGTCAAGAATATGAAGCCTCAGACCGAGAAACTCGTAAAGCTTATGTTTTTCTCAGGCATATCGACGACATTCTGGGGATTTATGTTCGGAAGCTTCTTCGGAGATGCTGTAAATGTTGTTGCAACGAAATTCTTTAACAGACCCGATATTGCATTCAGACCACTTTGGTTTAACTCAATGAACGAGCCGATAAGACTGCTCTCGTTTGCATTTCTGATAGGTATCATCCACTTGTTTACAGGCATGTTCATAAAGCTCTATCAGCTGATAAAGGCTAAGGATTATAAGAGCGCAGTATATGATGTGGGATTCTGGCTGATGTTTGTCGGAGGAGCGATAGTATATGCACTGTCGGTACAGATGATAACCGACATGCTCAGTCTCAAGTTTATACTGAGTCCTGCAATAGGAAAAGCGGCGGGCACGGTGGCAATACTCGGAGCCGTAGGCGTTATCCTTACAGGCGGCAGAGATGCCAAGAATCCTATAGTCCGCTTCCTGCTTGGTCTGTACGGGGCATACGGAATAACAAGCTGGCTTTCGGATATACTTTCGTATTCGAGACTGCTTGCACTCGGACTTGCGACAGGCTGTATAGCTCAGGTATTCAATCAGCTCGGCACTATGGCAGGCAATTCGGTATTCGGAGTCATATTCTTCATAGTAATATTTGTGATAGGCAATACCATGAACCTTTTCATAAATGTACTTGGAGCTTATGTTCATACAAACAGATTACAGTTCGTAGAATTCTTCGGCAAATTCTATGACGGCGGCGGAAGAGAGTTTACACCTTTCACCGAAAACACAAAATATTACACCGTTAAGGAGGAAATTAAGTAATGGAGAATTTAGGATTATTTTTAGCAGTACTCGGTGCGGGACTTGCAGCAGGTTTTGCAGGTGCGGGATCGGCTATCGGTGTAGGTATCGCAGGTCGTTCGGCAGCAGGTGTCGTAACACAGGAACCGTCACTTTTCTCTAAAGTGCTTATCCTTCAGCTCCTTCCCGGTACTCAGGGTATTTACGGACTGCTTGTTGCGTTCATAGTACTCAGCCAGGTAGGCATACTCGGAGGCAATATTCCTTCAACGGCACAGGGACTTGTATATTTTGCAGCATGCATGCCGATGGCAATCGGAGGATTCCTGTCAGGTATCTCACAGGGACAGTGTTCAAGCTCTGCTATAGGTCTCGTTGCAAAGAGACAGGATCAGTTCGGTAAGGCTATGATCTTCCCTGCAATGGTCGAGACATATGCTATTCTTGCACTTCTTGTTTCCATCCTTGCTATCTTCGGTATTCCGTCAGGTATCTAAAGTCTATAAGACAGGAGATATGAATAATTACGGGACTAACTAAGAGAGGATCGGATAAAGATGAGCGGACTTGATAACATAATCGCCCGCATTGCGGATGAATCCGCTGCCAAAGCCAAGGGGATACTCGACGAGGCACAAAAAAAAGCGGATGAAATCATCTTAGATTCGGCTAAAAAGACAGCCGAGGAATGTGAGCGTATAAATAAAAAGACGGATACACTTGTAGCCGGCACAAAGGAAAAGGGAGAGACATCCGCCGAGCTTCGAATGAAGCAGATAATGCTGCGTGGAAAGCAGGACATGATGACAGAGGTTATAGAAACGGCCAAGGATCGTTTGGCAAACCTTTCGGATGCCGAATACGCAGACTTTATCATTAAGCTCTTCGAGAAGCATAAGTCGTCAAGAAACGCGGTGCTGATGCTGAGTGACAGGGACTTAAAGAGACTCGGAAACGATACCTTTGATAAGCTTAAGAAAATTGCCGAACAAAACGGCGCAAAGCTTATGATATCGGATAAACCGGCAGATATTAAGGACGGATTCATTCTCAATTACGGCGGTGCGGAAGATAACTGTACCATAGAAGCTCTTATGGAGCAGAATATGGATGATCTGTTGGATAAGGTGAAGGACATATTGTTTTGAGTAGCAGCAGGAGGTCATTATGACAAATACATACCTCGATAAAAGCTATGCTTATGCTGTTGCACGACTCAGAAATGCCGAGCTCAAGCTGCTTGATAAGAACTTTCTTGATCAGCTTATATCAGCCAAGACCGCAGAGGATGCCGCAAGGCAGCTGCGTGACAGAGGCTGGGGAAGCGGAGAGGAAGGCGAGAGCTATGAGGATATGCTTAATACCGAGACCGACAAGATGTGGGAATATATCGACGAACTGGTTCCCGATCTGAATGTGTTCAATGTGTTCAGATATCGTAAGGATTACTGCAATATCAAGGCGGCGATAAAAGAATCCAAGCTTGATCATGACTATCCGGGTATTTATTCGGAGCTCGGAAGCGTTCCGTCGGAAACCGTAAGAGCAGCTATAAGAGGCAGAAATTACAAGCTACTGCCGGCAGAGATGGCGGAAGTGGCCGAGAAGGCTCATGAGGTATTTCTTAAGACGGGCGACGGTCAGATCTGTGATGTGATGTCTGACAAGGCGAGTCTGGATGCGATAAGACAGGCAGGAAGAGAGAGCGGAGATGCCTTTATACAGGAATTCTCCGAGCTTGAGGTTGCCGCATCGGATATCAAGATCGCGGTAAGAGCACATCATACAGGCAAGGGCAGAGAGTTCCTTGAGTTGGCAATGGCAGACAGCGGTATATTATCGGAGAGCGCACTTATAAATGCATCACTTTCGGGTGATGATGCCATCTACAGTTTTCTTGCAAATACAGATTTCGCCGGAGGCGTGGATGCGCTTAAGAAATCAACGGCAGCCTTCGAGCGCTGGTGCGATAATATGATAATCGACAGGATGCAGAAGATGCATTACGATGCATTCGGAGCGGGACCGATAGCGGCATATATCATTGCCAGACTTATCGAGATTAAATCAGTAGGAGTAATATTGTTCGGAAAGCAGAACGGATTCTCCGACAGTGCAATAAGGGAAAGGGTGCGTGATACTTATGTATAAGATTGCGGTAATGGGCGATCGTGACAGTATATACGGTTTCGCGGCAGTGGGACTTGAGCCCTTCCCTATCACGGAGACCAAGGCGGCTGCGGCCAAGCTTAAGAGTCTTGCAGAGGGCGGAGATTATGCGGTGATCTATATTACCGAGGAGCTTGCGGCAAGACTTGAGCGTGAGATCGAATATTATTCGGAGAGACCGCTTCCGGCAATCATTCAGATACCGGGAGTATTCGGAAATACCGGCAACGGTATGAAGGCTGTCAAGCAGTCGGTGGAACGTGCGGTAGGTTCGGATATCATATTCGGCGGAGACTGATATTACGGATAACAAGGATAATTACAGTACTGATTTGAGTAGTGAAAGGTAAGATATAAACATGAGCAAAGGTGTAATAAAAAAAGTAGCCGGACCTCTGGTTATTGCAAAAGGAATGCGTGATGCAAGCATCCGTGATGTGTGCCGTGTTTCCGACAAAAACCTTACAGGTGAGATAATTGAGATCCACGGGGATGAAGCTTCTATTCAGGTATATGAGGAGACCTCGGGACTCGGACCGGGAGAGCCGGTAGAGTCAACAGGTATCCCTATGTCGGTAGAGCTGGGCCCGGGTATCATAAGCAGTATATACGACGGAATTCAGAGACCGCTTGAGAAGATCAAGGAGGTAACGGGTTCCAATCTCCTGCAGAGAGGAGTGACTGTTCCTTCGCTCGACAGAGACAAGAAGTGGCACTTTACCCCTACTGCAAAGCCGGGAGATAAGGTGGTATACGGAGATGTTATAGGTACGGTTCAGGAGACGGATATCGTACTTCATAAGATAATGGTACCTAAGGGAGCCGAGGGAACCATCAAGGAGATCAATGAAGGTGATTACACTGTAGTTGAGGATATTGCAAGTATCGAGACCGCAAAGGGCGAGATCAAGGTTCAGCTTATGCAGAAGTGGCCTGTAAGAACCGGCAGACCTTACAAGACCAAGCTCAGTCCGGATATGCCGCTTATATCGGGTCAGCGTGTTATAGATACCTTGTTCCCGATAGCAAAGGGCGGTGTTGCGGCAGTACCGGGACCTTTCGGTTCAGGCAAGACGGTCGTACAGCATCAGCTTGCAAAATGGGCGGATGCACAGATAGTCGTATATATAGGATGCGGAGAGCGCGGCAATGAGATGACCGATGTTCTGAACGAGTTCCCTGAACTTAAGGATCCGCGTACAGGCAAGTCTCTTATGGAGAGAACCGTTCTTATCGCCAATACCTCAGATATGCCGGTTGCGGCACGAGAAGCATCTATTTATACGGGAATTACCATAGCAGAGTATTTCCGAGATATGGGCTATTCGGTAGCACTTATGGCGGATTCGACATCAAGATGGGCCGAGGCACTGAGAGAGATGTCCGGACGACTTGAGGAAATGCCTGGTGAGGAAGGCTATCCTGCATATCTGGGTTCAAGACTTGCCGAGTTCTATGAGAGAGCCGGAAGAGTTATAGCACTCGGTTCCGAAGGCAGAGAGGGCGCACTTTCGGTAATCGGTGCGGTATCACCTGCCGGCGGAGATATCTCCGAGCCTGTAACCCAGGCTACGCTTCGTATAGTTAAGGTATTCTGGTCACTTGATGCACAGCTTGCCTACAAGAGACATTTCCCGGCTATCAACTGGCTGACTTCATACAGCCTGTACATGGATACCATGGAGCCGTATTTCAATAAGAATGTAGCTTCGGACTGGGGAGAACTCAGAGGCAGACTCATGGGACTTTTGCAGGATGAGTCGGAGCTTGAGGAGATAGTAAACCTTGTAGGTATAGATGCATTGTCGCCTTCGGACAGACTTAAGCTTGAGGCAGCACGTTCCATACGAGAAGACTACCTGCATCAGAATGCCTTTGATGATGTTGACACCTATACCTCACCGGAGAAGCAGCATATGATGATGCAGCTGATACTTGCTTATTATGATGAGGCCGGTGCTGCTCTTAAGCAGGGTGCAAAGGTAACAGATCTTATCGGTATCGAATGCCGAGAGGCAATCGGAAGATTCAAGTATGTTGCCGAGAAGGATATAGCCGGAGAGTATGATAAGATCATAGCCGAGCTTAAATCGGAATGTGCGGCTGCAGTAGCCGGAAAGGAGGCTTTCTGATATGCCGAGAGAGTATAGAACCATTCAAGAGGTAACAGGACCTCTGATGCTTGTAAAGGGCGTTGAAAATGTCAAGTATGACGAACTCGGAGAGATAGAGCTTGCCGACGGTACAAAGCGCCGCTGCAAGGTGCTTGAGATAGATGAAGGCAATGCACTTGTTCAGCTGTTTGAGGCATCCACGGGTATAAACCTTGAGTCGTCCAAGGTTCGTTTCTTCGGAAAGAGCCTTACACTCGGAGTATCCGAGGATATGCTCGGACGTATGTTTGACGGAATGGGCAGAGCCATAGATGACGGTCCGGAGATCATTCCCGAGGCAAGAATGGATATCAACGGCTGCCCTATCAATCCGGCGGCAAGAGCATACCCATCGGAGTTCATTCAGACAGGAGTATCCGCCATTGACGGACTCAATACTCTGGTAAGAGGACAGAAGCTTCCTATTTTCTCATGCTCGGGACTTCCTCATGCCAATCTTGCGGCACAGATAGCACGTCAGGCCAAGGTAAGAGGTACAGATGAGCCTTTCGCAGTAGTATTTGCAGCAATGGGCATCACCTTCGAGGAAGCAAGCTTCTTCATGAATTCCTTTAAGGAAACAGGAGCTATAGACAGAGCTGTAATGTTCCTTAATCTTGCAAATGACCCGGCTGTAGAGCGTATCTCTACCCCGCGTATGGCACTTACGGCAGCAGAGTATCTTGCTTTCGAAAAGGGCATGCATGTACTGGTTATCCTTACGGATATCACAAACTATGCGGACTCGCTTCGTGAGATTTCGGCGGCACGTAAGGAGGTTCCGGGACGAAGAGGATATCCGGGATATATGTATACAGACCTTGCCGGACTTTATGAAAGAGCCGGACGTCAGATAGGTAAGCCGGGCTCTATAACCATGATACCTATACTTACCATGCCTGAGGATGATAAGACCCATCCTATCCCTGATCTTACGGGATATATAACAGAGGGACAGATCATGCTCGGACGTGATCTCTACAGAAGAGGCATACAGCCTCCTATAGATGTACTTCCGTCACTGTCGAGACTTAAGGATAAGGGTGTAGGCGAAGGCAAGACCAGAGAGGATCACTCAAGCACCATGAATCAGCTTTTTGCAGCGTATTCGAGAGGAAAGCAGGCCAAGGAGCTTATGGTCATCCTGGGTGAGGCAGCTCTCTCGGATATGGATAAGCTGTATGCAAAGTTCTCGGATGAGTTCGAGCGTCAGTATGTATCACAGGGCTATAATACAGACAGAGATATAGAGGAGACTCTGGATCTCGGCTGGAAGCTTCTCGGAATACTTCCTAAGTCGGAGCTTAAACGTATCAAGGATAAGATGATAGAGAAGTATTATAAGCCTTATACCGAAGGATAACGAAAGAGGGCATTAAATGGCAAAATCACAGGTAAATCCTACCAGAATGGAGCTGACACGCCAGAAGAATAAACTCAGAACGGCTACCAGAGGCTATAAGATGCTTAAGGATAAGCTGGATGAGCTTATGAGGCAGTTCCTTGATACGGTAAGGGAAAACAAAGCACTTCGTGAGGAAGTCGAAAAAAGCATACGTGCCTGCAATTCAAATTTCGTATTGGCAAGAGCAACTATGTGTGCGGAAGCATTGAATGTAGCGCTCATGGCACCTAAACAGGAGGTGTATCTTGAGGCTGGCTCCAAGAATGTAATGTCTGTAGAGATACCGCAATTCAGCTACAAGACCAGAACTTCCGATACGAGTGATATCTATTCATATGGCTTTGCGTTTACCTCATCGGATCTGGACGATGCGGTCAAAAGTATTGCCGATATTCTGCCGGATATGTTAAAATTAGCCGAACGTGAGAAATCCTGTCAGCTTATGGCAGCCGAGATCGAAAAGACAAGACGAAGAGTTAATGCTCTGGAGCATGTCATGATACCGGAGGCACAGGCTAACATCAAGATGATCAAGATGAAGCTTGATGAGAATGAGAGAAGTTCGCAGATAAGACTTATGAAGGTCAAGGACATGATGCTTGAGGAGGCTCACGGATACGACAAGAAACAAGACGGTGTGGGAGTATATACCGTTGAGATAGAAAAGGTGGCAGAGGAAGACTGACATTGGCTACATATCACGAGAGCCGCGAAGCCGATAAAGAGAGACTTCGCAAGAATATAATATCAAACAACAATGTGGGGAAGGATGCCGGGCATCCTTCCCCTGTAGTGTTTATTGTCGGATTGATCGTTGTTATCGGACTGATCTTCGGTGTTTACTGGTCAAGAAATATGAGTCTAAGTACGGGATATACCGTCAGCTGGGAGCGAAGCACCGAGGGAGATGAACAGACTGTCGAGACCTTCAGGGACTATGTGAGCTTTGCAGGTGGTATAATCAAGTATACCAAGGACGGAGCCGAATTTATCGATTCTAAGGGCAATGTTGTATGGGAGAGAAGCTATCAGCTTAATTCACCTGTTATCGATACCTGTGATAAGTATGCTGTTATAGGAGACAGGGGAGGTACCGATCTCTACATTTTCGATAATACAACCATGACAGGAAGTTCACATACACTGCTTCCTATATCTATGCTGAGGGCAGCAGATAACGGTGTTGTCTATGCCGTGCTTAATGACAGTGTGGCAGAGTATATATCTGCCTTCAAATCAGACGGAAGCGCCATAGATCTGTCTGTTAAATCGGTAATAGGCGGTGACGGATATCCGTTTGACATAGATGTATCGCCGGACGGAACGGAGCTTATAAGCTCATATCTCAGTATTGATAACGGAAGACTGGTCAATAATGTCGTGTTCCGTAACTTCGGATCCATAGGCCAGAATGAGGATGCGAGACGAGTTGTAGGCGGCTTCAGTGAAGAATTTGCCGGACATTTGGCAGGTTTTGTCAATTTTTCATCCAATGAGTTCAGTCAGGCATTTTATGACGGAGGAGTTGTTTTCTTTTCGACAGAGGTTTTAAACAGCCCGGAGATACTTAAGACCGAGAGCTTTGAGGATAAAATAGAATCCGTAGTATGCTCGGACAGCATAGAAGCGGTAATTACAAGCTCAGAGAGCAGTGATACCGCGGACAAGCTGATCATCTATGACCTTAAGGGCAACAAGACAGGAGAAGCCGAACTTGATTATAAGTACAGAGATATCTGTGTGAGCAATAATACGGTAATGCTGCTCGGTGATAATGAGATCAGAGCATACGGCAAGAACGGTGTACTCAGAGGAGATTTCTCTTTTGCCGAAGGCGAGGTTACAGGCATAGTCGGAGGCGGAAGCGACAGTTCGATCTACATCATTACGGCAACAAATATGTACAGAGTCAGATTTTAACAGGACAGCTGCATCAAATTAACAGAATATCTTAACAGACAAGGGAGCATGTGAAAAACGAAAGTTTATTCACAGCTCCTTTTCTTATCGATTAAAGCCGGAGTGTAGTCGAAAGAAGCGGGTGCGAATTTACGTAGGATTGCGAGAGTACGGAGTACGAAGCAATCCGTATTTAATCGATAAGTTAATTCATAAAAAATATTTAAAGGGGCGATAAAGATAATCAATATGAGGCACAAAAACAGCGCACGAAAAAAAATGCATCCCAAAAGTACGGAAAAATAAGGGATTTTAGAATGTATGAGAAAAAATACATAAAATCCGATAAAAGTGCTTGTACAGAAAAATAACCATATGAAATACGAATACCTAATATACATATTATATATTTACAATATGCTACCAAGATGATTATAATGCGCATTCGTAAGGAAAACGAAGTAGCTGTTAAGGCTTAAAGCAGTGGGTTTTTTTGTACGAAAAATGTATTGATTTAGTACAAATCCGAACGATTTCTTAACTAAACAAAACAGTACGGAAGGAGTAGAATAAATGGACTATTGAAGACCTTTATGTTTAAAGTGATAAACATTAAGGAAATTAATAATCTGCATTAAAAGCAATTATGAAAGCAAACAGAAGGAAGTGATCTAAAGTGAAAGAAAAACTCATGGCGGAACTTCAGACCGAGACAGCATTCACCATCCCGATCCTGGGAGGTATCGACATTCCTGAGTCTGTGGCAGTGACATGGCTGATCATGGCACTGTTAGTCTTAGCTTCGATTATCCTGACAAGAAATTTGAAACTGAATAATCCAGGCAAACGGCAGCTTTTACTGGAGAGCGGTATAGGATGGTTATATGATTTCTTCGGTGACATACTCGGAGAACGAGGAAAATGCTACATTCCCTGGCTTTGCACAGTCATACTTTACATAGGATGTGCAAATATGACAGGATTGATAGGACTTAAGCCTCCTACCAAGGATCTGAATGTTACAGCCGGTCTCGCAGTGATGAGCATAATACTCATTGAATACTCGTGCCTGAAGGTAAAAGGTTCAAAGGGATTTGTACACAGCTTTGCGGAGCCGATGCCTATCATAGCACCGCTTAACGTGCTTGAGCTGTTTATCAAGCCCTTGTCACTATGTATGCGATTATTCGGAAACGTCGTAGGTGCATTTGTAGTAATGGAACTGATCAAGCTGGTGGTTCCGGCAATCCTGCCTGTACCGTTCAGTATGTATTTCGATATATTCGACGGTTTGATCCAGGCATATGTATTTGTATTTTTGACCTCGCTTTTTATGAAGGAAGCGATGGAATAAGGAATAAGTAAATAATAATCAGAGGAGAAAAAAATCATGTCAACATTAATAGCAATCGGAGCAGGAATAGCAGTTCTTACAGGTATCGGAGCCGGAATCGGTATAGGTATCGCAACATCAAAGGCAGTAGATGCCATAGCAAGACAGCCTGAAGCAGACGGCAAGATAACCAAGGCTTTGCTGCTCGGATGTGCACTTGCCGAGGCAACAGCCGTATACGGACTTGTTATAGGTATTCTGATCATACTTTTCCTCGGACAGTAATTTGATACGGAGACCACAAAGGAATAATACAGACCCGGTTTAAATACCGGCAGAGTGAAATCTGAAAATCTTGTACTAAACAGATATAAAAGGAGGCAGAGACATGCTTACATTAAATATGAATATCGTATGGACATTCGTCAATTTAATAGTGCTGTTTATACTTCTCAGGGTCTTTTTATTTAAGCCTGTGACAAATATTATCAATCAGAGACAGAAGATACTCTCTGAGCAGATGAATCAGGCAGACAGTATGGAAAAGACTGCCAAGGAGCATCTTAACGAAGCAGACAAGGTGCTTCAGAGTTCAAATTCACTTGCACAGGCTCATGCCGACAAGATAATAGAGGATGCCAAGCTTGAAAATGCAAGGATAATAAACGAAGCAAAAGAGGAAGCCGACAGAATACTGACAGACTCAAGACTAAGGGCAAAGCGAGAGGCTGAATTGCTTATGAATGAATCAAAGGGCCAGATCGCTGAACTCGCACTTGCCGCAGCAAAAAAACTGGCTAAGGTCAACAGAAACGAAGCCGAGGAACAGAGCCTGTTCAATGATGTATTGAGAGAGGCAAGTATTAGACATGACGCGTAATTTTGCAGATAAATTTTTTGAAGAAAACAGGATACTTAAGGCAAGTCTTACTTATGCTGTAAGACCGGATGAAACCAGGATAGAAGAACTTAAGCGCATGCTGATGGACAGCTATCATGCGACTGATGTTGTGCTTGAGGAAAAAGAAGACAGTGAACTGCTCGGAGGATATATACTTCGTGTAGGTGACAATATATACGACAACTCGGTCAAGAGTGCATTCGGACGCCTTGAGAAAAATCTTAAGTATGAAAAAGGTACCGAGAATCTCATATCTATACTCAAGAGTGATATAGAAGGCTTTGAAGATGAGATGTCCGTCGAAGAGGGCGGAGCCATCATCAATCTTCATGACGGCATAGTTACGGTTGAGGGCATAAACAATGTTATGTACGGAGAGATCGTGCTCTTTGAAAACGGAGTTAAGGGTCTTGTACAGAGCATAGACGAGCATCGTGTTCTTTGTGTGGTACTGGGAGATTGCGACAGCTTAAGCGTCGGAGACAGAGTAGTACGAACCAAGAAGCGTGCAGGCATAGGCGTCAGCGATTTTATGCTGGGCCGTGTCACAGATGCACTCGGAGCGCCCATAGACGGAGCAGGAGAGATACCTGTAGATTCCTGGTACATGATAGAACGTAAGGCTGCCGGAGTAATGGAGAGAGAGCCTGTCAATGTTCCGCTCGAGACAGGTATCATGTCTATTGATTCCATGATACCTATAGGAAGAGGTCAGCGAGAGCTTATCATAGGAGACAGACAGACAGGCAAGACTGCCATTGCCGTAGACACTATCATTAATCAGAAGGGCAAGAATGTTATCTGTGTATATGTTGCCATAGGGCAGAAGGCTTCTACGGTTGCACAGATAGTAGATAATTTCAAGAAACACGGTGCTATGGATTATACGGTTGTCGTTGCGGCAACTGCCAGTGACGGTGCCGCAATGCAGTATCTGGCACCTTATTCGGGAACTGCGATTGCGGAATATTTTATGGATAAGGGCAAGGATGTACTGATAGTATATGACGATCTGTCCAAGCACGCCGTTGCATACAGAGCATTATCGCTTTTGCTTGAGCGGTCACCCGGAAGAGAGGCTTATCCGGGAGATGTTTTCTATCTGCACTCAAGATTACTTGAGAGATCCTGTCATATGGATAAGGAACACGGAGGCGGATCAATAACCGCACTTCCGATAATAGAGACACAGGCCGGAGATGTATCGGCATATATTCCGACCAATGTTATATCAATAACCGACGGACAGATATTCCTTGAGAATGACTTGTTCTATGAGGGCTTCCGTCCTGCTGTAAATGTAGGTCTGTCGGTATCCAGAGTAGGTGGTGCGGCTCAGACAAAGGCTGTCAAGAAGGTCAGCGGAACACTGAGACTTGAGCTTGCCCAGTATAAGGAGATACAGTCGTTCTCACAGTTCAGCTCGGATCTTGATGAGGATACAAGAAAACGTATCATATACGGAGAGCAGCTTATGGAACTGCTTAAGCAGCCTCTGTATCATCCTTTATCACAGGAAAAGCAGGTCGTATACCTGCTTGCGGCTACAAGCAAGAAACTGCTTGATGTTCCGAAGAAGGAATTCAAGTCCTTTATAGAGGGCTTCTATAATTATCTGGAGGGCACACACGGCGGAGTGCTCAGGGAGATAGCAGAGAGCAGACTCTTAAGTGACGATAATAAAAATATCATATTGAATGCACTCACAGAGTACAAGAAGGTGAAGGGATATGTCGGAGACAAGGGAAATACTTGATCGAATGAACAGCATCAGGGAGACCAAGAAGGTCACCAATGCCATGTACCTTATTTCTTCCTCGAAGATAAGAAAAGCCAAGGACAGCATGCATAAGGTGCAGTTTTATTATGATGCCATTTACTCGACTATAGGAGATATCCTTGCAACCTCTCCGAGTCTTGAACACAAATATCTGGAGAGTTTATCGGATTCGGATACATGCGAATGTGAAGGCTTTGACAGAAAAAAACATAAGAGAAGAGCTTATCTGGTCATCACCGCGGACAAGGGTCTTGCAGGAGCCTATAATCTTAATGTTATAAAAAAAGTCGAGGCAGAGCTTAAAGAGTATCCGGATGCAGAGCTTTTTGTAATGGGACAGGTAGGACTGCATCATTTTGCAAGGACTAAGGCCTTTGTGAATGAAGAATTCAAATATTCAACACAGAATCCGAATCTGCAGAGGGCAAGATATATCACCTCGGATCTTCTTGATGAGTATAATCACGGAGATGTTGGCGAAATTTATGTTATCTATACGCGAATGAAGAACTCCCTGGAGTCGGAAGCTGTCAAGATGAAGATCCTGCCGCTTTCACGAGAAGCCTTTGATAAAAAGAGTGACGGAGTATACAGAGAGAAAGCATTTTTTCCGAATGAGGCCTCTGTGTTTACACTGGTGGCACCGCTTACCATGCAGGGAGTTATATTTACCGCACTTACGGAGAGCTATTGTGCAGAGCTTAACGACAGAATGTCGGCAATGAACTCGGCAACCGAAAATGCCGATAAGATGCTGCAGACACTTGAGCTTGATTACAACCGCAAACGCCAGGGCAGCATAACACAGGAAATTACCGAGATCATAGCGGGAACGACGGCTTTAAGAAATAAGAATCGGATGTGATGACAATGGAAGAGAGAAATGATAAAAATATCGGAAAGATCATAAGGATAATGGGTCCTGTTGTAGACGTGAGATTTGATCACGGTTCACATTTGCCTAAGATCAATGAGGCTTTGACTGTAGATCCTGACGGGGTGATTCGTACCATGGAGGTTTCTCAGCAGCTTGATGCAACGGATGTACGCTGCATTATGATGGATCCGAGTGAGGGCCTTGCAAAAAACATGTCGGTAATGGCTACAGGATCCGGAATCACAACGCCTGTAGGAGAAAAGGTACTCGGCAGGATGTTTAATGTACTCGGACAGGCTATAGACGGTAAGGAACAGCCTAAGGCGGAGGAAAGATGGCCGATACACAGAAAGGCACCTGATTTTGAAAAACAGCTTCCGTCGGCAGAGATGCTTGAGACAGGCATCAAAGTAATAGATCTGCTTGCTCCGTATTCAAGAGGCGGTAAGATCGGTCTCTTCGGAGGTGCCGGAGTAGGCAAGACCGTGCTTATACAGGAGCTTATACATAATGTTGCTACAGAGCACGGCGGATACTCCATATTTACAGGTGTAGGAGAGCGTTCAAGAGAGGGTAATGACCTCTACAGAGAAATGAGCGAATCCGGAGTACTGGATAAGACCGCACTTGTTTTCGGACAGATGAACGAGGTTCCGGGAGCACGTATGAGAGTTGCCGAGACCGGACTTACTATGGCTGAGTACTTCAGAGACAGAGAACAGAAAGACGTGCTGCTCTTTATCGATAATATATACAGATTCGTGCAGGCAGGATCAGAGGTCTCAGCTATGCTCGGACGTATGCCATCCGCAGTAGGTTATCAGCCGACTCTTGCAAATGAATTGGGCGGAGTTCAGGAACGTATCACATCAACATCTGACGGAGCAATAACAAGTGTGCAGGCAGTTTATGTACCGGCAGATGATCTTACCGATCCTGCACCGGCCACTACCTTCGCACATCTTGATGCAACTACTGTATTGTCACGTAAGATAGTGGGACTCGGAATCTATCCGGCAGTTGATCCTCTTGAGTCTTCATCAAGAATACTTGATGCCGAGATAGTCGGAGAAGAGCATTATAATATCGCGACTCAGGTACAGAATGTATTGCAGAGATATCAGGAGCTTCAGGATATCATAGCGATACTTGGTATAGATGAGCTTAGTGATGAGGATAAGACTATCGTCTACAGAGCACGTAAGATACAGAGATTCCTGTCACAGCCTTTCTCGGTAGCAGAACAGTTTACCGGAATCAAAGGTGTATATGTACCTGTGGAGGAGACCATCAGGGGATTCAAAAAGATATTGTCCGGTGAGATGGATGAATATCCGGAGAGCGCATTCTTCAATGCGGGAACCATAGATGATGTCATAAAAAAGGCCGAAGAAATCGCCAAGGAAGATGAGGCTTAAGGAGAAGCATCATGACAAAGTTTAATCTGAAGATAGTATCCAGTGACGGAATATTTTATGAAGGCCCCTGTGAGAGCCTTGTGATTCCGGCAGCTGACGGTGAATACGGTATTCAGGCAGAGCATGAGCCTATGGTTATCGGCGTATATATAGGCAGCCTGCGTTATAAAAATGATGACGGCTGGAATACTGTGGTTACGGGACAGGGCTATGCAAGAGTTGATTCGAACGGAACCGTGCTTGTAGTTGATACGGCTGAGAGACCGGAGGATGTCGACGAAAACAGAGCACGTGCCGCAGCCGAGCGAGCTAAGGAAAAAATGAGCCTGCAGAGCAGTAAGAAGAGCTATTATCAGGGAAAACTTGCAATGACGAGAGCTATGGCAAGATTGAACGCAAAGAAAGGCAACAAATTAGTCTGAAAATAATGTAAAATCCCTTTAATAAATACTTTTTCAGATGATCGGCTTAAAATGAGCAGCTTTTTAAAATAAAAGCATAGGGATCATCTGTGATACGTTTAAATAAAGGGAATTATAATTATGAAAAATATCACTATGATAGGCGCACCGTCCTGCGGAAAATCAACTGTAGGCGTTTTGCTTGCAAAGCGACTCGGTATGAGCTTTATAGATGTTGACATCGTTATACAGGAACAGACCGGAAAGCTATTAAAGGAAATAATAGCGGAGCAGGGCACAGACGGTTTTATTAAGGTCGAGGGAGACATAGCTGCTTCATTGGAGGCAGAGAACTCCGTGATAGCACCCGGAGGATCGATCTGCTATGAGGATTGGGCTATGGAACACCTCAAGGCGATTTCCACCGTTGTTTATCTCCGGATTTCATATGAGGAGATGGAGAAGCGTATCGGCAATGTCGTTGACAGAGGAGTTGCGATTCCTGACGGATATACACTTAAGGATCTTTATGATGAACGAGCAAAGCTCTATGAGCAGTATGCGGATATCATTATAGATGAGAATGATAGAGAATTCGGTGAGATAGTAGACGAATTGCGAAGCATAATCGAATCAGATATTTATTGATAATAACATAAACAGTAATGGGGCTGGAACATTGAAGATATTAAACTCTGATGTAACAGCCTTTTTTATTTGAAACAATTATTAATGGTCGTAGTATTGAATTAAGGAGATCAAAATGTTTGAGTTTAGTGAAAGAATTAATGCGATGGCTGTTCACGCCAAAGTCACACATGATGCGTACCTTTCTGTAGTAAGTCCTGACATTGCCAATTTTGCACTTGGCTGCCCTGCAAGTGAAACATTTCCGGTAGAAGAGGTAAGGGAAATGGCTTACGAGCTTCTTGACAGAAATAATCGCGGTGTAGAGGCACTTTCATACAACAATCCAAAAGGTCTTCTTCAATTAAGAAAAGATATTGTAAAATACATGCTTCCAAGGCGTTTTGTTTACGATGCAGATCCGGAGGATGTGCTTGTTACGCAGGGAGGACTGGAGACTCTGAATATGGTATGCCAGCTTTTCATTGATAAAGGAGATGTTGTACTAGTCGAAGCTCCCACATTCATGCAGGCTATTCAGGTCTTTGAAATGTTTGAAGCAAAGTGTATCGGAGTAAAGTGTGATGAGAACGGAATGATTATCGAGGATCTTAAGGCTAAATATGATCAGTATAAGCCAAAGATGATTTATATAATACCATCATTCCAGAATCCGACAGGTGCAACGACCAGCCTTGAGAGGAGACAGGCAATTGCGGATTTTGCCTCACAGCATACGGATATAATAATCCTCGAGGATGATCCGTATGTTGAGCTTCGTCAGAATAAAGAACAGCTTCCGTCAATCAAGTCAATGGATAAGGCCGGAAATGTTATCTTTGCAGACAGCTTTTCCAAGTGCTTTGCACCCGGAGTGCGTGTAGGATATGTATATGCGGCTAGTGAGATAATTGATCATATTTTTGATATTAAAACAGCGACAAATTCGCATACAGCTGTCCTTACCCAGATGTTCGTTGCGGAGTACTTTGAGAGAGGCTTATATGAGGATCATATCAAGAAAGCAATAGAGGTATATAGAAAGAAATTTGATGCTGCGGTAGAAGCTGTGCAAAAATATATGCCGCAGGGAACCGGATATCACAGACCTGACGGAGGTATATTCTTCTGGGTAGAACTTCCGGAGAATGCACCGGATACAACAGAAATGCTCACTCATGTAGAGGAATTTAAGGCGAGCTATACTCCGGGAGCAGGCTTCTTTGTGGACGGAAGCGGTCATAATTGTCTGAGACTGTCATTCGGCAACATGACGACAGAAGAAATCAGCAAGGGATTACAGAGATTAGGTGAATATATTTGTGCAAATATGAGATGATCGTCAAAAGATATAATTTGAAATGAAAGCATACAAAAAAGGGGCTGTGAAAAAAGCATAGCTCAGAAAAAAGAAGGACCTAGGGTTCATTTGGAACTCCAAGGCCCTTCTTTTTTTAACTTATAGGAAACTTCGCCTAACGGCGAACTCTTGAATAAAAGGGAGCAAATGTTCTTGTAAATACGGCACTGGCATTGTTGTAAAAATATTAATAGAAGAAAAAACGGCTCCGAAGTTCATTCGGAGCTGTTGTGAACATGAATATTATTTTGCTCTAAATAATGCAGCCTTAACTACACCCTTGGGATCCTTCACAAGGAGCATGATAAGCCAGATGATAAGTGCAAATGCAACAACGGAAAGTCCGAGGTAGAGATCATTTAACATATCCATAGGAGCCGGAGCGAAGTATTCCGCACCGAGTTCGGCGTACTCAAAGATTGCATCTACAAACCACATCAATGACGCGCCCCAGAACATCCAGCAAAGAGGAGCGATATTCAGCTTGGAATTAGGTGCATTCCTGTACCAGATAACTGTGCAGATGGTTGCCGCAAAAACACTTGTTAAGAGAGTCATGCCTTTACCTCCTCATTTACAAGCGCACTGCTGTGAATTGCTTTCTTTTCCATTGCTGAGGAAACCGCAAGCATAACAAGCCAGGTGGCTGTAACAAGTACGGCCATCATCACTCCGGTGCTTCCCATCTCGGCAAGCATCTCGGAGGTCTCGCCGCTCTCTACGGCAGTAAGGAACGGGAAGAAAGGAACGACCTCACCGTGCCACAGATGTTCGAATGCAAGGAGAGCAGATCCGCCCCAAAGCATCTTGTTGAGCCATCTGAGTTTGGTAGAAAAAGGAGTCTTTGTCACTTCTTCAATGCTGCCGTCCGGAAGCTTAATATTAAATGTTTCCGCTTTATCGTGTTCATTGGATCTGATGATCTTTGTTGCTACTGTGGTTACAACTGCTTCTGTTGCAGGAACAAGAAAACATGCCATAATAAATGTACCTCCCTAAAAAAACATTAAGGTGAAGGTATACAAAAAGAAGGTATACCATTTCCCTTCTGAGAAATCGCATACCTTCCTGGCATACATCACCTGAAATCAAGATGTCTCATCAATTAAGACATCCGTAATATAAAATCAAATTTAACAGGTACTTCTGTACCGATATGTCCGCTTCCTGCGAAACAAAAACAGTTTAGCACCTTAAAGTGAATTTATCAATAAGTTGGCGTCAAGCATGGAGATTTATTCAGGTATTTTATTTAGTTCATCAATCACATCCGAAATCAGACTGCTGATCGAAAAATTGGAAACGCCTACAACTATATTGTCACAATGGCTCATAGGCAGCAATATACGTCTGGCATTGCTTTGGCCTACGGCAAGAGCCATGGCAGGAGTTATCTCACCGTGCATCGCATCCGCAATAACTATCCCTATAGGACCTATGATAACATCGGCTCTGCGGCATCCGACCATTACGGCATTTTCACCTGTTGCGGCGTAGTTTGCACCCGCTTTTAACATGGCTGAGGTAGCCATGACATTGGTTCCGACAGCAGTTACGCAAGCCTGCGGAAATGCTTCTCTGACCTCGGCAACTATCTGGCGTCCGATTCCTCCGCCTTGTGCATCTATAACCAAGATATTCATCTTTATTCTTAAGCCTCTTTTTTACAAGATTATAATCATAGCCAAGCAGCTTCAAAATGCTTCGCATTTCGTCGCTGTGGCATATCAGCCAAATGAATTTTCACATAAAACTGCTCGTGCATGCAAGCATGACTCACAGTTTTTCATGAAAAATGCGCTTGGCTTGGAACAGTTACATATTATATAAGATTTTAAGTATTAAGTTACCGTTAAATTTTACCATAATAAAATAAGTTATTGAAAACCCTATTGATTTTTTTTAAATACAGGCTCATAATCGGTATATACCGAAAATAAGGAGACATTTACATGCCAAGACCACCACGCTGCCGCAGGATATGCGGAGAACCTCAGATAGATCTGTTTTTTCCGAAAGGGTGTGAGGACAGAGAGGCTATCCGACTGACATTGGATGAATATGAGGTGATCAGACTTGTGGATCTGGATCAGCGGACGCATGAGCAATGTGCTGCACAGATGGATATTTCCCGTTCGACGGTTCAGGAGATATATGAAAGTGCAAGACGTAAGCTGGCTGCGTGTATTGTTTACGGAAAACCGCTGCATATTACAGGAGGTAATTACCGTATATGTGACGGACAGGAGCGGCATTGCTGCAATCAATGTCTGAAGCAGACAGACGGAACAAGCGGATCGGATAACGAGTATAAAGGAGATGTTATTATGAAAATCGGGGTTACTTATGAAAATGGGCAGATCTTCCAGCATTTCGGACACACGGAGCAGTTCAAGATATATGATGTTTCGGACGGCAAGATCGTAAGCGAAGAAGTAGTTGATACAAACGGAAGCGGACACGGAGCACTGGCAGGCTTCCTTATGCAGCGCGGAGTGGATACCTTGATATGCGGAGGTATAGGCGGAGGCGCTCAGATGGCTTTGGCTGAGGCAGGGATCAAGCTCTATGGCGGTGTAAGCGGAGATGCCGATACAGCAGTTAATGCACTGCTTGCAGGCAATCTCGGATATGATCCGGATGTTCACTGCAGTCATCATGACCACGAGCACGGTGAAGGCGGTCACAGCTGCGGAAGCCACGGCTGCGGAAATCACGGCTGTCATTGATTTTGGTTACAGCAAAGAAATAAGAAAATATAGTGAAAGGAGCAACGTTTATGAAAGAAAGCAAGTACACAGGCACACAAACAGAAAAAAATCTACTGGCGGCCTTTGCCGGTGAATCAGAGGCAAGAAACAAGTATACTTATTTTGCATCCAAAGCGAAAAAAGAGGGTTACGAGCAGATTGCGGCGTTGTTCCTGAAGACCGCTGATAATGAAAAGGAACATGCCAAGCTTTGGTTCAAGGAACTCTTCGGTATCGGTGAGACTGCAGATAATCTTCTTGCTGCCGCCGAGGGTGAGAACTACGAGTGGACGGACATGTACGACGGCTTTGCCAAGACTGCGGATGAGGAAGGTTTTCATGAGTTGGCAGAGCGTTTCCGTCTTGTAGCTGCTATTGAGAAACACCATGAGGAGCGTTACCGCGCCCTCCTGCACAATGTTGAGACGGCTCAGGTATTCGCCAAGAGCGAAGTCAAGGTATGGGAGTGCCGCAACTGCGGACATATCGTTGTCGGTGAAAAGGCTCCCGAAGTCTGTCCTGCCTGCAGCCATCCCCAGAGCTATTTTGAGTTGCACGCGGAAAACTATTGATTATCAAGGAAAGGAGAACACATCATGGAGCAGAAGTTTTATATTTGCAAACATTGCGGCAATATAATTGCCAAGGTCAAGGACAGCGGAGTACCGGTAGTCTGTTGTGGTGAGGCAATGACAGAGATCATTCCGGGCACAACAGATGCGGCTGTAGAAAAGCACGTTCCGGTCTGGACTGTAGATAATGGTGTTGTCACGGTCAAGGTAGGCTCGGTTGAGCATCCTATGCTTCCGGAACACTATATTGAGTGGGTATCCATTCATACCAAACAGGGCAACCAGCGTAAGGAGCTGCACCCGGGTGAGAAGCCTGAGGTCTGCTTCGCATTATGTGAAGGCGATGAGGTAGAAGCAGTCTACGCTTATTGCAATCTCCACAGTCTCTGGAAGGCATAAGTCAATTTTTAAGGATCCGGTGTTTATAAGGCACCGGGTTCTTTTTAGACTGATAGTTATGAAACTTTGTCATTTACTTAATAATTTTTTATAAGAGAGATCTATGGCAAAAGCTCCAATAGGCGCGGTAAGGACTATTGCAAGCACGGCAACGGTAAGAACCGTATCGCCGCAGCTTAATCCGAGAGCAAGCGGTATACCGCCTATTGCTGCCTGAACCGTAGCTTTTGGAGTATAAGCCATCATTGCAAACAGGCGTTCCTTGTTTCTGAGTCTTGTACCAAGCAGGGAAATAAATACGCCAAGCATTCTGAATATCAAGGCAATCACGATAAGGATAAGAG
>CAKRTC010000001.1 GCA_934402055.1 uncultured Lachnospiraceae bacterium | reverse complement strand
CCCTTGGTGCTTAAGAATATCGTATGCACTCCGTCCCTATACTTTAGTTCCGGAAGCTCCTCACAATGAGTATTCATTGTGTATATATACTTATTATAACCGAGCGGATCATAATCGCATATAAATATTACATGCTTTATTAAGTTGTAGTTTTACGTAAAGCATGGATCTCACTCTGAATATTCGGACGGCTGCCTTTGCAGCTCTAAGAATTGATTTGTAGAAATGATTTATGCTTTGATTAAAGTATAGCATACCGCAAGCCGAAAAAATGCACATTCCTATTTTCTGATTTTTGTACATTTTATGTAAACAATTTCTCTATGATGATAAGAATGTATCTGCTTTTTTTGAACGAATATTCGCTTAATCAGAACGTTTTTCGAATGAATAAGTGCTTCACATCTGCGTTTTTCGAATGAATAAGTGTGTCATCTCAAGCTTTTGCGCCAGTCAATATACTAGATGCACCTGTTGTACTGATTTCAGGAAAACGGCAAACGACACCCCTTGCGGAGTGCCGTCGCCCGATCATGACTGTAGGGACTAATGTGTCCGATTATGATAGTATCATATGTATCAGTAAAATGTTTTTCCTCACTGTATCCATATTCCGTTGGCATCTACCTTGAAGCCGTCCGGAGTCATACCATTCACAAGCATACTTCCCATATTCATGCTTACTCCGCTTCTGATAAGTGTATACGGAACGAAGTAGTACCAGTTGCCGTTGATAAGCTTCCAGCCAGTACTCATTGCGCCGTAATAGCTTCCCGTTTCTTCATTCAGGTAGTATCTTGCACCGGTCTCATCTGTGTACCAGCCTGTCTTAAGATTACCGTTTTCATCAAATCGGAAACGATATATCTTGCCGTTTACATTGATATCAGCCCACTCGTTCTTGGCAAGACTTCCGTCTGCCTTCCTGAAGTTTGCCGCTGCTCCGCTGCCAGCCCATGTTCCGTTTGTTACGGTAGTTCTTCCGCCGCTTGAATTGCTTCCGCCGAAAGATGTAGGCTTGATTGGATTCGGATCGGCTTCGATTGCCTTTATTAGTGCCTCAATATTAATACCGCCTCCGTCTGCTACCGTTACGGTATAGCTTCCGTCCGCATTTCTTACGTAGGTGTTATTCTTGCCGGCACTAAAACCTCCCAGCTCATAGCCGTTATTTACAGCTACCTTTACAAGTATCTGCTCCTGCCTTTTTGCTACATCGTATTTATCGGCTTTATCTCTTGAAAGTGCCCCGCCGTCTGTCTTTGTTATGGTGAAGCTTCCCTTACCTTCTATGCTGTCCGGGTTAGAGTTCACAATATACTTAATATTATCGAGTACCTGCTGCCTTGTATCTTCAGTCACGCTATTACCGCGATTATCTATAATAGTAATTTTATTCGGGTCTGTGATTTCTCCGATAACGATCTCAGGAAGATCTAAAGCATTTCCGTCACTATCGACTTTGACATTCATCTTAAGTCCGGATTCATTAGCTATCTTTCCTCCTACTGCAAGCTCACTGTCACCTGTCGTATTTTCCATTCTTATGATCACATTTCGATCCGCTTTTGTCTTAAGGTCACCGCCTATAAATACCTTACTATTACTTCCCTGTAAAAACACAGATTGATAGTTTCTGCCCTCTCTTCCGTGTTCGACATCTCCTTCTACTATCACAGTACCTGAATTAGCCCATATACCTGCATTATCAGTCTCTATTGCCCCGACTTTTATAATTGAATCATAAGAAGACTTTACAACAGAAGCACCTCCTGAAACAAATGCATCATCGATTCTGACTGTTCCGTCAACATTTACCTTGGCTCCGCCGGTAGCTCTTACACCGTATATTTCTTTCTGTTTTTCCGTTGTAACTACATTTACATCACCTTTGACATGCACATCCGTTCCTGCCGGTTGTGCCCTGTTATCGGAAGCATACACACCGAATCTATTACTCTCTGCATTTCCGCCTATTGTTATCGAAGCTCCGTTAATAGCATATACCGCTTGATCCTTTCCCGACACATTCTTGCCGACATTTATCTCTATCAGATCCTTATCGACATTTTTGTTACCATCTGCATATATTCCACAGGTTCCGCCTGAAACATTTCCTCCTACCGTTACATCGGCATTACCTGAGGCACGTATCCCGGTATCTGCTTCACTTTTCACGTCTCCGGATACAATTACCGAAGAGTTGCCGTTCGCTTTGATATTCGGTGCTTTTGCTCCGCTGTTTTCGGAATTACCATTTATCGTGATCTTTGATTGAGTTTTCGCATCCGCCGCCGCAGCTTTGGTTCCAACATCACCGTTTACCACAACAGAAGTAGAATGTCCCGAAGCAGTAACACCGCCGCCTTTTTCAGAATTTATTCCGCCTTCAATGTTTACACTTGTTCCTGTTCCGCTGACATTAACTGCCGCACGGGTACCGGTATAATTTATACCGCCTATACTATGATTTTTTCCGTCAGATATTGCTGTGGTTGTGCTTGTTGCAGTTGTCCCCGCAGTGCCCCCGGTCACTGTCTCGTCTGCAAATGCAGCCATCGGCATGGATGCCGCAAGCATTACTGCCATGCCTATATAGAGTATTCTTTTTTTCATATGCCTTCCTATCCTTTCGTAAGTCGCTATATACGACTCCCAATGTTGCATTGTCAGCTTACACCAAAAGAAATCTCGATATAATAATCTCTGCACAAGATGTAAAAAATCGACACAAGATGCAAAATTAAGTAAGGATAACAATGATATAAATAATTTGTTAGCTGTATTTGGCTTAGCTCAAAAATGCTATAATAATGCTCAGATATCCTATCCGCTTTGACTGAAGCGTGGGCGGAGTATCTGCATTATCTTAAGCAAACGGAGGGCAGGCATACGAATATCGCAATTGTAGATGACATAAGACGAGACGCCGAGCTTCTTGCCGAAACGGTCGAAGCTTATATGTCCGTACACAGCATTTCCTGTGGTAAGGCAAAGCTCTTCGCAAGCGGTGAGGACTTCCTTCGCGACTTTAAGCCGGCGGTCTATAACATTATATTTCTTGACATATATATGACGGGTATGAGCGGCATGGATACTGCGCATGATATACGCAAACTTGATTCCGAATGCAGCATCATATTCGTTACCACTTCTCCTGATTTTGCCGTAGACAGCTATGAGGTTAATGCCGATTATTATCTGCTTAAACCTGTAAACCGTGAGCAGGTCTTCCGTGCACTTGACCGCTGCGACGTAAATCTCATGGAGCGAAACAGATATGTCCTTGTTCCCTCACATGATCTTGAGTACAAATTGTTCCTTCATGATATTTCCTATACCGAATATATTAACCGCAGGATACTTGTTCATATGCAGGATAAGAGCATCGTTGAGATAAATATGAGCCAAAGGGATTTCTCGCTTTTGCTGCTTCAGCATTATTGGTTCTGTGACTGCATCAAGGGAGTACTTGTTAATCTTGAAGATGTTTATAAGCTGCTGAATGACCGTTTTGTCATGAAAAGCGGTGCCAGCATACCTATAAGCCGACTTAAGTATAATGATGTACGTGAAAAGTATCTTGATTATTCATTCAAAGCACTTAGAGAAGGGCATGAGCTATGAGCGAACTGATCATCAATGAATTGCTGAATACCTTACCCTTCTTTATACTCGGCTATCTGCCGATGAAGGATCATATGCGGCATTCACCGCGCTTATCGACAGTAATAATGTTGATTTGGGAGTTTGTATACCTGTGTCTGTTTGCTTTGCTGGCCAATTCAGGTCTTCCAAGCGTATGGATACAGTATATGGCAGTTCCTGTATTTTTTGCTTTGATGTTATACAATATATCAGCCGATATAGGCATTATAGCCTTTCATTTCATTTTTGTTATAGATTATCTCCTTGTCATAAGAGCCGCCACCTTCTTCATTTGTCAGAATATTACAGGCTTTGACTTCTTCTCCTGGCAGGCAGGTATATTAAGCTTAATGCTTACTTTTGCAACTATCTTTGTGATGTCCGGATTCTTAAGCATGATACTTAGGGATTTGATGGCTGTTCAAATACCTGAATATTGGAAGACCGCCTGGCTGCTGCCTTTTGCCGCAACAACTATGATACTGCTGCTTACCGGAACCATCCGAAGCGGAAGAATAAACAGCTTTGCACTCTCGTCACGTATCTTGCTGCTTATATGCATGTTTCTGATAAGTCATCTTATGATAATGTTTATAAAAAATATGCAAGAGCAGATAATATCGAATGAACGAAACAAGACGATGGAGAATCTGCTTAAGGTGCAGCGAGAATAGTACAAAATGCTTCAGACACGTATAGATGAAAGCAGACGTGCACGCCATGATTTCCGTCATCACCGTGCCGTCATACGTGATATGGTAAGCCGCGGTGATCTCGATGATCTCAGACAATACATAGATGAATATGACAGCAAGCTCACAGAAACCAAGGATAGGAACTACAGCAGCAATTCCATTGTCAATGCCCTGCTCTCCTTCTATGCCGATAACGCCGAAAAACTCGGCATTAAATTCAGTACCAGCATCAAGCTTCCTGATAAGCTCCTTATCCCCGATACCGAATTCTGTGTACTCTTAGGTAATCTGCTTGAAAATGCCATTGACGCCTGTAAGAAAGAACAAGCATCCTTAACTCCGGCTTCTGATCCTGTAATTCGTGTCCTTATCATGCAAAACGGAGTATCAAATCTTACTGTAGCGGTAGATAACAGCTGCAGCAATATGCCTGTATGGAAGGACGATGAGCTGATATCTACCAAGCATACCGGCAAGGGTATAGGAACCGAATCTATACGGTATATAGCCGGACTTTATGACGGTGAAGCTCGCTTTGAATGGCATGACGGCATATTCTATGCTTCGGTCATGCTTAATCCTCTGTGTTCAGATTCCGATAGCAGTTTATCAGGCTGAATTAATCCACGTCGAGTTCGATCGATTGCTACAGTTTTCTTCTTCATGCTAGTACACATCCCACAGAACGTTTTTTATCGATAAGAGTAGGACGCAATTTCCTATTATTAAAATACCGCGGAGCTCAAAGCCCCGCGGTCTCTTAAATAATGTATCTTATGAATTCTTTGCAATGTCAACGATGATATCGGCACACTTCTCATAGCCTAAGAAGCCGGAATCAAGTGAGAGATGATAGTTATCCGCAAATCCCCACTTCTTGCCTGTAAAACGGTTGTAATAGTTATGACGTGCTGTATCTTTCTTGAGCATGGCACGCTTGATAAGTGCCGGATCCTCCGAACCTATAAGCTCTGCAACTCTCTTGGCTCTGTGCAGCTCATCGGCATATATATACACATTGAAGCACTCTATACCTGCATTAAGCAATACATTATCGGCACAGCGTCCGAGTATAACACACGGCCCTTTCTTGGCAAAATCTGTGATTACAGCTTCCTGTATCAATCTAAGCTTCTCGTGGCTGTCGCTGTAATAATTACTGGACAGATTACCGAGTGTGGTCATAAAGGACTCAAGTCTGGACATCTCCTCTCCCTCATCCTCTACGAGATCCGGATCAAAGCCTGTCGCCTTAACTGCTGCTTTGATGATGTCCTTGTCGTAAAAAGGAATGCCGAGTTTATCCGCAACCTTATTACCTATGGAATGTCCGCCTGCACCGTACTCTCTGCTCAATGTTATTACTCTCATATTGCTGTCGCTCCCTTAAAAAACGAAAATTAATTTATATATTACCATTTATCATCTTCTAAGACAAGTTCTGCATAAGTTCTTCAATCGCAGCATTTACACTTGTACTATCGGCATCACCGTTAATCGTAGTGAGCACGACAGTATTGCCCTTTCTGAGCAGATATGCATTATGTGTCTCCATCACATAGCCTTCAATATTACCAGATGTTTCTATTACTTTAAATGTTCCATCATAATCATTTTCAGCCTGAGTATACAGATAATCGAATATCCTGTCTGCCGCAAATCTCGACTTCATTGCCGAGTAATTGGTAAATACTATATGCTCTCTTGCTTCGTCTGCTTCCTCATACAGATAATTCACGCCCATATATGAGCTGTTCTTCTTTGCACGCGGCGTGAAGGTGCCGTCAAATACCTCGGTATATACGATATGTGCCTCGGACTGCGCTTCCGTGAGCACTTTCGCTGTATTTATCTCTGCCTGCGCCTTCTGCAGATTCTGAATATTCATAAGTGAAAAAAGCAATAAACCAAGCGTTAATGCTCCGACACCGTATGCCATAGGCATTACTTTCTTGCCCGGATTTTCATCCTCACTGTTCTTATGTACTATACCGCTTATGCCAAGGCCTCCTATTATGAGCGCCGCAACAGGCAGTAAAAGATAGAATATTATCTTAGGCTCAGATCTGTTCGCCATTATAAAGAATACAGCTATCAGCAAGATCAGGGTGGAATTTCTTACATGATACAAGCGTCCGAAACTTAATCCTGTCTTGGCATCGGCAATGAAGCTTTTATTCTGAAGCCTTACTGTCTCAAGTGAATACAGCAAAATCGCTGCAACAGCTGCCAAGACAATTATCAATAGTATTATTGCTGCATACTGATAAAATTCGGTAAGCACAAAGGCGTACATGAAGGCCTTGGAGCTTATCAGTTTATAAACCAGGAAACCGATAGCTGCAAGTATCAATGCATTTCTCTTGATTTCCGTTGTAATTACACGTTCCTTTGAATCATTCTTAGCGAGACTGCTTGTACTGCTCGGAGGCTTCGGATGTTCATTACGTGTAAAATAAATATAATTTCCTCGGGTCTTGCCTGCAAAGTACCATTCATTGCCTGTATAGAAATTAAGCCATGTACGTGACAATCTCCTCAATGATATAAGACTTGTGTTTGCATACGGTTCTATTACATAAACTATGTGTTCACCGGGATCCGTCTGTTCGAATCCCGCAAATCCTGCCTTTACCCATTTGAGACGCCATCCCTCTTTCAGCATCCCGTTGAGATAGTCAAGCATACAATCATAATCCGACGGCAAAAATGAAAAGTTTCTGATACATGTTTTTTTCATATTAATTAAACTTACTCTAAAATTATATATGTTTCTAAATACTTCTTTGCAGGCAGTCGCCTCAGATTTTACAAAAGAGCCTGCCGTTATTCAGCAGGCCCTTAAGTTATCAATTAATAAACTACTGTTTTTACTCCAAATCTGCTTCATCTATATCTACAGGTGTAGGCTCTGCCGGAAGCGGATCCTTTGCCTTAACTCTCATAAACGATACAACGCCTAAGAGAATACTGATGATGATCGCAAGCGGGAAGCGTGAGATGCTCGGAAGGAACGGTGCTCTGCATATGCCAAGGCATATTACAAAGATCAGCGGAACGAAGACTCTGTTCTTCTGGAAATACTGAGCAAGTACCGCACCGAGAATTGCCGGAAGCACATAGTTGAAAGCATCGATCACGAACTGCGGAAGTACGCTGAGGATAACATTTCCCGCTATTGCCGCAAGTGTTACGAATGCAACGTTTACAAATACCGATACTCCGATAGCGATAACACCTACAAGCTCTCCCCTGTGAGTGCCTGCCTCGGCGCCTGTAGCTGCTCTTGCAGCAAGCATGGCAGGAAGTCTTACCGAAGGAATATTACCTGCAAGATAACCTACATATATACCCGAGAGTCCCATCGAAGGATAGAAACCGAGCGGCTCGAAAATGTAGATGAAGAAATATGATGAAACCATGATTCCCCATCCGGAAAGGATGTACTCCCAATCAGCTTTATATCCGAGCCCAAGCCAAAGGTATAATGCCGGAACAAAGGTGAGCAATGCCGCAATAAGTGTGGTAAGGCGGCCGTTTCGAATCATTTTTACCGTATATTCGTCGTGAAACCTCTTATCTATATCATTCATAGCGATTCTCCCCTTATTATTTCATAACATATACAAATACTGTCTGCGCGATAAGTATGCCGACAATAAGTGCTATACCAAGATTGTACTCGGACAGTCTCGGATGTTTTCTGGTCAGGAACATGAGCAGTGTCATTGAGAGGAAGCCTCCGATAGCACCTGATATCTTGGCAACGTTGGTGCACTGCTGAGCAAGGAACATTGCGATACAGCCTATCATCAGGCATCCGCCGATGATATTGAACATACGCATGTCATGCTTCTCCATAATAACCTTAACAGATTCCATCTTGTGTGCAAACAAGAGGTTAACTATGAAGAATCCCCAGGTATTAAGTGTGATTACCCAAACCGAACATGTAAATGCCAATATTCCGTAGTCCGGTCCGGCAAGATCCACTCCCATGGCTGTCGCACCTGCCGTAGCACCGAGAGTCTCGGTCGTGATGGTTCCGATGATAGACAGTCTGAGCCATGCAAACGGTCCTCCGACCATGCTCATGAAGGCAACCATTACGGTAAACATTGAGATACCGGGGCCGATCGTACAGATCGCACCTGCACGCATAGCCTCCTTACAATCCTGCTTGCTCAGGCCGACTAAATGTCCCGCATTCATTGCGTCTCTGATAAAGACAGCCGCCTGTACCATCTCGATGATAACTACAGGAATAACGCATAACCACATCGGCCAAGAGTTGGCGACGGTTAAATATTCCTTATTTGTCATGAAATCCATATGCCATTTCCCCCTTTACTTTAGAGATTAACCTTTCAGACAATCTCGTCTGTTCCGTTGATATTACCAAATATTTTTTTTTTTGCAATATGGTTTTGTGCATTTTTGCATCAGCTATTGTCATTTTCGTCCAAATCAACTATTAAATTCTATTTTTTTCTGTAATATTTGCATACAAATTATCCACACTTCCCCGCATAAAAAATCATTTTTCCTAAATTAACAAACCACAGGACAAAAGCCCTGCGGTCGTGTCTGATATTTGATTGAATCTCCGTCACGTAGCTTGTCTCATAATTCCTTCCAGTTTTTCTTCGACCTCATGCGGATCATATTTTATGTTGAGCAGAGTCGAATAATAAAGATCATAGCGCAATGTACATGCCAGTGAATCTGTTATAAGTCTTTCATCAGTCTGCCCCTCTCTGTCGGGGTAAAAGATAATATACCAGTCACCCCGCTTTACCCAGAGTGTCACGGTATCGCCGAGTGCATCATATACAGACTTATCTTCTTTGGATACTATCCTTACCGTATTGGCAGTATCCAAGCAACATTCCTTGAGTGCCTTCAGCATCTCCTCCCGCACGGCTCTTGTAAGATATATAGCTTTGCCGACTATAGCTGTCAAAGCTATATCCGGGATATCTTCCTCTCCCGCAAAGGCTCTGAGATCCTCAAGATAATAGAAAAATGTCTTTGGTATTGCTCTGTCTCTGACCTGATCCATGAGCAGCTCCTGCAGCTTCATACTATAGTTCAAAGCCTCGGCAGATACATCATTTTCCTTAAGAACATTCTTAAGTGTCTTGCTGCTCATAAGGAAAAATCCGGGTACATCACCTGCAAATAAAAGCGGCGGATGCTTCTTTTGATGCAGCCTTATGATTCCGAGCATGAGCATCTGGTTTTCCATGGTATTGATGAATATCTGATGCTGTCTCTGTTCATAGAGGTTCTTAAGATAATTCTCCTCAGCCGAAAGCATAAGCTTGTCGGAACAAACAGCTGTTATATAGTTTTTCGGATTGTCCTCAGGCGCATAAAAGGTAACGGAGCGTACACCTTCCGCAAGATAAAATGCACATGCCGGAGACTCCTCTGCCATATTTGCCGAATAGCCCGGATACAGGTTCTTATGTCTCGTAAATTCCCATATCCCGTAAAATGTGGTTCTGTCAATATTGTTAAGGTTTGAAAAATAGTATATTACACCTCCGGCATTCATATATTTCAGAGCATACTCATGACATAATGAAAACCAGTCTATCTGTCTCGGACACCATGATGCATACAAAACCTCTTTGATATAGAGATCAGGCTTGGGATTGAGTGTCATGACATATTCAAAGAAACTCTTAAGCGCCTCTATCCTCTCATCAAGCCCTACAAGCACACGAAAGTTTGAGGCCTCTTCTCTCCTTTGCAGCATACTCTCAGCCTGTGACTCGTCTGTCATAAAGCGTCTTAACTTTTGCTTAAGCAGCGCTTTCTCCTCCTCCTCGGACAACTCACGTCCCTCTTGTTCGGATATCAGAAACTGTTCAAGTCTCCTGTCTGCATGCATACTGTTGACCGATAGTATATATTTCTCAAGATCGAGATAATTTTTGCTTGATTCCTTGAGTTCCCTTGAGCCGTTTTTCCAGCGGCTGATATGACTCGGACTCACAAAGAGCTCACGGGCTAAGTCGACCGAAGCTATATCAAGAAGATTCATGATCCGGACAAGGCTTTTATGATTCATCACAGACACTATTTGTCACCTCATTTTCCTGTCAATTTTTGTCAATTGACCGTATATTGCCGTTTAGCACAAAAGTATTTCCAAAATTTTCCGTTTTTTGTAACATTTTTACAACAAAAATAATTTTATCACACGCTCGATAATTGTCCAATATTTGCAGGGAGGTTGCATCATGACAAAATTATATGCCGACATCATTATAAAAAACGGTGTAGTACTTACAGTAAATAAAAATGACGATATTGCCGAAGCTGTTGCTATATGTGACAACAGGATCATGCACGTAGGCAGTAATGACGAAGTATGCAGTCTTGCCGACGAGCATACACTGATCATAGATGCGGAAGGCAACAGCGTCGTTCCGGGATTTATCGATGCTCACATCCATCTCGGTATGTTCGGCTTGCTTGACAACGGAGTGATTAACGTAGCATATCCAAGGGTACAAAGCATCATAGATATTCAGGACATAATACGTAAAGAAGCAGCCAAGAGAAAGCCCGGAGAATGGATACGTCTTAACGGATACGATCACAACAAGTTATTGGAAAAGCGTCATCCTACAAAGGAAGAGCTTGATGAAGCTGCACCGAATAACCCTGTTCAGCTTACACGCTGCTGTGCCCATATGGGAGTATATAACAGCCATGCTCTTAAGATCGCCGATATAGAGAACTCCGGATGCTATGCCCCTGATGAAGTAGTACTTAACGAAAATGGGGAACTCCACGGATTGCTCAAGGAAACCGCTCATATGGATACCTCGACAAAGGTAGAGTTTTCTTCTCAGGAGCTTATCGACGGATATGTAAATGCAGACAGGATACTTGCCTCACTCGGTATCACCTCGGCTCATGATGCAGGAGCCTATGGCAGCATGTCTACCCGTGCATTACAGGATGCATGTCTTAGCGGGGCGGTCAAGACCAGAGTCAATATGATGATCTTTGATATGTTCGGCAAACAGTCGGGGATAAATTATATAAATTCATTTATCCACACCGGCATACATTCAGGCTGCGGTAATGAACATTTCCGTATAGGTCCTGTCAAGATAATGCTTGACGGAAGCTCAAGCGGTCCTTCGGCATCGGTTATCGACGGATATACACATGATCCGTCGAATCACGGCATACAGGTATGGACTCAGGAAGAAACAGATGAGATGGTGCTCCGTGCACATCTTGCAGGCTTCCAGGTGACTGCTCATGCCGTAGGAGACCAGGCTGTTGATATGATGACAAAGGCTATTGAAAAGGCTCTTAAGGCAGCTCCTTCTGCGAATCATCGTCATCGTATCGAGCACTGCGGTATTACAAATCCGGAGCTCATTGAGCGCATCAAGAGACTCGGTATAGTTCCTATAAGCAATCCGTCCTTTATAGCTCTTAACGGTACAGATTACAACAGATATTACGGCTCGAGAACAGAGCATATGTTTGCTTTTAAGGATTATTTCGATAACGGCATAATAAGTGCCATAGGCTCAGATTCGCCTATAACTTATCCGGATCCTATGAATAGTCTCTACGGAGCATTGAACAGACTGGATCAGAAGAACGGCGAAGAAGTCGGCATCTCTCAGAGGATAAATGTTTTGCAGGCTGTAAGAGCATTTACATATAACGGTGCATACAGCAGCTTTGAGGAGAATCTGAAGGGAAGCCTTGAGACCGGTAAGCTCGCCGATGTGGTTATACTCAATCATGATATACTTACTTACCCGAAAGAGCAGATAAGAGATGTCAAGGTCAACTACACTCTTATTGACGGTGAGATCGTTTATCAGAGAACCTAAATGCTGATACTTGATAAGCGCCCGGACAACGATCTGAGTGCTTATCACGATTTTCTTCTTATCCAAATATGCCGTTTTTTATTAAGATATCGTTTTTCATTATTTGGAACGAAAATAAGGACATATGCCGAGGATGCCCCCTGACATATGTCCTTATTATTACATTAGAGTATTATTGCAGGCATATAGGCCACGCAGATGCTATGCTTGAGCTGTGGTAACAGCCTTCGTCGGCATCATCAGCGTCTTGCGCTCAGACGAACCAATGCTCTCTTAAGCTTTGCTCTGGCAACAACATATTCCTGTTCCGAGAGTGACTTATTCTTGAGTATCTCCTCTGCTTCTTTCTTTGCAAGCTCGGCACGTTCAAAGTCAATATCCTCATCCCATTCCCAGGTCGTTGCAAACAGACTGCATTCTCCGTTCAACACAGAAAGCATGCCTCCGATACAAGTCGCATTCTTGACGCTTCCGTCCTCCAACACAACATGCGCTCCGCCCATTCCCAGAGCTGTACACATATTGGCATGTCTTGCCATTACCGCCAGGTCTCCTGTTATAGTTCTGCAGACAACACGCTGTACATTGCCCTCAAAAAGCATGCCGTCCGGCGTTGCTATTTTCAGCAAAAATGTATTCATCGCAGCCACCCTTAATTCTTTCCGGCTTTTGCAAATACCTCATCGATGGTTCCGGTAAACAGGAAGCAGCTCTCCGGAATATCGTCACACTCACCGTTAAGGATCATCTTGAAGCCTCTGAGTGTTTCCTTAAGCGGAACATATTGTCCCGGCATACCTGTAAACTGCTCTGCTACAGAGAAGCTCTGTGAAAGGAATCTCTGGATTTTTCTTGCACGGTTAACGGCTGTCTTATCATCCTCCGAAAGCTCGTCCATACCCATGATGGCGATGATATCCTGAAGCTCTCTGTACTTCTGAAGTACCTTCTGTACGCCCTTTGCGATCTCGTAATGCTCTGTACCTACGACCTCCGGTGAGAGGATACGGCTGGTAGAATCAAGCGGATCAACAGCAGGATAGATACCCTGGCTGGCGATATCTCTTGAAAGTACGGTTGTAGCATCCAGGTGTGTGAAGGTCGTAGCCGGAGCCGGGTCTGTAAGGTCATCCGCCGGTACATATACAGCCTGTACCGATGTGATGGATCCCTTAAGTGTCGAAGTGATTCTCTCCTGAAGAGCGCCCATCTCATTTGCAAGTGTAGGCTGATATCCTACGGCTGAAGGCATACGGCCGAGAAGTGCCGAAACCTCAGAACCTGCCTGTGTGAAACGGAAGATATTGTCGATGAACAGAAGCACGTCCTGATTCTTGACATCACGGAAGTACTCTGCCATGGTCAGTCCCGAGAGACCGACTCTCATTCTTGCTCCCGGCGGCTCGTTCATCTGACCGTAAACCATGGCGGTCTTGTCGATAACTCCGCTCTCCTTCATCTCATTCCAAAGATCGTTACCCTCTCTTGTACGCTCTCCTACTCCGGTAAATACCGAGAGTCCGCCGTGTGCGGTAGCGACATTGTGGATAAGCTCCATGATAAGAACTGTCTTACCAACTCCGGCACCGCCGAACAGACCGATCTTACCACCCTTTGCATATGGGCAGATAAGGTCAACGACCTTGATTCCTGTCTCAAGTATCTCTGTTGAAGTAGTCTGCTCGTCGTAAGCAGGCGCACTGTGATGGATAGGCCATCTCTCGGCTGTCTCCGGTGCCGGAAGATTATCTACCGGCTCACCAAGCAGATTGAATACTCGTCCGAGACATTCCTCTCCTACAGGTACGCTTATAGGATTTCCTGTATCTACAGCCTCTGCACCGCGTACAAGACCGTCGGTCGAATTCATGGCAATGCAGCGAACTATATTGTCACCTATCTGCTGAGCAACCTCTGCAACGATTTTTCTTCCGTCATGCTCTATCTCAATTGCGCTCAAGAGTGCCGGAAGCTCGTCATATGCAAAGCGGATGTCTAATACAGGACCAATGACCTGAATGACCTTTCCTGTATGCTTTTTGCTCATATATGATCTCCTCTTTAAATCAAATTATGTAACTCTGACATTTTTAATCGGCTCATGCCGGATATTAAACCCCTTCAGAACCGGCAATAATCTCAGTGATCTCCTGCGTAATATTTGCCTGGCGCGCTCTGTTATAGTAGAGATTAAGCTTTCCTATCATCTCACCGGCGTTCTTGGAAGCAGCATCCATCGCATTTCTTCTGGATGCAAGCTCACTGGCAATACTTTCACAGACAGCTCCGTATATGAATCCTGCCATGTATTCCGGTACTATAGCATCAAAGACTGTTATACTGTCAGGCTCATATATCATGAGTTCCTTTACGACAGGTCTCTCCTTGTCCGGATCCGCAAGCTCTCTGAGCGGCAGTATCGGGAATACGCTTGTCTGCTGGGTAAGCATTGTTACAAAATTAGTGTAGCAAAGCTCTACATGTCCGAATTCGCCGTCACGGTACATCCTGCAGAGCGAATTGGCTATGGTAAAACAATCTCCCACGCCTATATCCGCTACCTCAGCGTACTTCTCGCTTAATATTTCTATACCCTTCTTGCGGCAGTATTCGACTGCTTTTTTTCCTATAGGAAGTACAGCGAATTCCTTACCCGCAGATGCCTTTTCAAGACGCTTAAATACATTGGAGTTATATCCGCCTGCAAGGCCTCTGTCACCGGCGATCACACAATAACAGATCTTTTTGTTATCTATTCCGCTGACATACTTTGAGGCATTATCCGTATTCTCCATAGATATCTTCTCAAGTGTCTCATAGAGTGAATGGAAATACGGACGGCAGGTGTCGGCTCTGTCTTTTGCTTTACGCAGTTTAGAGGATGCTACAAGTTCCATTGCTTTGGTAATCTGCATAGTGCTTTGAACACTTTTTATGCGCTGCTTTACCGCTTTCATATTTGTAGCCATTTAATTACACCTCAATTATTTCTGGTATCTGTCAATAAAGTCATTCGTGTAGCTCTCTAATACCTGCTTCAGCTTTGCCTCTGTCTCAGACTCAAGCTTGCCTGAGATTCTGATCTCACGCATTACCGAACGTCCTTCTACATCGGTATCAAGATATGTGAAGAGCTCCTTCTCATATCTGCGGACATTCTCTCTGTGAACGGCTGAAAGCATCTTATTAGTTACCGCATACAGTATAGCTACCTGCTTTTCCATATCAACAGGCTCGTTCTTATTCTGCTTAAGTACCTCCACGATACGGGCGCCCTGCTCAAGTCTTGCCTTGGTATCCGGATCAAGATCCGATCCGAACTGTGCAAAGCTCTGCAGCTCTCTGTACTGTGAATATATAAGCTTAAGAGTTCCGGCAACCTTCTTCATTGCCTTAGTCTGTGCGTTTCCTCCTACTCGGGATACCGAGATACCCGGGTTAACAGCCGGCATTACTCCGGAGTGGAACAGCTCATTCTCAAGGAATATCTGTCCGTCTGTGATAGAGATTACATTGGTAGGAATGTAAGCAGATACGTCTCCTGCCTGTGTCTCTATGATAGGAAGTGCTGTAAGCGATCCGCCGCCGTGTTCCATATCCAGCTTAGCTGCTCTCTCAAGAAGTCTTGAGTGCAGGTAGAATACGTCTCCCGGATATGCCTCACGTCCCGGTGGTCTGCGGACAAGCAGAGAAAGTGCACGGTAAGCAACAGCGTGCTTACTGAGGTCATCATATACTATAAGTACATGCTTGCCCTTATGCATGAAGTACTCTCCCATAGCGCATCCCGAATACGGAGCTATATACTGCAGCGGGCTTGACTCTGAAGCAGTTGCAGCAACAACAATGGTGTACTCCATTGCACCGTTGACTGTAAGTGTCTCTACAAGGTTAGCAACTGTAGAACGCTTCTGCCCGATAGCAACGTAAATGCAGATAACATCCTTACCCTTCTGGTTGATGATAGTATCTGTGGCTATTGTTGTCTTACCTGTCTGTCTGTCACCGATGATAAGCTCACGCTGTCCTCTTCCGATCGGAACCATGGCATCGATTGCCTTGATACCTGTCTCCATCGGCTCCTTAACAGCCATTCTCTCACATATTCCCGGTGCAGGGCTCTCAATTGAACGGTACTCTTCCGTTATAATAGGACCGATTCCGTCGATCGGCTGTCCGAGTGCGTTAACAACACGTCCGATCAATGCCTCTCCTACAGGAACCGAAACGACCTTGCCCGTACGCTTTACGGTCTGTCCCTCTGAAATCTTTTCATCCGATCCGAAAACAACAACAGATACGCTGTTTTCCTCAAGGTTCTGAGCCATGCCGTAGCTTCTGTCTTCAAACTCAAGCAGCTCACCTGCCATACAGTTTGTAAGTCCGGTTGCCCTTACAATACCGTCTCCTACAGACAGAACTATACCCTGCTCATTTTCCTGGATCGATTTTTCATAATATTTTATCTGACTTCGGATAAGCTTCGAAATCTCTTCCGGCTTTAATTGCATATTAGTTCCTTCCGCATCCCGATACACACAATCGGAACAGTGCATATCAAGACCTTCTTATGAATTATAAATTGTATCTGACTGCCGATCAGTCCGCACTTAAGTTGATATCACCCAGTCTCTTCGAAATAATAGACAGATGTCTGGAAATGGATCCGTCTATCATTCTTCCTTCCATCTCAACTCTCAGACCACCTATAATGGTTCTATCCACCTTCTGAACAAGGAAGATCTTTTTACCCTCTGATTTTTCGAGATTATCCCTAAGTGTATACATCTGTTCCTTGGTAAGTTTAACCGCAGTACGAACAGTCGCTGTTACAATGCCGTTATCCGCATTGTAACGCTTGACATATTCGTCGCAGCAATCTCCCAATTCCCTGAGCATATCGCGATCTCCGAGCAGCTTCAGAAAATTCATCAGATATTCATGGATCTGCCCGCCGAATGCTTCTTCAAGCATCCCGTTTCTTGCTTCCTTTGATATTCCGGGATTAGACAAAAGACCGGCATACTCGGGGTTCTGACGGAATATGGCACGAACTTCTCTGAACTGTTCAAGCACCTGTCCCGCAATACCTGATTCAACAGCTAAGTCATATAAGCTTAAGCCGTAAATTCTGGCTGACTTTGTCATTCTTTTTCACCCACATCCGCAATGAAGCTCTCGATAAGCTTTGCGTGGTCATCCTCGTTGATCTCACGTTCAATGACCTTCTCGGCAATCTCCATTGCCATTCCGCCTATCTCATCTTTAATTTCATTTAAAGCTCTCTGTTTTTCCAAAGAAATCTCGGCTTCTGCCTTTGACTTGATGGCAGCAACCTGATGCTCCGCCTCACGGATCATATCTTCAGTCTCTATCGAAGCTGTTTTCTGTGCCTGAGCAACGATCTCGTTTGCTCTTGTTCTGGCATCCAACATATTCAACAGATACTCTTTTCTGATCTGCTGAGCCTCATCATTGGCTTTGACAGCCTCTTTAAGCTCTGCGTCAACCTTTTCCTTACGTCTCTCGAGCATATCGCTGATCGGCTTGAAAAGGAAACGCTTGATCAGATACATCTGTATAAATAGATTGCAGATCTGTGCCACAAATGTCCACGGCACGATCGTAACTAAATCCTGTGACTGCATTCTTAAACTCCTCTGTGTAATTACATTTCAAAAAAATTTTGAATGAAATGCCGAGTTAGCCAAGCATGCCCATGAACATATTCGGAGCCACAAAGATAAGAAGCAGACCGGTAACAAATCCGTAGATACCGGTTGTCTCTGCAATTGCACATCCAAGAAGCATGGTAGATGTAACATCTCCCTTACACTCAGGCTGACGTCCGATTGCCTCGAGAGCCTTAGCTACCGCGTTACCTTCTCCGATACCGGGGCCGATACCTGAGATAAGTGCGCAGCCTGCTCCGATCGCGCATCCTGCAAGTGCTATACCTTTTGCAAGTACTGTGAAATCCATAATTTTCCTCCCTAAAATAAATCCTTGTTATATTTTTATATTAATAATCTTTATGATTATCTTTTCCTAATTATTATTCCTCTGATGCATTGGCTATATACATAACAGTCAGCATACTGAAGATAAACGCCTGCATAAATGCTGTAAACCAGTCAAAGTAGACTGATAAGATCGCCGGAATTCCGACTGCAAGTACAGGTATATTTGAAAGAATATTTCCTACCATACCCGGTATCATGCCCAGAAGCACCTTACTCGCAACAGTAAGTGCCGCATATATCAGTCCGTTGATAACGATTCCCGAAAGGATATTACCAAAGTGACGGCATGCCATACTTACAGGTGTGGCAAGCTCCGACAAAACATTGAACGGAGTCATAAGCGGTATCGGTGTTGTGAAGCCCTTGAGATAGCCTCCGAGACCGGCACTCTTGATCTTCTGCTTTGTGATCATTATGAAGACGACTACTGCCCATGCAGCTTCGGTGGAAAGATCCGCCGTCGGGCTTCTGAAGCCTACAAGGCTTATCAGATTGGATATAAGGCTTGTTGAGAAAAGAGCCGCCACGAAAGGTATCATGTATCTGAACTTTTCTCCCATATTGCCGATAACAAAATTGTGTGCCATGTCCACAAGCATCTCGGCAAAGGCTTGTTTCTTATTTATATTTGTTTCCCTGAGACCTCTTGTAAGCCAGATGCATGTAAATGTTATTATGAACATTACAAGCCAGCTTACCGCGATGGTCTCACTGATCTCGATCCTTCCGAGGAACGGAAAATCGATTGGAACCGTATACAAGATCCTTGCACCCGATATATCAATATTCATAGTACTTTCTCCCTAAAAACTCTATGCTCCGAATTTATTATTTATCAGAGCTCATCCATTTGTAAAAAAGCTTGATCCCGGTATTCGGAAAAAGCAAAGGCAATATTGCCGCCACGAAGTTGAAGCATGGGAATATAAATGCGGCTATGCCCCAAAACATCCTCAGCATCATACGCTTTGAATATCCCGCCTTCATCCTCATTCGTGCATTGTCTTCATTTTCCTCAGCTACCGCAGACTGTACCGTCATACCTATCATAAAGAATGAAAGAATGGCTACGGCCGAACCTCCGATGCCTCCGAGCACAACGCTTTTATCAAATGAAACATTCAATCCCACCGCAGACAATATCCAAAAAACCGCCCACATAAAAAAAAGACCGCAAATAGTAATAACCGCAACCTTTTTTGTCTGCCTAATGACTTCAGGCTGGATTTTATGATCAGAAACACTCATAAAAACCTCATTCATGTTCATTAAAGTTTATTGTTTTCTTTCTCTCGTCCTTCTTCTCCTTGTTCATGATCGACAGATACAATTTGTAAGCGACCATAAACGAGCTTCCGAGTCCGAAGAAAAATCCTATCAAATATATCCAGGTACCTATTTGGAAGCTCTTGTTCAGCCAATAGCATATTGCCAGGCACATCAAAGTGGGTGTAATGAAGGATAATCCCAACTGCGAAAGCATAGTCAGGTTTTTCATCATTTCAGTCCATTTTTTCATTTATTTCATCTTCCAAAAGTTAGTAATCAAAATATTTTGCTAGCAAACTATCACATGTATATCATATGCAATTACATAATTCAACATGCAACAAGAATAAATACATTAAAAAACATTTTCACAAATTTTACCGGCACTTTTCAATAAGTTTTGTGATATTTTTGTAACAATCTGACCAAAATTAACGCTTTTCTGATAGAAAAGATATGTTTTGACACATCATCACATTACTATGTATATGTATAAAATATGATAAATTATTCACAAAATGGCTTTATTAAAATCTCGCAGTGCTCGGATAATCAGTCCGGATCAAACCGTTTTGCTGAGTCAAATATCACATCTCATATCTGATACTTTTTCTCTTCGGAGTCGGTAATATTCTACCTTTCTCTTCAGCAAAGAAAAAAGAGCAGCTCGTATCCGATATGTCTCCATGTACCAAAGATTCTCTAAAGAAGGTACATATCTATCAAACGACTGCTCTTTATATAATTAACAATATTTATTTGTGAAGTGCTTTTGTAAAAATTATGCTCAATACACAGTTGCTGATTACAGCACTCTCCTTATTGCAAGGATACTGTTGTATCTGGCATTTGAGATCACTACTCCTTTTTTAGAATTCATAGAGTGTATAATCTGTCCGTTGCCCATATAGAGAGCAACATGACCGCTGTAGCAGATAAGATCTCCGGCTTTTGCCTCCTCAAGGCTGCCTACTGCCGTTCCTATACTTCTCTGCGATCTTGACGAATGAGGAAGTGAGATCCCGAAATTACGATAAACCGCCATGGTGAATCCGGAACAATCGGTTCCGCTTGTAAGGCTTGTTCCTCCGTAACGGTAATTTCTTCCGAGGAACTGTCTTGCGAATTCGACTACCTTTGATCCCGAGAGTCCCGAGCTCTGCTCTTCGACAGCGGCGGCTTCCTCTGCTGCTACAGCAGCTTCTTCTTCAACATCTTCTGTCAATGCACTGTCTGTTTCGGTAACCGCATTGATAACTCTCACAGCCTTAGCCTCGTAATCTGATGACTCAGCTGTTGAAGCTTCATCCGATACTGCGCCTTCGGGTTGCTCCGATATGCCTGTATACTCTGTATCCTGAGTTCCGTCCGACGGTGCCGCCATGACCGGTACTGCAAATGATAAGCTCATTAATAATACTAAAAGACTTGTTATATACTTAAATCTATTCAAAAATCCTACTCCATTTAAATTATTTGCGTGCAAAGCATTATGGTATTATTATACCGATTTTTTAGCCTTAAGTCCTTACGGTAGCTTAAAGGCTTCGCGGATTTTCTTACGATAAGCAAAATATTATTAAAAACTTATAAACATTTCATATATCCGTTGGAGATCAAAAAACGGCATGTGTAGGAGAATAAATTCTCTACACATGCCGTTTATGATCTTGCTATGCGCTAATATTACTTAAGAGTAACCTTTGATCCCTCAGCCTCAAGCTTAGCCTTGATGTCATCAGCAGTTGCCTTGTCAGCAGCTTCCTTAACAACCTTCGGTGCGCTCTCAACGAGATCCTTAGCTTCCTTAAGTCCGAGACCTGTGATCTCACGGATAACCTTGATAACCTTGATCTTGTTAGGACCTACATCTGTAAGCTCTACATCAAACTCTGTCTTCTCCTCAGCTGCTGCTCCGCCTGCTGCAGGACCTGCAACTACAACGCCTGCTGCTGCAGATACGCCAAACTCTTCCTCTACTGCCTTTACGAGATCGTTAAGCTCAAGAACTGAAAGCTCCTTGATAGCCTCGATGAACTCAGCTGTTGTCAACTTTGCCATTTCGTTTTCCTCCTGATTATACTTGCCGCTCAATCTGCGGCCAAATAAGATAAATTCTGATTATTCTGCTGCAGGTGCTTCCTCAGCTGCCGGAGCAGCGCCCTCGCCGCTCTTCTCAGCGACCTGGTTAAGCACTCTTGCAAAGTTTGTAATAGGTGACTGGAGAGATCCGAGAAGTCTTGAAAGAAGCTCGTCTCTTGAAGGAATAGCAGCGATTGCTGTCATACCCTCTGCTGAATAGTACTCTCCCTCTACGATTCCGCCCTTAAGCTCAAGCGGACCAACTGTCTTAACATACTTTGCTACGATTCTTGCAGGTGCTGTAGCATCTGTCTTAGAAACGGCAATAGCTGTAGGACCCTCAAGATCCGGCTCAAGTCCGGCAAACTCTGTGCCATCTATAGCTCTCTTGATAAGAGTGTTCTTGTATACCTTGTATACAACGCCGTTCTCACGGAGCTCCTTACGAAGCTTTGTATCCTGATCTACGGTGATACCAAGATATCTAACGGCAACTACTGACTGTGCGCCATCGATAACACTCTTGATCTCATCAACTATAGGCTGCTTAAGTTCAACCTTAGCCATGTTTTCTACCTCCTGTATTTTTTCACTCAACTGCGAAAAAACGAGATATCTTATGAATATAAAAAACCCCGAGTCTGAAGACACGGGGAATAATCATCGAAATGTATCCTTCCTCGGCAGGCGTGTAGTTCTTACGTAGCTTTACGCTACACCTGCTGTCTTCGGCAGTTAAAGCTTATATAATATAACACACTGTATCGGGTGTGTCAATTACTTAGTTCTATTATTTTTGCATTTCTGAGTCATGACATTTTAGTGCCCAAAGGCTATATTATCATCAGTTTTTTTTTGCATCCATGCTAATATTAGCTGATAAAGTACATCTCATACTGTATCTTAAATATATACCACAATGACAGTATCAACCAATCTCCTCTACACTTTCGCCCTTGCTCACCTCATTGCCGTTAAGCTCATAGTGAGTAACAGTACTCCAGTCTCTGCGAAGTACCATATCAGCTGTCAACGCTGTATCATCATAAAGTATAGACCACTGAGTGTTGCTTGTTACATCACCTTCCTTCGGCTCCTGTGAGGCTGCTTTAAGCGCCGTCCATGCATCCTCACGGTCTACAGTCTCATTATCTCCGAATATTTCCTCCATTGCATCATAACGTTCCCTGCCGTGGCCGTATGGATCATTATGCTGATTCGGCAAAACAAGATCCTTATACATGATAAAGAAGTTTGTTACAGCTCTCGACGGCGTCACTATCATATCTCTGAGTCCGCTGTTGCAGTCATATTCCACTACTCTGCTGTCCCCGGTCGCATCGGTTATAAAGAAATGATAATCTCTGCCGTTTGCCGCAAACATATCATAGCCCTCAAGCAGATCCACGGCCTCCTGTGTGCTTGCCGCACGATCGAGCACAAGTCTTATCGCCAACGAGGTAGCAATAACCGGCTTCCCTGTATTCTGAACAGTCGGTTCACTGTCAAGTGTCAGAACTGCCATGGACACGCCCTTTTCATTCATTCCGTCCAGGCATATGAACGGAGCCGTAAGACAAGCCATTTTCTTTGCCATACTTTCATCCGGAATGTCTGCACCTATATTATCAAGTGCTGCAAATGCTACTGATTTATATCCGTCTTTCGGCGTGCAATATATCATTAACGCGGAGGTATCATATTTGAAATCATAGTTTCGTCCCATTAAAATGTTGCCATCCGGGGAAGTAACGCTGAATGCACTGCAGCCAAAGCTAGGAACCTCTATATGCACCGGCAGAAGAGGAAGTGCCTCAGCAACTATCGCATCTATCATGGTCTGAGTATCGCTTATTCCGTGATCTATAACATCGTCTAGGCTATAGTCGTATTTGACATCCATTCTGTACACATTATACTCATCATAATCGGTTAGTTTCTCTATGCTTCCTATCGTTTTAAACCTTGACGAATATACTGCAGTAAAAATTATGATAATCAGTGCTGCAATCGTTATCACAGCTAAAACGATTCCCCTTACTATGTTCTTCATGCTCTCCCTCCATGCGATCTGATCGCGCCTTACAGCTCAGCTTTCCAGGTGTAGGTTTTTACATTTTTATAGTAGCATATTATTAATTTCTCCACTATGACATTTTATGTAATGAAACATACATCTTATGTTCTCAACAGTTTTTCTTGCGTTCCAGTTTTTTAAATTTTTAGCGCATACGGATGATCGCAAGTAAACTTGCTCATCCGCATGTTCCCGATTCCGTTTATGCGCTAAAAAAGAAAGCGGCCTACGCATAATGCGCACACCGCTTTAGAATATTCGATATTAAAATCAACCGTTAACGATCTTAGCAACGTTAAGACGTACTCCGGGTCCCATTGTTGAAGTAACAACAGCACTCTTGATGAATGCGCCCTTAACTGCTGACGGTCTAGCTTTGTTGATAGCGTCCATAATTGTCTGGAAGTTCTCGCCAAGCTGCTCCTCTGTGAATGAAGCCTTACCAAACGGTACGTGGATAATGTTTGCCTTGTCAAGTCTGTACTCGATCTGTCCGGCTTTGATATCGTGGATTGCCTTTGTAACATCCATTGTAACTGTGCCGGCCTTTGGGTTAGGCATGAGTCCCTTAGGACCAAGCACCTTACCAAGGCGTCCTACAACACCCATCATGTCCGGTGTTGCAACAACTACATCGTAGTCAAACCATCCATCGTTCTGGATTCTCGGAATAAGCTCCTCTGCTCCGACGAAGTCAGCTCCTGCTGCCTGTGCCTCGTCAGCCTTAGGTCCCTTTGCGAATACAAGTACGCGAACCTTCTTACCTGTACCGTTAGGAAGAACTACAGATCCTCTGATCTGCTGATCTGCCTTACGTCCGTCACAGCCTGTTCTGATATGAAGCTCTACTGTCTCATCAAACTTTGCAGTAGCGCTCTCCTTAACGATCTTGATAGCCTCATCCTTGTCATAAGTCTGAGCACGATCAAACTTCTTCAAGTTCTCAAGATACTTCTTTCCTCTTTTCATCTCTTAAGTGCCCTCCTTACTCTTCAACGGTAACGCCCATGCTTCTGCATGTTCCGGCGATCATTGACATTGCTGCCTCAAGGCTTGCTGCGTTAAGGTCAGGCATCTTTGTCTCAGCGATCTTCTGAAGATCTGCCTTAGAGATAGTTGCCACCTTAGTCTTGTTCGGAGCACCCGAACCGCTCTTGATCTTACAAGCCTTCTTGATAAGTACCGGAGCCGGAGGAGTCTTTGTGATGAAGCTGAAGCTTCTGTCTGCATAAACAGTGATGATAACAGGAACGATTGTGTCGCCCATCTCAGCTGTCTTTGCATTGAACTGCTTTGTGAACTCAACGATGTTTACACCGTGCTGTCCAAGAGCCGGACCTACAGGTGGTGCCGGAGTTGCTTTGCCGGCAGGAATCTGAAGTTTGATATAACCTGTAACCTTTTTTGCCATATTAGCCTCCTTGTGGTAATAGCGGGGGTTTTAACACCCTCCCACCTGTTTGCACATAAGCCTCGGGCGGTTGACCCGAGCTCAAACATTTATGTAAAAATCTCTTGATAAAATGTCACACATTAATGCATGCACTTCATCAGAGCTTTTTAACCTCTGCATACGATAACTCAACAGGTGTCTCTCGTCCGAACATCTCTACGCTGATAGTAACAGAACGTTTGGACGGATTAATTGCTTTGATAACTCCGACAGTATCCTTCCATGCTCCCGAAACAACGGTGATAGTCTCGCCTTCGCTGTAATCGAATACAACTTCCTGCTGATCGTTGTTGCTGAGCATAGCTACTTCTTCATCGGAGAGCGGAACCGGCTTTGATCCCGGTCCAACAAATCCGGTAACTCCTCTGGTATTTCTTACGACATACCAGGTCTCCTCATTCATGATCATATGAACAAGTACGTATCCCGGGAAGATCTTTTTGTCGATCTTCTTTTCAACACCATTCTTTAACTCTACTGTTGACTGTACCGGAACCGCTACCTCTAAGATCTGATCCTGAAGGTTTCTGTTCTCGATAGTTTTTTCAATATCGACTTTTACTTTATTCTCATAGCCTGAGTATGTATGAGCTACATACCATCTGGCTTCCGAAGCGGTATCTGCCATTATGAAACTCCCTGTAATTTAAAGAATGAATCCTAAACCGAACTTAAGTATGCTGTCAATGATAAGTATAAGCAGACTTATAAGTACACTTGCAATGATAACGAGTACCGTCTGCTTCTTGAGATCCTCCGTGTTAGGGAAGATGATCTTGCCAAACTCAGCCTTAACGCCTGAGCAATAAGTCTTGATCCTCTCAATTAATGAAGCCTTGCGAGCCTCGCTTTCCATTACTTTGTCTCCTTGTGCGGTGTGTGCTTCTTGCAGAATCTGCAATACTTGTTAACTTCCATTCTGTCAGGATGGTTCTTCTTCTCCTTAGTAAGGAAATAGTTACGCTGTTTGCACTCGGTACAAGCCAGAGTGATTTTGGTACGCTTTGTAGCCACGGTTATTCACCTCCCAAAAATTAGTTATTTATCGCCTTTGCGGCTGCTGCTGTGCAGAAAAATTCCTGCAAGAAAAAAGGGGGTTCCCCCTTTTAGCTTTGTTAGTCTAACATGTGCATGATGTTTAGTCAAGTAATTTTTGAAATTTCGAGCTGTTCGCCAAGCGCTTACTATCACTTATGCAATATTCTGTATCGGCGTCTTATCTCTCCCGCCGAATAGAGCGAGCCGAAGGCTATAGTCGGATACGGACTTGCGTCAGCTGTCATTATAGCATCATCAATATTTTCTCTCACACATACCTTGACCTTGTCTTTGGTCCCGTTTTCTGTGCACATTTTATTGATTTCATCAGCCAGCCCGGATGCGTTCAAAGCTCTCGGACTGTCCGGAGTAATGCAAATGTATTCGGCTCCGAACGGTGCCAAGAGTCTCAGCGTCGTATCATAGTCCTTATCAGCAAGCATTCCAATAAGAAATGTCACCTTTTCTCCCTTATCGGGATCCGCAACATACTCCCTGATGCTCTCAATAAGGGCCTCCGCGCACTGTGGATTATGTCCTCCGTCAAGTATGAACAGCGGGTCCTTGCCGAGCACTTCAAATCGTGCCGGCCATCTGACTTCCTTAAGCCCTCGAGCCACAGCCTCTTCACTTATCCTATAGCCCTGTTTTCTTAAGCATTCTATTATCTCAAGTACCGTCGCCGCATTCCTTAACTGGTGTACTCCGAGTAATCCGAGTTCATATACCTTGCCCTTATAGCTGAAGCTTTGCCCGTCAAGAGTATGTGAAAGCTTTGTACATTCTCCTGCAAATGTAACATCAACATCCTTTTCCTTACAGTCTTCCCTGATAACAGCCTCAACTCCCGGAAGCTGTCTATAGCTTACACAATGCGTTCCCGGCTTAATGATACCTGCCTTAGTTTTTGCTATAGCCTCAACCGTATTCCCGAGATACTCCGTGTGATCCAGTCCTATATTGGTTATAACGGCAACAAGCGGAGCCTTGATAACATTGGTAGAATCAAGTGCTCCTCCGAGTCCTACTTCAAGCACAACGATATCACACTTCATTTCCTCAAAATAAAGCATGCCGATGGCAGTTATCAGTTCAAACTGACTCGGATGATCCTCCATTGCATCTGCGACCTTACTTACTCTCTCGGTGATACCTGTGAGAGCCTCCTCAGTGATATACTCACCGTTTACCTGTATACGTTCCCTGAAATCTTCTATAAAGGGTGACGGATAGAAGCCGGTTCGAAAACCGGCATGTCTCAATATACTTTCCGTCATTGCGCAGGTACTTCCCTTACCGTTTGTTCCCGCAACATGCACAAATTTGAGTTTATCCTGAGGATCACCCAATTTATTGAGCAGTTCTCTTGTTCTGTCAAGCCCGAGTCTCGATGTACTCCAGCTGTAATCTTCTATATAAGCTATTGCTTCTTCAAGCGTCATTATTTTGTGACCTTCTCCGCTGCTTCGAGGACATGACTTGCAAGTATCGCCGTTGTCACGGATCCGACTCCGCCCGGAACAGGTGTTATCGCATCCACTATAGGCTCTATCTCTGCAAATGCAGTATCTCCGCACATATTTCCTTCATCATCTACATGGATTCCTACGTCAAGTACAGTCTGTCCCGGCTTAACGTATTCTTTTGTTACCATTGCCGCCTTGCCTGCGGCAGCAATTATTATATCAGCTTCGCGGCAGATTTGCGGAAGATTTTCAGATCTGCTGTGACAAGTGGTAACAGTAGCATTTTCATTAAGCAGAAGCATGGATACAGGTTTACCTATAACAAGACTTCTTCCTATTACTACAGCTCTCTTGCCTGCAACCGGAATGCCGAAATGTTTGAGTATCTCTATACAAGACTGCGCCGTACACGGAGCATAGCCTTCTCCTCTTCCGGAGTAGATAGCAGCAAGAGAGCCTCTTGTTATTCCGTCCATGTCCTTTTCGGCTGCAAGTGCCTCACATACCGCTGCGTCATCGATATGCTTAGGAAGCGGTCTGAATAAAAGTACCCCGTGGATGCCATTATCCTTATTTATCTTCTCTATCTCTTCGATCAATGCTTCCTGAGTAATATCTATAGGAAGCAATATATTCTTTACTTCAATGCCAACCTTCTCACAGCGCTTCATTGCTCCGCGTTCATAAGCTATATCATCATCTCTTTCTCCGACACGAACTATGGCTAAACACGGCTTGATTCCCGATTTCTTAAGTTCATCAGCTCTTGCGATAAGCTGTTCCGTCAATGCTTTGGCTGCCTCTGCGCCTTTTAAAAGCTTTGCCATTTTATATCTCCTCTTAATCAACTAAGTGATACATAGCTTCAACGCTCTCCCATATTCAATGCGGCTGTATTGATATTCATCATAAGTCGCAAACAGCTGCGGACACACTTGCGTTCATTGTATCATCATCTTATCTTCACAAGCACATGCATATTCCGTACGATCATATGAGTCCGGATTTCACCGTATCAAATATCGCATCTGCTTTTACATTGCCAAGCTCAAGCATCTCCTCTGCACGTTTGTTCATTTCTTCTGCATATGCTCTGTCCTTCATAAGCTTAGTATTGATAAATACATTGAGGCTTGCAGCATTGAGTGCAGCTCTGCAGCAGGCAGCGGCACAACCGGCATCACTTATAGCTATCTTTGAGCCTATCTCCGAGAATCGGCTTACTATATCTATAGCCTCCATGCAAAGCTCCATGATCCCAAAAGGTGCCTCGGATGCAGCCTTTAATACAGTCTCCATCACGCGTTCCTTCTCTGCCTTTTCTTCTTCGGTTCCGGAAGGAAGTCCGTAAGCCTTTGACAACGGCTCAAACACCTCTGCATCCTTTTCAACCATCATAAGGAGCTTTTCCTGAAGCTTGTCAGATTTTGCTTTCAGCTCAAGTATCTCATCCTGAACATCTGCATATTTTTTCTTGCCTGCCGTAAGGCTTCCCACCATATTTCCAAGTGCTGTCCCTATTGCTCCCACAAGCGCCGAAGCGCCTCCGCCTCCGGGCACCGGAGCACTGCTTGCAAGTACACTTATAAACTCTTCACAGCTTTTTGCCGTCATCTTTTCGCTCACAATTTATCCTCCTTAATAATACAGTCCGGTTAAAAATAATCGCCAAGGTCTGATTTTCATCTAAAGACCTTGGCGATTGAACAGTTAATTATATATCGGTATCTTTATTGCCGAGGCTCTGTATACTGATACAGTTTATTATATCCTGAGCTTTGCGCTTAGAACAGACCTGTGATACGTCCCTCATCATCAACATCGATCTTCTCTGCCGAAGGAACCTTAGGAAGTCCCGGCATGGTCATTATATCACCGGTAAGTGCAACTATGAAGCCCGCACCTGCAGCAATCTTAAGATTACGAACTGTTATCTCAAATCCTTCCGGTGCTCCGAGCTTTGTTGCATCATCAGAGAAGGAGTACTGTGTCTTAGCCATGCAGATAGGAAGCTTATCGAAACCGAGAGCTTCGATCTGAGCAAGCTGCTTAAGTGCATTATCTGTAAGTACCACACCGTCTGCATGATAGACCTTCTTGGCGATAGCCTCAAGCTTCTCCTTGACACTCTGATCAAGATCGTATACGAAGCTGAAGTTATTAGGCTCTTCACAAAGTCTTACAACTTCCTCAGCAAGTGCCTTGCCGCCTTCTCCGCCCTTTGCCCATACTTCCGAAAGAGCTACATTTACGCCAAGCTTCTTGCATTCATCTTCAACAAGCTTAAGTTCTGCCTCTGTATCTGTCGGAAAAGCATTGACAGCAACAACGCATGGAAGTCCGTAGACATTCTTAACGTTTGATACATGTCTGAGAAGGTTCGGAACGCCTGCCTTAAGCGCTTCGAGATTCTCGCTGTTAAGATCCTTCTTAGGCACTCCGCCATGATACTTAAGAGCTCTTACGGTTGCAACGATTACTACTGCTGACGGCTTGAAGCCTGCATAACGGCACTTGATATCAACAAATTTCTCAGCACCGAGATCTGCGGCAAAACCCGCCTCTGTTACAGCATAGTCACCAACCTTAAGCGCCATACGTGTAGCTGTTATAGAGTTGCATCCATGTGCAATATTAGCGAAAGGACCGCCGTGAATAAATGCCGGTGTATGCTCAAGTGTCTGAACAAGGTTCGGCTTAAGAGCATCCTTAAGCAGTGCAGCCATTGCTCCCTCTGCCTTGAGGTCATGAGCAGTTACAGGCTTGCCGTCAAAAGTATATGCTACTATCATACGTCCGAGTCTTGCCTTGAGGTCGCTGATATCTGATGCAAGACAGAGAACTGCCATTACCTCTGATGCAACAGTGATCTCGAATCCGTCCTCTCTCGGAACTCCCTGCATCTTACCGCCGAGTCCGTCTATGATATGTCTGAGCTGACGGTCATTCATATCAACAGCTCTCTTCCATGTTATCTGCTTAACATCTATGCCAAGCCGGTTGCCCTGCTGAATATGGTTATCAAGCATAGCTGCAAGAAGGTTATTGGCAGCTCCTATAGCATGGAAGTCTCCTGTGAAATGAAGGTTGATATCCTCCATAGGTACTACCTGAGCATAACCGCCGCCTGCTGCGCCGCCCTTGACACCGAATACCGGTCCGAGTGAAGGCTCACGCAGTGCACATACGGCATTCTTACCGATCTTACGAAGTCCGTCAACGAGTCCTACTGTAGTTGTAGTCTTACCTTCACCAGCCGGTGTAGGTGTAATAGCTGTCACAAGGATAAGCTTACCGTCCGGTCTTTCGTCCTCCTTGAGCATTTTATAATCGATCTTAGCTTTGTAATTTCCATAGAGCTCGAGATATTTCTCATCAATGCCTGCTTTTTCTGCAATCTCGCTTATCTTTGCAGGGTGTGACGCCTGTGCTATCTCGATATCAGTCTTAATTTCCATTGTGTACTACCTCCCTTAAACAGAAAACTTAACAACAAATTAAAAGCTGCATTTTTAATTGAATATATTCTTTGGGCTTTGCACCTTTTTAAAGTCCGGTTTTTATAAAAATTGCAAGTATTTATCATGCATGTATTGTACAAAAACAGGTACATAAAAGGGTACAAAAATAGCCCCCGACTAAACCGTCGCGTAAACTGCCTTAATCGAGGGCTTTCGGCGCTTGTTAATTAAAATTAAACATTTGGCCTTTGTTATTATACTTGACTATCTGAGCCGCTCGTCAAACTATACTCAGAATGTCAGATTTATACCTGTGATTACCGGAATGTAGGTATAGAGCAACAATACCGCAAACTCGATAAGAAGGTAAAGAATGATCTTCTTTGATACTCCGCCTATGGAAGACTTAGTAATACCTGCTGCAACGAAGAGGTTAACAGCCATAGGAGGTGTGATCATACCGATAGATGTATTAACGATTATAATAAGTCCGAGTGCTACAGGGCTGATTCCGAGGAACGAGCAAAGCGGAAGCAGGATCGGTGTAACAAGCAGGATGATCGACTGTGTCTCAAGGAAGCATCCGAGGAACAGAAGTATAATGTTAATAACAAACAGCATAACATACTTGTTGCTGAAGAGCTCAAGAGCTGCGTTACAGATGATGTTCGGTATGTTCTCACTTGTCATGAACCATGCAAACGGTGCTGACATAGCTACTACGAAAAGTACGCAAGCTGCACTTACCGCACTCTCAAGGAAGATCTTGTAGAGGATCTTGATCGAAAGCTCGTGGTATACAACAGCTGATACGATCAAAGCGTAGATACAAGCAACCGATGCGGACTCTGTAGGAGTGAAGATTCCGGCATAGATACCGCCAAGGATGATGACCGGCATAAGGAGTGCAAGTAAAGCATCCTTAAAGCGGACAAGATAATCCTTAGCCGAATACTTTGTTCTGTCAATCGAGTCGAATTCGTGACAGGTAACAATATTGGTAATGCAAAGTGCAAGAGCAAGCATTATTCCCGGGATCCATCCTGCCTTAAACATGGAGAGGATCGACTGGTCAGCGGTAACTGCATATGTAACCATCGGGATCGACGGAGGAATAACTACTCCGAGTGTACCTGCCGATGCTGCAATGGCAGCAACCTTATCCTTAGGATAGCCCTTTTCAAGCATACGCGGTGCTGTTATGCCTCCGATAGCGGCAACTGTTGCCGGGTTGGAACCGGAGATGGCACCGAAGAAAGCCGAAGCAACTACCGAGATAACAGCAAGTCTTCCCGGTATAGCCTTAAGAACTATCTCAAAGAAAGCTATAAGTCTCTTGGAAATACCACCCTCTGCCATGATGTTGCCGGCAAGAATGAAGAACGGTATTGCCATAAGTACGAAGTTATCAACCTGAGTGAAAAGTCTTGTTACAACTGCATTAAGATACTGCAGATTGCCTGTTGCATACATCGTTACGGCAGCCGCAACTCCAAGGCTGGTTCCGATCGGAACACCGAGGAAAAGCAACAGGAACAGTGAACCAAAAAGTAATCCTATCAGCATTTATTTCTCCTCCTTTGTTCTTATTTTATTAATGTTAAAGGCGGTATAATAAATGCCCATCAGTACGATTCCTACCGGAATAAGCATATATACGATTCCGAGAGGCCACTCGAGCATCGGTGAGAGCTTACCCTGTGTAAGCATCTTGTTTGATATCTGCCATCCCTGTTTGAGGATAAATACCGAGAAAAGATCAACTATAACGATGTTAATTACTGTAATGATATTCTGAACTTTTTTAGGGAATACCATTCCGACAACTTCAACCGCGAAATGGCTTCCTCTTGAAGCTGCTATCATAGCTCCGAGATATGTCATTGCGATCATTGAATATCTTGCGAACTCCTCACTCCACGGAATGGAAAAAAGCCCGGTGTAACGTCCGACAGTTGCAAAGAAGATAACCAAAACCATGGCGATCATTACCAGAACTATCACAGTCTCCATGAATTTCTTGAATGTATCGAGTATCTTCATAGATTGTAAAGTGCCCCCTTTTCTATCCATATTATCCCGGAACAAAACCATAACCCGAGATAAATCGTCAGGCTTATGTCTCTTCGTACATCGTTCACTGCAAGAACTTTTATTACTGTATAAAGAAACATAATCCGATCTGCCCTGCCTGACGCGGGCAGACCGGATCAATTACGGTTATTTAGCGGCTCGCATCCGCTTACCCCTAAACGAATACTTTAAGTCGTTATTACTTATTTGTAACTGCCTGGATCTTTGCAAGAAGGTCTGCATCGATACCGAGTGAGCTGTCCTCATATACCGGCTTTGTAGCCTCGATCCACTCAGCCTGATCGATATCAGAGATAACGATGCCGTAAGCTTCCATATCCTTACGAGCCTGAACAGCCATACGCTGCTCGATCTGACGCTGCTCATCCTTTGCAAGCTCAGCTGCCTCAACAAGGATCTTCTGCTGATCTTCTGTAAGACCATCGAATACGTCCTGGCTGATTGCAAGTACAGACGGGCTGTAGAATACGTTGTTCTCTGTCATGTAAGGCTGAACCTCATGAAGCTTGTTAGCATAGTATGTGATTGAGAATGGGTTCTCCTGTCCGTCGATAGTTCCCTGCTGAAGTGCTGAGAATACCTCGCCCATAGCCATAGCTGTAGGTGTTGCACCAAGTACAGTATATGTAGCCATGTGAACCTTGTTCTCCATTGTACGGATCTTCATGCCCTTAAGGTCATCAGGATGTACGATCTCCTTCTTGGAGTTTGTTGTGCATCTGTAACCGTTCTCCCAGAATCCGAGAGCCTTAACGCCTGTTCCCTCGAACTCGCCGAGAAGGAACTGTCCAACCTCACCGTCGAGAACCTCGTAAGCTGTCTCGTATGTCGGGAAGAGGTAAGGAAGATCAAGAACGCCCCAGTTAGCTGTTGCATTAGCGAATGCAGGGATAGGGCCTGTTGATGTAACGATCATATCCTGTGTGCCCATTGATACTGCATCAAGCATATCAGACTCGTTGCCAAGTGCTGAGCTCGGATAGATATCAACTGTCATCTCGCCGTCAGACATCTCCTCAAGGTGATTTCTGAGTGCTACAAGACCTGCTGCATAAGCTCCTGACATAGAACCTGTGATACCTGCCTTGAAGTGAATGCTTGCATCTGCTGATCCGAGCGGATCCTCATCAGCTGCACTACCCTCAACCTGGGTCATAGCTGCCTCGCCGGCTGCTGCCGCTGCCTCTGTTGACTCTGTTGCTGCTGCCTCTGTCTCTGCGTCTGCAGCTGCTGCTGTTGTTGTAGCTGTTGAACTTCCGCCGCATGCTGCGAGTGAAGCTGTCATTGCTGCAACGAGTGCAAGTGAAATAAACTTCTTCATGTTTTTCTCCCTTTCTTATTTAGATTTTAGGTCGTGCCGGGCATATTGCCCGACATCCCCACTACATGAACACGTTTATTTTATCACAAACTTCTCAATTACTCTACAGGAAATCCTTCAACCTTTGCATTATAACTGTATTCCGGTGTCGGGAATGCTCCGGAGCAGGTTTCATCATAGAAAGCATTAAGTGCATCTACCATAGGCTGACGAAGCTCTGCATAATGCTTAACAAACTTCGGCTTCATATCATTGAAGAGGCCTGTCATATCGTAGAGGTTAAGCTCCTGACCGTCTGTATACTTGCCTGCACCGATTCCGCAGCAAGGGATCTTAACTGTCTCGGTGATCTTCTTTGCAACGCCTACAGGCATGCACTCAAGGCAGATCGCAAATGCACCTGCTGCCTCAACAGCCTTGGCATCCTCAAGGAGCTGTACGGCATAATCGCTGTCCTTACCCTGAACTCTGAAACCACCGAGCTGACTGATAGACTGAGGTGTAAGGCCGATATGTGCCATTACCGGAATACCGCCGTCAACTATAGCCTTGATCCTAGGTGCCATCTTTGCTCCGCCCTCAAGCTTGATGCAGTCGCATCCGCCTTCCTGCATGATACGGTTCGCATTGGCTACAGCCTGCTCATTGCTTACATTATAGGTTCCGAACGGCATATCTCCTACAACGAAGGTATTAGGAGCGCCCTTAACGACAGATCTTGTATGGTGAATGATCATATCAAGAGTTACCGGGATAGTGGAACCGTCACCAGTGATAACATTTCCGAGAGAATCACCTACAAGGATCATCTCTGTCTTACTTTCATCTACGATTCCGGCAAAGGTGTAATCATAGCAGATAGTCCAGGTCCACTTCTGTCCCTCTTCCTTATAACGCTGGAAATCCTTAACAGTACACTTTTTCTTATCGCTCATTGGTTTAACTCCTTTTATAAATAACTGAAAGCTGTGATGCTTTATACCCTTTTTAATATGTCAACATTCCGTCGGCTTATGCCCGATCATTGATTATTTCTTAAATACCGCTCCTGCCATTGCCGATGTAACCAGTCTTGAATATCTGTCAAGATAGCTGCCCGGCTTAACCGGCGGCTTATGCGGCTCCCAGCCGATCTTACGTTTCTCAATCTCCTCCTCGGGAACATTGAGTGTAACACTTCCGCCTTCTATATCTATGGAAATGCTGTCGCCGTCCTTAACAAATGCTATGAGTCCGCCTTCTGCCGCCTCAGGTGAAACGTGTCCTATGGCTGCTCCTCTTGTTGCTCCGGAGAAACGTCCGTCTGTAACAAGTGCTACACTTGATCCGAGCCCCATACCTATGATGGCCGAAGTAGGTGTAAGCATCTCTCTCATACCCGGACCGCCCTTAGGTCCTTCATATCTGATGACCACAACATCACCCGGCTTGATCTCACCGTTATATATAGCCTTGACCGCAGGCTCTTCCTGATCGAATACTCTTGCCGGTCCGGTATGCTTAAGCATCTCCGGAACAACTCCCGCCTTCTTGCAGACCGCTCCGTCCTTGGCAAGGTTGCCGTACATGATCTTAAGTCCGCCGGTAAGGCTGTATGCTGTCTCCTTGCTGCGGATAACATCCTCATTGATAACAGCATGTCCTTCGACATTTTCAAATACTGTCTTGCCTGTAACGGTAAGATTATCCTCGAGGAGGCCGTATTCCTTAAGTCTTGCCATAAGCGCCGTAACTCCGCCTGCATTATCAAAGTCTGCAGGATAATGCGGTCCCGAAGGCTTCATCTTAACAAGATGCGGAACCTTGGCCGCAATTGCCTCGACCTCATCGAAGCTGAACGGAATGCCTGCCTCGTTGCAGATAGCTGCAAGATGAAGCATGGTATTGGAAGATCCTCCGATAGCCATATCAACTACCAAAGCATTATGTATAGCCTTGGCATTAAGTATCTGCTTGCAGTTTACCTGCTGCTTCCAAAGCTCTACGATACGCATACCTGTACGCTTCGCAACGGCGAGCTTCTTACCGCTGAGTGCCGGAAGTGTAGCTCCCGGAAGGCAGAGTCCCAATGCTTCTGTAAGGAAGTTCATTGAGTTTGCCGTACCGAGCAGGTTACAAGCTCCGCAGCCCGGAAGTGCGCACTGCTCAAGCTTTGACAGCCATTCCTCTGACTTGATTCCTCTTTGTACTAGGCCCGAAGCCTCCATAAGATCTGTATATCCGACTTTCTCTCCGTCCATGCAGCCCGTCGCCATAACTCCGCCCGAGCAGATGATCATAGGCACATCAAGTCTTGCTGCCGCCATGATCATACCCGGAGTGATCTTATCGCAATCAGGGATAAGAACCATTGCATCAAAGCTGTGTCCGTTCATCATGCACTCTACAGAATCGGAAATCAGCTCACGGCTTGCAAGCGGATAATGCATTCCGTAGTTACCCTGTGCGATACCGTCGCAAATTCCAATGGTAGGGAATTCTATCGGCTGTCCGCCGGCTGCTATGATTCCTTCCTTGACAGCTCTTGCTATAGTATCAAGATGTCTGTGTCCCGGCATGGTCTCATTCTGTGCGTTAACCACAGCAATGATCGGCTTATCAAGATCCTCCGGAAGAAGTCCCATTGAATAATAAAGTGCTCTGTGAGTTGCTCTCTCCAGACCCTTTGTTGTTATATCACTTTTCTTTGCCATTCTATTCTTACCCCCAACATACAGTTGCCTGTATGAAAAACGCTTGTTTTCCTTTTATGCGCAAATCTTAACATGAAACGTTTAACATTTCAAGTCTCGCCTATCCATAAATACCTATTTAGTACAACGTATCGAGAGACTTTTAAGCTATTTTGCACATGATCCATATTTTTTTGTGCTATATGTCTTGGTTCTTCTTATTCTTTTTGTGCAGTCGGTATAGAACTGATTCAGGATTGTATTTCTGATTATTTCTTGTTCCTTTTGCCATAAAAGGGACCGCCGCAAAAGCAACGATCCCTTTTATATATTAAGCTAAACGTCCTTACTTATTTGTAACTGCCTGGATCTTTGCAAGAAGATCTGCATCGATACCGAGTGTGCTATCATCATATACCGGCTTTGTAGCCTCGATCCACTCAGCCTGATCGATATCGGAGATGATGATGCCGTAAGCTTCCATATCCTTACGAGCCTGAACAGCCATACGCTGCTCTACAGCACGCTGCTCATCCTTTGCAAGCTTAGCAGACTCGATAACCCAACCCTGCTGCTCTTCGGTAAGACCATCGAATACATCCTGGCTGATGCAAAGAACTGCCGGGCTGTAGAAGATGTTGTTCTCTGTCATGTAAGGCTGAACCTCATGAAGCTTGTTGCCGTAGTAGATGATTGAGAACGGGTTCTCCTGTCCGTCGATAGTTCCCTGCTGAAGTGCCGAGAATACCTCGCCCATAGCCATAGCTGTAGGTGTTGCACCAAGTACAGTATATGTAGCCATGTGAACCTTGTTCTCCATTGTACGGATCTTCATGCCCTTAAGGTCATCAGGATGTACGATCTCCTTCTTGGAGTTTGTTGTACATCTGTAACCGTTCTCAAAGAATGCAAGAGCCTTAACGCCTGTTCCGTCAAACTCTCCGAGGAGGAACTGTCCGACCTCGCCGTCAAGAACCTCGTAAGCCGTCTCGGCTGTAGGGAAGAGATACGGAAGGTCAAGAACAGCCCAGTTGGCTGTTGCATTGGCGAATGCAGGGATAGGGCCTGTTGATGTAACAAGCATGTCCTGTGTGCCCGTAGATACCGCATCAAGCATATCAGACTCGTTGCCAAGTGCCGAGCTCGGATAGATATCTACTGTCATATCTCCGTCAGACATCTCCTCAAGGTGATTTCTGAATGCTACAAGACCTGCCGCATATGCACCTGTCATAGCATTGGTTATACCCGCCTTAAAGTGAATGCTTGCTGTTGACGGGCCGAGCGGATCCTCATTGGCAGCACTTCCCTCTACCATAGTCATGGATGTTTCAGCCGCTGCAGCTGTTGACTCTGCTGCCGCACTTTCAGTCTCCGCTTCCGAAGCTGCTGCCGTTGTTGTTGCGGTTGAGCTTCCGCCGCATGCTGCGAGTGAAGCTGTCATCGCTGCAACAAGTGCAAGTGAAATAAACTTTTTCATCATTTTCTCCCTTCTATCCTTGGAAAATTACTTCTAAGAGCCTTTGATACCCCTATCAAAGATACTCTTATATCTGAATAACAGATAGTTACCGCCGACACGATCGTTCGGCATGATATCGGCTGAGCTGCAATAAATGTATCTTGTAATACATTTCTCAACTGACATTTTGAATTGTAGCACGTTTAACCTTTCAAAATCAAGTTGCCATTTGTGCACATATCACAAGCAAACTCAGGATTGTACACTTAATTCTTGTCATTTTATCCTAATCGCTTGTTTTTCTTGTCTTATTTACTCAAGAATTGTTCTGAGATTTGTGCAAGAGTATCAATCTCAAAGTATAACTGCATTTATTAAATACACATATTTGCCGGAAATGTATATTGTTTCCGTTGTTCTGCCCGGCATGCAGACTTTTTTCAAGCCTTCTTATCTTCGCCGGAGCATATGCTTATTCCGTAGACTCTTCCGGCGCCTGCTCTCATAAGACTTAAGCTGCAGCACTCCATGGTGGAACCTGTTGTATAAATATCATCAACTATCAGTGCAGTACATCCGTACGGAAGCCTTTTTTGTACTACAAATGCCTGCTGAAGATTGAGCAGTCTCTCTCCGGCATTTAATTCCTTTTGTGCCGCAGTTTTTTTGTTTCTTACTATTATGTCTTTTCTTACGGGGATGCCAAGATACAGTCCTATATCCTCACAGAGGATCTCCGACTGATTATAGCCGCGTTTTCTGAGACGGCTTTCATGTACCGGAACCGGTATGATGTAATCGATCTGTTTTTCTACTATCCATTTGCCCAGCCTGTCGGCTGTAAGTAATGCCAACAGCGACAAATACTCGCGTTTGGAATTATATTTTATATCAGCCATGATATCACGCATGCGTTCATCATAATCCATAAGGCTTCTGCACTGAACAAAGCTTCTGTCATGCTGTTTGCAATCGCTGCACAAACCGCTTCCGTCGGATATGCGTTTTCCGCATTTTTCGCAGCAGTCCTCTCCTATCAGCTTAAGTTCCTTTTGACAGCCCTGACAAATCAATCCGTCATACAGCATAGGCAGTTCTTGCCGAAATGATCCTTCCTCAGCTGTCAAAGCACCTATGCGGTGTATCTCTTTTTGTCTGAGCCCGGAGCTGTTGCACCGCTTTCTTAATTGCTGCATGCGTTCCCAAGCCTTGTGGTATGCGGCACGATCCGCCATAGGGATAGCATCGCCGCATATCGGACAAAGCTCAGGATATATCATATCCTTCAATAATTCTGTCACAAAGTCCCGAGAAACGTTTATTTTCATCTTCATTTCTCTCCATTTCCTCAAATACCTGAGGGAGCCCCACCATACAGACGCATTTCTTAGCTCTGGTCACCGCAGTATAGAGCAGATTGCGGTTCATGAGCAGATGCGGTCCGTTAAACATAGGCATAACTACAGCCGGATATTCGCTGCCTTGTGATTTGTGTACGGTAACTGCATATGCCAGCTCTACATTAAGTATCTGTTTTCTGTCGTATACGGCATTCTTATGCTCATCAAAAGCAATGGTAACCGTATCCTTATCATTATCTACTTTGACAACACGCCCGATATCGCCGTTAAAGAGTCCCGCTCCGTGTTCTTTCGGCATTCCGCGCCGATCATATACCGTCCATTCGATATCATAGTCATTTTTCATCTGCATGACCTTGTCACCGACACGCAGTATATTGCCGCCGTTTTTTCGTTCGGCCTTGTTCTTAGCCGGCGGATTCAGATATTGCTGCAGCTCTCTGTTGATAGCTTCGACTCCGAGTGCTCCTTTCTTCGTCGCAGTAAGTACCTGTATCTCAAAGCTTGAACATCCCACGTAATTCGGAAGCTTATCAGTGATCAGTTTCCTTAGCGAATCAAGTATTACTTCAGGTCTGGAACTCCTGATAAACAGAAAGTCCTTACTTTTTTTTGTAAGATCCACAGCCTCGCCGTTATTTATCTTGTGAGCATTCGATACAATGTCGGACTGTGCCGCCTGTCTGAATACATGCTCCAAACGAACGGTCCTAATGCATCCCGAGGCTATCATGTCTCTTAATACATTGCCTGCTCCTACAGACGGAAGCTGATTATGGTCTCCCGCAAATATAACTCTCGTTCCAGGCACTATCGCCTTGAGCAAGGCATTCATAAGGAAAATGTCAACCATGGACATCTCATCTATAATAACAAGGTCTGCCTCAAGCGGATCCTTCTCATCTCTGAGGAACCTTCCCTTTCCGGAAGTACTTCCCGAACCACCTGCGTTACCGCTTCCTCCGTATGGAACTGATGCCCCCGGCGGTGCAAAGTTACCCTCATATTTTGCGGTCGTTCCCGGTGCATTACCCTCACCCGGAACTCCTGTATACTCCAATAGTCTGTGTATGGTCTTGGCTTCGGAGCCTGTTGCTTCAGTCATGCGCTTTGCAGCTCTGCCTGTCGGTGCCGCAAGTGCGATCTCATCATGATCCTCGGAAAAATATCCTATCAAAGTGTTGATGGTAGTAGTCTTACCGGTACCGGGTCCTCCGGTAATGATGAGTACACCGTTTCCTACCGAGGCTTTGACTGCTTCCCTTTGCTTTAAGTCAAGCACGATGCCGCTTGCCTTTTCAAGCTTATCTATACGCTTGTCAGCAAAAGCCTCATCATATTCGCCCTTTATCGCAAGACTCTTAAGTCTCTCTGCTATCTCTTTTTCGGTATAATAATACGTAGCAAGATAAACCTGAGTATCCTGTCCGGGCCTTTCTATGATCACTATCCTGCCGTCTATCTGAAGCGATATAAGATGCGACTCTATATCCTGTATATTCAGTCCCAAGAGCTCCGAACACATGCGAGTGAGAGTTTTTTCCGGTACCCAGGTATGTCCGTCAGCCCCTGCTGCGGAAAGCACATATATAATTCCGCTTCTTACCCTGAATTCGGAGTCAGCCGGAAGACCTTGTTTTAAGGCTATACTGTCTGCGGTTTTAAAGCCGACTCCCTCTACCTCATCTGTCAGCTTATATGGATTGGTCTTGATTATATTATAGAGAGCCGGACCGTATTTATCGTAGATACGATTGGCAACAACAGAACCTATACCGTACTCCTGCATGAACATTATTGCCTCACGCATGTTTTTCTTGAGTTCGGTCTGCTCAGAGATATTCATTGCCATCATCATACTGATGCCCTTGATCTCGGCAAGACGTTCCGGTTCCTCTTCCATTATTCTGAATGTATCTGATTTGAATTTTCTGACTATGCGTTTTGCAAGTGAAGGGCCGATGCCTTTGACGGCACCGCCTGCGAGGTAACGCTCGATAGCGCCTGCCCCTTCAGGCGGAACCACGGTAAAAGATGATGCGGAAAATTGTTCACCGTATACCGGATGTGATGTGTAGTCCCCGGAGACCTCAAGAGTCTCTCCGGGACTTATATAAGGAAAATAGCCTACAAGTGTGATGGGCTCTCCATCAAGCGAGGCATCCAATACGGAATAATGATTATCCTCGTTATGATAAACAATATTCTCTATATATGCTCTGACGGTCTGCAGTTTCTTATTCCTCCTGCGCATTGGCAAGCTCAATAAACTTGCCCGTACCTATGGCAACCGCAGACAAAGGATCCTCTGCGACCATAGTGGTTATACCTGTTTTTTCCTCGATAAGCTTATCGAGACCGTATACAAGTGAGCCTCCGCCTGTCATAATGATGCCTCTCTCATAGATATCCGAAGCAAGCTCCGGCGGAGTACGCTCAAGCACATTATGTACGGCATTTACTATCTGTGATGCGGAATCTGCAAATGCCTCCATCGTCTCATCGGAGGTGACCTGAACGGTCTTCGGCAGACCGGTAACAAGGTTTCTGCCCCGAACCTCCATAACAAGATTTTCCGGTCTCTTGTATACGCATCCTACACCTATCTTGATATCCTCGGCTGTTCGCTCTCCGATAAGAAGATTGTGTTTCTTTCGCATATAACGAACGATTGCCTCGTCAAAATCATCACCTGCAACCTTGACCGACTCGGATACTACCGGACCTCCGAGGGAGATAACCGCAATATCCGCAGTACCGCCTCCGATATCCACCACAATATTACCGAACGGCTTTGATATATCTATGCCTGCGCCTATGGCAGCCGCAACGGGCTCCTCTATAATCGTAACCTCTCTTGCTCCTGCCTGATATGTGGCATCCTCGACAGCCTTCTTCTCGACCTCAGTTGCTCCCGACGGGATACATACAGCAACTCTAGGCTTACGAAGTGTCTTCTTTCCGACTGCCTTATCTATAAAATGCTTAAGCAGCTTCTCCGTAAGGGTATAATCCGAAATCACGCCCTGACGAAGCGGTCTAACCGCCTTAAGATTGCCCGGGGTACGTCCGAGCATAAGCCTTGCATCCTCTCCGTATGCAACAACATTGCCGCTTGTACGGTCCACCGCTACTACCGAAGGCTCTCTGAGCACAACGCCCTTGCCCTTGATATATACCAATATTGTTGCTGTTCCGAGATCTATGCCTATGTCATTTGACATGAGTGAAAATAATGCCATTTTGCCTGTCCTTCTCTGCTGAATATATCTATAAGTCTTAATTTCCCGAGCCTGCCGATTTCATATTATGATCTTTGGGATCAAAAACCCTCCTGTAAGCAAACTTGTGTCGAAATCCTAAGTTTTTGTCCCCGGTTTCATAATTATCACAGCCCGGGCATATACAAATCTCTGAAAAATCTCCCTATATTTCGAGAGTAATCCATTGAAAAGTTTATCACAGCGCATTATGTTTTTCAAGCAAGGGGTCGAAGACGGAGCGCAATCTGTTAATTCCTCCCGATACAAGTCCGTTTCCCAATATAATAGTCAGCAGTATGCTGAAAACCACAAGCATAAGCACATGCATTCTGTTAAAAGGATCTATCATTTCATACAGACCCGCAAATTCCAACAGATCTCTTATCGGTCTGTGTATAAAGTATATAGGCAGAGTATTCATGCCGAGCTTCGTTATTATAAGCATACGACGGTTGAGCACAATACCTATAAGTCCGAGCGACATACACAATGCAACGGCATACCAGATAAGATTAATGAGCCATTTCCATGCTTCCATATCCGGAGCATAGCGCCGATAGTCTGCTCCGTAGACCACCAGATTATACTTAAACAACAGAGTTTTCATTCCGAGCAGGATAAAAACCGCAAAAAAACAAGCTGCGTAATCCACCGGTCTTCGGTATCGGCTTATAAGATATTTATCCAGCTGAAGCTGACTGCTGAAATATCCCAGATAAAAGAATGGCATGAATGTAATGACCCTGTCCATGGATAAAAAATCGTCGATCTGTATTACATATTTCAGGAATGAGACCGCTATAAACATGGCTATAGTTACATAGATCGAGCTCCTTTTGCCTCTGAATCTGTGAAAGACCGGTATGCTCAGCTCCCATAGCGCAAGTGCAAGCAGGTACCACGGAGCTCCGTTTTCATGCAGAAAGTTAGGCATAGGTCCGACATAGCCGTAGGCAAGTCCTTCCGTAAAATACACCACCGTTTCGTATACCACGTACAGCCACAGCATCTGAACCACCTTGCCCCAGCGGAACCTTCCGTTCGAATATATACTCTTGGAGTAATATCCGGAGAGCATAACAAAGCAAGGCATATGAAATGCATAGATCAGATAGATCAGACCTATTATAAGACGTGTCTCGGAACTAAGCAGCGGCAACAAAAAATGACCGATAACAACCAGTATTATCAGTACGCCGCGCACATTATCGAGTCTCATGTCTCTTTGTGCCTTACCTCTTCGGGTATGCTGTGAAATATATTGTCTTTTCGATGTAAAGAGTGCCATCAGATCATCTTATGTTTGCCAACAACCATTCCTTTGTATTATGCTCAGGCTCCGCCCAGACTGCTTCCTGCATCTTATGCAGCAGTCTGCCTATCTCGGGACCTTCGCCTATGCCTTCGGAAATTATATCGGCACCGCTTACCGCAAGCTCCGACAGGTATACAGGCTCATCATTTCGGTCGATCTGTTCTGCTATCATAAACAGTTCTCTGAGATCTTCGGAACCGTCTGCGCACTTTAGCTGATAAGCTCTCGTTCTTGAAGAAATAAGTTTCATCTTAAGGAGTCCTACAAAGAGCTCAGGCTCCATCTCAGACATAACACGCTTAAGCTCCGTCTGATCCGGAGCTATAGCTGTAAGTATATGCTTGGCAAGTATCACCGCATTTTTTCTGGTAATATTGTCCGATTTAAGATCCTTAAGCATAGCATCTATATTATTGGCATCCATGCCTTCCGTAAGATAAGCAAAGCGGATGTAGCGATATTTTACCGGACAAGCCATACACAGATTAAAGGCGCTCTCAGGTATGAAGCTCTCATCATTTTCAGCCGCCTCAGATTCAGCCATAGTTCCTTCGTGATCAAACTCATATCCGACATAAGCTTCCAAAGCAGACCTCTTAAGTTCCGCTATCTGTGCAATATTGATCTCACGAAAATGTTTTGCTATATACGGAACTATGCCGAGCTGGAATATATCCGCAATACGCTCTATATGTGCCGAACAGATAAGCTTGCTTATCTCGACCAATACACGTTCCTTAGACACTGCCTTAAGTCTCGGTGCGTGCTGTGCTATGGCATCACGTGTCATCGAATCAATATCAAAATCAAGCTGTGCGGCAAATCTCACAGCTCTTAATATCCTGAGTGCATCCTCATCAAAGCGCTCATTGGCATCTCCTACGCTTCTTATGATACCGGTCTCCAGATCCTCTCTGCCTCCGAACAGATCCACGATACCGCTTTTGTCATTGTATGCCATCGCATTTATCGTGAAATCTCTCCTGCGCAGATCCTCGCTTATCGCATCGGTAAAGCGAACGCTTGAAGGATGACGGCTGTCCTTGTACTCTCCGTCTATCCTGTAGGTAGTTACTTCATATGAAGAATCACCGATAAGTACGGTAACAGTACCATGCTCGATACCCGTATCCACGGTACGCCTGAATGTTCGCTTTATATCCTGCGGCAGAGCCGAAGTGGTGATATCCCAGTCTCCCGGGATCCTTCCTATAAGGCTGTCTCTTACGCAGCCACCGACAGCGTATGCCTCATATCCCGCTTTTTCAAGCTCGGATATGATAAGCTTAACATTATCCGGGAGCTCTATTCGCAGATTTTTCTCTTTTTTGATGCTTCTTTTTGCCATAATTAAGTCCGATAGATAATTAGGGACCGTCCTTCGGTAACGAAGAGACAGTCCCTACCCATGTCCAAAGATCCTGTTTTACTGCACCGGAATACCGATCACACAGTAATCTTAATATTTATTATAAACAATCAGGATAAATTAATATGCTCTGCCCCAATATACCATTTTGCTTGCCGGCTTGCCGCAGTTCACGCAGCAATCTCCGATATGCTCCTGCTTAAACGGTATACAACGTGAGGAAGCTCCTGTTTTTTCTTTGACAGCCTCTTCACACTCACGGCTGCCGCACCACATAGCCTTGACAAATCCCTTCTGTTCGTCAAGTATATGCTCCATCTCATCTATATTCTGTGCGGAGAAGGTGTGCTTCTCAAGATGAGCCTTTGCTGCCTCGTACATGCTGTTCTGGATATCCTCAAGAAGCTGTCCGGCAGACTCTGCAATATTGTCGAGTGATGCCGTTGTCTTTTCGTGAGTATCTCGTCTTACAAGAACAGCCTGTCCGTTCTCTATGTCTCTCGGTCCGATCTCTATTCTGAGCGGGATTCCTCTCATCTCGGAATCGGCAAACTTGAAGCCCGGTGTCTTGTCTCTGTCATCAAGCTTAACTCTGAAGCCGGCCTTGGTGAGTGTATCCTTAAGCTCATTAGCCTTATCAAGTACGCCTGCCTTCTGCTGCATTACCGGACAGATGATTATCTGTGTAGGTGCGATGTGAGGAGGAAGCTTAAGTCCCTCGTTATCGCCGTGAACCATTATGATCGCACCGATTATACGTGTGCTCACACCCCATGAGGTCTGGTGTACGTACTGAAGCTTGTTGTCCTTATCCGTGTACTGTATACCAAAGGCTCTTGCAAAACCGTCACCGAAATTGTGTGAGGTTCCTGACTGAAGTGCCTGTCCGTCATGCATGAGCGCCTCTATAGTATATGTAGCCTCGGCTCCGGCAAACTGCTCCTTCTCTGTCTTCTGACCGCTTACTACCGGAATAGCAAGGACCTCCTCACAGAAATCCGCATAGAGCTTAAGCATCTGCTCTGTACGTTCCTTAGCCTCCTCGGCTGTTGCGTGAGCTGTATGTCCTTCCTGCCACCAGAACTCTCTTGAACGAAGGAAAGGTCTTGTGGTCTTCTCCCAACGTACTACCGAGCACCACTGATTGAGAAGCTTCGGAAGATCTCTGTATGAATGTATCTTGCGCTCATAATAATCACAGAAAAGTGTCTCCGATGTAGGTCTTACGCAGAGTCTCTCCTGGAGCTGGTCATATCCTCCGTGAGTAACCCATGCAACCTCAGGTGCAAAGCCCTCAACATGATCCTTCTCCTTCTGTAAGAGTCCCTCCGGAATGAACATAGGCATGGCGCAGTTCTCAACGCCCGTTGCCTTGAAGCGCTTATCAAGCTCCGACTGTATCATCTCCCAGATAGCAAAGCCTGCAGGCTCAAGTATCATGCAGCCCTTTACCGATGAATAATCGCAAAGCTCGGCTTTTCTGACTACGTCGGTGTACCACTGGGCAAAATCAACATCCATGGATGTAATATCTTCAACTAACTTCTTATCGTTTGCCATTATCGTCTCTCCGTAATGTTTCAAAATATACATATATTTTATGTAAATGTCGCTGCAAAAGCTTAAGCAAATTTTGAAACAAGCTCTGAACAGCCGGCACCTATAATTAATGAATTTTAAAGAAAAATTCAGTATTTTTTAATATACTAAATGTGCTTATTTTTTTCAAGCCCCGCGCTATATTCGTTTGCCATCTTGCACAAATTATATTATAATTTAGTGGCGAGGTTTGGGAATAATGGATAATAACACCGAAGCTAAACTTTTGTTCAAGGAATTTTTAAACAAACTATCCTCGGACGACAAAAAAAATCTGTTCAACTCCATACTGTATAACGATCAGATAGGCGTAAATATCACCGATGCCACGGGACAGACCGTATTTCTTAATGATGCGCACACCCGTATAACAGGACAACCAAAGGAACTCTATATCAACAACAATATGCATGATCTCGAGGAACAGGGAGTAGTGGTTCCTTCCGCATCATTGCTGGTTATAGAGACCGGTGAAAAGGTCACCTTACGTCAATCAACACCGCAAAAACGTGATTTTGAAGTCAGTGCTTTTCCGGTATTTGATTCTGACGCTAAGCTTTGCTATACCGTCAATCTGCTCTCTGATATTACAGAGGTAGTTAATTATAAGAAAAGGGTATCCGAGCTTGAGGAATATTCCAACCAGCTTAAGCAGGCAATAACAGGTGACGGTCACCTCATATACCAGAGTTATGTAATGCAGCAGGTAGTCGAGAAGGCTCAGCGTGTTGCCGAGACTGATGTAAGCGTATTGATCACAGGTCCGTCCGGTGTAGGCAAAGAGCTTATTGCGGATATAATTCATGAGCACAGCCTGCGTAAGGACAAGCCCTTCATCAAGATAAACTGTGCCGCTATCCCGGAGCAGCTCCTTGAAAGTGAGCTCTTCGGCTATGAGCCGGGCGCATTTACAGGCGGCAATCCCAAGGGCAAAAAGGGTCTTATCGAATCTGCAAACAGCGGTTCACTGCTCCTTGACGAGATAGGTGAGCTTCCGCTTGCTCTGCAGAGTAAGCTCCTCCGTGTGCTTCAGGAGCGCAGTATAAGACGTCTCGGAGGCAATAAATCCATACATGTGGATTTTCGTCTTATTTCATCAACAAATGTTGATCTCAAGGAGAAAATTGCCAACAAGGAATTCAGAGAGGACCTTTATTACAGACTTAATGTCATTTATATAAATGTTCCACCGCTTGAAGCCCGTCGTGATGATATACCGCTTCTGATAAATCATTTTATCAGACTGTTCAATACCAAGTACGATCTGGACAAGAGTATTGATTCCGATGCCATGCAATTTCTTGCCCAGTATGATTTCCCGGGAAATGTCAGAGAGCTGAGAAATATAGTCGAACGACTGGTAATACAAAGTGCCGGAGACCGTATATCGATGAAGGATGCCTATGAGTCTCTCGGTATACTCACACATGACAGCTCCGAGCCTGCAGTTCCCACACTTGTTAACGGTGAGGGGCTTTCGCTCAAGCAGATCATGGAAAATTACGAGAAAGCTCTGCTTCAGGAGTATATCAAGATCTACAAAAACGGTACCGAGCTCTCAAAGCAGCTTAAGACCGATCAGTCTACCATATCCCGGAAGCTGACAAAATACGGCATCAAATACTGAAAAAAATAAGTTTTCCACAATGCAAAAGCTGTCCAAAACGGACAGCTTTTGTTTTAGAGTAAGTATGTATTTTTTTATTCAAACCGGACGAAACGCAATGCTTATGTAATAAGCCTCTTATAAAGCGATCCGTCCGGATCCGAATCATTTGTTCTTCTGTCTGTTTACTTTAATACCTACGGCTTAAGCCTGATTCCGTATTTAGCAAATCGACAGCTTGTAGATAAGCTCAAAAGCTTATCATCCGACTGTTATATAGCCTTTTCTGCAGGAGTTCCCTTTCTGCCCGGCTTCATAACAACTTCGCCCTTGCTTATTGCCTTTACCGGACATACCAGTGCACAAAGGTGACATCCTACGCACTTGTCATGGTCACATGTAGGCTTACGATCCTCACCGAAGGTGATAGCCTGATGTGCTCCGTCGAAGCAGGATACATAGCAGCGTCCGCATCCGATACATTTATCTGTATCAAATTCCGGATATACTACATAGTCACGATCAAGATCTTCTGCCGGTATGAGATTGTCATTGGCAACTCCTATGAGATCCATAAGACTGTCAACACCCTGCTCCTCCATATAATACTCAAGACCGCTCTTAAGGTCATCGATTATACGGTAGCCGTACTGCATAACTGCTGTAGTGATCTGAAGTGTGGTTGATCCGAGGAGGATAAACTCTGCTGCATCTTCCCAAGTCTCTATACCGCCGATACCCGATATCGCAACATCCTTGATGCCTGTACGCAGCTGCTGTATGAAACGAAGAGCTACAGGCTTAACAGCCTTGCCCGAATATCCTGATATCGAAGACTTGCCGTTGATGATAGGAAGACCTATCTTACGGTCAAGATCCACATTACAGATAGACTTGATTGTATTGATAGCTGCAATACCGTCTGCTCCGCCCTCAAGACATGCCTTGGCAACAGGAACCATATCTGTGATATTAGGTGTCATCTTAGCCATCATAGGAAGCTTTGATCCGCGCTTTACTGCCTGACAGAAAGCTCTGCACAGCTCCGGGTTTGTTCCTACATCGGATCCCATTGCATGTGAAGTCATCTGCGGACATGAGAGGTTCATCTCGATCATGTCGGCTCCTGCCTCTGTAACAAGTCTTGCGAGTTCTTCCCAATCCTCTTCGGTCGGTCCCATGATAGATGCGATAACTACCTTATCCGGATAGTTCTCCTTGAGCTTCTTGATATCAGCAAGGTTCTGCTCAAGCGAATGCTCGGCTATCTGCTCCATGTTCTTAAATCCGACAAACGGTGTGCCTTCCTTGGTCAGCGCATCGAAACGAGGTGATACTTCATCTATAAGGAAATGCTTAGGTCCGATGGTCTTGAATACAATTCCGCCCCAGCCTTCATCAAAACATTTTGCGCACATCTCGTAGCAGTTACCTACCGGAGAAGATGACAAGCAAAACGGGTTTTCAAAATGCACACCGAGGAATTCTACCGATAAATCCTTTTTAATCATCTTACTTACCTCCCAGATAACTATCTATAGCCGCGGCTGCTTCCTTACCCTTGCGAACCGCATATACGACAGTCTTGTCGCCCTTAGCGATATCTCCTGTTACAAATACCTTGCCGTCTGCCTGATATCCGTCGAAGCCGACTTCGTTCTTGGCTACCTCAATGCCGAGCTTATCGGCAGTTGTATGCTGTCCAACCGCAAGTATGATCTTATCTGCCTTAAGCTTAAGTCCATTCTCAAGTCTGCGGTGCTTGAATACTACTGTATTGCCTTCAACCGACAAAGGTGCATAACCGTCTATGATCGTTACGCCAAGCTGTCTTGCTGTCTCAAGCTCTTCCTTGGATGCTCTGAAGTCAGAAAGTTCCTTACGTGTTACGCAGGTAACGCTTGATACACCGAGTATCTTAAGTGTTGCCGCAGCATCCATTGCGGAATCTCCGCCTCCGATAACAAGTGCCGAATCCGGAAGTGCCACCTCACCCTGCTTATCCTTAACTTCCTTAAGGAAGCTTACGGCAGGAACCGCATAGCTGTTGCCTGCAAACATATCAAGTGTTCCCGGCTCACTTGCTCCGACTGCTACAAGTACGGCATCATATTTTGCCTTGAGCTCGTCTAACTTTGCCTTATCAACATTAACATTGTAGTTAAACTTTGCTCCGAGATCGGCAATTCTCTTAACCTCTACATCAACGATTCTGTTCGGAAGTCTGTACTCCGGAATACCTGTTCTCAGGAATCCGCCCGCATAGGCATCCTTCTCAAAGATATCGACCTCATAACCCTTGGCAAGGAGTGAAGCTGCTGCCTGTAGAGCAGACGGTCCGCTTCCTACTATTCCGATCTTCTTGCCGTTTGCAGCTCCCTTTTCAAGGATCTTCATACCGGCCTTCTCTTCAAAATCGGTTACAAAACGCTGGATACCTGCAATATCGATCGGTTTATCTATGCCGCAGCGTGAGCAGGCTTCCTCGCAGTATCGCTCTGTAGGACATACTCTTGCACAAACCGCACCGAGTGCATTATTCTCTCTGATAGTCTCGGCAGCTCCCTTGAAATTACGGAATCTGACGCTTCTGATGAACTTTGCAGGATCCGTTCCTGCAGGACAGGATTTTGTACATGGTGCGTCATAACATAGTAAACATCTGCCGGCTTCCTCCATGATGGTAAGCATCGTGTATGCCGGCTTTAATTCTTTTTTGTAATCTCCAGTCATGATCGGTTTCTCCTTCTGAACTATTAAAAAACAAGGACTGCCGGGTAAATTCTTATTGATTTGCCCGGCAGTTCAGTTATTTCAGATCATTGATGTTCCTCTCACTTTTGAAAATGTGAATTATAATCCACCCTTTTCATCAAGCTTCAGAACTGCATTAAGCATTACTGTTGCAGCCTTTGTGCAAAGCTCGTCAGATGTATGCTCAGGCTCGCAGTGCGAAAGTCCTTTCTCCGATGGGGCAAATATCATCGTAGTCGGGATCATATAGGAAATGTACTGAGCGTCATGTCCTGCACCTGAGTTGATATCCATATGGCTGTAGCCAAGCTCGTCAACAGCTTCTCTTACGTAAGATACAAGAGTCTTGTTCCAGTAAACAGTATCACGGTTCCATCCGAGAACTACCTCGCAGCGGCATCCGTTCCACTCTCTCTCCTCCAATGTAGCAAGGATAGCACGTACCTTGTTAAGTACCTCAGGATCCTCATGTCTTACATCGATAGAGAAATCAAAGAAATCAGGAATAACGGTGTTAACACATGGATGGATAACAACCTCACCTGTTGTATAAACCAATGCATCGTCATTGAGCTTATCGATCTCCTCATGGAGATAGCAAAGAGCCTGTGCTGCTGCATAGAATGCATCATGACGCTTCTTCATCGGGAATGTGCCTGCATGAGCTGCAAATCCGTAGAATCTTACTCTGTAGAGCATCTGCCCCAATACACAGGTAACTACACCGATATCCTTCTTTGCGTCCTCAAGGATCGGTCCCTGCTCGATATGTGTCTCAAACAATGCAAGATACTTATCCGGTGTCATACGATTTTCCTTAGCGCCCTTGAACGGGAACTTGTCGAGCTTCTCACCGAAAGTAACCTCTGTATCGATAATGGAATGTGAAGCCATCATCTTGTCATATGCAAAGTTGTCTCTGAATCTCTCAGGCATATAGTCATGTGCCATGGTTCCGGAGCACATCATGCAAGGAGGGAACTCTGATCCTTCCTCATTTGTGAAGATCATTGCCGTAAGTGGGTGCTTGTGAGGTATCTTCTCTGCAGATACAGTCTCAAGTACTTCCATAGCACTCATAACACCGAGGATACCGTCATAGTTTCCGCCGTTCTTAACCGAGTCGCAATGTGAACCCATAACGATTCTCTTGGCATTAGGATCGGAACCCGGAATGGTTGCATACATATTGGCAAGATCATCTGTCTCGATGGTTGCTCCTATAGCTTCCATACGCTTCTTCCACTCATTACGAGCCATTATATCCTCATCAGAAAGAGCATATCTCGTAATTCCTCCGTGTCCGGCATCGCCGAACTTGCTGAAGGTATGGATCTTATCACTCATTCTCTCTAAACTGCACTGATACATAACTTTACTCCTTTCAAAAAATCGTCCCGATCCCGTTTTCTATGAATCGGGACGATTCCGTGTTACTGTGTGATTTTTATAAGATCAAGAACCGAATCTCCTAAGATCAGCTCTCTATCTCTGTCATTGCATCTTCCTCTTCCTGAGTAATGTAGCCCTTCTGCTCCTTTGTTCCGCCGAAGCCTGACTTCATAAGGATTACATAAACTACAAATGCTACGAAGAAGGAGAAGAGATAACCGTTGGCTGCGATCATATCGAGCAGGTTAGGTGTTACTCTTTCGGATCCGGCATATGCAAATACTGTATTGCCGAGAAGCGGAAGTATGAAGGATGCTACCCAGGCAACGATAGCGCACCAGTTCCAACCGTTGGAATATCTGTAGCGTCCGTCTACACCCTTAAAGAGTGCGTATACATCGATTCTCTTGTCCTTGCATACGAAGTAGTCTGCGCAAAGGATAGCTGCAACCGGAGCGATGATAGTTCCGTAGTTGTTAAGCCATGTGAAGATATACGCTGCGCCCGAACCATAGATGAACCAAGGCTGTGTAACGAAGATCGAGATAAAGATGGTGATGATAACACCCTTCTTAAAGGAGATCTTTGTTGGTGCAAGGTTGGACCATCCGTTTGACGGTGCTACTACGTTAGCTGCTACGCAGGTGGTAAGCTGTGCTGCGATAACTGCAAGAGCAACTATTACGATAGCAATCTTATTGTCAACCATGAAGAATACTGTTGTAGGATCGTAGCTTGCTACTCCGTACTGGTAGAAGGTTGCCTGTGCGAAGAGTGCTCCTGCTACTGCACAGATACCCATAGGTATAGGCATTCCTATCATCTGACCGTTGAACTGATCCTTCTGTGATCTTGCCATCTTGGAGAAGTCAGGAATATTAAGAGCAACTGTTGACCAATAAGCTATATTTCCTGTAAGTCCTGCAAGATATACGAATGCAAAGCCTCCGTGCTGAGCAAGAAGCTCCTCATTATTGCCTGCAAGGAATACGTCGGCTACTGTATGGCCTGTTGCATGAATGGTAATAACACTCCATACCAAAAGTCCTACTATAGCAATGATTACAAGCGGACCACCCAGGTTCTGAAGCCACTTAACCTTGTCCATTCCGTTATAAGCTACCCATCCGCATATAATTACGAAGATAACGAAGCCTATGATCTGTCCTACCATAACGCTCGGGTTACCCGGCATGGCTACGGTATTGCTCGGATCAGACATTGACGGGATAATACATCCGATAAGAGCTGCAATAGCTCCTCCTCCTACCCATGACTGAACGGATGTCCATCCGCAGCCGATGATGGAACGGGACAAACTCGAGAGCTGTGCTCCGTGTGTTCCGAACGAAAGTCTTGCATATATCGGATACGGAATTCCGTACTTGGTTCCTACGTGTGAGTTAAGCTGAATAGGTATAAGTACGATAACGTTACCCAAGAATACGTTGATGATCGCCAATAACGGTGAAACACCCAAAGTTACGAGTGATGATGCGAGCGCAAGTGCCGCAATTGAAACCGAGAGTCCTATCCAAAGGTTTGCAACGTCCTTTGATGTCCAGGTTCTGTCCTTTATCGAAGTTGGTGCAAGGTCCTCGTTATAATACTTGGAGGCTTTAAGTTCTGCAGCTGCCTGCGGCGATAATTCGTGTAATTCGCCTTTTCTAACCTGTGTTATCATATTTTGTCTCCTTACTGTGTTAAACCCTTCCCCGCTATGCGGGTGCTACCCTTGTTAAATAACCCTTTAAACTATAAGACTACCGGTTTAAATCAATGTTTTCTTGCTGCACACTTGATGAACTTGCCCCACTTGGAGTCTCCTACGAACTCTCCGTTGTCGTATACAAGACGTCCGCGTGAATAAGTCTGTACCGGATATCCGGTAAGCTCAAGGCCTTCCCAGATAGTATGATCCGAATCCGAATGCATGTTCTCGTTATGAACCGTGAACTTCTTCTGAGGATCATAGATAACGATGTCGGCATCCTTACCTATTGCCAGGCTTCCCTTGTCCGTACATCCGAATATCTTAGCCGGATTGAAGGAGCAAAGCTCAACTGCCTTCGGGAAGGATATGATACCCTGGTTGGCATTGGAAAGCATGTAAGGATACATATTCTCTATGCCTGCACATCCGTTAGGGATCTTGCGGAAGTCATCCTTGCCCCAATCCTTCTCTGCCTGCTGGAATGGGCAATGGTCTGTTGCAACGGTATCGATATCACCTCTCTTGATTGCTGCCCAGAGAGCATCCTGGCTTGCCTGCCCCTTCATCGGAGGTGAGCAAACGAAGTTGCGTCCGTCAGGTCTCTTAAATACCTCATCTGTGAAATACAGATACTGCGGACAAGTCTCTGCGTAGATCTCAAGTCCCTCATCCTTAGCCTCTGTTACGGCTCTTACGCCGCCTTCATTTGCAAGGTGAACGATGTAAAGCGGAGCCTTAAGAGCTCTTGCCCAATCGATGGCACGTCTGTCTGCCTCTTCCTCTACAAATTCAGGACGTGATGCGTAGTGATACCACGGGCTGAGCTTGCCTTCCGATACATACTTCTCTGTAAGTGTAAGTACCATCTCGTTGTTCTCTGCATGAACCGCTACGAGTGCACCGTACTTCTTGGCTGTCTCAAGTACCTTGTAGAATACTCCGTCCTTAACTCCGAAATCGTAAACCATGAATACCTTGAATGAAGATACTCCGTAGTCTACCGCTTCCTTCATTGACTCAAGAAGCTCCGGCTTAGGATCCTTGATACCGATATGAAGTCCGAGGTCTACTGCAAGTCCTTCCTTCATAGCCTGTGCTTCTCTGCGCTTTGCAGTCTCAAGAAGCGTCTCTCCGAAATCCTGATTGGTATAATCGAATACGGTTGTTGTTCCGCCGCATGCAGCAGCTCTGGTACCTGCAAAATAATCATCCGAAGATGTTGTTCCGCCGAATGGGAATGCCAAATGTGTGTGTGCATCTATAGCGCCCGGAAGTACCAGCTTGCCTGTTGCATCCACAACCTTATCGGCAGCAATATCTGACAGATCCGAACCAATCATGGCAATCTTGCCGTCCTTGACAGCTACATCTGCCTTGAACATTTCTTTTTCGGTTACTACGGTTCCGTTTTTAATAAGTAGATCCATAAAAACTCCTTTCACTATAGATTGTGTGTTTTCGCATATTCAGTTGGAAATATAACTAAATGTGGATGTTTCTTAACTTGATACTCGTCTTTGAGATAGTTAGACAGCTTCTCGCCTTTGAGACTGTATAACGTATTGCTCTTCGCTGAGCTAAAAAGTTTTATACGTTATATTAAGCAATTTACATGCCAGAAATGGAAAAGTCAACAAATTTCCTGAAATATTTTTTGAGTTTTTTGTGCGTTATGCATTGTGAATTTTTTTTATGCATTTTCGCATAAAATACTGTGTTTTTTGTCTTTATTTTCTTATGCATTTTTGCATATCAATGCAGGCTCACATTTACGTTTTGTTAACAAATAATTTTTGTCAAATATTAGCTGGCGCTAACAAATATTAGCCCGAAATAACCGTATATGCAGTTTTGCATTGTTTGTTAAAAAAACGCCGATTTTTAACTATGCATTTTTGCATGAAATGTATTTTTGCATTGGTTTCTCAGACATTACTCTACGTTTTGTACAAAGCAAACGTAGAACATTTGATTTTTATTGTTCATTATGTACAAAGTTTGCAGATCTTGTAGAAAAACGAACAGAAATGAATAAAAAGCCTTGAGGTTTCATCTCCCCAAGGCTTTCACTGTTTACAGAAAATGTATTTGAATGTATTAAGACTTTGCAGACTTAGCCTGCTTATACTCTCCGCGCTTAAACTCGATGCCGCGTTCTACATACTCATTTGCGGCATATCTGATCTCTTCGAGATATTCTTCGCTGAGCGGTTTGATCGTCTTTGCCGGTGATCCCATAATGATCGAATTATCCGGCAATACGGTCTTGCCGGTCACAAGCGATCCTGCCGCAACCATACAATTATTGCCGATAACGCATCCGCTGAGCAGTATTGCTCCCATTCCTATAAGGACATTGCTGCCTATCTTGCAGCCGTGAACTATTGCTCCGTGGCCTATCGTCACGTCATCACCTATCTCCACCGGACAATCTATGTCCTCATGAACTATGGCTCCGTCCTGAATGTTGACACGCTTGCCAAGCTTAATATGATTGTTGTCCGAACGAAGCACGGCATTAAACCATATGCTTGAATGCTCTCCTATCTCAACATCACCTATAACTGTTGCATTATCGGCGATAAATACGCTTGGATCTACTTTTGGTTCCGTATTTGCTGTAGAAAACATATTTTCTCCTATAACTTCAAGAAGCTCAGAGCTTCACTATTATCGGCTCATGGTGCATTGCCGGCAGTATCTTATCCATAAGATCGCTGATCTTCAATCTCAGGCTGGAAGTGTTTATACACGGGTGTGCACCGAATCTATCTTGTTTCAGCAGTTCCTCATCTATAAGCAGCTGAACATGGTTTTCGGTATCGTTCATCAAGCCCATGACACTTACCGATCCGGGTGTTATATCCAGATATTTCTCCATATATTCTGCCTTTGCAAAGCTTAGTCTTGCAACTCCCAGCTGTGCCGAAACATCCTTTGTGCTGAATTTCTTCTCTCCCGGAAGCATCAGCAGATAAAACCTGGTTTCCTGTCTGTTGCAAAGAAACAGATTTTTACAAACCTCTGTCTCAAGTGCCGCATCCACCCCTGCGCATGCCTCTATGGTCATAAGCGGTTCATGATCTATTCTGTCATAAGCTATGCCAAGTCCGTCAAGCAGCTCATAGCACCTTTTTTCTTTATCAAGTCGATCACTCAAATCGACCGGGCTTCCTTTTTCAATTATATATTCCATTAGTTTTTCTCATCTATAGATAAAGGGAGAGATTTTCTTAAACACAAAGAAAATGCTCCCCCTTTTTTAACTTAATTGCTGTTTATCAATCAAGCGGATACTTTGCTGTGATCTCGGCAACGATAGCACGTGCCTTCTCTATGCCTGCTTCGCCTTCCTTGATAACGATAGCGATCGCCTCTGCAACCTTATCGAAGTCATCTTCCTTAAGACCTCTTGTAGTAGCAGCCGGTGTTCCGAGTCTGAGGCCGCTTGTTACGAACGGGCTCTTAGGATCGTTAGGAATGGTATTCTTGTTAACGGTAATATGAGCCTGATCAAGAAGCTTCTCGACCTCCTTGCCTGTAAGCTCAAACGGTGTAAGATCTACAAGCATAAGATGATTGTCGGTACCGTTTGAAACGATCTTGATGCCTCTGTTCTGGAGTCCCTTGCAAAGCGCCTGTGCATTATTAATGATCTGCTTACCGTACTCCTTGAACTCAGGCTGAAGTGCTTCCTTGAAGCAAACTGCCTTGGCTGCGATAACATGCATAAGCGGACCGCCCTGAATACCCGGGAATACAGCCTTGTTGAAGTTGTACTTGGCATTGGCAGCCTCTGTAGACATGATAACACCGCCTCTCGGTCCTCTGAGAGTCTTGTGTGTTGTAGTCGTAACGATATCTGCATAAGGGATAGGGCTCTGGTGAAGTCCTGCGGCAACAAGTCCTGCAATATGAGCCATATCTACCCAGAGAACAGCATCTACCTTGTCTGCGATCTCACGGAATCTCTTGAAGTCTATTGCTCTTGCATATGCCGATGCACCTGCACAGATCATCTTAGGCTTGCACTCAAGAGCAATACGCTCAACCTCGTCATAATCGATAAATCCCTCATCATTTACACCGTAAGGAACTATATTGAAGTAAATTCCGCTGAAGTTTGCCGGTGAACCGTGTGTAAGATGTCCGCCCATATCAAGGTTAAGGCCCATCATTGTATCGCCCGGCTTAAGTACTGCCATCTCTACAGCCATATTTGCCTGAGCACCGGAATGAGGCTGTACATTGGCATACTCACATCCGAAAAGCTCCTTAAGTCTCTCAATTGCAAGATTCTCGGCTATATCTACATCTACGCATCCGCCGTAATAACGCTTGCCCGGATAACCCTCGGCATATTTATTGGTAAGTACCGAACCCATTGCCGACATAACGGCCTTGCTTACCCAGTTCTCTGATGCGATCAGCTCAATATGATCGTTCTGTCTGTTCTGCTCGGCAACTATGACCTCGGCAATCTCCGGATCTACAGCTTTAATGTCTTCAAGTGTGTACATGATATCCTCCTTAGGGAATATTATATAATCGTGCTGAATAGTCAGCTTTTAATATCAAAGTTTCTTTGTTTTCAGACAAATACGTAGAACATTATAGTGCTTAAGTCATATTGATTGCAAGCTCTATCCCTGCCAAGTTTCGTTAAAAATACCGTTAATGATCATTTTCTGAACACGCGGTATTTTTCTATATGTTTGTCGTAATCATCATCTCCGAGATGGTGATGATTTGCCTTAACATCGAGATACTCGATACCTATCTTGGAATATAATATGGTCTGACTTGAATATAAGCCTCTGTAACCGGAGAGCATGAAGCTGATACCGCATACGAGCGCAAAAAACAGTATTCCCTCGGAGCCGAACAATTCGACCGACAATATGATGGATGAGATCATACAGTTGGTAGCTCCGCAGAAGACTCCGACCAGTCCCAGTGCTGCACCGAAGCCTGCCGGAACACCTAAAAGAGGGGCAAGCACACATCCGAAGGTCGCTCCGACAAAGAAGCTCGGAACGACTTCTCCGCCCTTGTAGCCTGCTCCGAGTGTTATAGCTGTAAACAAGAGCTTTAATGCAAATGCTTCAGGTCTCGCCTTGCCTTCCTCGACTGCCGCCTGCACTATATTCATACCTGCGCCGTTATAATCCGTTGTTCCTACAATATATGTAAGAGCTATAATAATAAGACCTCCGGCAATGACCCTTATCCATTTATTCTTAAGCGGACCGAGCTTCAGAAGCTTTTCGGCTGCATGCATGGATTCGCAGAAAATAACCGATACTATAGAAAATCCGACCGCAAGTAAAGCTACCTTACAAAAAAGAGGCACAGTAAATTCCGGAACCATGATCGTATAATGGGTAGGCGCCACTCCGAATGACACCGATACGAAATATGCCGTGACCGCAGATACAAGACAAGGCAAAAATGCCATATGAACAAAAGAACCTATGGATATTACCATTATGGCAAATACTGCTGCCGTAAGCGGTGTTCCGAACAGCGCCGAGAAAAATGCCGCCATTCCGCACATGGTCGCGATCTTCATATCATTTTCATCCAGATCATAGACTCCGCCTACGTAATTGCCTATAGAGCCTCCCATCTGAAGTGCCGCTCCCTCTCTGCCGGCACTACCTCCGACAAGATGGGTAAGCACGGTTCCTATATATATTGACGGAAGCAGCCATATAGAAAGACCGTTTCCAAGCTGAACCGCATCAATAATATCATTGGTGCCCATACCTTCCGTACGAAAAAGCTTATACACAGATATTATGATGATTCCCGCTATAGGCATACACCACAACAACCGGGCATGCTCTCCTCTGAGTTCGGTGGCAAGATCTACACCCTTATGAAATGCCGTTCCTATTACTCCGCAGAACACACCTATGACTATTGCTATTATAAACCAGCTGACAATTACAACCATGTAGGTTCCCGCCCTTCTCAGGAATCTGCACACACTGTCAGTAAAACTATTCATTTATACCCTTCCCCCGACACTTATCAACTTATATCAATCACCCATTACATTTCTGTATGATGTAAATGCTGCCGATCTGTTGTATATATCCAGACTGTCTGTAATGACACCCGTAGATGATTCGGCAGCATGGACAAAATATCCGTCACCTATATATATTCCCACATGTCCGGATCTGCCTACGATATCTCCGGGTCTCAGTCCTGTTATACTCACATTGCTTCCGGCAGAACATATCTCCGTTGATGTACGTGCAACTTTTATGCCGTTTGAGCTCATTACATTATTTACAAAACCGGAACAATCAAACTCATCCGGCCCGTTTCCGCCATACTTATAACCCTTGCCTAAGAGTCCGAGAGCGTATTTCACTACTGCCTGTCTCTTGGCATTGCTTGTATTAAGCTCTATATAGTTCCTGGCAAGGCAATCCGATTTCTTGAGCCAGAGCTCATTGACGGTGCTTCCGTCATCGGTATAGTAGTTTCCGATACGGCTTGCATGAACCGATACCACGTACCAGTCCCCGTCTTCACGAAGCAGCTTAAAATAAGGCTGTCTTATATATTTATCGTGAGGAATTATCACCCAGCTTCCGTCACTTAACTGCACGCTGCCTTCGGCAACCTTAAAACCGTTAAAATCATAATTCGGAGACACCAGCGTATACCCCAGCTCTATCTTGGTCTTGGCGGCATCGGCATATTTGCTGCCCGGCACCTGCGACTCATCGCTCCCGCTTGCTCCCGGACCTGCTATTATCACATTGCTGCTGCCGGATGAGCTTCCGCTTCCTTTACTCCTTACAGTCGGAAGATCCGGCAACGAGCCCGGTACCGAGACTATGACAGTCTCGCCGTTTCCTATATCTATGGCAACATCCTCTTTGGAACCGGGCGGTGCCGCAGTTACTGTTGTGCCTTTGTTATCGCTGTTTGACAATGTGGGAGCATCACTTATAATATCGGCATAACTCGTTATCCCCATAGCGCCAAGCACTGCGGATATGATCAATACATTGCAAATTTTCTTCATTTATCCACCTCTCCTGTCACTGCCCGCTTCACTTTTCAACATTTACCTCAAGCACCTTATCGGCATACTTTTTAAAATATCTGTACATCTTGATAGTATAATCCGAAAACCGGACTCCGAGCGACTCTTTATAGAGTCCCCACAGCGACCAAAGCAGTCCTCCCAGTGCCATATAAGCATATATCAGCCTAAGCTCGGCTTCCTCCGGCTTTCTTCCGAAATACAGCTCTGCCATACGCTCCGTCCGCATTTCATCCATATACGAATATATCGCACACATGCCCAGATCCATCATAGGATCGCACATTCCGGCATATTCCCAGTCTATAAGTCTTATAAGCTTCTCGTCACGTTTCGACTCTGACAGATCCGCTCCCTTAAGCAGGATAAAATTGTCTTGTACCGGGTCTATATGTGCAAGCACCTTTTGACCGCAATGGGAATCCACCCATTCGAGCAGCCTGTCTCGTTTTAGCTTTACAGTCTCATAATCTTCAAAGGCTATATGTCCGCACAGCTCCTCATAAAAGCTTATCATAGCTGCAATATCAAAGTCATGTTTCACCTTTGTGCCTGACTCATGCAGTCTGCGCAGCTTATGCATACAAGCCTCAAGATCCGCATCATCTGCAAAGTCGGCATTACGCGAATCCTCATAATACTCCGATATCTTATATCCTGTCTTATCGTCAAAGTATATAAGATGCTCGGCTATATGAAGCTGCTCTATAGCCTTATATACCTCGGATTCATTGTGTCTGTTTATGAGCTTATCCGTACCTTCTCCGGGTATCCTGCATATATATGACTTATCATCTATGGTAAACAGCCACGAATTGTTGGTCATGCCTGCCTTCAGACGCCGTATATTCTGTACCTTTGATTCTCTGACCTTAAATATATCTGCAACAAGCTGCATTGCCTCAGAGCCGGAATCATCAATATATTTGGGATCGAAGGCTCTCAGCTCTTCCAGATTTTCGAACTCGTATACATTATCCTCCGGCTGGAGATTGATATACATCTCAAGCTTATCACAGAGTTCAAGCTCCGGAACTTTACCGAAATACGCATTTATACGTTTTTTTGCCTCTCCGCTCAGCATCTGCATAAGCACATGCTCCCAGTAGTAATCCGCAGTACCCGGAAGTGCGCAGTACAGCTTTAATACCGGCAGAAAGTTCTCTCCGAATTCTCTTGAGAAATAAACCGGACCGAACATATAATCACAGTCCCTGCCTCCCGGGAAGGTATCCTTGATGCGGCCTTTTTTATCTGTTATCAGAGTCCACTCCGAGGTCCTGCCGTCCGCATGCTTGGCAGAATACCATGCCCACGGTTCATAGCTGTGATACATGTTATTTCTGATCCAGTTATCTGAGCTTAATATATAAGCATTTCTGCCATATAAGTAATCATAGGCATATTCAATGCTGCCTATATTGTTTCTGCTTGCATAATCCGGATTATATATAAGCTTAACACCGAATTTATCGGTGAGATATTCAAATTTTTCCTTCATATAGCCTACTACTATGGCTATATCATCTATTCCCGCTTCCTTAAGCTGCCGTATCTGACGCTCCACCATAGGTTCTCCCAGTACCTCAAGAAGTCCCTTTGGTTTCTCAAATGAGAGCGGAACAAATCTCGAACCGAAGCCTGCTGCCATGATCAGGGCACAGTCTACTTTATATGGCTTCAGTCTCTCTCTTCCCGTTTCGCTTAATTCATATCCCTTTTTACTGTCCTGAACGATATATCCGTCCGATATCGCCTCTTTAATAAGAGTGTTGACAGTTCCGAGAGCAAGCCCCGTGCTTTTGCACAGGGCTCTCTGAGTTGCTTTATTATTATCGTAAATGTCTCTTAACAGAAGTATCTGTCTGTTCATCTGTTCACCTGTCAGAATTTTCTTCCTCCGCCGCCGTGAACTCCGCCGCTTCTGCCTACCTTTACACTTGAAATGCCGCCGCCGTGAGTTCCGCTGCCTTTATTATTGTTATTGTTCACCACTATAGGTACTCTTGTCACATTTTTAGACAAAAGCTTTGCAGCCCCCGCGGTATTTGCAAGCGCATAGGCGGCATTTGCCCTATAGGCAAGATTAAAGCCTTCAGCCATACGCTTTTCGGACTTCATTGCATATTTTCTCTTGATATTCGTTATCGGAAGTATACCGCCTAACAGACTTATTACAAGTGATATAAGCACCTCTGTCGGCTTAATACCCTTTTTAACATAAGGATCGTATTCCCCTGTCTCGGTATTGTAGTTCGTCTGGTCCGAAGCTATACCCTCATTATAAGCCATGAGCATGCTGTCGGCAAATACACTGCAGGCTCCGGCATAATCTCCCTCTGAGAGCATACCGTATATTCCGCCTTCATACTCATCATAGATATAGTCTATCATTGAGTCGGTAATATATCTTATAGCTATTCCGGAAGTATAGATATAAGCTTCTCTCTCATCCATATTGATAACAAGTATCACTCCGTCCTTGTCCTCGCCTGTACCGAGATCGGCTCCGTAATACAGAAGATCCGAATAATCATCCGCATCACTTGCTCCGGAGTATCCGTCTGTGGTAAATACGGCAAGATCAAATCCGGTCTCAGCTGCTATATCCGAGAGCTTATACTCCAGCTCCGGCTTATCTTCTTCATCAAGAAGTCCTATGGTGTCGAATACATATATCCCTTTCGCATGAAGTTCCGAAATAGTATCAAGACAAGCCTCCGCATCCGATCCGATATTCAGGCTGTCGGCTGCCGCCTGATCCTCTGTTGAGACACTGTATCCGTCTGCCTGATCCGCAAATGAGGAGATAGCCATGATCAAGATCATTGTCATGCATATAAATGCCGCTGTTATTTTCTTCATGATAGCACCTCCTTTACAATACGAACCTGAACAAGATCAGCAATATCGCAAACATAGGAACAAATATCGTGAAGAAGAGTCTGATAAGCTTGGAGTTGTCAACCGGAAGCTCACCGCAGGTCTTGCCGCTGTATCCGTTTATTGAGAAGTAGTATGTCTTGCCTTCCTTACCCTTATAGGTAACTGTCCAGACAGGCATCAGAGCATAGCTGTATTTCTCATCTCTTACGGACAGTTTGAGATCCTTAACATCTACCGAATCGTAGCCGGCTCCGATATCCTCTTCTATCTTGGAGGAACCGAAATCCTTGATCTCTTTTTCTATATCCGGCTTAATATTTTCCTTGCTTACATCCCTGACCTCGGCAATATAGCCCTGCAGATAACCCTGTTGGAAAGGCTTCATGCCTTCCTTGTCAAACGGCATAACACTCTCACAAAGCACCTTACTTGCCTTATTAAGTGCAATACGTGTAAGGTCGTTGATCTGCATATCACCTGAATTACTGATGTCAAAGACACTGGTCTCGGTATTCTTGAATCCCAGTGCTTCCCATGTCCTTATCTTGGTACCTTCCGCCCTTACATCCGAGTGAACTGTACAATCATATACCCAATACGGGAAATATACACCTGTAAGGAGCTCTATCTGTTTCTTATTATAGAAATCAGACGGAACATACTTTTGCTGCTTTACCCAGTTTGTAAATATCTCCTCGGCCTTCTTACGGTCTATTTTGAACGGAATAATAAGATCCGGTGTCAGATCCTCATTAAACTTATCGCTTAAAACTATAGGATTGTGACAATAGTAGCAAGTGGTTGCGGCTCTTGTATCATCTGCGGTTACCTGTGCTCCGCATGAAGGACATACATATACCTTCATCATAGCGGGACGCGGCTTTTTCTCGGCCTTATCGGTATTACCGCTGCCCTGTTCTACAGCCTCTCTGAGTGCTTTATCTTCCTTGCTCTCGGATCTTTCCGGAACATATTCGGATTCTATGGTTTCAGCTTTGGCCTCTACCGGATTAAGAGCCTGAAGCTCTGCCTCCGTAAACATGCCTCTGCAGAAATCACAGACAAATTTGCCCTTTTCCCCGTTCCATGTGAGAGGTCCGTCGCAGTTAGGACACTTATATGTTATAGCTGCCATGGAATGCTCCTTTACAAAATACCCGCCGTATATACACACGGCGGGTCAAAAAACTCTATTCTTTAGCTTCTCTTTGTTCCGCAGTTCGTACAGAAATTACCTGTATTGACTGTTCCGCATGAACATGTCCAGCTTGCAGGTGCTGCCGGAGCCGGCTTAGGCTGTCCGCAGTTTGTACAGAAATTACCTGTATTGACTGCTCCGCAGGCGCATGTCCATCCTGCTGCCGCTGCTTGTGGCTGCGGTGCGGCTGCCGCCTGAGCCTGCTGCTGCATCTGCTGTTGCTGCATTTGCTGCTGCATCTGCATCTGCTGCATATTGGTCTGTGAAGCTGCACCCATAAACTGGCCTGCTGCTCCCATGCCCATGCCCATACCCATAAATGCGGTTCCTGCTCCTGCTGTATTGGAGCCGGCTGCCTGGATACCGGATGCAATAGCACTCTGAGTAAATCCCTCTCTGATGGAAGGATCCGACATCATGGCACCCTGGTTTCTCATGTTTATGAGCTTCTGGCTGTCGTCTGTATAAGATACGCTTGCAACGCCGACATGATCCACTTCGAATCCGCGACTCTGCTTCCAGTCCTCGTCAAGACACAGCTGCATATGCTTTGAGAGCTCAGGAGCCTTGGACGGAATAAAGGATATACGTATACCCTCGGCAGACATTGCGTTAAGAGCAGCACTGAAGGCCTGAAGGAACTCACTCATATACTGCTCATTGATATCATCGATATCAACATGATCCGTGTTCTTAGGAATAACCTGCTCGTAGAAAAGAAGCGGGTTGGTGACCTTAACCGAATAATCACCATGTGCTCTTAAGAACAATTCCGAATTATAGAAATTATCAAAGTAATTGACCGGAGCAGGTGTACCGAATTTGATACCCTTTATCTCCTGAAGATTGATAAAGAATGCCTGCTGTTTCTGCGGATTTGTTCCGCCGTAGCGCACCCTGTTCAGTACATCCTTAAATGCATCCTGAAACTGACCGTTAAACAATGACGGCGCGGTAGAGTTATTAACTGTGTAATATCCTTCCTCTGCGGTATAGTCTACGACCTTACCTCCGTCGAGAATAAACATAAACTGACCCGGAAGCACATGGATCGTCGATCCGTTGGTGATTATGTCACTGCTTCCCTTACTGTTGCTTCCGTCGCTTCTGACCGGTACACCCTTGGTGAAAACAGTCTTGTCGCTCATATCGGCTGCTTCAAATACCTCTAACCATTGCTCACCGAGTCCACGTCCGGCGGCTGTAGTTACTGCTTTAATAAGTCCCATTGCTCCCTCCTATCCTTGAATATATGAGTTACTGTTTTTATAGTAATACAATTTTATCATCCATTTGATAATTATGCTACTTCCATATTCCGTTTTCATCAAAGCTGAAGCCCTGAACCGTTGTATTTCTCGCCATATATCCGAATTTGCCGGATGCAAGGCTTCCTTCCGGATAGAAATACCTATAAGAGCCTTGGACATTGTACCAGCCCGTAACCATTATTCCGCTGTCATTAAAGTAATACCATTCATCCTTCCATTTAAGCCAGCCGGTCTTCATACAGCCGAGTCTGTCTCCTTCAGTCATATCAAGATAATACCAGTTGTTCTGATCCTTGAGCCATCCGGTCTTCATAGCTCCGCTTGTCGGATTAAGGTAGAACCATTTGCCGTATTTATTCTTATTCCAGCCTTTAAGCATACGGCCCTGATCATCAAACATGTACCACTTTCCGTCAAGCTTAAGCCAGCCCGATCTGGCAAAATTGCCATCCGGATAGATGAAGTAATAATATCCGTTCTGCTGTATCCATCCTGCCGTTACAGCATTCCCTGTGCCGTTAGGATACTGTGAATTGTTTATTATAGGATTACTCATGCCCGCTCCGTTTTCATCCAGAGTAGTCTGACCGCTTCCGTCCGATACATCATTTGCAGCAATATAGATCTCCCCGGACTCCAGCCAGTCTGAACTTTTGCCGACACCGGATGAAGGATCTGCGACGGTCCTGATCTTATAGGTATAGCTTCCTTCCTTTGTCATATAAGGGTAAAAATTATAGCTTGTTCCCTTGTAATTGTTCAATTTCTTGACTATTGTCGAACCTCTGTAGCAGATAAGATCGTGTACACCCGAATCAACTTCGTTAACGGTCCACACAGCCGTACCTCTTGTTCCGGACCAGTCCGCCGACTGCGGCATATCAAAGTTTCCCTTGAGTGAATTCATCTTAAGTGTCACTTCAAGGTAATAGCCCGAATCCTGCACCAAAGCTGACTCAAAAGTTCCTTTTGTAACTGTCACATTAGACGTATTGTATGATCCTCTGAAGAGGTATATCTGATCATAATTGGAATGACTTATCTCTTTTGGATACGCCTCAAGTCTGACTTTGATCCTCGGTGTCGCGCCGGGCTTAAGTGTGCTTACATCATCCACCCACTCACAGCTGTCAAGCTCATAGTATTGATTGTCGGGCACCGATACGTAGCCATCGGGTGAATCATCGTAATTATCCCTGAAATCCATACCGGAGGTATTAATATTAATTCTGACACTCGGAATTGATCTCGTTACCGTACTTGCCAACGAGCTCATGCAAAATGTCAATATCATACATGTCACCGCAATAAGCAGTGCTGTCTTCTTCTTCATAGCTTCTCCCGATGTATTTTTAGCATCACAAAAATTATTCCAAAAGAAATGTCATCACGCATTATTTCCGCTTATCAAGCTTATCCTAGCATAATGCATATTTTTATAGTTGATTAAATTATATTTTAGCTTATGTTTATAGTCAAATTACGTCTTTCTTTCTTTTCGCTTAAAAACATGCAAAAAGAAAACCGCAGGATATAAATCCTGCGGCATTATCTTGATCTTATGCTTACTGCAAATTAAACAAGCTCGATAAGAACTTCCATTGCAGCATCACCCTTACGCTGACCGATCTTTACGATACGTGTATAACCACCGTTACGGTTTGCATACTTAGCACCGTACTCATCAAAGATCTTGTTTGTAAGATCAGCTGTCTTAGTGTTAGCCTTACGTCCCTGCGGCTTTGTAGGAACCTCGGTTACATCATAGAGAGTCTCAAGCATCTTACGTCTTGCATTAAGCTTTGAAGGCTTGTCCTTTCTGATGGTCTTCTCAACTTCATCATAAACGGTAACCTTCTTGGAAACTCCGTTGATCTCCTTTGTCTCCTTAACGCGCTTTCCGTTAGCGTCCTTCTTTGCAACTTTACACTTAACGGTAACTTCCTCGAAATTATCCTTCTCTTTTACGCCAAGCGCAATAAGCTTCTCTGCGATCTTGCGAATCTCCTTAGCTCTTGCCTCTGTTGTAACGATCTTTCCGTGATACAGAAGTGCTGTAACCTGGTTTCTGAGCAGTGCCTTTCTCTGAGAAGCAGTCTTGCCCAGCTTTCTGTACTTTGCCATTTATATTTCCTCCTATTGTGCCTGTGGTCTTATCAATGGGATAAGCCTGATTCACACCTCTTCGGTGTAGTAATTAAATCTCTTCCTGATCCTTTAATGCAAGTCCGAGATCCTTAAGCTTTGCAAGTACCTCTTCGAGTGACTTACGACCTAAGTTTCTAACCTTCATCATATCATCAGGTGTCTTGGAGCAAAGCTCCTGAACGGTATTGATACCTGCTCTCTTCAGACAGTTGTAAGAACGAACCGAAAGCTCAAGCTCATCGATATTCATCTCAAGAACCTTGTTCTTCTCATCATCTTCCTTCTCGCTGATTACCTCGATATTCTTGGTATCCTCGGAAAGATCGACAAAGAGCTTAAGATGCTCTGAAAGCACCTTGGCTGCAAGGCTCACTGCCTTGTCAGGCTCAATGGTTCCGTTTGTAACAACCTCAAGTGTAAGCTTGTCAAAGTCTGTCTGCTGACCTACTCGTGTGTTCTCAACATTCATGTTGACACGCTCAACCGGTGTAAAGATCGAGTCGATTGCAATGCTGCCGATAGGCGCATCTTCAGACTTGTTCTTGTCTGCACCGACGTATCCTCTGCCGTTTACGATCGTGATCTCCATATTGAGCTTAGCATCGTTACCGCTTAAGGTAGCGATCGGCTGCTCAGGATTCATGATCTCAATGTCGCCGTCAACCTGTATATCGGCTGCTGTAACCACACCCGTACCGGAAGCCTCGATATATGCTGTCTTAGGGAGATTATCCAAGCTGTTATTCTTAAAGTTGATCTCCTTAATATTCATAACTATCTCAGCAACATCTTCCTTAACACCCGGGATGCATGTAAACTCATGCACTACTCCGTCTATCTTGATGCGGCTTGCAGCAGTTCCGGGAAGAGATGAAAGCATAATTCTTCTCAGTGAGTTGCCGAGTGTTATTCCGTAACCTCTCTCAAGCGGCTCACACACGAACTTGCCGTATTTCTTGTCATCTGAGATCTCAACTATCTCAATATTTGGTTTCTCAAAATCAAACATGCGTTATTAGGTGAGTTAAGCAAAACGCTTATACACACCACGCCTCCTTCCCTCGAAAATACAAAAAATGTTTGAGGTCCATTACTTGGAGTACAACTCGACGATAAGCATCTCATCGACCGGAACGTCAATAGCCTCTCTCTTAGGAAGCTCGATAACACGTCCCTTAAGGTTCTCCTTGTCAGACTCAAGCCACTCAGGAACAAGACGTGCGCCTGCTGACTCCATTACGTCCTTATATCTCTGTGAGGACTTCTTGCCCTCCTTAACCTCAATGACATCTCCTGCCTTTACAAGGTATGAAGGTACATTGACCTGCTTGCCGTTAACAAGGATATGCTTGTGATCAACGATCTGACGTGCCTCTCTTCTGGTACGAGCCCATCCGAGACGGAACACAACGTTGTCAAGACGAGACTCAAGCATAGTCATAAGGTTTTCACCTGTCTGACCATCCATACGCTCAGCCTTTGCATAATAGTTACGGAAAGGCTTCTCAAGAACGCCGTAGATGAACTTTGCCTTCTGCTTCTCACGAAGCTGTAAGCCGTACTCTGAAAGCTTTCTCTGCTGTCTCTTAGCCTTTCTGTTTGACTTTTTATCTATTCCGAGAAATACAGGATCCAAGTCAAGGGATCTGCATCTTTTAAGAACAGGAACTCTATCTACTGCCATTTCTAACCTCCAAAATCAGACTCTTCTACGCTTTGGCGGGCGACATCCGTTATGCGGAACCGGTGTCACATCCTTAATGCTGGTAACCTGCAGTCCTGCAGCCTGAAGAGCACGAATAGCTGCTTCACGACCCGAACCCGGACCCTTAACCATAACATCTACTGTCTTAAGACCATGCACTAAGGCTGCTTTAACAGCAGTCTCCGCAGCCATCTGTGCTGCGTATGGAGTAGATTTTCTTGAACCTCTGAAGCCCAATCCACCGGCACTAGCCCATGATAAAGCATTACCGGCAGCATCTGTCAATGTAACGATAGTGTTATTGAAAGATGCCTGGATATGAGCCTGACCGTGTTCAACGTTCTTTTTTACGCGCTTCTTTGTGATCTTCTTAGCGCCGGCTGACACTTTCTTTGCCATATCAAACTAACCTACCTTCTCAATTAATAATCTCCGATCTTAAATGATCGGACTTAGTTTCAGTATGCACACTGCGATAGAAAATAACGCTGTGCTTATCATCCTACACAACTAAAAGCAGCAGCATACTCCTGCTCGTAAAAGATACAGATCTCTTACTTCTTCTTGTTTGCTACTGTCTTCTTAGGACCCTTACGTGTACGAGCATTAGTCTTAGTCTTCTGACCGCGAACCGGAAGTCCCTTTCTGTGACGAATACCGCGATAGCATCCGATCTCCTGAAGTCTCTTGATGTTCATAGCGATTTCTCTTCTCAAATCACCCTCAACAACCTGAGAATCAGCGATAACCTCAGCCAATCTCTTTACTTCGTCGTCGGTAAGATCCTTGACGCGAGTGTCAGGACTAACATTAGCCTCCTTAAGGATACGCTGTGATGACGGAAGTCCGATACCATAGATATAGGTAAGACCGATCTCAACGCGCTTCTCTCTCGGAAGGTCAACACCTGCAATACGTGCCATGCTTTTCCTCCTTCTTAACCCTGTCTCTGTTTGTGCTTAGGGTTCTCACAGATAATTCTGATTACACCCTTTCTCTTGATAACCTTACACTTTTCGCATATAGGTTTTACTGAAGATCTGACTTTCATTGTTAATCTCCTTTTACTTACAACCAAATTCTTTATAGGAAAAACCTGTCGGATAAAGTTGCCATAGCATTATATCAATGATTTTAATATAGTGCAAGCTTTTTACCCGAGCATTTTTAAAGAATTTAATATTAAATTATTATTTCCGGCTTACTTATCTCGCCAGATTATTCTTGCCTTGGATAGATCATAAGGACTCATCTCAATGGTGACCTTGTCACCCGGCAGTATTCTGATATAATTCATACGCAATTTACCGCTTATGTGAGCAAGCACCTGATGTCCGTTTTCAAGCTCAACTCGGAACATTGCGTTAGGTAATTTCTCAATTACTGTTCCTTCAAGTTCGATGACATCTGCCTTAGACAATGCAAACCTCCCTATAAAACACCGTAAAACTTCTTTTCTTCAGGAAGAAGCGACAATACTTCGGGTTCGCCCTCTCTGATAAGAATCGTATTCTCATAATGAGCCGACGGAAGTCCGTCTGTTGTAACAAAGGTCCAGCCGTTGTCCGTCTCGGCAACATCCCATGTTCCCATGTTTATCATCGGCTCGACTGCGATAGTCATGTTGCTGCGAAGCTTCATTCCGCGTCTTGCACAGGTGAAATTCGGAACCTCTGGATCTTCATGCATCTCCTGCCCTATTCCGTGTCCGACAAGCGCCTCGACTATTCCGTAACCGTAAGGAATTATAAAATCCTCTATAGCTCGTCCTATGTCGTTGACATGATTTCCGGCAACAGCTGCTTTGATTCCGACAAAGAAGCTCTCCCTTGTCCTGTCTACAAGATCGCTTACTTCGCCCGATACCTTGCCGACTTTATGAGTACGCGCCGCATCCGACTGCCAGCCCTTCCAGATAACACCCGTATCAACAGAGACGATATCGCCTTCCTTAAGGACTCTGTCGTGACTCGGTATGCCGTGGACTACTTCCTCATTCACCGAAACACAAGCCGAAGCCGGGAAGCCTTCGTATCCTTTGAAGGAAGGAAGGCATCCGTGGCCCCTTATGAGCTTCTCACATATTGCATCAAGCTCATAAGTGCTTATGCCGGGCTTGACATACTGCTCAAGTTCCGAATGTACTCTGGCAAGCACCAGCCCGGCTTCTCTCATCAATTGAATTTCTTTATCTGATTTGATAGTAACCATTATCTGAGAGCTCCGAGAATATCTGCAAGAACTTCATCCGGCTTTTTTGTACCGTCAACCTCAGTCAAAACGCCTTCGTTTCTGTAAAAATCGATGAGCGGCTGAGTCTGATCGTGATAGGTCTTAAGTCTCTCAAGTACTGTCTCAGGCTTATCATCGGCACGCTGTACAAGCTCTGTGCCGCAGTTGTCACAGATTCCTTCCTGCTTAGGAGGATTGAATGCGATGTGATATGTTCCTCCGCACTTAGGGCAGCTTCTTCTTCCGCCCATACGCTTTGTGATCACCTCATCCGGAACTTCAATATCGATCGCATGATCGATACGAGCGTCCTGAAGTGAAAGAGCTGCCTTAAGCGACTCTGCCTGCGGAATCGTTCTCGGGAAACCGTCAAGTACGAAGCCGTTCTTGCAATCATTGTCCACGATACGATCAAGAAGCATTCCGATCGTGATATCGTCAGGAACCAAAGCTCCCTTGTCCATGTAGGACTTAGCCTTCATGCCAAGCTCTGTCTGATTCTTGATATTAGCTCTGAAAATGTCTCCGGTACTGATGTGAGGAATACCGAACTCCTTGGCGATATTAACAGCCTGAGTTCCCTTTCCTGCGCCCGGAGCGCCTAACATTACTATCTTCATAATGATTGATACCTCTTAATTATTAAGAAAGCCCTTGTAATTTCTGACAAGCAGCTGTGATTCTATCTGCTTAACAGTCTCAATTACTACAGCTACAATAATGAGCAGTGAAGTTCCGAGGAATGAAAGATGTCCGAGTCCGAACACTCCCGACACAAGGATAGGGACAAATGCTATAATGCAAAGTCCTGCCGCTCCGATAAGAATGATGTAACTGAGTATACGATTGAGATAATCGCTTGTCTGCTTGCCCGGTCTCATGCCCGGAATAAATCCGCCGCTCTTCTTCATATTATTTGCAACCTCAAGCGGATTGAAAGTAATGCTTGTGTAGAAATATGCGAATAATATGATAAGAACAAGATAGATCACAAGTCCGATGTTTGCCCATGTATATCCGTCCGGTCTGCACCAGTTGCCCGAATTAAGCAAAAGAAGTATCTTGCCTCCGATGCTTGAATAATCAACATTCAGGAACTGTGCTATCATGGTCGGCACAGACATTATGGATGATGCAAAGATAACAGGAATAACGCCTGCTGTATTGACTTTAAGCGGAATAACGGACTGTCCGTTGCCCACAAGTCTTCTTCCCTGCATCTTTCTCGAATACTGAACCGGTATATTTCTGGTAGCGTCATTAAGTACTATTGCAAATACGACCATAGCCGCAACGCATGCAATAATGATAACTGCCATTACAACACCGACAGCAACATTTTCATTTCTGATGAATGTTGTGTAAAGCGATCCGAGATCATCCGGAAGTGATGAAAGAATATTAAACAAAAGTACTACCGATATACCGTTTCCTACTCCGTTTTCGGTGATACGCTCACCGATCCACATGAGCAGTGCGGATCCTGTAGTCATAGTTACGATACAAACAATAATGCTTCCCACATTATAATTGTAGAGAAGTCCGCTTCCGCCGAAACCGATAGCCATAGCTGCCGATTCGATAAGTGCAAGTACGACTGTTACGTATCTTGTGTACTCCGCAATCTTCTTACGACCCTCTTCTCCGTCCTTCTGAAGCTCCTCAAGCTTAGGAATAGCTACTGTCAGAAGCTGCATTATGATAGACGAAGTGATATACGGCGTGATGCTCAATGCAAAGACAGAAAGATCGGTAAACGATCCTCCCGTCATTGTATTAAACCATCCGAATGCATCCGAACTGCTCAGAGATTTGAACAAATCGGCAAAGTAGGAAGTATTAACTCCCGGAATCGGAAGAACAGATCCGAATCTGATGACAAGAAGCATCAAGAATGTATAGATCAGTTTTTTCCTGACTTCTTCTACTTTGAAAGCATTTCTGAGAAGCTTAAACATATCAGATTACCTCACAGCTACCGCCGCAAGCCTCGATCTTCTGCTTAGCAGACTCTGAGAATGCGTTAGCCTTAACGGTAAGCTTCTTTGTAAGCTCTCCTCTGCCTAAAATCTTAACTCCGCCCAATACTTCCTTGATAACTTTCTTATCAAGAAGTGTCTGAACGTCAACTGTTGCACCGTCCTCGAACATGTTAAGTGTGCTTACATTGATCTCAGCATACTCAACTCTGTTTCTGTTTGTGAAGCCTCTCTTAGGAAGTCTTCTGTAGAGCGGCATCTGACCACCCTCAAATCCCGGTCTCGGTGCTCCTGAACGAGCCTTCTGACCCTTGTGTCCGTAACCGGCTGTCTTGCCGTTTCCCGAACCGTGTCCACGGCCCTTTCTGAAGTTTGACTTATGCTTTGAACCCTCAGCAGGTCTCAAATTTGATAATTCCATTTTTTACCTCCCTACATCAAAGCTCTTCAACCTTAACCATGTGGGCAACCTGTCTAAGCATACCTCTAACGGCTGCATTGTCAGGAAGCTCATTGGTTGAGTTGATCTTGCGAAGGCCTAATGCTGCTACTGTCTTAGCGTTCTTCGGAACAGCAGCGATAGGAGACTTGATAAGAGTTACCTTTAACTTGTTAGCCATCTTAAAATCCTCCTATTAACCAAGTATCTCGCCTACGGTCTTGCCTCTGAGTGCTGCGAACTCCTCAGGAGTCTTCATTGAACGAAGTCCCTCAAGTGTAGCAAGTACGCAGTTAACCTTGTTGTTTGAGCCAAGTGCCTTTGTACGGATATTCTTAACGCCTGCAAGCTCGAGTACGTTACGAGCCGGACCTCCGGCGATAACACCGGTACCTTCCGGAGCTCTCTTCAGAAGTACTGTAGCACTTCCGAATACGCCTGTGTAGTCATGCGGTACTGAATTATTCTTGTCAAGGGTAACAGTGATGAGGTTCTTAGTAGCAGCCTCCTTACCCTTTCTGATAGCCTCAGGAACCTCGGCAGCCTTACCGATGCCTGCTCCTACGTGGCCGTTCATGTCTCCAACAACTACAAGAGCCTGGAATCTCATTGTACGTCCGCCCTTAACAGTCTTGGATACACGCTTGATGGCAACAACCTTATCACTTAATTCTAATGACTTAGGATCGATAATTTCTCTCTTCATTTTTTCCTTCCTCCCTTAGAATTTAAGTCCGGCTTCACGTGCAGCTTCTGCAAGTGCCTGAACCTTACCATGATAAATGAATCCGCCTCTGTCGAAAACGACCTCGCTGATGCCCTTTGCAAGTGCTCTCTCTGCTATTGTCTTTCCAACAAAAGCTGCTGCTTCTGTGTTGTCTGTATACTCAAGGTCCTTTGCAGCCTTATCCAGTGTGGATGCTGAGCAAAGTGTATTTCCGACAGTATCGTCGATAATCTGAGCATACATATGATTATTACTTCTGAATACGCTAAGACGTGGCTTCTCTGCAGTACCTGAGATGCGATTACGAAGTCTTGCGTGCTTCTTACGGCGAATTTCGCTCTTTGAAACCTTGTTAATCATCTTATACTCTCCTTAGATTACTTCTTACCTGTCTTGCCGGCCTTGCGGATGATATGCTCATCCTCATACTTGATACCCTTGCCCTTATACGGCTCCGGCGGACGCTTTGTCCTTATCTCGGCTGCATACTGACCAACCTTCTCCTTAGAGATTCCCTTTACGATGATCTTATTCTGACCGTCACAAATTGTCTCGATTCCTTCCGGATCTGTCATCTCAACAGGATGTGAATAACCAAGGTTAAGTGTAAGAACCTTACCCTGCTTTGCTGCTCTGTAACCTACACCATTGACCTCAAGAACCTTCTGATATCCCTCAGATGTTCCTACGACCATGTTGTGGATAAGTGATCTTGTGAGACCGTGAAGGGCCTTGATTCTCTTGATGTCGTTAGGACGGGTAATGATGATATGTCCGTCCTTCTCCTCGATAGTAAGCTCAGGAGCGAATGTACGTGTGAGCTCACCCTTAGGTCCCTTAACTGTCACCTCGTTGCCGTCCTTAATGGTTACGGTAACGCCTGCCGGAATAACTACCGGCATTCTGCCTATACGTGACATAATTTCCTCCTTCTTAAATTGTCGTGCTCAGTGCACGTTTTCAGATATTACCAGATGTAGCAGAGAACTTCTCCGCCGACACCCTGCTTGCGTGCTTCCTTATCGGTAATTACGCCTGCGTTTGTTGATACGATAGCTGTTCCGAGACCGCCAAGAACCTTAGGCATGTTCTCCTTACCTGCATATACACGAAGACCTGGCTTAGAGATTCTCTTAAGACCTGAGATAACGCGCTCTGCCTTACCTGCTGTATACTTGAGTGTGATCTTGATAGTCTTCTGAACTCCATCACCTACAAGCTCATACTTCTCAACATAACCCTCGTTAACAAGGATGTCTGCGATTGCAACCTTCATCTTTGATGCAGGAACTTCTACTGTGTCATGCTTACGCATGTTTGCATTACGAATTCTCGTAAGCATATCAGCGATTGGATCACTCATTTTCTTAATTTCCTTTCGTTAAATGTGATATCCGTTTATTTTCAGGTATATTTTCGGTGAATGCTGCCCGTTACAGGCTTAGCATTCACAAAATATACTTGGGTTCTTGTAATTACCAGCTGGCCTTCTTTACGCCCGGGATCTCGCCCTTGTAAGCAAGCTCTCTGAAGCAAATACGGCAGATGCCGTACTTTCTGAGGTAAGCATGTGGTCTTCCGCAGATTCTGCATCTGTTGTAAGCTCTTGTTGAGAACTTAGCAGGACGCTGCTGCTTTATTTTCATGGAAGTTTTTGCCATTGTTTATGCTCCTTTTTACTTCGCAAAAGGCATGTTGAACAGTCTGAGCAGTTCTCTTGCCTCTTCATCTGTCTTAGCTGTTGTGACAAAGATAATGTCCATACCTCTTGTCTTATCGATCTTATCATACTCGATCTCAGGGAATATAAGCTGCTCCTTGAGTCCTAAAGCATAGTTTCCTCTTCCGTCGAATGCGTTAGGATTAACACCTCTGAAGTCACGTACACGAGGAAGTGAAAGATTGATGAGACGATCGGCAAAGTCATACATCTTCTCACCGCGAAGTGTTACCTTGCATCCAATCGGCATACCCTCACGAATCTTGAAGTTAGCTACCGAATGCTTAGCCTTGGTTACTACTGCGTGCTGTCCTGAGATAGCCTCAAGATCCTTAACGGCAGAGTCCAAAACCTTGGCATTCTCCTTAGCCTCACCGACACCCATGTTGATGACGATCTTCTCAAGCTTCGGGATCTCCATGACGTTCTTGTAGCCGAACTTCTTCTGCATAGCGTCCATGATCTCTGATTTATAGATTTCCTTTAATCTTGCCATGATTTCTCCTCCTTTCCGTTAAGCTATAACCTTACCGGTCTTCTTTGCAACACGAACCTTCTTGCCGTCCTCAACCTTGAAGCCAACCTTTGTAGGCTGACCGTCTGCAAGAAGCATAACATTTGAAATATCAATGGCAGCCTCTACCTTTACGATGCCGCCCTGCGGGTTACCAGCGCCCGGCTTTGTGTGCTTAGTAACAACGTTGCAGCCCTCGACTACAACCTTGTGCTTAGCTGTATCTACGCTCAGAACCTTACCGTCCTTGCCCTTGTCCTTGCCGGCGATGATTCTAACCATATCGTCCTTCTTGATCTTTAACATAGGGCTCCTCCTTATAATACTTCCGGAGCAAGTGAGACGATCTTCATGAACTGATTGTCACGAAGTTCTCTTGCTACGGGTCCGAAAATACGGGTTCCTCGCGGTGTCTTATCATCCTTGATGATAACTGCCGCATTCTCATCGAAGCGGATATATGCACCGTTTGATCTGCGAGTCTTCTGAACTGTACGAACAACGACTGCCTTAACAACATCGCCCTTCTTTACAACTCCGCCGGGTGTTGCATCTTTAACAGAAGCAACGATCACATCGCCGATACGTGCATATCTTCTTGTTGATCCGCCGCAAACACGGATGCAAAGGAGTTCCTTAGCACCGGTATTGTCAGCAACCTTAAGTCTTGATTCCTGCTGTACCATAGTAATACTCCCTTCTCCTTATTTAGCCTTCTCAACTATTCTGACAAGTCTCCACCTCTTTGTCTTTGACTGAGGTCTTGTCTCCATTACTTCAACGGTATCTCCCTCATTGCACTCGTTATTCTCGTCGTGTGCCTTGAGCTTATATGTCTTTTTAACGATTTTACCGATCAAAGGATGCTTAACATTGTCCTGAATAGCAACTGTGATGGTCTTATCCATCTTATTGCTTACTACCTTACCGGTACGTGTTTTTCTAAGATTTCTTTCCACGATAAATGTTCTCCTTTCCTTTGATTATTCTGCCTTCTGCTTCTGAGCAATAACAGTCTGGATACGAGCGATGTTCTTGCGAACCTCTCCGATCCTTGCTGTATTGTCAAGCTGATTTGTTGCGTTCTGGAATCTAAGATTGAAAAGCTCCTTCTTAGCTGATACGAGATCTTCATTCAAAGCCTGAACGTCTTTAGCGATAAGCTCCTCTAAATATTTCTTGGTTTTCATTTCGTATCACCGCCTTCCAAGTCTGCTTTTGATGCTATCTTGCAAGTAAGCGGTAACTTATGCATTGCAAGACGAAGTGCTTCACGTGCTGTTTCCTCAGGAACACCTGCGATCTCGAAGAGTACACGGCCCGGCTTAACTGCTGCTACATAGAAATCAACAGCACCCTTTCCGGATCCCATACGAACTCCGATAGGCTTTGATGTAACCGGCTTATCCGGGAAAACCTTGATCCAAACCTGACCGCCACGCTTGATGTAACGTGTCATGGCAACTCTGGCTGCCTCGATCTGATTTGCCTTAAGCCAGCAATTCTCGGTTGCGACAAGTCCGAACTCACCGTTGCTTATCTTATTGCCTCTGTGAGCTTCGCCCTTCATGGAACCACGCTGCTGCTTACGATATTTTGTTCTCTTTGGCATTAACATGATTATTTATCGCTCCCTTCCTTTTTTCTCTGCGGAAGAACCTCTCCCTTGTAGATCCAAACCTTAACGCCGAGCTTGCCGTAGGTTGTATCAGCCTCTGCAAATCCGTAGTCAATGTCTGCTCTGATAGTCTGAAGCGGAATTGTACCCTCTGAATAGAACTCCGTACGAGCGATATCTGCGCCCGAAAGACGTCCGCCTACGGAAGCCTTGATTCCGAGTGCTCCTGCTCTCATTGTTCTCTGGATAGCCTGCTTAACCGCACGTCTGAATGAAACACGGTTCTCAAGCTGTGCAGCTATTGACTCTGCAACGAGCTGAGCATCCTTATCAGGTCTCTTGATCTCCTTGATATCAACAAGAAGCTTCTTTGTTGTGAACTTCTGGATCTCTGCCTTAAGCTTATCGATCTCAGCTCCGCCCTTACCGATAACTACGCCCGGCTTAGCTGTGTAGATGATAACTCTTAATCTGTCAGCTGCTCTCTCAAGCTCGATCTTTGAGATTGCTGCAGCCTCTAACTTCTTCTTGAGGAATTTTCTGATGTTGTAATCTTCTACAAGATTATCGGAGAAGTCTTTGCCTTCTGCGAACCATCTGGAATCCCAGTCTTTGATAACACCGACTCTGAGGCCGTGTGGATTAACTTTCTGTCCCATGCTTTCCTCCCTTACTTCTTCTCGTCCAGAACAACAGTAATGTGGCTTGAGCGCTTAAGTATTCTGTATGCTCTACCCTGTGCTCTAGGATGTACTCTCTTCATTGTAGGAGCGCTTCCTGCGTAGCACTCTGCAACATACAGTGTGCTTCTGTCCATATTGTTGTTGTTCTCTGCATTTGCTGCTGCAGACTCAAGTAACTTCTTGATTAAGGTTGAAGCATATCTCGGATTGTATGTAACAATACCGATTGCAGTCTCCAGATCCTTGCCTCTGATAGCATCCAAAACGAAGCATGCCTTCTGTACGGAAACTCTTGCGTAAGAAAGCTTAGCGCTCGGTCTCAAATCCTTAACGGCATTACGTTCTCTCTTAATTTGTGCTCTATGTCCTTTTGCCATTTTAGAATCCTCCTTTCACGCCCTGCTTATCTTGAACCTGTCTTCTTCTCGTCCTTACCGTGACCTCTGTAGGTTCTGGTAGCAACGAACTCACCAAGCTTGTGTCCAACCATATCCTCGGTAACGAATACCGGAACGTGCTTTCTGCCGTCATGTACGGCGATTGTAAGGCCTACCATCTGTGGGAAGATAGTAGAACGTCTTGACCATGTCTTAATAACCGACTTCTGTCCGGAAGCGTTCATAGCATCAACTTTTTTAAGAAGAGATGCGTCAGCGAATGGTCCCTTTTTCAATGAACGATTTGACATTATCCTTTATCCTCCTCAATTACTTAATGGCTCTGCCGTCACGTCTTCTGACGATAAGCTTGTTGGAAGCCTTCTTCTTCTTTCTTGTCTTAAGACCCATAGCAGGCTTGCCCCATGGTGTAGACGGACCCGGACGACCGATAGGTGCGCGGCCCTCTCCACCTCCGTGTGGATGGTCGTTAGGGTTCATAACAGATCCACGAACTGTAGGTCTGATACCCATATGTCTCTTACGGCCCGCCTTACCGAGGTTGATAAGGTTGTGCTCGCCGTTTCCTACTGTACCCATGGTTGCACGACACTCGATCGGAACCATACGCATCTCGCCTGACGGAAGTCTAAGTGTAGCATACTTGCCTTCCTTAGCCATAAGCTGAGCTGAATTGCCGGCTGAACGAACCATCTGTCCGCCCTTGCCCGGAAGAAGCTCAATGTTATGAACGTTTGAACCAACCGGAATCTGGCTGAGTGGGAGGCAGTTACCAACTCTTGCCTCTGCCTCTGCTCCGCTCATAACGGTCATGCCGTCTGTAAGTCCCTGAGGAGCAAGGATGTATGCTTTCTCACCGTCTGCATAGCAGATAAGAGCGATATTAGCTGTTCTGTTAGGATCGTACTCGATTCCGATAACCTTTGCCGGAATTCCGTCCTTATCGTTTCTCTTGAAATCGATGATTCTGTATTTCTGTCTGTTTCCGCCGCCGTGATGTCTAACGGTGATCTTACCGTTATTGTTACGTCCGGCTGTCTTCTTCTTGCCGGCAAGAAGTGACTTCTCCGGTGTGCTCTTTGTGATCTCAGCGAAATCAGAACCGGTCATCTGTCTTCTTGAAGGTGTATAAGGTTTGTATGTCTTAATACCCATGACTCAATCTTTCTCCTTTAACTTTTTTGTCGCAGTTTTGTGTCTGCATAATTGCATCAGAGACCCTGATAGATCTGAATAGCCTCGGAATCCTTTGTAAGGGTAACGATTGCCTTCTTTGTCTTTGCGGTCTTGCCGAATACCATACCGCGTCTCTTCTGCTTGCCCGGTCTGTTCATGGTGTTGACTGACTCAACCTTTGTTCCCGGGAACATCTTCTCAACAGCTTCCTTAACCTGAGTCTTTGTAGCCTCCGGAGCTACGAGGAAGGTGTACTTATTCTCTGCCATAGCAGTCATTGAAGCCTCTGAAACAACCGGCTTCAAAATGATGTCGTAATATTCCATAGCTGCCATTATGCGTATACCTCCTCAATATCAGAAACCGCTTTCTTGGTAACTACTACTGTGTCGTACTTCATTACATCATATGTATTGAGTGTTCCGACCTGTGTAGTCTTTATTGAAGGAATGTTTCTTGCCGAAACGATAACATTCTGATCAAGTGAATCAAGAACGATAAGAGCCTTCTCAACCTTGATGGTATCAAGAACCTTAACCATATCCTTTGTCTTGATCTCGTTTAATGTAAGCTCGTCAAGAACGATGAGCTTGTTATCCTGAACACGGCTTGTGAGTGCAGATCTGAGAGCTGCTCTCTTCTCCTTCTTGTTCATAGATACCGAATAATCTCTCGGAGTAGGTGCGAATACAACTCCGCCGCCTGTCCACTGCGGTGCTCTTGTTGAGCCCTGTCTTGCATGTCCGGTACCCTTCTGTCTCCAAGGCTTTCTTCCGCCGCCTGAAACCTCAGATCTTGTCTTTGCCTTCTGTGTGCCCTGACGCTGATTTGCAAGATGTGCAACTACAGCCTCATGAACAAGGTTCTCGTTAACCTCAACTCCGAATATAGCGTCATTGAGCTCAAGCTTGCCTACCTCGGCACCCTGCATGTTGTATACTGATACATTTGCCATTGTTTAGTCCTCCTTTCTCTCCACCAAATTACTTTGATGACTTTACAGTCTCTTTGATGGTTATAAGGGATTTCTTAGGTCCCGGAACCGAGCCCTTAACCAACAGCAGATTGTTCTCAACATCAACTCTAACGATTTCAAGGTTCTCGATAGTTCTCTGTACAGAACCCATGTGTCCCGGCATGCCCTTACCCGGTGTTACACGACCCGGTGTTGTAGCAGGTCCGTTTGAACCCTGATGTCTGTGGAACTTAGAACCGTGCTTCATAGGTCCTCTGTGCTGTCCGTATCTCTTGATAGCACCCTGGAAGCCCTTACCCTTTGTGATAGCGGTAGCATCCACCTTGTCGCCTACCTCAAAGATGTCAGCCTTGATCTCATCCTTAACATTGTAGTCTGATGAGTTCTCGAATCTGAACTCGCGAAGGTATCTCTTTACCGATACACCCGCCTTGTCGAACTGGCCCTTGACCGGCTTGTTGACAAGCTTTTCTCTTATGTCGGAAAATCCGACCTGAACTGCATCGTATCCGTCGTTCTCAACTGTCTTTACCTGAGTAACTACGCACGGACCAGCAAGCAGAACAGTTACCGGAACGAGCGCGCCTGTCTCATCGAAGATCTGTGTCATTCCGACCTTAGTAGCAAGTATTGCTTTTTTCATCTGTTGTCCTCCTTGATTAATCTACAGCGGAATGCCTTATCGGCATTCATGAAAGACCAGCGCATCACAGCTTAAAGGCCGTGATGAAAGGTTCTTTCTTAACATAGTTAATGAAGCAAATCGCTTAACTCAATTAAGCCTCTGTCTTCTCAGCTTCCTTAGCTGCAGGCTTCTTTGCCGGAGCCTTCTTAGCCGGAGCCTTTCTTGTTGAAGCCGGCTTTGTAACAAGCTGCTTTCTCGGTGAGCTCTTCTTATCTCCCTCGTTCTTCATCTGAACATCGATATAAACGCCTGCAGGCATATCAAGTCTCTGAAGTGTGTCCATTGTCTTCGGACCCGGATTGATAACATCGATAAGTCTCTTGTGTGTTCTCTGCTCGAACTGCTCACGGCTGTCCTTGTACTTATGAACAGCACGAAGGATAGTAACTACCTCCTTCTTTGTCGGAAGCGGAACCGGTCCGCTAACCTCTGAGCCTGTCTTCTTGCAGCTCTCTACGATCTTTGCAGCTGACTGATCTACTAACTGATGATCGTATGCCTTGAGTGTGATTCTCATAATCTGATTTGCCATAAAAAAAGTCGCCTCCTATTCGTACTTTTAAGAGCAGTACGACAAGTGGTGACTGTACACTTTGTCGGGTGTGTCGCAATTTACTACGCTGTCCACCCCGCTTTCCGGCTCGATGCCGGAGCTTAAATTCCGGTACAGTGACTTGTCGCCAATAATTGACTTGACATTCGCTCCTCGTAAAAACCCGTGCACACTTATGATTTTGTATGAACGGCAACCTTACGTATCAACGCTATCATGCCACAGCTCGACAAGAATAACATAAAAGCGCCTGCCTATGCAAGCGCTTTTATGCGAAGTTTGTATAATTCTTGTATTTTTTTCAGAACAGTCCGATTATGAAATATCACTTATATTAAACTGCGGTTCAAGGCAATCCTCTGTCGATGCAGCTCCCCCGGATCTCATTCCGCTCGCGTCGGATCTGTAATCCACCTCATAAGGATCTTTTCTCTTATTATAGTTCTTGACCACAGAACCGCTCTTGTTCACAAGATAGGTATTACCGTTTACCGTATAGTAGGCATGGCTGTTGTCGATTGCCTTCTGTAGCTTACCCATATAATAGAGCTTACCGTTTCTTACTCCGTTTGTACCGTAACCGTTGGACTCGTAATTGTATGACCAGCTCGTTCCGTCAGCCTCGGTAATGTTTTTTTCTCCAAGCTGGAGACAAGACTGCTCTTTTGTTCCGAAGTACATGCTCGTAAGTGTTCCGTCACTTCTCTGAACCTTACGGAGACCGTACACAGGATTACCGTACTGATTAAACAGGAAGGTATATGTCTTGCCGTTCTTGGTTATCCTCTTGAGCTTGGCAAGCAGGGTTTCATCATTATCATTGGTAGATACATCACTGCCGTAATACGGTACGCCCTTGGTATCAAAGTAATACCATACCACATCACTTCCGAGTCCCGCATCCTCCGGCGGTGCCACCGAAAGCCAACCGGTATGTGCCGCTCCGAAGGAACCTATACCCGACTGATCGTTGTAATACTTATAGCCTGCTATTACAGGATTTGTATCCGAAAGCTTAACCCAGCCTGTCTGCATACGTCCGCTCTGATCGAATGCATAACGGTTGCCGTTTATCACAAATTCCTTGTAGTTACCGTCATTAGCCATTGCAAGCTTACCTGTGGACTGGAAGTAAAACCAGTAGCTTCCGTCAGCCAGGGTCATGCTCGAATCATCATCACTTATATGCATATCATCCGATGGTACAAGCTGCTTCCATGCATTGGTATATGCATGTCCGTCCGACTGATCACAGTAATACCAGTTTCCGCTGTTATCCTGTACCCAGCCTGTAGCCATACTTCCCGAATCGTCAAAGAAGTAGTAGCTGCCGTTTATCTGTCTGGATTTATTTCTGACGAGCTTTCCGCTGTTATCGAAGTAATACCACTTAGAGCCTATCTGTCTCCAACAGTTGGAGAGCATGCGACCGTCCGAACCGACATAACGGTCATCATCAACAAAACTGTCCGTAGCCATATTACCGTTATAATTAAGGTAATAATAGCCGCCGTCCTTACCGGTCTTCCATTCATTTGTCACCTTATAGCCGTTCTGATAATAGACCCAGCTTCCGCCTTCCTGAGTCCATCCGTCTGCAAATGCGGCCATACACATTGCAGCCGACAATATTGAGGCTGTGATCACTGCTCTAAACAACTTCTTCATCATAAGCTCCTGCCGTCCATAAACACCTTAATGTCGAAAAATATACTATATTTCGACTCTTTACTGAGTATAACAACTATATTTAGTGTAAACAATACCATTTTAATGACAGATTATTTACGAATAACTTAAATAAGGATATTATTAATCAGGTATAATAAATTTGAAAAATAATATTATTTGATCGGAGAAGCTATGCGAACAGCAAGTAATTGGAAAGAATATAAAGTACTGGATGTTTCCGGCGGTGAGAAGCTCGAGAACTGGGCCGGATACACTCTCATCCGTCCCGACCCGCAGGTAATATGGACCTCGCCTAAAAAGCTTCGTGCCTGGCGCAGTCCCAACGCACATTATCTGCGTTCCTCTAAAGGAGGCGGAGAATGGCAGTTTTTTGATCTCCCGGAGACCTGGGAGCTTCATTATACCTTAGGCTGCGGCTGTGATAATATCAAGCCTTTTGATATCTGCTTTCATCTCAAGCCCTTTGCTTTTAAACACACCGGAGTCTTCCCCGAGCAGGCTGCAAACTGGGACTTAAGCTACAAACTGATAAGCGAACGTATTAAGGCGGAGCCTGACAGACCTGTAAAGGTACTCAATCTCTTCGCTTATACAGGCGGAGCCAGCCTTGCCGCAGCTGCCGCAGGCGCCGAAGTTACTCATGTAGACGCTTCAAAGGGCATGGTTGCCTGGGCCAAGGAAAATGCCGCATCTTCGGGACTTGGCGATGCCCCTGTCAGATGGCTGGTAGACGACTGCCGCAAATTCGTTGAACGCGAGATACGCAGAGGCAACAAATACGATGCCATTATCATGGATCCACCGTCTTACGGCAGAGGTCCGAAGGGCGAGATATGGAAGATAGAAGACAGCATATATCCGTTTGTAGAGCTTTGCGCAGAAATATTGAGTGACAAACCGCTCTTTTATCTTATCAACAGCTATACCACAGGTCTGCAGGCCGGAGTTCTGAGTGCAATGCTTAAGCTTGCCGTAGGATCAAAGTTCGGCGGCAGCTGCGATGCCGATGAGTTAGGTCTGCCTATAGAAAACTCAGACCTCATTCTTCCTGCCGGCGCATCCGGAATCTGGACTGCATGATAAAAAAGAAGGATCCGGGAAATTCATTTTTCCCTCAGATCCTTCTTTTTTATATATGTATATTTCCTATACTTACAGATATTCTTTCAGTCAAGCCATATCATCCCTTTGACCAAGTTTTTTTTCATTTGTTATATACAGCCGTTGATATTCTTAGATAACTCGGTAAGCAAGCTCTCGCATCGCTCAGTTTCTTCCGCCTGTCATCAGCATATATAGCTTGGGACTCAGTCTCTTCATAAGTTCTCCTATAGGAACTGTGATCATAATACAGATAAAAGGCATAAGTATGTACAGACACGCACTTAATACGGGACTTTCCGATAAACTCATTCCTGATGCAGCGTGCAATATACCGTCTGCAATCACTCTTACAGCTCTGATCTCAAGATAATGAAGTGCATACACCATGAAATTATATCCCGTAAACCCGGGAAGCTTCACATTTACAGGTACGGCAACATTTACAATAGCAAATAATGCCAGAAGTCCCGTTATGCGTCCTCCGACTGTGGCAGCAATAGCTATAAAATAATTACTGTTTGCTATACATTCTTCACATATAACAAAAATAAAAAAGCATACTGCCCCCATGCGTTTTATCTTGTCTCTATTGTTCTCACAGTTCTTAAAATGAAGCGCAAGGAAACTTCCCGTCATATAGTAAAATAAAGCATCTTCATTTACATAATGAAAAGGAAGTCTGTCATAACAGCATGCTGCGAAAAATATTGCAGACAGTACCGGCAAGGCAAGTCGTCTGTCACTGATAAGCATATATATAAACGGCGTAATGATCGTGATCAGAACAAGTTCATAGAGATACCAGAAAACAGGATTGTATCTGTAGAATAGGATCGACCGTACAGCCTCCGTCATGCCAAATGAGGCTCTTCCGGCTGCAATATATATCAGATAGTAAATGCCGTTCCATATCAGATACGGTACAAGCAGGCTCGAAACACGTTTCCTCAGTTTATTCCCGAAAAACAACAGCAGAAACTTGCCGTTATCAGCTGATATCGTCCGTAGCTCCTCCGGCATATTTCTGAAAAATAAATACCCGCTCATACAAAAGAAGCCCGGGACAGCTAACTGTCCCAGGCCGCTTCCAAGCAGCCTCTCGACTGCGGTAAAAACATCTCCGGTCTGATCGGCTAAGCCTGCTGCGAAGCCCGGATCGACCGCATGTATCCATATGACCGTTACCGTCAGTATAAAGCTGTATAAAGATGCTCTTAAACTAAACGGTGCCATATTACTGAACATTGCCCATAGTACGCTCTCTGTATTTCTTAAGAAGCTTATTTATACGGTCAATAGGATTGAGCAGATCGCTTATTGTGTAATCATGATTAAGCGAGTCAATAATAAGCGCAAGGAATTTACCCATTCTTACGTCCGCATGCCACTTTCTCTTCTGTAACTCCTCTGACTGATATACAAGGTTGGTGGTGAACACTCTGTCGATAACGCCATCCTCATACGCCTTGTCAAACTCCTCCAGGCCATTGGTGAAAAGTCCGAAGGATACACATACAAATACACGTTTTGCCTTCTTGGCCTTGAGAGTACGTGCCACATCCAGTACACTGTAGCCCGATGAGATCATATCATCAACTATGATAACATCCTTGCCCTCTACCTCAGGTCCGAGGAACTCGTTCGCAACTACCGGATTCCTGCCGTCTATCTTGACAGAATAATCCTTTCTCGCATAGAACATACCCATATCAACGCCCAAAACAGACGCAAAGTATATTGCTCTGTGCATACCCGGTTCATCAGGGCTTACAACAAGCATATTGCTGCTGTCAAACTGCAGATCCTTATATTCACGGCAAAGTGCCTTGATATACTGATAAGTAGGAGTGAAATTGTCAAATCCGTGAAGCGGAATAGCATTCTGGACTCTCGGGTCATTGGCATCAAAGGTAACTATATTGGTGACACCCATTGACACAAGCTCCTTGAGCATCTGTGCACAGTCAAGAGACTCTCTGCCCTCTCTGTTATGAACTCTGCCTTCGTATAAGAACGGCATGATGACCGTCATACGCTTAGAACGGCCTGCTGCGGCTGCTATAAGACGCTTAAGATCCTGATAATGATCATCCGGTGAATAATGGTTGATCTGATCTCCTACACCGTAAGTAATAGAATAATTCGTGACATCTACAAAGAAATAAATATCATGTCCTCTGGTAGTGCTCTTGATAACGCCCTTACCTTCTCCCGATCCGAAACGAGGACAGTCGGAATCTACTATAAACGATTCCTTATCATAGCCCTGGAAAAGTATGCTGTTCTGCTCGGCAACACTTCTCTCATGTCTCCACTCTACAAGGAACGAATCAACGGTCTTGGCCATCTCATCCATACCCTTAAGTGCGACTATGCCTATCGGTCCGTAAGGAACGACCTCGTTCTCAATATCGCTTTTTCTTGTAAATTGTCCTGCAGGTTTACTCATTCGTATCCCCTCCCGTTTTTCTTACTTCGCAGATCCGTTCCGTAGAACGGCAACAGTGTATATCCCCCGATGAATCTAGATGTGATACGCGCTCCGTATACTGCCCTGAGCTGATTTAAAGATAGATTCGTAGATATTATAGTAGATAAGCCTCGTGAAAGTCTACCCTCAATAACCTCAAAGAGTCTTGATTTCGAATAATCGTTTGTAAACTCAGTACCGAGATCATCTATTATAAGCAGCTCACAGTCATTGACCCTGTCTATCCTGCCTGCAGCCTGTGTATAATCACCTCGTTTAAAATCTCTTGATGAAAATGCATCTACAAGATCGTTTGCACGTTCATAGAGCACAGTATGTCTGCTGTCTATCAAGGCTTTTGCTATACAGTTGCTTAAAAAAGTCTTGCCTGTTCCCGGAGCGCCTATCATCAGTATATTCGACCCCTTTTTATGATCGAAGCTGTCAATAAAATCCTTAACGCTCTGCATTACCGTACTCCGCATATAATCAAGCTGGGTAACACGTTTCGGCTTAAGTTCCTCTATCTCTCTGCTGTTATCAAAGATATCAAATCTGAAGCTTCCGAAATTATCTCTTGCAAGCAATGCGGGAAGACCCGATTCACGGTTAAGCAGTTCTGTCTCAAGTCGTTTGAAGCAGCTGCATTTTTCGTTGCCGACATAACCTGTATCCTTACATCTATCACAATAAAAATGCAATTCAAGCTCATCCTCGGCATATCCTGCATCTGTCATGAGTCTGCGTTTTTTCTCTTTTATCTCGCCTATCCTTGCATCAAGCTCGGCAGCATCATCCGTTCCTCTTCCCAATTCCGCCTTAAGTCTCCTTACCGACAGCTCCGATATCTGTTCGTTGTACACGCGAATAGCAGGAAGCTGTCCTTCGACCTCTTCCTGCTTTGATCTCAGCCTGTTATAAGCATTGCTGTGTCTCTGACTTATAACTCGCATTATTTCATTATACTGTTCCCTGCTTAAAGACATTATCTGATATTCCTCTGTGCATATTCATTAAGCCAGCTGTCGAGATCCTCATCGGAACCGGATATACCATTCTTAAGCTTACTGTCCGTTGTCTTCGCTGCTGATCCGGTCTTAAGCTTTTCAAACTGCTTGGTACGTCTCTTCGCATCATTCACTGTGCGAATTCCGAGGCTTGCCCAATCCAGTCCGGTCTTCTCGATATACCTCATGCTGCTGTGTTTTGTCTCCACACAATACTGAACCAGATAATCAAGCACATCCGCCGGAAGCTTAAGTCCGTCGTAGAGATATGCCAGCACCTGCTCATCCTGCTCTGTAAGTATCTTGCTGCGGTATCTCTGGACCATGAACAGAAGCTGCTTGTATTCGAGATCCTCCGCAAGTCTGTTAAGTGCGTTTCTGCCCTCGATACGCTTATAGCGATTGCGTATAGCCCCATCGGCATCTATGGATCCGGAATCTGCGGTATCTGAATCCTTATCCCTTGCAGGCTCCCTGCAAGTCTCGGAATCATCGGACATCTTGACTGCTGTATCCGGCTCTTCCTTAATTACCGGTGATCTGCGTGCGCTGCCGGATGGCTTTCTGCCCGTATCACCTCCGAGAGTCACTATACCGCACTTTTCCCAATACTTTATCGCTCTTCTTACGTCACCTTCGGTAAGCTCGAGACTCTCCGCTGCGGTCTCTATATCTACTCCGTCTTTGCCGTTTCTGAGCAGGTAAAGATATACCTTAACGTAATCTCCGTTTGCCTGCGGCATATATTTATCTAAAAATTCATTCGCAACCAAGGTCGCGTCCACCTGAAATAAATCACTGCAACTCATAGCTCAAACCTACCCTTCATTCGTAAATATATTAACATAGAATTCCGTTCATTTGAACACTGCAGGGGTTGTCATAATTATGTTGTGGATAAAGTGAATAATATTTTGAAACTCCCTTTTTTAGCCATTTTCTCAAAAAAAAGAATCCACACGGATGATTTACATAAATGTGCAAATCCGTGTGGATAATGTTGATAACTTTTATCTTGTAAGCTGATCTGCTATATCTACAACGTTTCCCGCGCCCATAGTTATCAACAAATCGCCTTCTTTGACCTTATCAAGTATATATTTTTTTATTTTTTCAAAATCCGAAATGTGGACAGCATGTCCGCCGGCAGCGTTAATAAGTTCGGCAATGTCGGCAGAGCTTACACCTATTGTATTAACCTCTCTTGCGGCATAAATATCTGCAAGTATCACCTCATCTGCATTTTGCAAAGCCAAAGCAAAATCCTTAAGAAGTGCCTTGGTCCTGGTATAGGTATGAGGCTGGAATACAACATAAAGTTTGTTATGCTTACACTGCTGTGCAGCCCTGAGCGTCGCCTCTATCTCCTGCGGATGATGTGCATAGTCATCAAGTATCTCACAGCCGTTTACAACGCCCTTGTGTTCGAAACGACGCTTAACGCCTTCAAACTCAGCGAGTGCCTCTATTATATCCCCGATCTTAACTCCGACATGCTCAGCTGCTGCAATAGCCGCAAGTGAATCAAGAACATTATGCTTACCGTGTACCTTAAGCTTGACCGTTCCGAGTGTCTCACCATTTCTGATAAGTGTATAGCTCGGTCTCGCGTACTCATCGAAGCTGATATCCTTTGCTGTGTAATCACATCCCTCGGAAAGTCCGAAAGTAGTATATCCGCATCCTATGGCATCGGTAAAGAACTCTCTGTTCTTAATATCTCCGTTAATAACGAGAAAACCGCTCTCATCCTGAGGAAGAGTAAGTACAAATCTCCTGAAGCTGTTCCTTATATCATCTATGTCCTTAAAGAAATCAAGATGATCTGCCTCAACATTAAGAATTACGGCAACTGTCGGGTGGAAACTCAAAAAGCTGTTGGTATATTCACAGGCCTCCGCAACAAAGTAATCCCTTGCTCCGTTTCGCAGATTGCCGCCGATAGCATCAAGCAGGCCGCCCACGCTTACCGTCGGATCCTTCTTTGCCTTGATCAATATCTCACTGAGCATTGATGTAGTGGTAGTCTTGCCGTGAGTACCCGCAATATTGATGGCCGTCTTGTAGTTAGTCATGATCTCTCCGAGGAGTTCAGCCCTTGAGAGCATAGGTATACCACGTTTTACAGCTTCGGCATATTCCGGATTATCCGGATGTATGGCTGCCGTATACACAACAAGATCCGGATCGACGATATTATCGGCACTCTGTCCTACAGTTATCTTGACACCGTTTGATGTCAGCTTGTCTGTCAAGGCAGACTGTTTCATATCGGAACCGCTGACGCTAAAGCCTGCCTCGTGCAGGATCTCTGCAAGTCCTGACATGCTGATCCCGCCTATTCCTATAAAATGAACCTTAATCGGTTTACTGAAATCTATCTGGTACATATGCTTATTTTGCCGTTGCCGTTACTCTTGTCTCACGGATGACATTGACCTTGATCTGACCCGGATATGTCATCTCATTTTCTATCCTCTTGGCAATGTCTCTGGAGAGGATGACCATATCGGCCTCGCTTATCTCCTGAGGTACTACCATTATGCGGACTTCACGGCCTGCCTGTACGGCAAATGATTTTTCAACTCCCTTATATGAATTTGTGATTTCCTCAAGCTGTCTGAGTCTCTGAGTGTAAGTCTCAAGTGACTCTCTTCTTGCCCCCGGACGAGATGCCGAGATAGCATCGGCTGCTGCCACGATAAATGATATCGGATTGTTGGCAGGCACATCTCCGTGATGTGATTCGACTGCATTGATAACGACCGGTGACTCCTTGTACTTACGGCAGATCTCCGCACCGAGGCTCACATGTGTTCCTTCCTGCTCATGATCCACAGACTTTCCTATATCATGCAAAAGTCCGGCACGCTTCGCAAGTCTGACATCATATCCGAGCTCCGAAGCAAGAAGCCCCGAAAGCTGTGCAACCTCGATACTGTGCTTGAGTCCGTTCTGACCGTATGAGGTCCTGAACTTCATACGTCCGAGGAGCTTTACAAGCTCCGGATTTAGTCCGTGAACTCCAACCTCAAGTACCGCAGACTCACCCTCCTCACGGATGGTGTTGTCAACTTCCTTTCTTGCCTTCTCTACAGTTTCTTCTATACGTGACGGATGGATACGTCCGTCTACTATAAGTTTCTCAAGAGCAACTCTTGCGATCTCTCTTCTTACAGGATCGAAGCCCGAAAGAACAACAGCCTCCGGTGTATCGTCTATAATAAGCTCAACTCCGGTAAGTGTCTCCAGAGTTCTGATATTACGTCCCTCTCGTCCGATGATCCTGCCCTTCATATCATCGTTAGGCAGCTGTACGACCGACACGGTAGATTCCGCTACATGATCGGCAGCACATCTCTGTATTGCCGTTACTATATAATCCTTAGCCTTCTTATCCGCCTCTTCCTTGGCGATATTATCGTATTCCTTGATGATACGCGCCGTATCAAGCTTAATATCTTCTCTTACGGAGTTAAGCAATTCCTCCTTGGCCTGATCGGCAGTAAGACCGGATATCCTCTCAAGCTCGGCAACCACCTCAAGGTGTTTCTGTCTTATCTCCTCGGCCTTGCGGTTAAGTGTGTTGTCCTTGGTATTGAGTTCCTTGTCTTTTTTGCTGAGTTCCGCCTGAAGACGCTCGGCATTCTCCTCACGCTTTACAAGCCTCTGCTCCTGCTGCTGAAGCTCCTTGCGGCGCTCCCTCTGCTCCTTCTCAAATTCCGCTTTGTTTCTGATAGACTCTTCCTTTGCTTCGAGCAGAGCCTCTCTCTTCTTTGTTTCTGCTGTTTTTACTGCGTCATCTATTATTGAGCGCGCACGCGTTTCCGCAGAACCTACCTTCTGCTCATACTCGCTTATGCCTTTATTCTTACCTATGGCAAAGCCCGCGACCGCGGCTATAATAGAAACCACAATAAGCACAAGCACGATACCAATCGTCATCTTGTACCCTCCCCCATATTATTTGGAATATTATATATCTGCGATTAATGTAAACTTTTTTGTCAGAATACAGAAAAACACGAATACATTCTACAATTTTTCCATGTCAAAGTCAAAACTTTTTGTTTTCAGTCTAAAGAAAAATACCCTCGTTACCTTTTTATCAGGCAATGAGGGTATATCCGATTCGATTTACAGTCCTATTTTGATAAAATATTCAATTTTTAAGTGATACTCATCACACCTGACATAGCCCACTTATAATTGTTTACAGCCTGCATAAGATTAAGTCTGTTTATCTCGGCTGTCGCCTTATAGCTTAGCGCCTGCATCTTAAGTCCGGCATACTCCGCATTTCCGACCATACCCATATCGAGCTTGATCTTTGCCGATTTTTCCGAAAGCTCCGCCTTCTTCAGTGCCGTTTCCGACTGATCTGCAAGTATAAGCTGTCTCTTAAGCTCATTATGAAGAGCGTCCATTGCCGCCGAAGCTTTGCCGCGAGCTTCATTTTCACCGAGAGCACGGTTCTTCATGCCGTCACTGGAATAAGTGTAATTACTAAGCTTGCCTGCGGCTATGACACTTGAATTGCCGTCTACCGCCTGTTTTTTGTCGGATTCGTAGTTTCTGCCATCCAGATAATGTACATCCGGATCAGGAATATCGGCTATGCTTATATCTGCCGAAGCATCATAGCCGCACTGCAAAGCAATATTTTTCTTAAGCTTTGCCATACCGGCATCTATATCGCCGAGAGTCTTCTCCGCCGTCTTCAGCTGATTGTAATAGCTCTGAGTCACAGTACCGGTCGAAAGCGACTGCTGCTCAAGTCCCTGATTCATATTATATAGTGACTTATAGAGTTCAATCTGCTCTGCTACAAGCGAACGGTTGACCTCAAGTGTCTTATAGCTTATCATAAGGGTCTCAACTGTCGATACAAGCTGGTTTCTTACCGGACTTAACGCATTGTTCACCGTATTGCCCGCATAATATATCGAGCTTCTTGTGCTTGTTATTGCCGAAATAATGCTGTTCTTTCCTGCTTTTGCACTTGCCAGTCCCGACTTCAGTCCTTCAAGAGCTGTGTCCTTTGATACTTCCGTACCGTTCATATTCACGGTATTCCCCGGGATCTTGGCTATAAGCTGTTCACTTGCCTTAAGTCCGTCTATTGTATCGTCAAGACTTGTAAGCTGCTCATGCATCTGTGAGCTGAATTCATCATATGCCGTACGCATGGTCTCAAGTGACTGATCTGCCTGCTTATAGTATTTCACATAGGTAGGATTACGGTACTCAACGAGATCCGATATCTCAGACCAGTTTATGACATTATCGTTAAGAGCAGCATAAGTTTCCTTACTCATTCCGTCAGGTATTCCGACTGTGCTTTGATCCGCGGTAGGTCCGTTAGCTCCTATCTCATGCCTGTTGGAATCTATGATGGTATTCTGAGATATTGAATTGCCGTCATCCGTAGGCAATGCAGGCACATTGTTATAATCCCTGCTGCCATCGTCCTTAAGCACATAAGCCACTCTGAATTCATCCTTTTCGATGCTTTCCGCCCGGGCATTCACCACCGGAAATAATCCCAAGGATACCGCAAATGCCGCCGCCGTGATCCTTATTAAATTATTCTTTTTTCCAATTAGCTTCACTTATCTCTCCGTTCGATCCGATCAGACATTACCGCCGAGTGCCGATTCATATGCCGACTTTGCGCTTATAAGTGCTATATATGCTTTGCGCTCCGCAAGCTCGGCAGCCTTGAGGCTGTTCTTTTTACCCTCGTACTCGATATTACTTAGCATACCGAGACTAAGCTGTTTATCCGCTGCTGCCATATTGCGCTCCGCGTTTGCTTTATCATTCACTGCATTGGTATAGCCCTCTGCGGCATTTACATAGCTGTCATAAACAGATTTAAAATTGATTCCGAAGCTCTCGGTATCATCCTTCAGCTGATTCTGATTCTGCTCCACAACAAGAGAGGTATACGATCCGCTCTTGGCATTTCTGAGCTTGATCTCATCTGACTTAAGTGTAATATTTGCAGCCTTTGCCTTCTGCATATCTGCTTCGTAGGATATGGCAGATACCTCGTCGGCACTTACACTCGGAAGTGCCCCTATAGCTGCTGTTGCGGAATCATATTTCCAGCCGCACATCACAAGGAGAGCATTTCTGCTGCTTCCTATATTGCTCTGAGCCGTAAGCACGGCAGCCTTAGCCGTATCAAGATTCTCTTTTGCGGTAAGGACATCCATATCTGTTGCCATTCCGACATTATGCCTATTGACGGTAGATGCATACAGCTTCTCAAGGTATGCCGCATTTGCATCATCATATTCCTTCTCATACATCGACTGATAGTAATTAAGGAATGCTTTTCTCGCACTTTCGGCAGTCTGCTTCTCAATAAGATCATAGGAAAGCTTGATAACTTCAAAGTCCGATACATTGCTCTCCGCCTGAAGCCGCATCTTGTCGGCATTTGTCTTGTAATTTGCAGCCACCATTGCACTTACATCGGCATACTCATCATAGAGAGCATCATACTCATCAGCCTTTTCTATGAGATAATCACTCACCTGTTTCGAATTGTAACTGCGTCTCTCATCATTTCCCCATTCTGTGCGGTTCTTGACTACTGTGGCATTATATTCGGAGATAAGCCCGTCTATCTCGTCCCATTCCAGATCATCATCACTTAAATGAGCCATCTCCTCTGCTGTATGCAGTGCTCCCGGCACCGCCTCGGCGTAAGCCGTACAGGTAAACATACTGCCTGTAAGACTTATTCCGAGCATGAGTGCCGTAAGCTTTGTCATATTTAATTTTGAGAAATTTTTGTTATGCATCTGGATCTCCTTCTTAGTATGATCAAGCCGGATATCATGCGTTCCTTCTTCTCCTGCCGTTCATGAGGCAATAGTATACCGGAAGCACCAGCAGAGCAAGTATGGTAGATGTTATCAATCCGCCTATATTTACAAGTGCAAGTCCCTGCATGAGCTCTGCGGAATTGCCGATGCCCATACCCATAGGAAGCATGGACAAAACAGTCGTAAGTGTTGTCATCATAATAGGGCGAAGTCTTATTGCACCGCCCTCTACAACAGCATCCATGAAATCCATCTCGTTTCTGAGCTGATCGACGGTATCCACATACAAAATACCGTTGTTAACTACGGTACCTATAAGCATCAGGAAACCGATAAGAGTCGGCATGCTGATATCCACATCCAGGAGCCACAGGAAGCCACAGGCTCCTACCATGGCAAACGGTATGGTGGTCATGACCATGAATGAGAATCTCGGTGATTCAAACTGTGCCGCCATAACCACAAATACGAGGAATATAGCTATCAATATAGCAGAACCGAGGCTCTTAAACTCGTCCATCATCATTTCTGTCTGTGCATTATCCGCAAGCTCAACACCGCCTGTAAGCTTAGGCTGTACATAGCTTGAATTAATATCGGATGCAGTATGCTTATCGGCAAGATCCGTGTAGCTTGCACTGATGGTTGCCTGATACTGCTTGTCATAACGAACTATGCTTGCAGGGCTGTCCTCAAATCTTACATCTGCGATATCCTTAAGAAATACCGTATTGCCGCTGCCTGAAGTAAGCTGTATATCCTTGACCTTGTTAATATCATCGAACTCATCATCAGGATAATTGACCTTGATCTTAAGGTTCTGACCGTCAACATCCATATCGTCCGCTTCCGTTCCCGATATCATGGTATAGAGACTTCCGGCTACCTGCTTAGGCACAAAGCCTTCGGCTGCCGCAGCTACCGGGTCTATATCAAACTTGATTACCGGTGCCGCATTTGCAAGAGACGAATTAACTGCCGTAAGACGATTATCGGTCTTTAAAGCATTGTAGATATCATCCGATACCTTTTTAAGCTCGTCATAGTCCGAACTTACCAGTGTCAGATTGTAGCCCGAAGAGGTATTCATCATACTCGTCTGTGAATAAGATGAAACACTTATGTCACAGTCGGCTATAGTCTGGAAATCCTTCTTCCACAGATCTATAGTCTCGTCTGTAGTCTTCTTTCTGTTCTTCTTAAGATAAGCAGTGAAGCTTCCGGTTCCCGTTGACATATAGCTCATGCTTCCGCTGCTGAGCATGGTCTGTTCTACGTCCTCATCCGACATTATCCTCTGCTCTATCTCTTTGAACTTATCAAGCTGTTTCTCTGTTGTAAGACCCGGTTTAAGAGTAACGCTTACCTGTACCTGTCCCTGATCTATATCGGGCATAAGCTTCATGCCGAGCTGTGATGCACAAAGCACAGCAACTGCAAGCAGGCCTGCCGTAACTGCCACGGTCTTTTTCTTTTTACCCAGTATTTTTCTCTCCAGACTGCGGTATCCGTCCTGAAGTCTTCGGATAGGCTTATATACAGGAGCCTTTTCCTTTTCCTCAGGCTTATAGAATACAAAGCAAAGAGGAACTACAGCCATGGCGGATATCAGAGATGCCACCATACTGAATACGATAGTCATTCCGAGCGGTGCAAAGAACTGACCCGACAATCCGCTTAAGAAGCCTATAGGCAGGAATACAACGCAGGTCGTTATTGTAGAACCCAGTACACTGCCCGCAACACTTGCCGTACCGTTTATTGCATTTCTTATATAACCCTGTCTTGAGGTGTCCGGATCGATCTCCATCGCTCTGAAGCAGGCTTCAAGCACAACTATGGAGTTATCGACCATCATTCCGACGGCAAGTACCATAGACCCTAAAGTGATAACATTAAGCGAGTATCCCATCTGTCCCATCATGACCAGTGCCGACAGTATAGATAATGGGATGGAAGTTCCGACTATGAGTGATGCCTTCATATCTCCGTAGAAGAGATAGAGCACTATGGTCGAAAGTATAATGGCAACTATCATGGTCTCGAATACCGAAGTAAGCGAGCTGTTGATATCATCCGCAGAATCGTTGACTATGGTGTATTCAAAATTAGGATCTTTTGCCTTGATCTTGTCAAATGCCTTAATGGCTGACTTTGAAACAGCCGATGCCGAATACTGCTGATTCTTATTTATGGCAAGGATGACCGCATCCGCTCCGTTGTAACGGCCTATATCCGTGAGCTCATCATTGGTTCTCGAAACCTCGGCAATATCCTCAAGATATATTATATTGCCGTTACCGTAGCTTATAGGAATACGCTTAAGCTCATCAACTGTCTTATACTCCACTCCGAGCGAGATATTCATCTCGGTGTTTCCTACATCCGTTGTTCCGGCAGGTATCGAAAATGATGCAGCTCCGACTATCTGAGCCACACTTGACATATCAAGATGAAGCTGGGCCAGCTTCTCCGGATCAAGCTTAACTCTTACATATTCCTGCTGACCTCCGTAGATATCTACGGAAGCGACTGAGCCGATCTTCTCAAGCTCCGGAGATATGGTATTTTCAGCATAGTTGTAAAGGTTGTTGATCTCAGGGTTATTGATGCATACATACATGGATGCCATTTCATTGACATTCATCTCTATGATATCAGGTTCCTTTGCATCCTCCGGAAGAGATGATTCTACGGAATCAAGCTTCTTTCTGAGCTCTGTGTATGCATTGTTCATATCCGTGCCGTACTCATACTGCAGCAGGATCATTGAATAGTTTTCGTTGGATGTACCCTGTACCGTGTCCACACCCGAAAGTGTGCTTATCTCATCCTCTATTTCTCTGGTAATAAGCTTATCGATATCCTCGGGGCTCGCTCCGGGATATGTGGTCGTAACAACAAGCATGGGCATGTTGATATCCGGAGTAAGCTCAAGCTTCATACCGAAGATACTCATTAATCCGAAGAAAATGAGCGAAATTACACAGAGTACGGCAGTAACAGGTCTCTTAAGGACAAATTTAGTCAAATTGATCATCTTGTTTTACGCCTCCGGAAGAACCTGTACCTGAGCACCGTCATAAAGCTGCGAAGTCCATGTCATGATGATGAGGCTGTCCGCATCTATTCCGCTTACTATCTCCGTAAGCTCGCTGTTGGAAAGTCCTGTCTCAACCTCGGTCTTATGTACGGTACCTGCTCTGTTTCCTTCGGCTATGGTGCTGCCCTCGGCAAGCTCCGCATCCTCATCATTATAGCTTAAGGTGTATACATAGGTCTTACCGCCGTCATAAGCTATGGCATCGGTATCTACCGCAAGGACTCCCTTATGCTCTTCTGCGACAAACTCAAGCTTTACGCTCGATCCGTTCGGAATATCATTATGTTTTGAAAATGCCGCCTCGATCTGGTAGAGACCGGTTCCGGCAGACGGAAGTGTGGATACGCTTGTAACATTTGCTGCATACTCGCTTCCCTGCTTTTTGACAGTTACCGGAGTTCCGGGCTTAAAGGAAGCCAAAAGTCGGTCTGTCACATTGAACTGTATCTTATTCTCGCCCTCAGAGGAGATAACGCATACCTGAGACCCTGCTGCGGCAAGTCCGTTTATGCTCATATTTGAAGATTCTACAGTACCGGTTACAGGTGCTGTAACTGTAGAGAACTCTACCTGCGTGTTATACTGAAGCTCGGCTCCTTCCTTCTGAAGCTTTGCAGCATCATATGCCGCGCTTGCCTGGTCATAGCCGTTCTTGGTCTGCTCATAGCTCTGTCTGGAAATATCTCCCGTCTGAAGGAGTGCCGACATTCTGTCAAGATTGGTCTTGGCAAGTGAAACCGCATCGGAAGTTGTCTGCAGCTGAACATTTGCCTGGTCAAGCTGTATCTTGGCAGCATCAACAGCCTTGCTGTTATCTATGGTGCAGATCGGATCGCCTTCATTTACGGTATCGCCAACCGAAACAAAGATCTCGGTGATCTCACCCGATGCCTTAGGCATTACATAATAAACATCCCCCGGCATAACAGTTCCTATAAGACTTGTATCAACGCTTACGTCTCCCTTTTCGGCATGACCCACCGATACTGTCGAAAGCGGATCTATCTCTATCTTCTCCTTCGAGAACAGTATCCTCTTGACTGCGAGCAAAGCAATTATCACGAGAAGTACCGTTACTGCTATGCGAAACGGTGTGAGCTTCTTACCGTTTCCAAACTTACTTAACATTGCTGACTTAGCTTCGGAATTACCGGACTCACTGCCTTCCGTTCCGTTGATATTGGTTTCTTTTCTAAATTTCATTTTCCTGTTCCTCATGCGACAAATTACTGCTATTATGTCAATTTTGCGAATACTTTATATCCTTTATTCATTAACGCTAAATGAAAACGATCTGTGAACTACGTAAATTTTTCGTTAATACGGAAAAATCATACATTGGCAGATGCTAAGTCTCGGGCCAATACAGCATACAACCCTCTAAATCCTTTCAAAAACGAAAAGAGCGGTTCATATCCTTAGATACGTTCCGCTCATTATCTATGCTCCTTAACCGGGGCATATCAAAAGTCCTTATTGATCTTATCCAAAACAGTTTCTTCCTGATTCTTAATATGTTTCTCGACTACCTTCAGGCCTGCGGCGTAATCTCTGTTTATAAAAGAATCATATATCTGTCTGTGTTCCTCTATCAAAGATGTTCTTGTAGAGATATCCTTGGTATACTCCATACGATATCTGTACATATTCTCCTTAAGAGTCTGAAGAAGCTCAGAAAGCTTATCATTATTTGCCGCATCATATATGGCAAAATGGAAAGCTTCATCCGCCTCTGTTATCTTGATCAGATCGCCTTCCTTGACTGCATCCTCAAATGCCTGCTCGGCACGTTCCATTGCTTCCTTGTCTTTATTCTTAAAGTTCTTGAATGCGCACTCATAAGCCATCTTCTCAAGTGTCATCCTTACCTGAAGCACATCTGTAAGCATCTTCTGCGAGATACCCGCAACTATAGCACCCTTTCTCGGAACCAAAGTAACAAGACCTTCATCGGAAAGCTTCTTGATAGCCTCTCTGATAGGAGTACGGCTGACGCCCATCTTCTCCGCAAGCTGTATCTCCATGAGACGCTCGCCCGGGTTAAGCTCGCCCTTAAGTATAGCCTGTCTGAGTGTAACAAAAACAAGCTCTCTGAGCGGCATATATTCATCTCTGATTACTGTAAATTCGGAACTCATAAATTTACCTCGCTTTGTATATATCGTACTGAAAAAAATACAAAAACACAAGTTGGCAACTTATATAAAATCCGTTTCTAAGACGTTGAACAATTTGTGCGAATAGTCAGTTTTTTCAATTTTCAGTTTTGCTTCATGCATTTTTTCTCTGTCCGCAAACAATCCGTACACTACAGACCCGCTTCCGGTCATTACACTTGCTCCCGCACCGAATATAATCAAGTCTTTCTTTATCCTGTCAATGATATTTATTTCTTCACGCACCGGAAGTTCCAATACATTAGCCACACTCTCATACACTAAAGTACAATCACCGCTTTCCAAGGCTTCAATAAGCCCGTTTGTATCGGGATGTACCACTTTTGCGCCTTCGGCAATAAGCCTGTCATATGCGGAGTATACCTTAGGCGTAGACATGTCCTCTTTAGGCTTAACAAGTAAAGCATGCAGACGACACTTATTGTCTATAGGCGTAAGCACATCTCCGATACCCTCGGCAAGCGCCGTGCCTCCCATAATGCAGTAAGGTATATCGGCTCCAAGCTTGACTCCTAGTTCCATCAGCTGCTTTGTACCAAGTCCAAGCTCAAACAGCTCATTCATACCCTTCAGTACCGCAGCAGCATCTGCAGAGCCACCCGCAAGCCCTGCTTCCGAAGGTATACGCTTATACAGTTTCATGCCGACTCCCTGCTTAATGCCGAAACGATCCCGCATAAGCTCCGCAGCCCTGCACATAAGATTAGAGCTGTCCGCAGGTATCTCCCCGGCAGCCACACCACGTTCATCAACAACAGTCAGCTCAACGCTCCCCTTATCATTTATAATAAGCTCAACATCATCATGCAGAGATACCGACTGCATAAGCATCCTGAGCTCATGATAACCGTTATCCCTGACACCGATAATATCAAGACTCAGATTAATTTTTGCAAAAGCCTTCATGTTCATATTCTGTTCATAACTCATATAAAAATCTTTAACTTTTAAAACACAGTTTCGTAACGCATCACAATTATATTATAAGCATACAAAGCAGAGAACAGTAAAAACAAGTTGTTACTGCATGTAAATAATTTTTTTCATAATGCTTGCCCCGTCGATACGCAACATCGCACGGGGCTTCTCCCTTTTATAAGCAAATTAATACGCAGTGCATAAGCAGGCTGTCAAGAATCAGGAATACTTCTTCCGCTCGCGGAAAGAAGCATTCCTGATTTTTGACAACGGGCTCTGCCCGTGTTGTTCAATTCGCGAAGCGAAGGGAACAGCCTGCTGTATGTGTTTCACCTATCGAAGGTTTGCACGCTAAGCTAATCGACAAATGCGAAGCATTTGGAGATTGCTTAGCTCTACCTGTTCGTTGCTTATAGAATTGCGAAGCAATTCAGCGATAAAATGCGAAGCGATTTGTCGCGTTGCACTGCGTATTCGACGATTGCTTAGCGAAGGGAAAAGCGTGGCTCTCACCACGCTTTTCTCATTTATATACTTTCCCGACATCAGCGGCATCATATACAGCTATATAACTGCTGCCCTCGGTATAAGCTCTCATTATAGTCTTCATGTTTTCCTCATCAACTGCGATACAGCCGTGCGTATTCTCATTATTGACCATACAATGAATAAATATAGCCGATCCTCTGTGAGGCGTACCCTCATAGTTATATCCGGTATCTATACAGTAATTGTAATAAGCACCGTAATTAACTATATGCTCCGATGCAGACTTACTGAAATCTGTGTAAGTCACGGTTGAAACAAGCTTATTGTACAGCCCGGACCCCGAATCTCCGTTCCAGTAATATGTGCCGTCGACTTGTTTATAATTGACCGGAAAGCCTTCCTCTGCAGTCTTATTCCCGAACGGGGTATTCAGCATAAATACTCCTATCGGAGTCTTATTATCGCCCTCTACGGTCTTCCCGAGTCCTGCTTTTCCGTACTTCGCTCTGCATTCGAGACTCTTGACCCAATAGCTTCGTCCGTACGAAGTTTTATTCTTAGTAAGCAGACAGAGTGTTCCGGTATCTGAATCAGCCGTACCTGCAAGAGTAATAAGAGTTTCAGCATTATCCGGAACATTAAGCTTATCCGGCTCAAGATTCCCTACAGCAGTAACGGCATCACCGGGAAGATCATTATGTCTCTCCTCTGTCTTGGCATCTGCCGAACCCGGTCCGGTCTTACTTCCTGCTTCGATGCTCGTCACGTACTTTCCGTTAACTATAATTCCTGTCTTATTGTCGGCTGCCGCAAAAGCATTAAGGCTCATTCCCAAAGCTGTCACAGCAGCAATCGCCGCAAGAGCATATTTCTTCATAAGATCACTCCTCTGAGCTCTTTCTGATATTGGTATCAAGCAGCTTGTTATAGCCTACCCAACCGTCTTCATTCTGAGCTGCCTTGCTGTTTAAAGCCTCATACATAGTCTCTACCTTGGCATCCATATTGTCCGCAAAGCTGAGTATCATAGCCTCTATCAAAGCAGGCTTCTTTGGTGATCCGTACTCAAGCTCTCCGTGATGCGAGAGTATCAGGTGCAGCAGCTCTGCCGCAAGCTTCTTTGGAAAATGCGGTATCTTCATTATGCGCCCACTGACCATCTGATATCCTATAACTATATGTCCTATAAGCTGTCCTGCATCGGTATAATCATTTGCCGGGAAAGGAGAAAGCTCGTTAAGCTTTCCGATATCATGCAGTATGGCTCCTGTAAGCAGCAGATCTCTGTTTACAAACGGATAATGCTTAGCGGCATCATTACAGATCCCTGCAACACTTAAGGTGTGCTGCAAAAGCCCTCCGATGAAACCGTGATGGATCGATTTTGCCGCACTGTGGGCAGCAAAGCTCTTCATAAATGCTTCGTCCTTAAAAAAGCTCTTTAACAGCTCCGAAAGATACTGATTCTGTACGCTGTTGATAAAATCCGTGAGATCAGCCTTCATCTCATCTATGTTACAACTTGTCACCGGGAAATAATCGCTCTGATCGTAATTGCCTTCCTCAGCCTTGAATATCATATTGATATTAAGCTGCCTGTTGCCGTTAAACACTGTAACATTACCGTCAACGGTAACGAAATCCATGGGCTCGAATTCTCCGATACCCGGACTGTCGGGATCCCAGATCTTAGCATCTATCTGTCCTGTCTTATCCTGAAGTATCACATTGGCATATTCCTTACCGTTACGTGTAACCGCCATATTCTTGGTCTTGCACAGATATACGTCATGGACACGCATACCCTCATTCAAATTTTCTATATATCGCATCAGTTCCTCCGTCCGATCATACACCGTCCCGCTATATCTATATATAGCTTGCGTCAGAATCTCCTCCAGGTATCTTTACTCAGCAATCCGAGTATAGGCAATATCTCAAGTCTTCCTATCAGCATATCCGCACTCAGTATGAGCTTGGAATAATCCGAGAAGGGTGCAAAATTACCCATGCTCCCGTTAAAGCCTATGCCCGGGCCTATATTATTAAAGGTTGCTATAACTGCGGTTACCGTAGACATGGCATCCTTGCCCTCCGGCATTATCAGTATCACCGAGATGATCATGACTCCCAGATAAGCGAAAGTATATACACCTGTGCTCCTGATAAGACTCTCATCTATAGCTTTACCGTCGATATGCACTTTTCTGACTCTGTCGGGACAAAGCTGTACAGATATGTCTCTTGCAAATGCCTTAGCCATAAGCAGGACTCTCGATACCTTGTATCCGCCTCCGGTCGATCCCGCACATGCTCCGCACAGCATCAATATGATTATCGCACATTGTGACAATCTCGGCCAGTTGTTAATATCATCCGTTGCATATCCCGTCGTTGTCATTATAGAACTTACGTGAAATGCCGCATTTTGTACAGACAAAAACGGATGTTCGAACCCACCCTGCTTCATCAGATTTGCCGATATCATTACGACGGCAATAAAAGCGATTGCAAAGTAGAGTCTGACCTCCTCCATCTTAAACGCCTGGGTCGCCTTCCTTACCATAATAAAAAAGAAGAAATTGAAATTGATCCCGAAGGTAAACATTGCAATCGTTATTGCGATCTGCTGAGCTATAGTATAGCTTGCACAGCTGTCATTAAGCACACCGAAGCCTCCGGTACCCGCTGCTCCTAAAGTTATGCATACAGCATCAAAAAACGGCATTTTCAGTATCAGCAATACTATCAAAGTCACGATAGTAAGCAAAGTATAGATAAAATAAAGCAGTCTTGCGGTATCTCCTGCCTTTGGAACAAGCTTTGACACAACAGGTCCCGGGCTCTCCGCCTTCATAAGGTTCATCTGGGAACCGCCCTTGAATTTAACTATTGCCGACATGAATACAAGTATGCCCATACCGCCTATCCAATGCGTAAAGCTGCGCCAGAGGAGTATGCTCTTAGGTACAGCTTCCACATCGGTAAGTATTGTAGATCCTGTGGTCGTAAAGCCGGATACGGTCTCGAAGAAGGCATCCACAGGCGAGCTTACCACTCCGCCTATAAGGTACGGCAGCATACCGCACAGAGACAAGGCAATCCAGGTAAGTCCTGTAGCAACAAGTCCTTCCTTGGATTGGAGCTTGTTTTCCTTATCCGTGAGCCGCATGAGCAGAGCTCCCGCTACGAAGCATATGGCTATAGGTATACTAAACGGCATAAGGCTCTCATTATAGAGCACAGCAAACAGAAGCGGTAATACAAGCAAGACCGCTTCCAAAGAGAGTGCAGCTCCTATTATTTTTGCTATCAGCAGCAGATTCAAACTTCTACTATCCTCTTATTTCTTTGCAACGATATCATCCAGCGACTGAACCGATTTATCGGTTGTTACCACTATTACGGAATCATTTGCCCTTATCATATTATTTCCGCTCGGGATAACAAACTCTCCGCCTCTGATAAGTCCGGCAATGATAAGGTTTTTCTTGAGATTCAGCTTGGCAAACGGGACATTAAGATACTTATAATCCGTACCGGCCTTATACTCTCCTATCTCGATGCGATTATCAAGATAGCGGAACAAGGTTGCCACATTTCTGCCCGCTCCCGCACTTCTTGCTCTTACATACTGGGCAATAATATCCGCACACATTACCTTTGGGAAGACTACGGAATCAAGGGAAAGAACCTGTATAAGATCGCTCATATCGGTCCTTGTTACCTTGGTTACTATCTTTGCCTTGGTATTCATTCTGGCATAGTTTGCGATTACTATGTTTTCCTCATCTATTCCGGTTAGCGGTACAAAAGCATCTGTTACGGATATTCCGTGCTTGTTTAAGAATTTTCTGTCTGTTCCGTCTCCCTTGATGACCTCACAGTTTTCAAATCTCTCCGAAAACTCTATACACTTTTGTTCATTCTGCTCTATAAGTCTTACACTTCTGCCTCTCTCGAGCAGCTTCTCGATAAGATAATACGATATAGTACCGCCGCCTACTATCATTATCTTTTCGGCCGGAGTATTCTGTACACCCTCTGCCTTGATAAATGCTCTGATATCACTTCTGGTAGCGACCATTGTAATATCGTCACCCTCCTGAACGACATAATCACCGGACGGAATGATGACCTGGTCACCTCTTACGGCAGCACATACAAGTGCTCTTATATTAGGCTCATCCATACGTATCTGCTGGAGACTCTTGCCGACCATCCTGTAGTCCTTGGTGATATGCATTGTGGATATGGCAACGTTTGTACCCTCAAATACATCAAGACGGCTGAGCGCCGGAAACTGCAGTATATTATATATCTCGGTAGCCGCAATATATTCCGGATTAATTATACGCGACAGGCCCAGCTTTGCCTTAAAGAAGTCTGTCTGTCTCGAATACAAAGGATTTCTGACACGTGCTATAGTCTCACATTTTGAAAACTGCTTTGCAATAAGGCAGGAAAGGAGATTGATCTCATCCGAGGTGCTTACCGCAATGAAAATGTCAGCGGTATCTACCCCCGCCTCCTTAAGCAACTCAAGGTTTCCTCCGTTGCCGAGTATAGTCATAACATCCAGATCTTCAGAGATGTTATCGAGAGATTTCTGTGAATTGTCTATGACGGATACATTATGTCCGTCGTTCACCAAGGTCCTTGCAAGCTCACTTCCGACCTTGCCGCAGCCGACTATAACCGCATTCATATTGAATAACCTCCGTTTTATTTAGGCATATACACCGTAAATATATATCAAAGATGTTGTATCAAAAAATGTTTTGCCGCATCTGATACCGTATCACTGTACACTTTGATCCCGATATCAAATCAAATAATAAATCCTGAATCTGTCAGAACCTGCGCCATGCCTGTCTGCTGAATAAGGCCAGTATAGGGAATATCTCAAGACGTCCTATCAGCATATCGGCACTCATGACCAATTTGCCGAAATTCGAAAACTCCGAATAATTACCGAAAGATCCGTTGCTTCCTATACCCGGTCCGATATTGTTGAAAGTTGCCATTACCGCCGTAAATGTTGATCCCCAGTCCTTGCCATCGATACTGAGCAGCAATGTTGAGATAATAACTACCATAAAATAGGCGAAGGTATACACTCCTACGGCACGGATCACCTTTTCTTCAACGACCTTGCCGTCGATATGTACCTTCTTGATCATATCCGGATGAAGCTGTACCGAAATATCTCTGCAGGTTGCCTTGATCATAATAAGCAGTCTCGATATCTTAAAGCCACATGAAGTCGAGCCCGCACATGCTCCGCAAAACATAAGAAAGACTATAACAGCCTTGGAAATGCCGGGCCAGTAATTAATGTCATCCACCGCAAATCCGGTACTGGTCATGATGGATACTACATTAAAGAGTGCATTATGTATAGTCAAAAACGGCTTACTGCGATCTATATTAAGCATCAGATCTATGGAAATGATTCCGGCGGCACCAAGAGCAATAAGGGTATAGAGCCATATCTCTTCCATACGGAATGCCTGCTTAAACTTACGAAGAAGCAGGAGGAAATAAAAGTTAAAGTTTGCTCCGAAGGCAAACATTGCTATGCCTAAGGCCAGCTGCTGTTCATAGGTATATGAAGCACAGCTCGAATTAAGCGGCATAAAGCCTCCGGTACCCGCCGCACTGAAGGTTGCGCATACGGCATCATACATAGGCATTTTCAGAATAAGCAGAACAATAAAGGTGATCACCGTCATGCCGATATAGATGCCGTACAGTATCTTTGCAGTATCTCTTGCTCTCGGAACAAGCTTGGATACCACGGCTCCGGATATCTCTGCCTTGATAAGATTCATCTGTGACCCGCTTGAAAAACGCACAAATACGGACATGAATACCAATACTCCCATTCCGCCTATCCAGTGCATAAAACAACGCCAGATATTAAGGCTCTTCGGCAGTGCTTCTATATCCTTAAGTATTGTGGCTCCTGTGGTAGTAAAGCCGGACACGGTTTCAAAGAAAGCGTCAAAACTGCTGTCGACCACCTGAAACAACAGAAACGGCAGCATGCCTATAAGCGAGAGTACTATCCAGGTAAGTCCCGCCGAAACGAATCCCTCTTTGGCTTTGACCTTATGCTCACCCTGTGACACTATCCACAGCACCAGTCCGATACAAAATCCAAGAAAAGCGGATATAAGATAGGGCATGACATTTTCACCATAATAAGCCGCAAATAAAAGCGGTACCATCATCAGTCCCGCTTCCACATTCAGAGCAACTCCTATTATCTTGGCTATAACAAACAGATTCACCTTTGTACCCGTCTATACGCTTTCATATGTGAAAAATCATTGCATTTTGTTATGTGCATTGGATTATACCATCTTGTGAAGCTTTTGTACACAAACTCGGATGTTTCTTAGCTTTTTTATGTCAACATCCCATGTTGTGTCAGCTTCTATCGGCACTTTGTGCTCATTTCCGTTACGCAATCATAAGCATTAGGATGATCGCAAGTAAACTTGCTCATCCTAATGCTTCCGATTCCGTTTATGCGCTAAAAAAGAGACCGCCGAAACGGCGATCTCTTGGTATATACAAATAATATATATGATTATCTCTTAGAGAACTGCGGAGCCTTACGAGCCTTCTTGAGACCGTATTTCTTACGCTCCTTCATACGTGAATCTCTTGTAAGGAATCCTTCCTTCTTGAGTACCGGTCTGTTCTCCTCATCCTCGTGAAGAAGAGCACGTGAGATACCGTGTCTGATAGCGCCTGCCTGGCCTGCGATTCCGCCGCCGTGAACATTAGCCTTAACATCGAACTTACCCTCAGCGCCGATAGCAGCGAATGGCTGACGAACGATAACCTTGAGTGTCTCAAGTCCGAAGTACTCCTCGATATCCTTACCGTTTATTGTGATCTTTCCGGTTCCCGGAGTAACATATACTCTTGCGATTGACTTTTTTCTACGACCTGTGCCGTAATACTGTGTAGATGCCATTTATACTTCCTCCCACCGATTAAAATGTAAGCTCTTCCGGCTTCTGTGCCTGATGCTTATGATCCGGTCCGCAGTAAACAAATAACTTCTTGTACATTGCATTTCCGAGTGCTCCGGTAGGAAGCATTCCCTTAACTGCATGCTCGATTACCTGCTCAGGATGCTTCTCAAGCATCTGTGCAAGTGTAAGAGTCTTTGTTCCGCCGATGTACTTGGAATGGCTGAAGTATGTCTTCTGGTTCATCTTCTTGCCTGATACCTTAAACTTCTCAGCGTTTACTACGATTACATAATCACCTGTGTCAAGGAACGGTGTGTAAGTAGGCTTATGCTTTCCTCTTAATACCTTAGCCACTTCTGAAGCAAGGCGTCCAAGAGTCTTATCTGTTGCGTCAACAACGTACCACTTTCTCTCAATGGTAGCCGGTGTAGCCACATAACTTTTCATGGTTACCCTCCTAATATAAAATAATTTTATTAGTTTAATGCTTCATGCCGGGGCTAATGGTTTCAGCATTAAAAAATTGCCGTTTCTATGAAACAGCCCTTGTATTATACGTTTCGAGCCGTTCCGTGTCAAGCCGAATTTGGACTTTTTACTAAGTATTATAGTTAATTCCTACCAATGTAAGCCCTCTTGCTTCTGCTGTTGGCCCCGCTTTGGTGCGGTCATGTGCATCAAGTGCCGTCTTTACCCTCTCAGGCTCCCATAAGCCGGTTCCTACATTCATTAAAGTTCCCGCAATAATACGCACCATATTATACAGAAATCCGTTTCCGGTGATCCGTATGATAACAGTCGTATTAGCCGGACCAATGATCCCATATTCATTCTGCGGCTGCGAAACTATCTCTATAGAGTATATGTTTCTTACCGCACTGCCCCCTTCCTTAAGTATCTGAGAGGAAGGATTGGCAAAGGAAGTAAAATCATGCTCCCCTATAAGATAGGCTGCCGCCTCACGCATCAGTCCTATATCCGGTACACGCTTGGAAAAGGATGTGTACAGACGCTGCTTCGGATCTTCGACTCTGCCGCAGTCAAAACTGTATTCATAGGTCTTGATGCAGTCACATTTACGGGGATGCCATTCGGCAGACACCTCCTCAGAGCCGACTACCCTTATATCTTCAGGAAGAAAGCTGACTATTGCAAGCGGAAATCTGTCAGCGGGTATACTTGAAGCCGTATCGAATACTGCGACATTACCATAGGCATGCACTCCGCTGTCGGTACGGCTTGCTCCTATTACCTCTATATGTTCTCCCGTAAGTTCACCGAGTGCTCTGTTAAGTTCTCCTTCAATGGTAGGAAGCTCCGGCTGTACCTGAAAGCCGCAATAGTTTGTGCCGTCATATGCAATTGTAAGTTTTATTCTGCGCATGCCGTATTTTTTAAGCTTTTTTGAAATACTTAAGTATTGCTTCTGTTGCTTCTTCTATGGTAGATATGTCTGTCGGTATATCTATGCCTGCCGCATTTAGTTCATGGGCTATCTTCGTTATCTCCGGAATTGAGAGACCGAAACTCATAAGCTCTTTGCTGTGCTTAAATACTTCCTTGGGAGTATCGTAAAATTTGAGCTCGGCATTATTCATAACGAGTATCTTGTCCGCGTATTCCGCAACATCATCCATACTGTGAGAAACAAGCACCACTGTTATGCCTCTCTCATCATGAAGTTTTTTTACAAGATCGAGCATTTCCTGCCTTGCCTGAGGATCCAGTCCCGCAGTAGGTTCATCAAGCACCAGCACCTCCGGTTCCATAGCCAGTATGCCCGCAAGTGCTGCGCGACGTTTTTCGCCTCCCGAGAGCTCAAAAGGACTTCTTCCGTAATAGCTTTCATCGAGTCCAAGTGAATTCAAAGCCTTACGTGCTCTATTCTCACATTCCTCCTGCGACAGTCCCATATTCTTCGGGCCGAAGCACACATCCTTAAGTACAGTCTCCTCAAAGAGCTGGTACTCCGGATATTGGAATACAAGTCCAACCTTGCCCCTTAAATGCTTAAGATCATAGCCCTGTGCAAATATATCCTCACCGTTATAAAGCACCGTACCCGATGTCGGTACCTCAAGACCGTTTAAATGCTGTATCAGAGTAGACTTACCTGATCCGGTATGACCTATCAGCCCGACAAAGCTGCCGTCATCGATCGTACAGCTGACATTTCTGACCGCAACCGACTCCATGGCCGTTCCCTGATTATATATATGTGTAAGGTTTTTAAGCTCTATACTCATTAAATAAACCTCGTTGCGAACATCAGAATAAAATAAACCGTCATTATCACATAGGCGATCCTGTCTCGTCTCGCATATTTAAGTGGCTTCATCTTTGTACGTCCGGCACCGCCGTGGTAACAGCGTGCTTCCATGGCAAGTGCAAGATCCGAGGCGCGTCTGAATGCGGCAATAAACAAGGGAACCAGTATAGGCACCATAGCCTTGGCTCTCCTTATTAAATTTCCGGATTCAAAGTCGGCACCTCTTGCCTTCTGTGCTCTTATTATCTTATCTGTCTCATCCGTAAGTATCGGTATAAAACGGAGTGCGATAGACATCATCATTGCAATGTCGTGAACAGGCACCTTAAAACGATTAAGAAATCCCAGCGACTTCTCGAGTCCGTCCGTAAGCTGAGTAGGTGTCGTGGTCAGAGTCATAACTGATGATCCTATAACAAGATACACAAGCCTTAGAGCCATAAATCCCGCAAGCTTAAGTCCTTCCTTTGTGATTCGCAGAAAACCAAGTCTGAAGATAACAGTCTCTCCCGTAAAAAACATATTGAAGGAAACCGATATCAGAAGCAGGACAAAGACAGCCTTAAGTCCTCTGGTCATGAAGCTTATGGGTACACGGCTTAAACGTATGCAGCAGATAAGCGCAAGGCTCGCAAGCAGATACCCCGGTACCGATGAGGTCACAAATAGCGACACCAAGAAAACGAAGGTTCCGAAAAGCTTCGTTCTCGGATCCAGGCGATGAATGCATGAATCCACAGGGTAATATTGTCCGAGTGTAATATCTCTAAGCATCTGCTTTAAGCTCCTTGAGACGGTCGATCAGTTCCTTGGTTGAAAGTATTCCGTCCGGTATATCCAGTCCGTGCTGCTTAAGTCTGTAGGCAAGCTCGGTTACTACCGGCAGTGCAAGTGAATGCTTTTTCAGCTCCTCAGGTCTTGAGAAAAGTTCCTTGGGTGTTCCGTCAAGAGCTCTTCCCGCACTGTCCCTGGCGATCTCGCCGTGCTCCATTACTATAAGTCTGTCGGCATCCACGGCTTCCTCCATATAATGAGTGATCAGCACTATGGTTATGCCTTCCTTTTTGTTAAGATCGTGAACAGCCTCAAGCACGTAGCTGCGTCCCGACGGATCAAGCATGGCAGTCGGCTCATCAAGTATGATGCATTCCGGCTTCATAGCCATTATTCCCGCTATGGCAACACGCTGCTTTTGTCCTCCGGAGAGTCTGTTCGGTGACTTGGTCCTTACCGCTCCGATCTCCAGTCTGTCTATGACATTGTCAACTCTCTGCAATATCTCATCTGTGGGCACTCCGAGATTCTCCGGTCCGAAGGCAACATCCTCTTCAACGACGTTGGCAACTATCTGATTATCCGGGTTCTGAAATACCATTCCGGCCTGTTTTCTGATATCAAGTATATGTTCGCTGTCACGGGTGTTCATGCCCGATACGACCACAGTGCCCTCATCCGGCAGATTCAGTGCATTGATAAGCTTGGCAAAGGTAGACTTACCGGATCCGTTATGTCCCAGCACACACACAAAGGAGCCCTTCTCGATGCCTACATTAAGCTCGGAAAGTGCCGTCTGTGTCTCTATTATATTGTCGGCCTCGTCATGCACGGTGTACTTATATATAACACGTGCCGCCTCGATTATATTCATTTTGCTGTTTTCTCTATCTCGTCTATAATAATACCGACTCCGTCACTAAGCTTCGAAGCCTTCATTGCCTCTATGTAGCGTTCCTTATCTGTCCAAAGCTTTCTTACCGAAGCAAGGAGACTGTCGTCACTCATATTTTCTTCTTTTAGCACCATGGAGAAGCCCTGCTTTTCAAATGACTCGGCATTTAATATCTGGTCTCCCCTGCTTGCCGCAGCAGACAAAGGTATGAGCAGATTAGGCTTCTTGAGCGCAAGCAGTTCACATATCGCATTGGCACCTGCCCTGGATATAAATATATCTGCCGCCGCAAACATATCCTTAAGCTCCGCTCCGACAAATTCATACTGTCTGTATCCCGGGATGTCGGATTTTGTACTGTCGACATTTCCCTTGCCGCATATATGAATGATATCAAAATCCTTGAGGAGCTCTGTAAGTATCCGCCTTACAGCTTCATTGATATGCTGAGCTCCGAGCGAACCGCCTATTATAAGCAGTATCGGCTTGCTGCCGTCAAAGCCTACAGTCTTAAGCCCCTCTTCGCGGCTTCCTGTCAGTAGCTCGGCTCTGATCGGCGAACCGCTCAGCACTGCCTTGGATCTTGGCAGCAGCTCCATTGTTTCCGGAAAATTGCAGCAGATCCTCTTTGCAAACGGCGCTGCGATCTTATTGGCAAGCCCCGGTGTCATATCCGACTCATGCGCGATAACAGGCACACGGCACATCCACGCAGCTATAGTCACCGGCACCGCAACAAACCCGCCCTTTGAAAAGATCACATCCGGCTTGTATTCCTTAATGATGCTCTTTGCATCAAAGAAGCCCTTGATCACTCTGAACGGATCCGTAAAGTTCTTAAGATCGAAATATCTGCGGAGCTTACCTGTAGATATACCTCTGTAGTTTACCCCGGCTTTTTTCACCATATCGGCTTCCATACCGCGTTTGCCGCCGATATAGAGCACCTCATAATTCTTTTCCCTTAATTTCGGAAGCAGTGCAAGATTGGGAGTTACATGTCCCGCAGTACCGCCTCCTGTAAGTATAATCTTCTTCATAGTTTTAATATTTTATATGCAGCCTACGTGTTTTTCAACTGCTCTTCTTTCCTTGGATCAATTTATGTACCAGCTCTATCTCTCCTGCCGCAGTCCTTAAGTTTTTGTGCGGCATGATATGTATGACCGCAAGCACTATGCAGGCAAAAGCGATGGCAGCCTGTACCATCAGGCCTATAAGTACCGCATGTTCTGTAAATGCCGCATCCGGTGAACCGTTAAGCATTCTGTACACAGCTTCCGGTATCGCACTTCCCTCGCCTATCTGGGCTGACAGAAGCGTAACTACAGGAAGCAGCGGATCGATAACAGTCAGATAGATCAGCCTGTTTCCTCCGTCCGAGGAGAACAATCCGGCAAGTCCTCCCAGTACTATCGGTCCTGCCGTCAGAGCGATCATAAAGGCATATGAGATAACGATACTTTTTACCGAAGACCTGCAATAACAGCTTACCAGCATACCTACAGACATTATCATGAACGCTTCTATAAGCAGTATAATCAGCATTACTATAGTGCTCTGTATATGAACGCCTCCGAACATAAGCGGTATCAGCATCGCCGGAAGTCCGGATATCACTATCATTGCCATATTTATATAAGCGGATATCAGTTTTTCCGCAACTATCTCTCCTGCGGTAAGCTTGGTTGTAAGCAGCAGATCAAAGGTTCCCCTCTCTCGTTCTCCTGCTATCACATCCGCCGTAAGCACCGGAGCCGTAAACATTATCATCACAAACTGCATGAGTATCACAGCCACATAAATCTTTAAAAATGCGCCGTAGTCAAGCGTATAGCTCGTTCTCATCTGCAGCACCTCGGCAGACGTTCCGGCTATGCCTATTCCGAACAGCACCGCATTTATGACAGTGATTGCCACCGGCAGTGTAAGGCTTCGGTTTTTTATCTCTATTTCTCTTTTAATTATGGGATTCAGTCGCATCATAGCTTGATGTCACATGCTCCTCTCCGTGTCCCGTAAGCTGCATGAATATAGATTCCAGTGAACCTTTTTCTCTTGAAAAACTTCGCACAGGAAGTCCTGCTTCTATCATCCTCTTTAAGAGCTCCGCTTCCTCCTTTTTATTACCGAAGAAATTGATCATAATATCACTGCCCTTAATGGTCATCGACTTGACGGAATCATCCTCCTTAAGAAAACGTATAGCCTGGGTTATTTTGCCTGCCATGGATATGATTATCGGGTTTTCCGAGGTAACAAGCCTCATTACCTCCTGTAATCGTCCCGACATCACTATGCTGCCCTGATCGATGATACCTATATCGGTACAAAGCTCGGAAATATCGTTAAGCATATGCGAGCTTATCAATATAGTCTTACCGTTATCCGAAAGCTCTCCGAGTATCTGCTTAAATTCAAAGCGCGTTCTCGGATCAAGTCCGGAGGTCGGCTCATCCATGATCAGTATCCTGGGATCGTTTATCAGTGCTCTTGCCAATGCAAGCTTTTGCTTCATGCCTCTTGAAAGTGCCTCGACATAATAGTCTCTGCGATTATCAAGCTCGACATATTCCAGCAGTCTGTCGGCTGTCTTGTCTGCTTCCATGCCGTCCTTGCCGCAGCAGGCGGCAAAAAACTGCATATACTCACGAACCTTGATATTGCTGTACATGCCGAAGGAATCCGGAACATAGCCTATCATGCTCTTATATATCTCAGGCTCATCCTCAAGACACATTCCGTCTATAGTGACCTCTCCCTCGTCCGGATACATTATGCCTGTCATGATCTTGATGGCCGTAGTCTTTCCCGCACCGTTAGGTCCGATAAATCCGTAGAGAGCTCCCTCATCTATGTTCATACTCAATTTATCGAGTGCACAGAAGTGTCCGTAAAACTTGCTTATACCGGAAAGCTTAAGCATATCATTTCTCCTCTCCGATAATATTCGGAACCGGCAGAAAGGCTCCGTTCGTGCCTATGGCACTCTCCTCCGGCATAAATCTTACCATCAAGGTATTGGCCGGTGAGAGATAAGGTGCTATCTCGACCTCTCCGAACCTTGCCGCCTCGTCAAACTCATCATAACTTCCTGTAATATAATTATAAAGCGACATTTTCCCTGTAAATGCAGACAGTTCCGATCCTTCGAATTCCTCCGAAAGAGCTGTAAAATACAATTCTCTGACATTTACATCATTGCCGAGATTATACTCTATGACCACAGAGCCTCTTGAAGTATTTGAGGCTGTGTCGTATTCTCCCGTTACCGCTGCAGGATCAGAGCTTAAGGCTGTCCTCCATACGTTTTTTCCGACTGCGAAACTCGCATCCGTATTAACAGATTTAAGCAGCGTGCCGCTGACATCGGCATGCTTATCGGCGGTAATATCCTTAAATATATTCTCCCCGACGGAAAAGCCTATAAGTCTTATTCCCTTGTAATAGGACTCAAGAGAAGCTTGTATGTAATTACTCAGGAATCTTGTCTTCTTAAGAGCATCAGCATAATCCGAGATATTGTTATCTGACTCCTTAAGTCCGGTAACATATGCCGCTATCGAATACGAATCCGAAATAGGCGTACACAATGCCTCAAGCTGGCTTACATCAATACTTTCTCCTGCCTTGATACGTCCGATCTTCGCAATTTTTCCGTATACAAGGAGTGCGGCATCTTCTATGTCATATTTACTGTTATTGACTATGCTGCCGTTAAACTTCTCATCATAAAAATGAAGCTTTGCATTGATGCTTCCGTTCTTATCAATGCTCTCTTCGGAGGTTGAAAATTCCAGCATCGTACCGGCAAAAGGACCGAGTCCTCCGGCTCTCACTGTTTTTCCCTCTTTTCCGAAAATATATTCTATAAGCTTTGATTCCTTTTCAGACGCCTTGGCGCTGCTTATCTTAAGCAGGGAATTATCATCCTCTGCCGATCTGACTATAGGATATATCTCATAATTTTCCGGTATTCCAAGTTCATAGCTGTCTGATGCTGCAGAAAACAGGCGTATATATCCCGATTCGGAAACACTGTCGGCCTGAATCTCTCTCACTGCGGCATAGTCCAGACTGAGACCGTCATAGCGTATCCCCGCACCCATCATCCATACCGCAAATGCGCCGACAAAGGCCGAGATCACAACAAAGATCTGATAATATATCTCAAGGCCCCTGTTTCTGAGTCCGAAATACAGAAAAGCTGCGATAAACACAAGATAAAAGCAGGCAAAGGTAATATAAATGCCTGTGCCCGGCATACTCTCAGGGCTTGTAACACCCATGAAATCTCCGGTCTTTTCATATACCTCACGGCTGCTGCTTGATGAATTAAGCATCCTCTCTATACGTGAAAAGCCCAGCATGTCTGTAAGCAGGTCATCTGTAAAGCTCATTTCCTGCTGACAGAAATCGCTTATGTCACAGAGATCATAGGCTGTAAAACCTATGGTTCCGTTCGTGCCGTTCACCACCGTAAGCGCAGCCATATCCGAGGCCTGCATGACCCTTATTCCGTCGGTCATGCTGATATCACAGACGTTAAGCTTAAGCACCGCACCGTCCGGTCCGTTTTTCGAATACTGCATGCCCATATCAATGGCTTGCTTTCCTCGCTCGTTAATCTCAAAATTGTCTCTGTAGGCTCCGAAGCTCATTGCCGCCTGAGGATTAAGTCCGCTTCCTATAAGCAGCACTCCTCCGTTTTCGGTCCATTCCTCTATAGCTGCGATATGCTCGGCATCCGTCCTTGCAATGCTAAAATCGGATATGATGATCATATCAAGCTGTTCAAGCTCCAGCGCATTTTTAGGAAGCGTTGCCGGATCCAATTCTATAGTCCTTGCTCTCAATGCTGTCTGAGCCACACTCACACCGTTAAAATACTCAAGCTTCTCCGGTGAATCGGAAAGTATACCTATAAGAAGCTCCGAACCTGCTGAGTTTATCCTTATATTCTCATTAAGCTCGGCAAGTACCTCTTCGCCTTCATAAAGTCTGATATTCAGTCCCGGATTTTCCTCTGCTATAGATATTACATTATCGACAGAGGCCTCCCCGTCGGCAGGAATATGAACATCAAAGCTGTATCTGTTAACAGCTGCCTCAAAAGTATCGATACCCGTCTCTACGCTTCCTTCGGCTTCTATCACAAGCCTTGCATCTATATCCTTGCTGTAGCTATTGTCTATATGTACGCTGAACGGCAGCTTGTGTCCGCATTTTGCTATGTCGCGATAACCATAGCTGAAATTCATGCTTACGCTGCCCTTGCTCTCGGTATCCCCTATCAGTACCGTACTTATCTGTTCATCTTCCTGATCTTTTTCCGTCGGCTCGGCATACACGACAAAAGCCGCGCTTAAGCAAAGCACGGCTGCAGTCAGCATTAATATGATTTTTTTACGCACGTTTGATATTTTCATTATTGTTATCAAAATGTATCTTAAGGCGGACCGTAAATACCGTTCCGTTAAGATCCGACTTTGCGTTTATACTTCCTCCGTGGATCTCTACTATATCCTTGGCAATGGCAAGTCCGAGTCCGGTACCTCCGGTCTGCGTAGATCTCGCCTTGTCGGCCCTGTAAAACTTATTGAATATGAGCGGAAGATCCTTCTCATCTATGGTAAAGCCGTAATTAATGACCTTGACCTCAACGATATCATCCTTAGGCTCCGCATGCACTCTGACTATGACCTTTTTTCCGTCAGCTCCGTATTTGATGGCATTGCCGATAAGATTATCGAACAATCTGGCTATAAGTCCTCCGTCGGCAGCTATTTCAAGCGAAGGCACATTCGTACGAAGCTCGTAGCTCAGTCCCTTTTCGACAAAGTTCGGATAAGCCTCCTCCAAGAGCTGTTCCAACAGCTTAACAAGATCCACATAGCTAAGCTTCATGGTCATCTTGCCGTAGCTCAGCTTGGTAAAATCAAACAGATCGTTTATAAGCTGCTCAAGTCGTTTGGATTTGGTGTAAGCAATATTGAGATATTTTTCCTTCTGCTCGTCCTTAAGAACCGCCTTGCCTTTTCCCGACAGCAGCTCCAGATAACCTATGATGGATGTCAGCGGAGTACGCAGATCATGGGCGATATTTGTAATAAGATCGTTCTTGGACTTCTCTGACTCACGTTCGGCTTCAAGCATAGCCTTCAGATCGTCTCCGAGCTCATTTAAATGCTCCGCCATCTGAGAGAATTCATCATTGCCCCTTATCTCTATCTTATGGTCAAAATCTCCGGAGGCGAGAGCGTCCATCTGCTCCGACAATTCCTCTATATATCTGATCGAATGTCTCTGCATAAGGAAGAATACAAATGAAAACAGTATCACCGCACTGAAAACATAAAGTAATATCCCTATTTCGCTCGTTTCTTTTTCAAGTGAGAATACAGATACCAACCTGCTTATATTGATCACCAGCAGGCTCTCGATAAGACATGTCACGAACGCAGCCGCAATAAGGCTGATTATAAAGCGCGTTCTGTATGTCTTTGAGATATTGTCATTTTTCAACCTTGTATCCAACTCCCCATACCGTTGAAATTATCTTGTCCTGATCCTGCCTCTGATCTTCCTTCATCTTGCCTCTTAAACGTCTGATATGTACCATGACGGTATTATTTGCCTCGTATACCTTCTCATGCCATACCTTCTCAAAGATCTCATCGGTTGAGAATACCTTGCCCGGATTTGAAGCCAGAAGATAAAGTATATCAAATTCGATAGGTGTAAGCTTGATCTCCTCATCATCTATAGTGACTCTGTGATTATCCTTATTGATGATGAGTCCTCTGATATGTATCTCATTTGAATCAACCGCTCCCGACTGACTGTTGGGATTAAGCTGGGTATAACGGCGCAGCTGTGATTTTACTCTTGCCGTAAGCTCAAGAGGATTAAACGGCTTTGTCACATAATCATCGGCTCCTATGCCGAGTCCCATGATCTTGTCAAGGTCGTTGGACTTGGCAGAAAGCATGATGATCGGAACATTTGAAGTCTCTCGGATCTTCTTGCACATCTGTATTCCGTCCATACCGGGCATCATAATATCAAGCAGTACAAGATGTATCTCCTCCTCTGCTATTATCTTGAGTCCGTCCTCGGCATTTGAGGCCTTTCTGACATTGTATCCGTCGGATACAAGATATATTTCACACAGATCGGCTATCTCATTTTCATCATCCACTACCAAAATATTGATATCAGGCATATTGTTCACCTCTCAGTCATTTTTCATATTTTCAAGCTCTGCAGCTATAAGCTCTCTTAGATAAGCGGAAGGGGTCTTGGCATATTCTGCCGGGATCTCCTCTGTATAAAAATGCTTAAGGAACTTTATCCTTACCTTACACGCCTTTATCAAAGGCTTTTGCGCCTCAAATATGCGCTCTGTATCCTTGATCACTACCGGAACTATCCTGCACTTAGCCTTCTGGGCTATCTTAAGACTTCCCTCCTTGAATTCCATAGGAATGTCGGCATCGGCATTTCTATTACGCGTACCCTCCGGAAAAATGAATACCGAGGTACCGTTTTTGATCTGCTCTATGGCATCCTTGATGGTCTTAAGACCCTCTCTCGCATTTTCCCTGTCAAGGAAAAGGCAGGCTATAAGCTTCATCCACCATGCGACAAAAGGTATCTTCTCCATGGATTTCTTGGCAACGAAGCCCACAGGCTGAGGTATATTGGTATAGCTTACAAGTATGTCAAAGTCCGAACGATGATTTCCGACAAACAGCACCGGCTCATCCGGAATATTTTCCACTCCCTCTGCCTCGACCTTGGTTCCGGCAACAAACAATATCAGCTTAAGAAAGCCCCTTACTATGACGCTTGCAGCTCTTACAGACGTATCCGGCTTGTATTGCTTAAGAATAAACAATATCAGCATCACCGGTAAGAACACTATGCAAAATATAACAAGGCAGATAAGTGCCGATATAAGTCTTATCATAGTTCCCACTCCTTACAGTACATCCGAAAAATGCGGTCTGAGCTTTGTAAACACCTTGAGACCGACATAGAATATGATCATTACCACAAGCCAGAAGTACACTGTGTTAAGCGGTCTCTCCCAGAAGAAATTACCCGTAAGCATTGAATCTCTGTATCCCGCAACTATATAGTAGACGGGATTAAGCTTGAATATCGGTGCCATCCACGGATGGTCTGCGGTAAACATACCGTCCCAGTACATGATCGGTGCAAGCCACATTCCGAACTGGAGCACTATGCCGACTATCTGCTGCATATCCTTAAAGAAGGCATATACCGCAGATGTGAAGAATCCTATTCCGAGTGACAGCATAAGTGCCGCAAAGCTGTAATACAGCACCTGTATCCACTGTATCATAGGCATATTTCCGCCTATGAGAAATACCGCAAACATTATCACGAGGAAGCAGGCATGTACCAGGAAGCATGAGCAGACCTTGATAACAGGCAGCAGCTCCACCGGGAACACAAGCTTCTTGACAAGATAACTGTACTCATTGAGACAATTTGTTATGCCTGATATGGATTCATTTATAAAAAACCATGGTATAAGTCCTGGAATAAGCCATATTACATAAGGAATACCCGGCACCGGCGGAACCGATTTCATACCCAGCTGGAAAATGAAGAAGAATACCAGTACCGTCACCACAGGCTGCACAAACATCCACAGTACTCCGAAATACGAGCCGGCAAAACGCTTTTTGAAGTCGGCAGCGGCAAGTCCCGCTATCATCTTTCTCTTTTCCTTTATATCTTTTATCAGTTTAATAATTAAATGCATCTTTGCTTACTTAAACTTAAAGGTCTCACTGAGACCGCCCCACTTTGTATCCTTTTCCGAAAGTATCAGTTCTGTTCCTTCCTCTATCGGCCATTCAACACCGATCTCCGGATCGTTATAGATAAGTCCGCCCTCATCTCCCGGATGATAGAAGTCAGTCACCTTGTATGCAAACTCCGCAACATCGCTGAGCACAAGAAATCCATGAGCAAAGCCCTCGGAAATATAGAACTGCTTCTTATTATCCTCGGTAAGCTCGATTCCGTACCACATACCGTAAGTATCAGAGCCGGTACGAAGATCAACGGCAACGTCAAAAACTCTGCCTCTGATAGCTCTTACAAGCTTACCCTGCGGATACTCCTTCTGATAATGCAGGCCTCTGAGTACTCCCTTTACGGAGCAGGACTGATTATCCTGAACAAATACCATATTAAGGCCGTGCTCTTCAAAATCTCTCTGATTGTAGGTCTCTACAAAATAGCCTCTGCTGTCCTGATGAACCGTAGGCTCTATCACATAGAGTCCCTTGATGGTCTTACCGTCTTTAACGCATTCGGAAACCTTGATCTGTCCCATTTTACCAATCTCCTTTTTTATCCGATCCTGAGAGTAATAGTTGCAAATATCCTTATCAGCACATAACTCTCCGATATTACAAATGTAATTAATGTTAACTTACCGGCTCCCTCTCTGACGCTTATCCAGTCCCCCGGTATACAAAGCAGCAGGAGCAGAAGTACCGGCAGCAGGTAACGTCCCTGCACTCCCTCTATGTAAATTGATGACATAGGTGTATATGCTATAAGCATCGTGCCCATCAAAGCCAGAAATACACCGACAAAGCATATTGCCGATATACATTTATCCCTGCTTGACAGATCCGCCTTGCTTCCCGCAGCGATTATCAAAAGTCCTACGGCAAAACATGCTATAAGCGGATACGGCACATTAAGTACCGGATCCAGATTACCCATATATATGCCGAACATAGTCGAAAACCAGGTGCCCGTCATCATAAGCACGCTGCGATAACATATATCTATAAGCTCAAAGGGTCTGTGCAGGAGATATCCTATTGTATATCCCTGTGCCTGATCTGCCCATTCTATAACGCTTTCATCCGCTGCCGCATAGTTACCTATGGTCGCATGATTCACAATAAACATAGCTGCTGCGGCAAACAAAATGCAAAGCAGCAATATTCCGGCAAATGCCTTGCGTTTGGAAGCAGCCTCATTCCTTCCCGGCATCAATATAAACAGAAAAAGTAATATGAGCGTATATATAAGCTTGCACGGCGCAAGCAAGGCTGTTGTGCAGACAAGAGCGCAGGCTTTCCTCCTGTCGATCCCATATTCCTTCATATTAAGCACGAGTGCAGTAAATAAAAAGCACATTCCGAGCACATATGCGTCATAGGACATCGATCCGGCAAGATGCAGTACCATAGGCGTAAGACATACGCCTGCTGTTATCTCTTTGGCCTTCGGCATAAGCCTCATAGCCGAATAGCTCACTGCCGCAAAGAATATCAGATTGAAAAGCTTTCCGAGAGAGATCAGCCAAAGAGGTCCGAGTCCCAAAATTCTCGCAAGACTTATCCCCACAGCCTGCGGCAGGTATGCCGTCGGTATCGTGTTTACCGTCCATTGATTTGAGACCTCGATCTTAGTTTTATCTTCCGAAGGCAAGCTTTCTGTATCATGATAAATATGGTATACAGACTCATCTAAGAGCTGACCGAATACCTTAAGTTCGATACTTTCTCCTGTCTTATCATTACTCTTAGCCCTGTCGTAATCGCCCGCTTTATCCTCCAGAAAGATATCCGAAGCTCTGACATACACTCTTCCGTATTCATCACACACAGGCTGTCCGAGCATCCTGTTTGAGAGCTTATATGCACTTATATAATGGCTAACCTCATCAGGTGCGGATAATCCCTTAAATACATATATATTCGCTATTCCGAGCAGCAGGATCAAAGCTGCCGCAATGAGCTCAATTCCAAGCTTTGAACTTCGGATAAGGAATATCCCAAGTATACATACGGCAAACAGTCCTATAACAAGGACAGCATAATCAAGATAAAGGAAGCTGTCTCCGCTCTCCGCTACAGATGCTCTTATATCTCCGGCATGCCACAGCGACAGTATCATGAGCAATCCAATGCATATGCCTATATAGATGAACGATATTCTGTTTGTACTATTCTTCGTCTTCAATACATTCACGTGCAGCCGAAACCGCAAGACAAACTATAACAAACGGCAAAACAAGAGGAACGGAAATATTTACAAATGACTGAATAAAATAAGCCATTGCCGCAAAGCTCAATGCTGCTGTGCATTTGTTTGTCTTAAGTCCTTTTATACATGCTCCGGCAGTCATACCGTAAAAACCGATAAAACCCACGATTCCGCACTCAAACAAATGCTGTATCCACTCATTATGAATAGAATCATATGAAGCATCAAATACTCTGAGTGTAGCATTTAAGTCATATTTCATGACATATACAGCAAAGGTCTCGGGGCCTGATCCGAATAACTTCTTAAGCCATGAGAAGTCTCCGAAATACTTCATCGCGAGTCCCCATACATATCCTCTGTTGGTTCCCCACGCCTCATCAAATATAAGCAGATGTCTTGCAGGTGCGTAAAGCTCGGGATGTCCTCCTGTATTGGCATCATAGAATACATACACAAGGATAATAAATGCAATTACTCCGAGCGTTCCCCAAATCGCCCTTAGTCTCTTTGCCAAAGCCGCTTCGGATAATGATGGCTTGCAAGTATCTTCCTTAAGATATCCGGATAAAAGCTTAGCAAGTATAAGTCTTACCGCAATAAGTACAAGTATAAGCAGCAGAAGCTGTTTCGGATGTGAATTGCCTATCGCATCCAGCTCACCCATGTAGTCCGGCGCACATGCCATATTCGGAAAAGCCGCAACCAAGAGCGCCACTAAAAGCATAGCGGCAAGATAAGCGGCAAGCACAGTTATATAATTGATTATTCCTCTTGCCTTTCCGAATGCATAAAAAGGGATAAAGCATATAAGGAACGCAGTTGACAGCAGCAGATTGGCGGTTCTTCCGCACTCCAGTCCCATAAAGCATATAAAAGTCGAAACAAGATAAAATACCGATCTGCGCTTTGAGATCTTATCTGCAGGCTTTTCTGCAATATACATTACAGAGGCAACTGCAACATACATGACTTCTATGGATGTCAGTACATCTATATTGCCTATTGTAGATGAGAACAGGGTCTCGTATCCGAATCCTATCGGACTCAGACTGAAATAATCAAGCACACCCCAGGCACATAATATGACTCCTGCGGCAAGCATGGCATCTATATGCCATTTTTTCGGAACATAGTATCTCGTGATAAGAAAATAACTCAGCACAAAAAGAGACAACATATATCCGCCCTGATAGCGTCCGACATTACCCCAAAAAGCCTCGTATACCCATTCCGAAGTGAATGTCGATACAACGACCGCAATCAGAAAAATAAGTGCAAAGATGTCGGTAAGCTTCAGTTTTTCCTTGAGTTTGTCAGGCTTAATTCCGTCAAGAAAAGCCTTTCTCACAGACTTGTCTCTGAATATATATATTGATGCTGTGATCGCACAGACAATTCCGGCTGCAAGCGTTGAAAGCTGATAGAGATACATCTTTACCGTCTGTATATCATAGTAGGTATGCACCATGAAAAGAGGAAAGACTATGAGCATCAGCAAGGTATATATCGTAACTGTTTTGTTTAGCTTAGCATTCATATCTTAGTTCCGTTCGAAGCATCCGGGATATTATTCGTTTCCGTCGCGAACCACATTGCCGTTGGCATCATATACGAGATTGCTCTTGTATATCTCCAGCTCCTTCTCCCACTGCTCTACATACTTCTCATAATCGGGATCGAGCCCTATCTCTTCTCCGGCAGGCACATTCAGGCTGTAGATAAATCCGCCGTTATTTTCATCAGACACAGCAAAGTCTATAGTATAATCGTCGTATAAAGTTCCGAAACTATCGCTTGAGCTTGTTTCATACTTAGGGTCCTGTGATACCGCTGCATCGTTGATCTGACAAAGAAGAGCCGATGCAAAATTCTCACAATCATCCTCACTTGTTCCGTCAATCGCAGTTGCTCTAACCGTAAGCGTCTTGGTATCCGCATCTCCGTCTATATCAAGGTCTGCTATAAATACGAAAGGCTCGCCGTTGTCTATAGAGGCAATTCCGTCTATCGCATCATTGTGAAGCTGGTTGAAATCGAGCTTGATATTATCCTTGGCATGAAAATCCGGATTGACCTCAACCGTAGTTGCATCTCCTTCCGGAACACATCCTGTCATCACTGCTGCTGCAGCCATCATAAGTACCGATATAATAAGTGTTTTTTTCATCAAATATCCTCCCCCGTCCGTACGGGTATTATTTCTTTAGACATAGTCGGTGATAGTATAGCATAAGTCTGTTTCAGGGTCAAAGAAAAGGGGCTGTTGCCGAAGCAGCAGCCCCTCCTGAACAAAGCCGATCATCCTGTTCGAATCGTATGCACAGCATACATTCAAATAAAAAATGATCATTAAATTATTTATACTGATCAAGGAACTGTTTGAACATATCGTATATCTCCTCATCCGAAGACTTTCCGTTATCGCTCTCACTTTCCTCTGTATTACCGTTTGCTGCCTCAGACTCATTCTGAGTATTGCTTTCATCCTTAGGTGAGTTTGCTGCAGGAGCCTTCTTGTCAGACTTCGGCTGCTTCGCATCCTTACTCTGAGCATTCACATCGCTCTGCTTCTTTTCTCCCAAGGTGACAGGAATGACCTTCTCTGTATAAGCACCGTTTTCAAGTCTCTGTACCGTAACATCTACGGTAGTACCCTTCTCATAATACTTTACAAGTGCGGCAAGATCCTCTGCACTGCTTACGCTCTGATTGTCGAACTTTGTTATGATATCATTCTTCATAAGTCCGGCATCCTTGGCAGGCGATTCCTGGATATCCTCCTCGGTATATCCGTCCTGAGCCTCATCAGAGAAGCCTCTGATTATAACACCGGCAGGAATTCCGAGTGCATCCGCATTCTGCTGAGACACAGTATTCATATAGATACCTAAGCGTCCCTGATCTTCATCTGCAACCTCAACCTTGGTCTTGGCATTGGAAAGATCTGTAATTACCTTATTAACCTTATAGATCGGGATACTGTAGCCTATGCCCTCAACGGAAGTATCCGAAAGCTTGGCAACATTTATGCCTATAAGCTCTCCGTCCATATTGATAAGTGCCCCGCCCGAGTTACCCGGATTGATGGCTGCATCAACCTGAATAAGGTTTGAATATGTGGTATTCTCCGCAGTTATCTCTCTGTCAAGCGCCGATATATATCCGACTGTTACAGTCTGTCCGTATCCGAGAGCATTACCGATGGCGATAACTCCCTGACCCGGCTTAAGATCTTCGCTGTCATGAAGCTTGGCAACTTTGATCTCTTTCATTGTCTCCTCCGGAATGTCACTGATCGGAACAGCTATGACCGCAATATCTATATTGCTGTCCATTCCCTTAATAGCCGCATCGACCGTAGTTCCGTCACAGAAAGTAACCTGAAGCTCCTTTGAATCGGTAACAACATGATTGTTTGTAACTATAAGGAGCTCATCATCGGTTTTCTTGAGTATTACTCCCGAACCCGATGCCGGAACCTCATAGTCCTGAGCATAACCGCCGCCGTAAATATAATCAAATATGCTGCTGTAGCCCTGCTGCTTTATTACCATGGTATTGGTAATGCTTACCACCTGCGGCATAGCCTCCTCAACTATATCCGATACATCAAGTGCCGCGGTTCCTCTTCTTACCGCCGATGCCGCAGGCTTTGCAGCCTCGGTCTGTTGTTCTGTATTATTTTCAACAGTCGTTTCCGACTGTGCCGCAACATTGCTGCCTACGCCGGAAACGTAGCTTATGCCCAACACTGTCGCACCTGCGACTCCTCCGAAGAGTACTGCCGCAGCTATGATTGCCAAAACCTTTTTCATATACTTCCTCCTGATAACTCCTTATCCGAATAAACCTTAGGCTCACGCCGCTTGTTTTTAATCACAATTATCATGATCTGTAAGGAAAGCACTCATCCCGCTTTCCCTTAATTAAATCTATAGTTTATATTTTACCCATATTTATGTTCTATTTGTGTCTTATTATGCTTATTAAATCATGAGTTGGTGAAAATAATGTGAAAACAGGCACGGTGATGATCTCACTGTGCCTGTTAAACGCTTAAAACTTCAATATTTTCATCCCGGTCCGTTTGAGTTATCGCTCGTTATAGATCCCGGTCCGTCCGAAGATATGATTGCTCCGGATCCGGAATTGCCTCCCGGCGAATCGCTCAATGTACTGTTGCTGCTTCCTCCGGGTGCATTGGAAGAGCTTGTTGAACCTGAAGGATTGCCTGACGGTTCTTCAAACATAGGACTGTTTGCGGTAGTCTGGGCCTCTGTCGGACGCGAACTGTTGCTCTTGGTAGTCTCATTATTCTGTGAATGAGAAGTTCCCGAGCTGCTTGCTGTGGTCTGTCTGTGCGACGAAGAGCTTGTCGTTGACATAAGGCCATTCTCCTCGTTTATAGGCTCATCCGACTCATCTATATCTCCCTCACCCGGAACAATATCCTCTGTCGAAAGTTCTGTCGGTCTTGCTACAGATGTTTCTTTGATAATATTTCCGTCGGCATCGGTAGGATAAATGACCTTACCTGACGAATCCGTAGGAATTATTATATTACCCTCTGCATTAGTCGGATAGATATAGTTACCGTCCTCATCAATTCCTATGGTTTCCTTATTGTTCTTGGAATTGCTTCCCTTTGAACTGCTTTCCTCTTCATCCTCCTCGGCAGGTGACTTTGTCTCCACAGGAGTTTTCTTCTTCTGGATGACACCTCCGTCGGTAGCCACGGACTCTATGAATTTGCCTTCCTTATATCGTCCGGAATCCGATTTGATAGTTTCGCTGATATTAAGTACAGCATTAGACGGTGTATAGTTCTGATCTCCGAAGAGGAACTCGTGAAGCTTAACTACGTTAGACTCCAATGTTGTCGGTATAACGCAATCTCCCTTCTTACCTATGTTCGCATCCCCTCTTGACCAAGGAAATCCGCCTGTCTCGCCTATATTATACTGTGTGATATGCTGAGCCATATCCACTACTTCACCGAATTCGATATTGGTAGCGACCTGCGGAAAGCATACGACCATTATATTGTTAAGTACGGAGAAGTTTGCCTTCTTAGCCTTGGCAAATGCGGCCTTGATGATATTACGCTGTCTCTCGGTACGTGCAAAGTCATTATCCATGTAACGAAGACGTCCGTAAGCAACGGCCTGAACTCCGTCAAGATGCTGCTCACCGGTCTTGGTAAGCTGAACCGAACCTATCTTTGTAACATTAACAGTCTCGGTTATATAAGCATTTATATAATACAGCTCAGCCTTGGAGATCGGAATGTTATCAACACCGCCGAGGATATTGATTCCATCGGCAACGGCCTTCCAGTTAAATGCCACATAATGCTGGATATTAAGATCAAGGTTTTTATTAAGCGCCGCGAGTGCCTGCTCCGGACCGCCTATTGCATACGCCTGGTTGATCTTATTGTAGGAGTTCTTCTCTGAGATATTGAGATAAGTATCTCTGAATACCGACACAAGCTTGATCTCTCCTGTGTCCTTATTGATACTTACTATCATGATAACATCCGAGTTCGTACCTCGTTCAACCAGAGAATTACCTCTGGTATCGACTCCGAATACGGCAATATTCCAGTATCCTTCCATCTCCTGTTTTTTCTCAACGGAAATGTTATTGTTCTCTACCGCTTCGAGTCGGACATCAGGTCTTGCTATCATATTCCAGCTCTTTAACAGATAGCCGTACACAAATATTGCACACAAAGTAAAGAGCTCAACCACAGCACAGATTATTATCCTCTTAAGCTTGGACTTCTTCTTAGTCTCTTTGTCCTTAGTATATTTCTTACGATCTATACTGGTATCGGCAGTATTAAGTTCCTTAGGAGCCCTGCGCTGAGAATTTCTTCCCGAGCCTCTTGCCGAAGCTGAAGCTGTTCTATCTCTCGATGAAGTATCTCCTGATGGCAGCTTTGGTGTAAATGCCGTATCATATATCTTATCTTCCATATCAAGAGACTCGAATATATCATCCGAGGCATCCGCATGTGTAGGAACATGTTCATCCGAAAGAAAATCACCTGTCTCTCCGACATTTTCCGTGTTATCGGATGAATTGTTAAGCCCTTCATCTATATCAAGGCTCTCAAATATATCGTCATCAATATGCATTCTTGAATCCTTTAAAAACAGTCTGGAACAGTATCTTGATATCCAAGCCGAACGTCCAGTTCTCTATGTAATACAGATCAAAATCTATACGCTTTCGTATAGAAGTATCTCCGCGGTATCCGTTGACCTGTGCCCAACCGGTTATACCCGGTCGTACCTGATGCTTGATCATGTATCTCGGTATCTCTTCTTTGAATTTTTCAACAAACTGAGGTCTCTCCGGTCTCGGCCCGACAAGACTCATATCGCCCATCAGTACATTGAAAAACTGAGGCATCTCATCAATGTTGAATCTCCTGATAAAACGTCCGACCTTAGTAACTCTCGGATCACCCTTGGTAGTCCAGCGTGTTGCTTCCTCCTCCGGAGTCTGCACATACATGGATCGAAACTTGTACATCCTGAACGGCTTATTATGAAGCCCGACTCTCTCCTGAGAAAATATGATCGGTCCCTCACTCGTAAGCTTTATACATATGATAGTAATAAGCATAATAGGGCTGAATAAGATGATGGCTGCAACAGCCCCGACTATATCCATAATACGCTTGACCATAGCGTTGAACGGATTGGCAAGCGGAACATGCCTGATATGAACTATCGGCAGTCCTTCAAGATCCTCAATATACGGTGTAGTGGGTATTATATTGTGATAATCCGGAATGAACATGGTATGAACACCGGACTTCTCACAGGTATTAACTATAGGTTCCAGATACATATAATTCTGAAGCGGTAGTGTCACAACGATCTCATCAAAATCGTTCTGTTCAAGTACATCTCTCAGATCCGACAGATCTCCCAACACCTCGACACCGTCAACAAAGCTGTTTTTCTCAAGTGAGTCAGACAATATACCCAGTATGTGATAGCCCCATTCGGGATTCTCACGATTACGCTCGATAAAGCCCTGAGCTGCCGCCGAATATCCTACCAGCAGCATATGCTTCTGATTAAAGCCCTGAGCCCTGATCTTATGTAAAATGCTGCGCAGCAGATTGCGGAACAAGGTCTCAAGGATAATATTGACCCCGAAGAATACAACTATCATCCTTGTCGAGAAGTTTCTCAGATAAGGTCCGAGCCAGCTGTGGTTTCTTCCCGCAAAGAGACAGAAGGTCACAAACATAAGACCTGTTATATTAGCCTTACAAATATCGGCAAGCTCTCTGCGCCTGGATTGTATACGCTTCGGGGTATACAAATTAAAGACACCGTAGAGTATGAGATACAGCGGGATGATGATAAGCAATGCCGTGAAGTAGATACCGGCCGGCAAAGCTCCCGGAGTACCCTCAAGGCCAAGCTTCAATCCTATGATCAGATAAAATGCAGCCGCATAGGATATAGCTATAACTATAGCATCCAAAAGTATATGTAAAAAATTCAGTTTTGACTGATTGCTCTTAATCATTACGTGACATTATACAATACAGCTATGTTTTTTTTCTTGAAAATTTCTTAAATTTTGTAACTATTCAACACATCAGAATAATATTATCCGATATACGGCTTGCCGGAATATCGGATAATATTATTCTGATGCGGACAAGGCCTGTAAGGCCTTTGAACGCCGGCATCGAGGAGCCGCACCGCGGCTTCGAGATGGGTGTTGAATAGTTTTCTCCTTCTATTCTTACCGATTATCCGATAATACTATTTCGATGCGTACAAGGCCTGTAAGGCCTTTGAACGCTTACATCGAGGAGCCGCACCGCGGCTTCGAGATGGGTGTTGAATAGTTGAGTTTTTTAATCCTTCAGCCCGCGTCTCGCCTTCTCCTTAAGCACGGTCGCAAGCTGCTTCTCCACATCAAGCTCAAGCTTATAAGGCTCTCCCGGCTTCTCCTTGGTAAGATCCCTTAGAGCGAAATTAGCCTTTCTCAAAGTGAGGTTGGTATTGTAATACGGATCGCCGTGCTCAAGTATAGCGCCCCAATAATGTGCAAAGGTCGCTATCTCACCATTAAATCGTGCTACCTTCTCCGGTGTATCCTCAAGTCCTCTGGACTTTGACTCATAATGATGGAAGCTAACATAAGGATCATAGATAACCAGCTTTCCTGACGCCCTTACCTTCATACAGAGGTCTATATCATTAAATGCAACGGCAAGCTCTTCTCTGAATCCGCCGACACCTTCAAATACATCCTTACGCAGCATCATGCATGCAGCCGTAACTGCACTGAGTTCCTGGGTACACATCATTCTGTGCATGTAGGAGTTTTCCTTCTCATGCAAACCTACAAATGCCGCACCCGCAATACCTCCGAGACCGACTATAACTCCGGCATGCTGTATGGTATCGTCTCCGTACATAAGTCTTGCGCCGACAACTCCGACCTCTTTTCTTTCGGAATGTGCCACCATACGTGTTATCGAATCCTCAGCTATAAGCTCCACATCATTATTAAGGAACAAGAGGTAATCTCCCGAAGCAAAGCCTACTCCGAAATTATTGATGGCTGAGTAATTGAACTCTCTTTCCCATCTTACGACCTTTATAACTATGCCGTCATTCTTGCCGGAACGCGCTTCCAGCTCCTTATAATATGCAAATGTCGCTTCATCCGTAGAGTTATTCTCCACAACTATGAACTCAAGCCTGCGATACTCTGATCTCTCGATAACAGAGCTTATACATTTTTCAAGATCATCTGTATGGTCCTTATTGGGAATGATGACCGATACAAGCGGTTCATCATCAGGCTTATCAAATATGGTATGATAGAAGCCGTAGGTAACACCCTTTTCAATAGACTTATATCTGATACCCACCCTGTCGTAATGAGCAGCAATAGCGCGGGTTCCTGCCTCGAAGGCATAGAGCTTCGCTTTGGGATCGGATGCTGTTGACCCCTTATGGTAACGCCAGTGATAACATATAACAGGTATATGTATTACCGTTTCCGAAACAAAACGTCCCTCTGCCAAAAGCTTTCGCGACTCTTCCGAAAGGCTCTCATCCTTTGCCGGATCCTCATGTCCCTTCATAGCCTCTTCGGTGCATCTAAAGAAGAAATCATAATCCTGCGCTCCATCGTATTCCTCACGGAAACCACCGACCCTGTCTAAAAGCTCACGCTTTATAACACTGAGATGACAGATGTAATTAACCGAGCAAAGCAGCTCAGGATCATAATCCGGCTTAAAATGCGGCTCAAACAAGGCCTTACCGTCAAAGTCTATCTTATCCTCATCCGTATATATAAACTCAGCCTTCGGATGCTCGGCTATTGCCTTGACTACCTCATAGAGTGCCCACGGCGGAAGCTCGTCATCATGATCGCAAAGTGCGATATAATCTCCCGTTGCCGCCTCAAGTCCTGCATTGGTATTACCTGATATGCCCCTGTTTCCTCCGAGACTCACAAGCTTAAATCTCTCGGGATCCTTTTTTACATATTCATTTACAGTATCGGCAACCATGGTATTGCCGGACTCGGAGCCGTCTGCAATTATCGCCTCAAAATTCGGATAAGTCTGCGCAATAAATGAATCCAGCAGCATGCGCATATACTTATCAGGTGTATTATACGCAGGCACAACTATACTTATAAGAGGAAAATGCTCCAGCTTAAAGCTTTGCCATGCTTCCTTCTGTGCCTCTATCTCGGCATCTGAAAGCACAGTCTTGAACTGCCACTCGGCATAATCATAATCCTCATCTATCTTGGCCAATTTGTGAACTGCCTTTTTCCAGAATGCCTTAAAACCGTTCTCTCTGATAAAATCCCATGACACGGTAAGTGTCTCGAAATGCACCAGAGCAAGTATCTTCTCCCAGCGCTTCGCCTTGATCGAGTTGCGTTTATCTACTATTGTATTGTTAATACGCACTCTGCGTACAGTACCGCCGTCATTCATGACAAGCCAGGCATCCTGATCTCTTTCAAAAGGTATTGCCACGGTAAAGCCGCTCATCCTGTCTGCTCCGAACTGCTGCGCAACATCAACTCTGTCTCTTGCCACAGCCGTGCACTTCATCGGATTACCCTTGGTATCGGTAACCGAATATATTATCTTGTCACTCTTGCTCGGTATGCACCAGCCCTCAATGACCAGTACTCCGTCACGAAGACTCATGGAGTCAACTCTGTATCTCATAATTTATCCTTAAAATATAGCCGCAGTCCTGCTGCCGATAATAGGATCGGCTTCAATTAATTATCTGCTCTTGCCGTAAGCTGCCGTAAAATCGGGCACAACGGCAGTGCAATCGCGTATTGTACACTTTTTTCGCCTCACTTGCAACGAAACTTCCCGATATATGACAAATTATCACATAATCAAGCTCTTACAGTCATATATTTATGGCAATTATATATGCCGGCAAGCTCCTTAATGTCAGTGCAAGCATCATATCAGCTCTTGCGAAGCTTTGCCGCCTGCCTTACAGCAAAGTCCTGTATATATGAAAATGTATCCCTGATAAGCATAAGCTCTATCGCTATATATGTTCCGAGCCTTGAGAGCTTAAAGGCCGTTTTATGCTTCCTGCAATCCTTAAGAGTCTTTAAGGCTTCTGCATATCCCGATATATAATCTCTGCCGAAGCCGATCTTTGTAAAAAACAGTATCTTCACTATTACTCCGAGGAGTATTCCCGGAAGATTGATGATAAGCATCAGCGCCGGCATATTTTTATAATTAAGGTATACATTATTTCTTGCCGCAAGCCTTACCTTGAAAGAATTGTACTTTGATCCGCTGGTGCCGCTGCCGACATGATATACCCTTGAGCGCGGTGCATATACTATATCATAGCCGTGTATCCTTGCTCTGTAAGACACATCCAGGTCCTCAAGATATGCAAAATGCATAGGATCGAAGAAACTATCCTTTTCTCCCGGAAATGCTATCTCATCAAATATCTCTCTTCTGTATGCGGCTGCACCTGCACATGCCGAGAACACCTTGGTATAGCGATTAAATTTCGGATTATCCACCGATTGGCCCACACCTCTCTGAAATGCCCAGCCTAGGAGATTGTATCCGTCGCCTGCATCATCCAGCAGCTCCTTGTGATAGAGCTGTATCATCTTAGGCGACACCGCAAATATCTTATGTTCCTTGTCTGCTTCAAATACTGCGGCAATTTCCTTAAGATAGTCCTTGTCCGCTTCGGTATCGTTATTAAGGAGCACCACGTATTCGGTATCCGATGCGGCAATTCCCACATTGACAGCCCCTGAAAATCCCGTGTTGCTGTCAAGCAGGATGCATTTTACCTTATCATCCTCTGCCGAAAGTTTCTCAAGGTACTCCCTTGATCCGTCAGTTGATCCGTTATCAACTATCAATACAACAAAAGAATCATATGACTGTGCCCTAAGCGCAGTCATACAATTCTCCATGAATCTTAATCCGTTATAGTTTGGTATTATTACCGTAAATAATGGTTTATGCATGCTTTGATCTGTCCTGCTCTATCATTATCCTCATAGCCTCGACTGCCGTCCTTACAGCCTTATCGGTATCGTAGACCTTAGGATCCGACAGTCCCTTGTCACGTCTGGTCTGATTGGCGATAACATGCAGCACCGAACCGCATCTTACCCGTCTTAGTGCTGCCACTGTAAATAAAGCCGCAGTCTCCATCTCCGAGCAAAGTGCTCCGAGTCTTAGCCATGCTTCCCACTTTTCGGAAAGAGCCGGAACAGCCGCCATAGAGGACGGATCATGCTGTCCGTAAAAGCTGTCCTTGCTCTGCACTACTCCGGTAGCATGTCTGTAGGCAAGCTTATCCGCAGCGGCATTGAGTGCGCATACCGTCTCGTAATCGGCTGTGGCCGGCCATTCAACAGGTGCATACTCTTTAGTCGTTCCCTCCATGCGTATGGCTGACATGGCGATCACAAGATCATCTCCCATGATATCCTCTCTCATTCCGCCCGCAGTACCCACACGTATAAAGGTATCCGCTCCGCAATTGATAAGTTCCTCCATCGCAATTGATGCCGAAGGACCTCCTATGCCCGTCGAGCATACGCTTACCGCCTCCCCGTCGAGCTTTCCGGTATATGTAGTAAATTCTCTGTTTGAGGCAACTAAATGCGGCTCATCAAAATACTCCGCAATCAGCTTGCATCTGCCCGGATCTCCCGGCAGTATTACATATCTTCCGACCTCACCCGGTCTTACATGTATATGAAACTGCTCGTCTCCGTTATTATAGGCAAGTCCCATGACAAAACCTTTGTCCTTTCATGATTGACGCTGTAACTACTTGATGCTATACTCACATGGCTCTTATCAGCTTATTCGATATTTATCGATGTCATGTTTTAAGAGACGGGTGAGTTCGTGACCATCCTCACCAATGGCAAAGCTTAAAGCCTGTTGCTTTAAGCATAGACTTAAAAAACAAAACTATGGAGAATTAATCATGAAATCAAACACTAAGTATCTTTGCGATGCTGCTATGATCGCTGCGGTCTATGTAGCATTAAGTCTTTTGTTTATGCCGATAAGCTTCGGTCCTATCCAGTGCCGCATAAGTGAGATGCTGACAGTACTGCCTGCATTTCTGCCTGCCGCAATACCGGGTGTTGCCATCGGCTGTCTTATCGCCAATATCTTAGGCGGAGCTATCCTTCCCGATATCGTATTCGGAACCTTTGCAACTCTCATTGCAGCCGTTGCAAGCTATAAGCTTACCGCTGCCATGCAGCAGAAGGTATTGGAGACACGCAGTGCCGGAATCAGCTTCAGACTCCTTGCGGTACTTCCGCCGATCATCAGCAATACCATCATTGTTCCGCTCGTGCTTAAGTACGCTTACGGCTACGGCGATGCACTCTACTTTATGATGTTCACCGTATGCATAGGTGAGATCATCTCGGTAGCGGGTCTCGGCAATGTGCTTATCACAATTGCAGCCCGTCTTCCTATTTTATTAAATATCAGAAACCGCGAGACAGCTTAATTTCTAAGCTGTCCGCACATTTTCCTTATCAGGCTCTCCGTGAACAAAAGGTCACTTGTTCTCGAGAGCTGTTATTTTATTTACTCTTTCTGCATGACGCTCACCCAGGAACTCAGCTGCAAGCCACTCATCTACTATCATCTTGGCAAGCTCTTCGCCGACTACTCTTGCGCCGAAGCAAAGCACATTGGCATTGTTATGCATACGGCTGAGCTTAGCGCTGTAAGGCTCTGAGCATACTACGGCACGTATACCCTTGATCTTGTTGGCTGCAATGCTCATACCCACTCCTGTACCGCATATAGCTATACCGAGATCTGCCTCACCCGAGATAACAGCCTTGCCTACCTTCTCGGCATAATCGGGATAATCAACTCTGTCTGCAGTATCACAGCCTACATTGATCACCTCATATCCCTTATCCTCAAGATACTTCTTGATAACAAACTTCATCTCATAAGCTGCATGGTCGTTTCCGATAACTATCTTCATAATATTTCCTCCGAATCTCTTTCGTAAAATCGATTATTAAACTGTATATTTTATGATGCTTGAATTGAGCAAAATTTTGCTCCGGCTGATACCAGAATATAAGTCTTTCTCCGGCACCTTTGCCATGATTCCTTTCATAGCCTCATCTCAGCGCTCGGTCTTTTCGAAGCTCTCCTGCTCGTCATGTACTATAGCCGTGCCCTCCTGCTCAAATCTGAATGGGATATAGAGCAGTTCTTTCATAGCCTCCCTGACAGCTTCCTGCCTGTCAGGCTCGGCATAAAAGAGCAGGAAGCCTCCGCCTCCGGCACCGAGGAGCTTGCCTCCGAATGCTCCGGCCTTTATTCCTGCGGAATACATATCGTCTATGCTTCCTGTGGATATTCCGTTTGATATACCGCGCTTAAGCTTCCATGTATGATCAAGCATACGTCCGAACTCATTCAGATCCGCATCTTCATTCCTCAAGAGTCTCTCTGCTTCAAAGGTAAGCTCGGTCATCTCCTTAAGCTCGGCATACTTATCCTTAAGGGCCTTGACAGTTCCCTGCTGAATATCCGAAGAAAATCTCGAAAATCCCGTAAAGAACAGCATAAGTCTGTCATTAAGCTCATCCTTTCGCTCCTTGGATATATCCACAGGCCTGACCTTATAGCCGTCTGCTCCGAAGCTTATAAGATTAAGTCCGCCGAATGCTGCCGCGATCTGATCCTGTATGCCTCCGCTCTCATTGCAGAGCACTCTCTCAAGGTATATTGCCTCATCCGCAAGCTGACGCTTACTGAGCTTCTTGCCCTTAAGTGCACTGAATGCGTTGAGCATGCCTACCGCAAATGACGATGAAGTGCCGAGTCCCGAACGTGCGGGCAGATCCGCATCATAGGACAGTCTCAGCTCATGCATATCCTTCATCTTCATAGCATTGCGTACAGCCGGATGCATTATCTCATCGGTATGCTGCACCCTCTCTATCTTTGAGTAGATGATCTCATTCCAATAATCAAAAAAGCGCGGCAGATGTCTCACACTCACGTAGCAGTATTTGTCAAACGTGGTAGAAAGCACCGCTCCGCCGTGCTCCTTAAAATAGCTCTCAAAATCCGTTCCTCCGCCGAAAAATGACATACGAAACGGTGTTCTGGTTATAATCATATTTACGTCTCCGTACCTTAATACGGGTATTTTAATTCAAATGCAGAGTTTTTTCAATTTTCTATTTAATATTCTTGTATAAACGAGACTAAAACATAGATAGTACACAATTAAACTATTTTTAACAATTATATTAAATACTCCCCGGATTTTATGCAGTTTTTAGTGTCTGACCTTAAAAACTTCTTGATTCTATCCACTTTTTTGACTATGCTCGCTTAATAAAGGAGGCGATGTCATGATTTACAGACCGGATTATATTAAGGCAATCACGCCTTTTATTGACCAGCCCTTAGTCAAGATACTTTGCGGTGTTCGCCGCTGCGGAAAAACCACTATATTTGAAATGCTCAAAAATGAACTTCTGCGCCGCGGAGTACCGGCCGACCGTATCATCTGCAAGCGTTATACCGAGATGGATATACCGGATAACATTAGCGCCAAGGATATGTATGATGAGTTAATTTCTCTGATGCATGGCAAGGAGCATTGCTATCTCCTGCTGGACGAGATCCAGGAGATAGACGGTTGGGAGAAAGCTGTCAACAGTCTCCTTGAGGGAAGCAATGCAGATATCTATGTTACAGGCTCTAATTCCAAGCTTATGTCAAGTGAGATATCAACTTACCTGACCGGAAGATACATACTCATTCCGGTCTATACTCTGTCTTTCAGAGAATATCTTGACTTTAAGACAGACAGCAAGCTGTCCCGCAAAGAACTTTTGGAAGAATATATCCGTTTCGGCGGTTTTCCTATAGTTGCGCTCGGAAACTACGAAGCTCAAAACGCTTACCAGATAGTAAATGGAATTTATCATACTGTAGTCTCACGTGATATCGTTAACCGCCACCGCATTAATAAACAGGATCTCTTTGACCGTGTTGTCAAATATATAATTGAAAATATTGGAAAGACATTCTCCGCTAATTCCATTTCCAATTTTCTCAAAAGCGAACACCGTAAGGTATCGGTCGAGAGTATATATAATTATCTGCGCTGGCTGGAACAGGCCTTCATAATCTATCCCTGTGAACGATATGATCTGCAAGGCAAAAGCATACTGAAGACACAAGAGAAATACTATCTTGCCGATGTATCACTCAAGTATGCATTGCTCGGCTACAATCGAAAGATGCTGGACGGCGCTATGGAAAATATTGTTTTTTTGGAATTAAAGCGCCGCGGCTATGACGTCTATATCGGAAAAAACGAGTCAAAGGAGATTGATTTTGTCGCTACGAAACTTGACGAAAAGATATATGTACAAGTGTGTGTACGTATTCCGGATACTTCGGATCGTGAAGTCGGTAATCTTATGGAACTCAAAGACCATTATCCGAAATATGTAGTTACGCTTAACGATATGGATACCGGCAATGAAAACGGCATCAAAATCATTCATTTGGCAGATTTCCTCATTGAAGAAAAATGGTAAGAAATTCAGACTATGAAATTATATTTAGCACCCCTTGAGGGCATAACAGGATATGTATTCAGAAATACCATACATGAACAGTTCGGAAGAGGTATAGATAAGTACTTCACGCCCTTTATCGAGCCTCATCCGCACAAAAAATGTATGCCTTCAAGAGCTGTCAACGACATCAGAAGCGAGCACAACCGTGATATCTGTGTCGTACCTCAGATACTTACAAATTCCGCGGAAGCATTTGCATATGCAGAGCGGGAGATAACTCCTTACGGCTACAAAGAATTAAATATCAATTTGGGCTGCCCGTCGGGTACTGTCACGAGCAAATTCAGAGGTTCCGGACTGCTGCAGGATATAAATATGCTGGATGAGTTTCTGGCAGCTGTATTTGAAGCTTCCGAATGTGATATATCCATAAAGACCCGTATAGGATATTCCGATCCCGATGAATGGCCCAAGATCCTTGAGGTATATAAAAAATATCCGCTGAAAGAACTTATCATCCATCCAAGAGTCAGGGAAGAATTCTACAACGGAACTGTTCATTATGATGCCTTTAAGTATGCTCTTGACAATTGCGAGCTTCCTCTTTGCTATAACGGTGATATCAATTCCAAGGAAGACTTCGACAAGATTACAGAGCTTTTTAATCAGTGCCGCAAAGCTCCTGATGCAATAATGCTCGGACGCGGCATGGTAAGGAATCCTGCTCTTATCGAATACATAAGCGGAAATCGTCCGGAAAGCAGGCTTACCGCCGCAGAGCTGAAACGATTTACAGATGCGCTTACAGCAGGCTATAAAGAGCTCTTGAGCGGTGATACACCGGTACTGCATAAGATGAAGGAGGTCTGGTCATGGCTGATACTTGATATCCCGAACCATGACAAGCTCCTGAAGAAGATAGTAAAATCCAAAAAGATGTCGGATTATGAGGCTGCCGTACAAGAGGTGTTCCGCAGCATAGCTTAGTTTTATAAGCATATGCAGCATAAAATATAGACACTCCGGCTTTAATCGATAAAAATATGAGAGCAGCCTAAGCCGCTCCCATACTCTTTAAAGTCTTTTATATGTTGTTCAAAATCAAGCGAAGTATCTCTTAAGAAGACCTGCAAATGCCTTGCCGTGACGAGCCTCGTCTCTTGCCATCTCGTGAACTGTATCATGGATAGCGTCAAGATTAGCTGCCTTAGCTCTCTTAGCAAGATCTACCTTGCCTGCTGTTGCACCGTTCTCGGCTGCTACACGCATCTCAAGGTTCTTCTTTGTGCTGTCTGTGACAACCTCTCCGAGAAGCTCAGCAAACTTAGCTGCATGCTCTGCCTCCTCGAAAGCAGCTGTCTTGTAGTACTCGCCGATCTCCGGATAGCCCTCTCTGTAAGCTACTCTTGACATTGCAAGATACATACCAACCTCTGAGCACTCACCGTTGAAGTTGTCTCTGAGATCCTTAATGATATCTTCAGATACTCCCTGTGCAACACCTACAACGTGCTCTGCTGCCCATACAAGATCATCTGCTGCCTGCTCCTTGAACTTGGAAGCCGGTGCATGACAGACCGGACACTCTGCCGGTGCCTGTGCTGCCTCAACTGTATAACCGCAAACTGTACATACCCATGTCTTCATAATAATGTCTCCTTTTTAAAATCCATAAAAATCAATAAATTCTGTTATCTTGTATTATGTAAATGTTTCCTTGAAACATTGTACTCAAACTTTGAAAGATACGATATACGAAGCTCAGTCTTTATTAAGGCAATGCTTACACACACCATAAAACATAAGCTCTGTATGCTTCACCTCACCCGGCATCTCATCTGCCAGCTCCGCAAACTTGTTAAAATCCATAAATACATCATAGACTCTGCCGCAGGCGGTACAAGTGAAATGTCCGTGATCCGAGGTCCTGTAATCAAATCTGTCAGAGCTGCCGCAATCGATCTTCATAATCTCGCCGTCGGCACTCAGTCGGTTAAGATTACGGTATACCGTAGCAATTCCTATCTTAGGATATTCCTCCCTGACCGCAGCATATACCTCCTCGGCCGTCGGATGACTTGTTGTTCCTGCCAGATAGCTTATGATCGCTTCACGCTGCTTGGAAAATCTTTTGTTCTGCATTCCGTCCCCTGCCATATGTATTGCTTTGATCCTTCTTAAATTGTGTTTTCTTAACGATAATGATTATCGTTATCTATTTTATACACTAATCAACTTATATTGTCAACCACATTATTGCAAAGTTTTACACGCTTTTTCGTAATTTTATGTGAACTTGCAGTAAATATCCCGTAAAGAAGTTCTGATTTCATTCGCATTTTCATAGAAAGAATTGCCTATATTTCGCGAATGGCTTATATTAATAAGATAACTTTTTTTATTTAGGAGATATTTATTTTGGATTCTTCAGACGCGATACAACTTATTATTCTTGTAGTTCTTGTTATTTTGTCGGGCTTTTTCTCAAGGACGGAAACAGCCTATACGGGAGTAAGCCGCGTTAAGCTCCGCAGTATGTCGGATGACGGAAATGCCGCTGCTGCCCGGGTTCTCGGTATACTCGAAGATTATTCTGCTCTTCTCAGCAGTCTGCTCATAGGCAACAATATAGTCAATCTTTCCGCTTCGGCGCTCTCAACAGCACTTACCATTAAGCTTGCCGGCAACAATATGGTCGGCGTCAGCACCGGAATTATCACATTTTTAATACTTATGTTCGGCGAGATCATCCCCAAGCGACAGGCTGCTGCCGCTCCGGAAGATTATGCGCTCAAATATTCCCGTTTTATGTATGTTTATGTTAAGGTTCTTCATCCTGTCGTAGTATTGGTGGAAATAATAGCAAGAGCCATTGCATTTGTATTCAGATTAAATGTGGATAACGCAGAATCGGTCATTACAGAAGAGGAGCTTAAGACCTATGTTGAGGTTTCCCATGAGGATGGTGTCATTGAAACAGATGAGATGGAGCTTATACACAATGTATTTGATTTCGGTGATGCCAGTGCCAAGGACATAATGATCCCTCGTGTCGATATGGAGACCGTTGATTCAAATGCGGAATATGGTGAGATCAAAGAGGTATTCCGCCGCACCATGTTTACCCGTATTCCTGTATATAAGGATGCGGAAAATCCCAACAATATGCTCGGATTCATCAATATCAAGGATCTTTGGCTTATAGACGATCCTGCCGAGTTCATGATAGAGGATATCATCCGTACCGCATACTATACTACCGAGACCAAAAAGGTCACAGATCTGCTCTCAGAGCTTCGCAGCAACCAGCTCGGTGTTGCCTTTGTTATAAATGAATACGGTGAGACCGTCGGCATGATCACCATGGAAGATCTGCTTGAAGAGCTTGTAGGTGAGATCCGTGACGAATATGATGCAGATGAGGCAGAACAGATCCGCAAGGTCGGTGAACGCCGTTACCTTATCGACGGTTCAGTTAAGCTTGATGATATCAACGATGAATTAGGTACAAGCTTTGATTCGGAAAATTACAATTCACTTGCAGGTATAATACTTGAGAAGCTTGACCGTGTACCTGAGGATAATGACGAGGTCACTCTTGAGGACGGTACTCTGCTTAAGATATGCGGCATGGACGACCACCGCATCAAGCAGATACTGATGGTGCTTCCGGAGAAGCTCATTCCGGAAGTCCATGAATCCGACAATGCTTCGGATTAAATTATCAGCCCATGCTGTATTCACGGAGGCATTTTATTTATGAAGCAAGGTTATAAAAGGATCATCGGCAGCCGTCTGATAATCACCTTTATTGCTGTTATTATTCAGATCACTTGGCTGTGGGGACTGCTTAAATTCCTTGCTCCTTATGCATTGCTGATCAATATAGTGCTCACAATGCTGGCAATCGTATTTGTCCTCTATGTGGCATCTAAGCGTGATGAGCCTGCCTACAAGATACTGTGGCTTATATGTATACTGACCTTTCCTCTGTCCGGAACCATCCTCTATCTCGGTTTCGGTGATAAGAGGACCAGCAGGCCGCTGCACAGGCGTCTTGAAAAGGTCAGGGAGCAGTTAGGACCGCTTCCCGAAGATCATGATACCCTAAGCGCACTTGAGGCAGAATCGCTGCGTACCGCACAGACCTTTGCCTATACATCCCGTTTGTGTCATGACTATCCGGTCTGCAAAAATATCTCGGCACAATATTTTCCTTTAGGAGATGAGCTTTTTCCTTCAATGCTGGAAGCTCTCGAGCAGGCCGAGAAATATATCTATATTGAGTATTTCATAATCTCTGTCGGAGATATGTGGAATACGATCTTGGATGTGCTTGAGAGAAAAGCCGCCGAAGGGGTTGATGTAAGGATCATATACGATGACCTCGGCAGTCTTATGACGCTCCCTCCTAAATATTCCGATTTCCTCGGCCGAAAAGGAATAAAATCAGTTTCCTTTAATCCTATGAAGCTGTTTATATCAGGTACATTAAATAACCGTGATCACCGTAAGATACTGGTCATTGATGGCAAGATTGCTTTCAGCGGCGGCATCAATATTGCCGACGAATACATCAACCGGATAGTCAGGTTCGGACACTGGAAGGATATAGGCTTCAGGATAGAAGGTCCTGCAGTATACAATTATCTGCATATGTTCATAGAGTTCTGGAATGCATTTTCCTCGGATCCTCTGCCTGTTCCGACACAGCAATATGCTGCCGCGGAAGATAATTATGACGGTTATGTACTTCCTTACTTTGACTCTCCCGCCAATCGTGACGCCGTAAGCAATCACCTGTATATGGAGCTTCTGGACAGCGCCACACGCTACGCATGGTTTTTCACACCATATCTCATGCTTGGGGACACGCTTCTTGATACCATGGTAAGAGCGGCTCAGCGCGGTGTTGATGTACGTATATTCCTGCCGGGTATTCCGGACAAGCGTGTTATATACAGGATCACACAGAGCTTTTACCGTCCTCTTTTAAAGGCAGGCGTACACATTTATATCTACAAGCCGGGCTTTCTGCACGCCAAGGCTTGTCTGATAGATGATGAGATCGGCACAGTAGGAACAGTCAACTTGGATTACCGCAGTCTCTTCCTGCATTTTGAATGTAATTCGCTGTTTTATAAGGCTTCACTGCTTAAAGATCTCAAAAAGGATTTTGATGAAACTCTCAAGCAGTGCGAGGAATTCACAGCCGATGACCAAAAGGAGCTGCTTATCAACAAGCTTGCTGACTGTGTCCTCCGGATCATAGCTCCGCTATGCTGAGAATAATTTGTCATACCGGGGTTGTCCGCTAAGCGGCAACCCTTTTCTATTAAATAACTCTGTTTTCTTTCGGAAAGGAGACTTTTATAAGATGGATCGTATAAAAAAGAACTTCGGGTTCGGATTAATGCGCCTGCCTATGGTTGGTGAGAGCATTGATATTGCCGAAACAAACAAAATGGTTGATGCATTTTTAGATGCAGGATTCAATTATTTTGATACGGCTCACGGATATATGCAGGAGAAAAGCGAATCCGTTGTCAAAAAATGTTTAAGCTCACGTTATCCTCGTGACAGATACATACTTACCGATAAGCTTACAGATGATTATTTCAAGTCAGAAGCCGATATAAGACCATTCTTTGAAAGCCAGCTGAGAGCCTGCGGTGTCGATTATTTCGATTTTTATCTGATGCACTCTCAGGGACTCGGCAATTATTCGCATTTCAAAAATTGTCACGCTTATGAAACCGCCTTTGCATTAAAGGCCGAAGGCCGGATACGTCATGTAGGTATCTCCTTCCATGACCGTGCCGAAGTCCTCGAACAGATACTCAATGATTATCCTGAGATAGAAGTCGTTCAGATACAGCTTAACTATCTTGATTTTGATGATCCCGCTGTACAAAGCAGAAAATGCTACGAGGTCTGTCTTAAGTACAATAAGCCCGTTATCGTTATGGAGCCCGTTAAGGGAGGCAATCTTGTCAATCTGCCCGATGAAGCCAAAGCCGTATTGGATGAGCTACACGGAGGCAGCCCGGCAAGCTATGCTCTTCGCTTTGCGGCAGGCTTTCCCGGCATAATGATGGTTCTTTCCGGTATGAGCAACATAGTACAGATGCAGGATAATCTGTCCTTCATGCAGGACTTTAGGCCTCTCAACAACGAGGAGCAGGCTGCTGTCGATAAGGTTATAGAGATATTCCGCAGCAAACATCTGATTGCCTGCACCTCCTGCCGCTATTGCATAGCAGGATGCCCGAAGCATATCTCGATCCCGGACATTTTCGCAACTATGAATACCAAGCAGCTCTATCATGACTGGAATGCAGATTATTATTATGAAGCCGTACACACTGCACCGGGACGCCGTGCTTCCGATTGCATCAAATGCGGTAAATGTGAAAAGGCTTGTCCTCAGCATCTTCCGATCCGTAAACTCTTAGAGGATGTAGCAAGAGAATTTGAACATAAGGACTGAATTTTATTCGTATAGTCACTATTCAGCTCTGCTCTGTGTACAGAAATTCAGGTATTTGCAAAATACAGCTTGACTTTATCTCCCGCTCATAGTAGACTGAATAGGCTATCGAATGGCGACATAGCCAAGTGGTAAGGCGTAGGTCTGCAACACCTTGATCACCGGTTCAAATCCGGTTGTCGCCTCTTTAACCTCCGAGTAATCGGAGGTTTTTTTGATTTCACAGGAGGCCGCGTCCTGTGAGCGATATAGATATATTAGACAAAGCGGAGATGTCCGGCTTTTATACTTTCAATTTATTTTGTGTCTGCACTTTTTATACCTGCACCCGGGGACATTACACATTCTTCATCCTGTCGTGATTAGGCAGCAATACCACTTTGTTATTCTCTATGGTTTTTTTTAGGTCTATAAGTCTCTGATTTGACGATCCCCTGAATTGCAGGGCGGGGCTCTTAAGCTCCTCAATAAACCTTCCGTCAACAAGTACATCTATATATGACAGCAGTTCATCCGTAGCTTCGCAGCGGGGATGACTTCCTTCTGTCTTAAGAGTCTCATAGGTAAAGCCTGTGAAGCACCATATATCCTTGTCCGGATAAGTCTCCTTGAAGTGCTTTACAAACGGCAGCAAGCCTCTCTGATTTTCAGGTTCCATAGGTTCACCGCCGAGCAGAGTCAGTCCTCGTATATATGAGGGCTTAAGCATTTCTATAAGCTTTTGCTCAGTTTTCTCTGTAAACTCTTCTCCGTAATTAAAATCCCAGGTCTGAGGCTGGAAGCAATTCTTGCAATGATTGGTGCAGCCCGATACGAATAAGCTGACTCTCACTCCCGCACCGTTTGCTATATCACAATTTTTGATAGTACTGTAATGCATATCCTTTTTCCCGTTAGAAACATGCGCCGCCGGACGCATTAATTTATCATTGATAAATCGAGCCAAGACCGATTCAGCCTTGGCTCAATTTTAATTACATTCAAATTATATTCCGAATGTCTGATTTTACTCTGTAAATTGTATGATGTTCATTTTTCGCGGTTTTCCGAAAATCTTTTTTTGGGAGATGGCGCGCTTTCAGATGCTCACAGATGCAGAACTCTTTCCTTTATCTCCTGAGTACGTCCCTGATTCCAGAACTGTGTTCCGATATATCCGCAGGTACGGCGGGCTACATTCATCTTCTGCTGATCGGTGTTTCCGCAGTTCGGGCATCTCCATATCAGCTTATTGGACTCATCCTCAACTATCTCTATCTCTCCGTCCCATCCGCAGACCTGACAATAATCGCTCTTGGTATTAAGCTCTGCATAAATGATATTTTCATATATGAACTTCATGAGCTCAAGCACGGCATCAAGATTATCCTGCATATCAGGAACCTCAACATAGCTTATTGCGCCTCCCGGTGACAAAGCCTGGAACTGTGACTCAAACTTCAGCTTGTCAAATGCATTGATATTCTCTGTCACATGCACATGATAGCTGTTTGTGATATATCCCTTGTCATTGATGCCCTTGATGATGCCAAAGCGCTTCTGCAGGCACTTTGCAAACTTATATGTTGTTGACTCAAGCGGCGTTCCGTAGATGGAATAGTCTATATTCTCAGCTTTTTTCCACTCCGCGCACTTATCATTCATCTTCTGCATTACTTCAAGTGCAAACGGTGTAGCTTCCGGATCCGTATGACTCTTGCCTGTCATGTACTTTACGCACTCATAGAGGCCTGCGTAGCCAAGTGACAGTGTCGAATAGCCGTTATAGAGCAGCTTATCGATAGTCTCGCCCTTCTTAAGTCTCGCAAGAGCTCCGTACTGCCAAAGTATCGGAGCAACATCACTCGGTGTGCCTAAGAGCCTCTCGTGACGGCAGCGCAATGCTCTGTGGCAAAGCTCAAGTCTCTCCTCGAATATATCCCAGAACTTCTTCTTGTCTCCGTATGAGGATAATGCAACGTCCGGAAGATTGATGGTTACGACACCCTGATTGAAACGTCCGTAGTACTTATGCTTACCGGGCACATAATTGCCCGCATTGGCTATATTGCCTATACCTGCATCTGTGAATCTGTCAGGTGTAAGGAAGGATCTGCAGCCCATGCACACATATACATCTCCCTTAAGCTCAAGCATCTTTTTTTCTGAGATATAGTCCGGAACCATACGTCTTGCGGTACACTTTGCCGCAAGCTTGGTGAGATACCAATACTCCGAATCCTCGGTGATATTGTCATCCTCAAGCACATATATAAGCTTTGGGAATGCAGGTGTCACCCATACCCCGGACTCATTCTTAACACCCTGGCAGCGCTGCTCAAGCATCTCCTCAATGATCATGGCAAGGTCTGCCTTCTCCTGCTTTGAACGTGCCTCGTTAAGATACATAAAGACTGTGATAAACGGTGCCTGACCGTTGGTCGTAAGCAGTGTCACGACCTGATACTGCATGGTCTGTATACCCTTGCGTATCTCGTCCTTAAGTCTGCTCTCAACCAGACTTTCCTTCTGCTCGTCGCTGAGATTCACATTGATCGCCGCTATCTCGGCATCAAGCGATCTGCGTATCTTCTTACGGCTCACATCAACAAACGGTGCCAGATGTGTAAGTGTTATGGACTGTCCGCCGTACTGATTGGAAGCAACCTGTGCAATGATCTGAGTAGCAATATTGCAGGCTGTCGAGAAGCTGTGCGGTCTCTCTATCAAAGTTCCGGTTATTACAGTGCCGTTCTGCAGCATATCATCAAGGTTGACAAGATCACAGTTATGCATATGCTGTGCAAAATAATCGGCATCATGGAAATGAATGATACCCTCCTTATGCGCTTCGACAATATCCTGCGGAAGAAGGAGTCTCTCTGTAATATCCTTGGATACCTCTCCTGCCATATAGTCTCTCTGGGTCGAGTTAACTATAGGGTTCTTGTTGGAGTTCTCCTGCTTTGCCTCCTCATTATTGCACTCTATAAGACTGATGATCTTATCGTCGGTTGTATTTGATTTACGTACAAGCGATCTTGTATAGCGATATGTAATATAATTCTTGGAAACCTCATAGGCACCGTGAGCCATGATCTGGTACTCTACCATATCCTGGATCTCCTCGACCGATGGTGAACGCTTCATCTTGAAACAAGAGAATTCAACACTCTCTGCGATACGGTCTATCTGGAGATCGGTCATACGTATCTCTTCCGGTACGCTTTCATTGGCTTTTGTTATTGCCGCCCTTATCTTATTAATGTCGAAGCTTACCTCCGACCCATTACGTTTTATTACGTTCATCGCCCATACCCCTCTGAATTTTTCTGCAAAAGAGAAAAAAGTACCGGCTGACGCTACTCAGCCGGTTTCATGCTCTAAAAGTCGTCAAACCACAACATCTTGTGTCTGCAACTACTATATCAAACTAAATATAGGAAATCAATATTGACATTACAGCCAAAAAGTGCTGTCGGATTTGTGAATTTATGTCGAATCAGCATAGACTTGGTCAGCTATGTTTTTTATCCCGATCAATCGTACTCAGGTTCTCTTCCGGTCATGATCATAAGGTCATCCCAAAATGCCTGAAGCTGATAATCATGGTACTGACCTTCATCTATAAGCCTGTCTATGGCATATCTGATAGGACGAAGCTGTTCATCATCAAGCAGGAGTTCTTCTCTTTTTTCCTTAAAATGTCTCGCCTGACGGTATCCCGAGAGCCAGGTCTTGTCAGCCAGTAATTTTCTGATCTTGTCCGGATCCATTTCATGCTTAAGTATCTTGTCGGAACATTTTCCGAGATACAAGGCATCATTATATGCATCATGCATGCCCTCCGGATCTATACCGCACAGCTTGCACATATCCTTCAGAGACAGTGAGAGCTTAATCTTTTTCTTGCTGTTTACGGCAATTGCGTCTGCAAGATCCTTCATTATGTCTTTGATTTTGTATATATAATAAAGTTCTGCCTTGGCAATATTGTACAGGGATGCGGTCTTAAGCATCTGTGTACGGTCTTCCGGTCCGTAAGCATATATATAATGAGGATTGTACATATCGAGAAAGACATTCATCTGCTCAATAACTTCCGGAAAGCTCGGTGCCGTCTCAAGATCCACAGGCAGTATACCTGTAAGCTCCTGTGCTCGCCTTGAGAGTGTATGTCCGTTCTTAAGTGCACAAAAGCTCCTGAAGCCGTCAAGAACCTTGCCGCCGCGCATTACAACGACTCCTATCTCAATTATCTCCTGCTTGCCGCCGTTCTGATCATAATAATCAAAAGCGTTAAACTCTGTATCAAGAAATGCAATATACGGATCCGGCTTCTTTACCGACTTTCTTGTCGGTTTCTTGTCTGCTGCCGTTGTTTTCTTTTTAGATCTGTCGTCCGCCATTCGGACACCTCACTCTCTTAGGATCAGCCTGTCACTATCGAAACAGTACTTCCTTCTCTTGATTTATTCACCACAAGTTTATTGGGTATATTATCTCTGAGCACCTGTACATGCGAAATAATACCAACCAGACCGTTGGATCTTCGAATGCTGCCTATTATCTCCAATGCATCATGAACAGAAGAATCATCAAGTGTTCCGAAGCCTTCATCAATAAACATCGCTTCTATCTTTGCTCCGGATCCCGATGCAGCCGAGGACACACCTATAGATAATGCAAGTGACACAAGGAATTTTTCACCGCCCGACAGAGTGGAAACATCTCTGGCTTCACCTGTCTCTGAGAAACTGTCATACACCTTAAGACCAAGGCCGCGTTTATTTTTTCCGGCAAGCTTATCATCTGTCCTGCACAGTCTGTATCTTCCGCCGTGAACATTTTCAAGCATTTTATTGGCTGCGGCGATCACCGAGCCGAACATTATGCCGAGAACATAACGATGAAGTCCGACACCCGTATCACCTCTGAGCCGCTTGGCGAAGCTTAGATCATCATCCGCCTGAACGAGCCGCTCTGTAAAGTTCCCGGATAACTCATCGATCTTATTCAATGCCTCACTGAGATTATCGATACTGTTGGCTATAGATGTATGTTCTTTTATATATGAATCATTTTCACTGCGAAGCTTTTCTTCTCTGTCCTTAAGTGCTGCCTCATCCGGCCTTGCTGCATTTCCTATCTCCGATTGTTTTTCAAAGATAAGCTTATTTGCGCTATTTATATTAGCATAAAAATCGGCAATTTCTTTATTTAATTGCGAAATACGAGTTTTTTCGAGCAGATTTTTTTTAATGTCTTCAATATCCTTAAATTCCGAAGCCTCCATGTCGGCTTGCAGCTTTTGTTCCAGCTTATCTGCCTTATCAAGCTCTGTACGGTATTCCGCTGTCAGGGTCTCTTGCCTTGATTTTTCCTTACCAAGCTTGATCTTGGCATCCTCCAGCACCTTTTTCAGTTCTCCTTCTTTTTCGTTATACTCGCTGATCTCGGCTTCAAGCTTTTCTATCTTATGCTCAAGCTCCGTTCCGTTAGCTATATTCACGATCAGCTCTTCCTTGACCGTTTCCAAACGCTCTTCGGCTATATTTCGCTTGGCTTCGGCATCACTTCTCTTATTTTTTACATCTTCATACAGCTGTTGTTTGATCTTGGCAGCCTTATCAAGCTCACCCATGGTATGGTAAGCCTTATCTTCAGCTTCCTTCGCTCTGTCTGTATCTTCCTTGCTTACCGCATCTTCCGAACGCTCGGCAAGATGCGGATGCTCGCAGCTTCCGCAGACAGGACATGCAGCGCCATCCGTAAGCCTTGCCGCAATATCTCCGTATATACCTGCATGATACTTATCCAGCAGCACAGCGTGGCGCTCCTTCGCCTGATCGTACCCTTGCTTTGCATGTATCGCCTTTGCCGCTTTCGCATCATAGGCTGATTTCGCTTCTGTTTCTTTTTTAGCCAGTTTACTGTAAATATCAGTCTTTTCTTTTAATTCCTTTTCAAGCTTATCAATAGCAGCATACTTTTCTCTTTTTGATTCAAGCTTGGTCTTCAGAGTCTTTTTCTGCTCATATTCATCCGACTTATCTTGGTGTCGGCTTAATGCTTCCTCGGATTTTTTCTGCAGTTTTTCGGATTTTTCTATATCCGCCCCGATAGTCTTGATACTGAGTTCTCTTGCCGTTACGGCATTCTTTGCTTCTTCAAGCTCCTTGACCTGATTCCTGAAGCCTTCCGCAGCTTCCGCAGATGCTTTAATTTTTTCCTTTGCTCTTATCTCTTCTTTTTTAAGCTCAAGCTCATTAAGCTTTTTAACCCTGGAATCAAGCTCCTTGTAATCAAGGACTGTCTTTTTCTGCCTCTCTATTTCTTGAAGCTCGGCTTTATGATCCTTCTTATCATGTTCGGCTTCAAGTATGCTGAGCTTCTCACGCAACTTGTCTATATATTCACTCAGGCTATCCCTATCCTCACATCCGGTCTGCTCGAGTCTCATTGCTATCGCCTGCTTGGTCTCCTCAAGATCTTTTCTGTTTTTTTCCGCTATTTGATAGAAATTCTCTGCAACATTTTCCCAATAGGATGCACCGAATATATTCGACAATATCTGTTCCTTTTCATCAGGATCAGCCACAAGAAATTTCTCAAACTGTCCCTGCGGCAGCACTATTATCTGACGAAACTGTTCGTAACTGAATCCTATCAGCTCCTCCGCCTTCTTATTGACCTCTTTTTCCTTGGCATTTTCATATAACGGCACAAATATCCCCTCATCATCCATGCGAAGGGCCGCTGCGGACGCACTTAGGTTTTTTCGCTTTCTCTCCAGCCTGCGTTCAAACTTATATACCTTGCCATCCTGCTCGAAGACAAAGCTCACAAGTGTAGTTGCTTCAAAAGCGCATCTGTTGGAACGAAGCGCCGTAAGATCGTTTCGGTTATCTCCAGTACTCTTACCGAACAGGGCAAAACTTATAGCATCAAGCAGCATGGTCTTGCCGCTTCCCGTCTCTCCGCATATCAGAAACAGGCCTCCGTCCGCAAGCCTGTTGAAATCAATATACTCCCTGCCGCTGTAAGGACCGAAGGCTGATATCTCAAGTGATATTGGTTTCATCTATCTTCCTCCTTTGCTTCCTTTACGGCAGCCTTAAAAAGCTCCTTATAATGTTCGCTCGGCTCTTCTCCGAAATTATCCAGACAAAACTGTCTGAATATCTCTATCGGATCATGTGCCTTCGCCTCAAGCTCCTCTATCGAGATGCTTGCCCTCGCACCGTCAGTCTCCATGAGCTTACCCGATATCTCTATAGGATGAACATAACGATCCCTCAGATACGACATTGTCTCAAGTCCGAGCTGTCTGTCTGTGACAATAAGCTTGGTATATCCTCCTATCACATCCTCCGGATAATCAGCCGCAAGCAATTCGTCATATGTTCCTTTAAGCGTTGTCCTCTTATGCAAGAGCTTAAGCGGAATTATCGTTCTTGACATATCAGAAGTATCTATGACTGTGACGCTTTTCTCCTGTTTTTCTTCCTTTCCGAAGGAATACGGCATAGGTGTACCGGCATAACGTATATTTGTACCTATATCCTGAGGCTTATGAATATGTCCGAGTGCCGCATAATCAAATCCGGCAAAAATATCTGCTCCGACCGCAGAGGCAAAGCCGACTTCTGCAGCTCTGTCGCTTACCGAAGTTTCCGAATTAACTATAAATGCGTGCGCCGCTATTATATGTTTAAGTCCGGGAGTAAATCTTGATCTGTAGTCATCCGAAACTATCTTATATGCCTTGTACAGAGAATCTATCTCCTCTGCTCTGTCTCGATACACAGCCCTGACCTTGTCCGTAGATATCCACGGAAGCAAAAATATCTCCGCATTATCCTCTCTGATAATGATAGCTTCCTTTGTGAGCGATCCGCACAGATATAGGCCCGAATCCGCAAGAAGACGTCTGCATTGTGCAAGGCGTTCCGCCCCGTCGTGATTGCCTGCAATGATCGCGGCCTTACACTTAAGAGTTCCGCAGATATCGCTTATTGCCTCATCATAAAGCCTTATAGCCTCTGCTCCTGCCACGCTTATGTCAAAAATGTCTCCGGCTATGATGATCAGATCTATGCTCTGCGCTTTAATTATATCCTTGATCTGCCTAATAAAAAAACGCTGGTCTGCCTCTGCATCGCAGCCCTTAAAATTGATTCCCAAATGCCAGTCCGAAGTATGAAGTATCTTCATCGAATCGATCCTTTTGTACAAAGATAAATGTGAACTAAAGAAAAAAAACATGGGGCTTAAAAAGCCCCGAATATGTTTATTATATGAGATTTATAAAATTTTAACAATCAACTTTCTGTCCAAAATTCACATTACTATTTGGTACGCTTTACCGATAGATTTTAAACCATTAAAATGTTAATATACAGACAACAGAAAAAGCTTAAAGAACTTCACAAAACTGCTGAAGAAATAAGAAAATATCAGACATCAAAGTTAATTTATAACAGATACGGGCAGAGCTTCAATCAGAGGCACGTGAGGGGATCGATAAGCGAAACTGTTAGAGATAAAACTGAATAGCAAGATTTGATAGCAGGAGGTTTAAGAAAAGGGCGATGACATTTTGAGACGCTACTCAGGTTATCAGAAGATTGAACGGGAGGACAGGTCCAATGGACAATGAGCAGTAAAGGCCCATCACAGAAGAGAAATGTGATGGGTCTTATCATTTGTTTTTTAACCATTCTACACAATCATTCCAAATCCCTGATAACATCAAAGAGCCGAAGATATATCAAATTAAGCTTACAGACAAACACCTGCCGTATGATCTTGGCATATCAATGTGTATACGCAAAGACCGATACCCGTCTTACGAATATCGGTCTTTGTTGTTATTTTTATTTATTGTTTGATCCGCTTAGATCTTGTCTCTGTATGAATTATCAGTTCTCTCCCCATACCTCATCCGAGATCTCTCTTACAAGCTTAAGCTTAGCCCATTCCTGATCCTCGGTAAGAAGATTACCTTCCTCTGTTGATGCAAATCCGCACTGCGGGCTCAATGAAAGCTGATCGAGCGGTACATACTTTGCCGCCTCATGGATCCTGTCGATTATTGCCTGCTTATCCTCAAGCTCCGGTGTCTTAGAAGTAATAAGTCCCAATACCACCTTCTGCTTGCCTATATATCTGAGCGGCTCAAATCCGCCTGCTCTGTCTGAATCATACTCAAGGAAGAATCCGTCTATATTGCAATGTCCGAAGAGTATCTCAGCAACCGGCTCATATCCGCCTGTAGATGACCATGTTGAACGGAAATTACCTCTGCAGATATGCATAGTAATAGTCATGTCTGCCGGCTTAGCCTCCATAACCTTGTTGATGACCTCGACATATTTTCTTGCAATAGCATCTACATCAAGTCCTCTTGCGGCATAGGCCTCTCTCTTTTCCTTTGAACAGAACTCGCCCCATGCGGTATCATCAAGCTGAAGGTAACGGCAGCCCTCGTTATAGAAAGCAAGTACAGCCTTGCTGTATGCTGCTGCAATATCATCATAGAGCTTCTGCTCATCCTTATAGATATCTATAGGCTGATAATTCGCCTCTCTGACACAGCAGATAAGATGAAGCATAGACGGTGAAGGAATACACTGCTTTGCTTCGGCATCTCCGGCAACATTCTTGAGGAAACGGAAATGCTTAAGGAACGGATGATCCTCCGGAAAATCTATCTTGCCGACTATCTTAAGTGTTTCCGCTTTGGGCTGGAAACCCTTGAAGGCTACAGAGAAATGCTCTGATTTTACCTTGGCAACGCCCTCAAGTCCCCAGAGGAAATCCAGATGCCAGAATGAACGGCGATACTCTCCGTCGGTAACAGCCTTGAGACCTACCTTCTTCTCTGCTTCAACAAGCTTCTCAATATTACTGTCCTCAACCTTTTCAAGCTGCTCTGCAGTGATCTTGCCGGCCTCATACTCTGCTCTTGCTTCCTTGATTGCATCTGTTCTGAGGAAACTTCCCACAATGTCATATCTATACGGAATTGTCTTGCTCATATTATCTATATCTCCCTTGCCTATCGTTTTAGTAAGTTTTGACAAGATTATATTTCATAGACTTTAATGAGTATAATACTTAAGAATCGCTGTTTGTCATAGTTTCAAACTATGTCAAACAGCGATCAGTCAACTTACTATCAATATTTCGGTCTACCACCACTCATCCAATTCACCCATGGCATCATCCACACCATCGGCATAATCCTGATCCCTCTGATAACGCTCCTCATCATATTCGCCATCAAGATAGACATCATCAAAGCCTGCATCATATCTCTCCACGCTTTTATAAGCCTTATTGCTGTCGTAGGATATGCTGCTCTTATTTTTACGTAATTCCTCCTGCCTCTTTTTCTCGGCTTCCTCTTTGGCACGACTTCGTCTGTTAATCTCAGCTATATCCACCTCCCGGATCGTTTGCCCTGATACCCACTTATAACCCTCAGGCGGATAATCTCCGTATTCTCTATAGATACTACTGAATCTCTCCCAGTACATTCCCGTTACTGTATCTGTGATCCTTCTACCGTCTGTTTCAAAGCAATGTCCCGTAGTTTTTATTGTAAGCATCATGTCTTCCTTTAAAAGCGGGATTTTGCTCTCCTCCCCACTCAGACGATTTCTGTAATACCAATACCCATCCTTTCTGTACATGCTTATGTGACAGCGTTCATTAATATATTCGTCCTCAAGCTCTAGCAGCTTATCCCGTACCGGATAAAATATGGCTTCTATATCCTGTGTATTAATGCTGCGTTCTTTGGGCATCTCTATCTCGACATTCAGCTTAAGCTCATACTTTTGTCCTTGATAAATACGCGGATTTGACTCTGCCCATTCCGCACTTATGCAGACCTTACTTATCCTGTCATCGATTCCCTTTATGCTTTCGGCAACATCCGTCTTGATAAAATCAATATATTTGTCCTTTGCCGATACAAAACGATATTCTTCGATACTCATTCGCTTTGCCATTATCGTTATGATCACAACGAATAACAGAAAAGCTGTGTACAATAGTATCTTTCCCGCATAAGACTTGGTCTGTGTTTTTAATTCCTCAGTTTCTTTTTTCTCTTCTGTTTTTACTTCAGGAGTACTCATAGCTATACCGTCTTCCATATTGTGATGTGTTGGATCAAAAGAAATTCCCAAGCTCGAGCGCCTCCTGCTGGCAAGCTTAACCTTAAGCCTCGGCTTTTCTCTTCAATATGTAGCTTACGACATAATATACACATACGCAAGCTGCTATAACCAGATATATCGGCAGCAGACGAATAAGCATGCTCTTACCCTTTACCAGAAATATGACCACTGCCGCAGCTATCAATATAGCCTCCGATATAAGCATCCCCGATAAGCTGTCCTTTAGTCTGACCCTTGAAGAGTTTTCCTCTTCCGATTCTTCCTTATCGGCTTCCTGCTCATATGAGTATCCGTAAGTTCTGTCTGTAAACGCATCCTGCTTATATGTTTCATTATCCGCACTGTCTGACCCATCGGCAGTCAAATTCCGCTCACAGATGTCACCGCTAAAATCTGAATGAAACCTTTTATTTCTCTCCCTTATTACTTCCTCCTTGTCGGTACATTTATCAGGGGATATCGTATTTTCTCCGCTGAACTCCGCAGCTTTTAAAATCGAGGTTTCAGGTTTGACATTTCCCTTTAAACTTTCGGGCTTTACGCTTTTCCTGTCTGACATAGCCTCCAATACATCATGTAATCTAAAATCAGGATCTGCCGTTGACTTAAGCAGTCTGAACCCAAGTTTAACGGCATTGTTATCTTCCTGATCTGTATTCATAATAAGTTTGATTATCAGCTCTTTAAGCGAAGCTTCGAAGTCTCCGCAGTAATTCGGCAGCACACATATCTTTATCTGTTTTTTATCCTTATCTATGAATATTCTGTCACTTGCAAGCAGCAGACTTTCCTCATCCAGCAGATAGTTTCTGACCGTATCTGCCGCAGCAGCAAGCTGTATCATTATAGAACCGATATCTTCTTCCTTAAGCGATGCATTAAGAAGGAATTCGTCAAGGCTTATAAACCCGCTTATATTATATTCCAGACATAAACTTCCGTAAGCAAACACGGAATTCGGCGTGAGGATTCCGGCATTTGATATTGCTTCGGCCATTTTTGTCTCAAAGTCATTTTCATCCGAACATGTTTCTATGTAGAGAAATCTTCCCGAGGATGTATTCTCAATTCGACTGTTCATAGTCTTCCTCCCTATCATTCTCACTACTTTTTATCTGCAAACGCATCGACAATAGTCAGTTTCCGCATCAGTTTTTCCGGACGGCTTCCGGCATCTTCATACACTCGCTCGTCTTTTTCCGTACTGAGTCTCACCCTGCTGCCTTCCTTGTATTCCTCAATATTTATCGAATACCCCATCCCCGACAAGGTCTTTGCCAGCCTCGCCTCACCATAGCTTTCTACCGCCGCAGCATCCATTGCTTCCTCCGGCAGATGATTGTACAGCTCTGCTGCCTCATTTGCGGTCATATTGCCTATAACGATGTCATGCAGCTTAAAGCCTGCCACTATCATAGCTACTATGGAAATAAGCACTATCGGCATGACCAGCGAAGCCTCTATAGTCATGCTGCCTCTCAGTTTTATTTCTTTCAAAGATTTCTGTTTTGTCATATTTCATGTATGAGCATTTCTGAAGCCGAATGCCCATGCTCCGTTTCTTTTAAATCATGCTTCAATACAACCGGAATATTGTATGCAGACTTGTGATTTCTCCTCTTTCCTGCACACTTACATACCGTATAAAGCTCTGAAACATATTATCGATATCGGCGGCAGCATGTATGCAACAAAAGGCAGTCCCCTGCAATATTTATATCGTGTTCCCGCCTTCATACAGCCCGAAGCTATAATTACCAGCGAAGTGATCGCGCACATTCCCCATGCAAAGGCAATGCAGACACAGAGGCTTATACAATCCAGATAAAAAGCACATACTCCTGTAAATATCGCATCTCCCGTTCCGACACTTCCCCTTGTAAGCTTTGAAAGCGCATATATTACGATTGCCGGTATAAATGCAGCCAAGGTATCGCTCATCACTCTATGGTTCAGCAAGGTAAATATGCTGCCTGTAACAGCAAATATAAATGCCTGCAGCAGGCTTATCTCTCTGTGCCTTATGTCTTCATACGCCGATAACAAGCTATACGATCCTAGTATTATAAATACAAGTTTGTTCCCGATATTCATCCCTATCTCCTATGAAGCATGTTTTTTCCCGCAATATGAGCAGGCTCTCATATCGCCTACCTCGCTCAGACGGACTGCCCTTGAATATGAACTTATCGCCTTGCAGGACTCAGACGAATGGTATGCCGTTCCGCTTGCAAAATAGTATACAGTTCCGTTTTTACCCGGCTTACAGCTCGGACATGCATGATATTTTGCACCGTTTTCGTTGCGAAGTGCCCCGATATGCGAAGCATCTGTACTCTTCATGACATTACTCAGATAGTGACACTTAGGATCGTCATGGTATACCGTCGAGGTCTTGCCGAGATAAACTATACGATCCTCGTCTTTTGCTGCATCAGGATCTGTTTCATCACCATATTTACTTCTTCCCCTTCCGCCTTTTGATCCGATCCATGCCCTTCTGTTGACGATTGACGTTTGCTCCATACTCCTAATGGAATATATTGAAAACGGCAGGCTGATCTTATACTTAAGCACAGCATGAAACATAGCCTCATCATCACCGGAAAATACTGAAGTATCATCCGTAAAAAAAGCCCCGTGAACGCTTTTCAGCTCTGAAGTCTTTGAAAGTATCGTGCCGAAGCCTACACCGGCTTCTATGCCATAGATCATATCCCCGATCAATCCGTTCCCGGCGTCATCTTTTTTTATCATGTCTTCGCCTATGTCTTTTATATACTCTGCCGAAGCAAGCTGTTTTCCTACTGTCTCCAAAGTATTTTGGAGCCTGCGCTCATCCTCCATCACCTTTAACGGAAACATAAGAATAAACATCATAAATATAAACAGAGGAAGTACTATTGCTGCTTCAATGCTAAGACCGGCATGTCTGCTTTTAAGAAGGGAGGAGAGGCATGTTCCGAAATTCTTGTAAGAAAGCATCGATACGGAGTTCCTATTCATTTTCACTTTGCGGTGATTGTTCTGTCCGGTCGATATCCTTTCTGTATTATTTTTTTGATCATTTGGTAGCTTAATGAGCCTGATACCGATGCCCATACCGTCTTTACGAAACACACCTCTCCTCCTTTCTCTGGCAAAATTCAATATGATCGGCTTTTCTAATAGCTGTATGCAGTGGAAACTTTCATATCGTAAGTATCTCCCGCATCTGTCCCCTGTGCTCTTACTATCCCGAGCCTTGAAAATACATGTCCCGAATGTAGCTTTACCTCAGCACCGAGGGAATAAACCAATCTGTTCATCAAAAAGTCCGGCTGTGTCATTCGCATATTCATCTGCATGATGTCCATTGATCTGTAATCCTGTTTTGTATCCTGATCAAAGAAAAGCAGCATCTTAAGATAATCTATATATTTAAAGCCTCCTCCTTTTTTGTCAGGTTCTGAGTTCGACAGCACTTCCGAAAAAGACAGCAGCCCGCTGAGACTTAAGGTAAAGCTTTCCGAATCATGCATAAGAGCTACCTTTCCGCCTGCAAGCAGGAGCTTAATATCACAAACCGCCTGCGCCAATGCCCAAATACTCATGATCATAAAGCTCACTACTGTTACAAGTGGAGTAAGTCCTGCTGCTCCTGTTATTGATATCGCAAGGGTCCTTGCCTCATTTCTCTTTACGCTGTCTCTGTACAAATATATAAGATTCAGCCCGGAACGTATCTTTACAAGCTTAGACACCGCTTCGTTGAGATTATCTGTATCATTATCTCTTCCGAAGAGTATGTACTCTATCTCATTTCTTCCGCTTCCGGTTTGCTTTGAGTCTGTATCATAGCTGCCTCTTCCGAAGTAATCCATAAATGAGGCCGTGTATTCGGCTATATATATCCTGTCTGTAACAGGAGCGCTTAAGCTTTTCGATTCGGAAAATGAAGTATCCGACGGCTTTTCTCCCATATCATAGACTTTGGTATCAAGCCTTGCCCCTGCAGGCAATACCAGCTTCAAAAGTTCTCCGTTTATAAGCGTCTTGACATCCTCCAGCTTTGCCTCCGTTTCCTTATCCTGAATTCCGTACTTTGCTCCTATCGATATCTCATCAAAACTATGGAAATGCGACATGACCGGTGCCCACAGACTCTCTTTGTCAAGCTCATCATCCTCATCCTCCGGCTCCCAATCCTCTATATATTCCTCAATCTCCTCGGCCTCCTCTATAAGCTCATCCAGCAATTCTATATTTCTGTCCGCTCTTTCTCCGAATCCGCTTATCTCGCTTCTTCTCATTCCGTCTTCAGATACATAACTCTCATACTCGGCTATATCATTGTCTATGGCTTCCCACGCACTTTGACTTATATTGCCATTATCCAGTTCGGAATCAAGCTTACTTCTTGACGCAGCAAGTCCCGCCTCCATACGTTCCGCTTGCCTTACATACTTATCGACAAGATCCGGTATTTTTTCCGAGAGCTTTTGCATTTGACGCGCTTCGCTTATAAAGGCTCTGCCATTGTAAGCCCTGAGACATGCATCCGCTCTTTTTGCATGATCCGATATATCAGCCAGACATTCTCCTATATCCTCTATAGCCTCCTCAAGCCTCATCGCCTCTCTGCCATGTCCCTCATATATATCCGAAAGTCCGTCTACCGAGCTTCCTTCTCTGATATTCAGCTCTATATCATCCGCTTCGAGCAGACTCATCACTGTTGCAGCTATACCGTAATGCATATAGTCGATTATCTCTTTTTCGTAATGCCCGGCATTATCCTCTGTCAGGAGCTTCATATCCTTTATGCTTATTTCATCAAGCTTCATAGGATACATATTATCTGCCTCAAAATAAGGTCTGATAAAATCCGACATCTCATCACTTAACTGATCTGTCGCATAATGCTCAAGTCCCAGCATACGATACTCGTCCCACAGCTTTCTGTGATACTGAGAGAACAAAGAATCTATAGATGAATTGGCCGCAACAGTCATATATAATCTGCTTCCCTGAATTCGTGCCGACTCCAGGATAAGCAAGAGCATTGCCGCAATTATCGCCGTTATCAACGCAAAAAATACAGATATCTCCGCTGCGTTATCCTTCGCTCCAATCTTTGCTGCTTTAGTTGTCCTCTCATCACTTGCAGCCATAATTTACAGGATATCGTTTGACATTGAGCTTATGCTTCCGAATATCTTGGTAAGCAATTCGTTTATCTGCGTCTTAAAAACGGCAACAAGACCTATCAAAACAACCAAGATCAATACTACCTCGATAACCCCCACGCCCCTTTCATCCTTAATAAGACGTTTTGCATTAATTCCCATAAACCTGATCATGTTTATCATTTTGCTTACCTCTTTCCTTGATTTTTATCCTTTATTTTCAGCCTGTTGCGGCTGTTTAAGTATTATCTGAGGCTCCTCTACAACAGTGTCATCATTGCCGGAACGGCAACCGTTATCATAACTGTGATAAGTGATATGATAAGCGGAAGCATAAGCTTCGTTCCGGCTTCTTCTCCTAGCTGCCGTGCCGTATTTTTTCTCTGATCGAAGGCTTCTCTTGCCTCCTGCAGCAGGGCAAGTCTCAGTCTTGAATCGCCTGTCTTCCGGTTTTGTTCAAGTAATGAAACAAGCTTAAGGTAACTGCTTAGCGAGCATCTTCCGGCAAAATCAGAATAAGCCTTCTGCTCCGCCACGCCCTGCCTGAGCTCCCTGCTTGTTTTAACAAGCTCTTCATAGGCAGCTCTCGGCTCCGTGATCCCCTTTGCCAGACTGTCAAGATAATTATCACCTATCCTGCACCACGCATTTGACACAGTCATACCTGCGCCTATGTATATGGCAAGCTTTGAAACTATATCGGAATAATCCAGCATAAGCTCACGCTCTCTTTCTTTAATGCGTTTCCGTCTGTCCTGCTCGGGTTTCAGTCCCAGGAGTACTGTTGCAAATATTCCCATAAAGGCTATTTTTATCCATCCGGCTGATTTCGGCTCCGTATACGAAATGACCCTGCCTGCTATTTCCTTCGGAAGAATAATTCTCGAATCATATTTTTGTTCCTCATCAGCGTTGTTTATCGCTTCTCCCAGCAGCTCCTTTAGCTCCTGTGGATCCGACTCTGCCGCATCCGCGGGGTATACGGTCACAGGCAGAGCATATGAGCTTCTGTATTCACCGGCTTTAAGCACTACCGTAATTACAGTATCTACAGCTTCCTCCAGCCCGTAATTGTTCAGCTTTCCGCTGTCCGATATAAGTTCAGGATCCTCTGGATACCAGCTTATCCTTACTCCGTTATATCCCGGTATGCTCCTTTTCAGTTTGAGATCGTATCTAAGCTCATCAAGCCCGGTATTATCTCCGCATATATACAAGGATAGATTCTCCATCAGCTCCTCGCATATTGCCTCCGCCTCATCTTCTCCAAACTCTCTCGGTGATACATTAACACTTATACGGCTCGTACCCTTATCTATACCGCCGACTATCAGTTCATAGATCTTATCGGAACCTCCCGGTGCAGCTCTGTCTATGCTTCCGTCAGCGCCCAGATAATGTTCCTTCCCCGATACAAATGCCGCGAGCAGGCTCATTACCGCAGTAACTGTGATACAGATCAGCTGAGCCTTTGAGAACTTCGTTTTTCTGCCATATGCTCTTATATACTTTGTTATCGGCAGCCTTGTTTTTTTGTTTTTTACAGTCTTCACAGCCTTATATTAAGTATCCTCTGCGACAGATAATAAGAAAGTATCGTTAATCCGAGACATAAGCTCATGACAAACCTTCCGCCCAAAGTCTCATACATGATATTCATAAATCCGCCGGAACTGACATTGATGTATATTATTATTCCGAAGGGCAGGAGATTCATGATACTCTGCTCATAGCGTTTTGCTGCGGTAAGATTCCTTATCTCCTCTCTTACCTCTGTTTCATCTCTAATTATCTTGCCTGTCCTCTCTATTATTTCCTTAAGTGAGCCTCCGCTTCTTTTCGCTATTACAAAGACTTCGGCAAAGCTTCGTATTTCTTCAAGTCCGCTGCGCTCCGCAAACCCGAGCAGCAGCGGTTCTATAGCTTTATTAAGCTTGGCACCTCTCACTATCGTGCGAAATTCGTTGACTATCATGGCATCCTCTCCGTACAGCCTGCCAAGCTCCGGAAGTGTCATCTCAAATGCGTTTTCGACAGATATTCCCGCACTTAAGTATCCGCTCAATATCCATATTGCCTCCTTAAACTGCAGCCTTAACTCCCATTGTCTTTTCTCTTTAAGCTTCGGTTTCATAACTACAGGAAACACAAAGATACTTATCGGCAACAGGATAAGAAACACGGGCAGGCTATGATAAAAGGTATAGGCAACAGCCGCCGAAAGCACGGCTCCTTTTAGTCCCTCCCTCTGCCTGTCCCTCATGCTAAGCTCATATTCTCTGTAATCAGGCCCCGTTGATCTCGAGCTTTTCACGGTGAAGGAGCTTGTTTTTTTTCTCAAGCCTGCCTGTGGCATTATTGAATTCATAAATCTTATTAAGTGTGATCTCACCGTTTTCCACGCCTCTTATCTCTGATATCTCTGTTACACGTCTGCTGTGATCTCTCATCCTCTGTAAATGCACCAGTATGTCCAGTCCTGCCGCAATCTGCTTCTTGATCGCCGAAAGCGGCAGTTCCACAGCCATAAGCACCATTGATTCAAGTCTTGTAAGCATATCCTCGGTCGAATTGGCATGTCCCGTTGACAATGAGCCGTCATGTCCTGTATTCATGGCACTAAGCATATCCAGTGCCTCCGCACCTCTTACCTCTCCCACTATGATCCTGTCCGGGCGCATACGTAAGGAGGCTTTGATAAGCATTGACATGTTGACCTCTCCGTCTCCTTCCGAATTGGCATCTCTTGTCTCCATACTGACCAGATTTTTCACATGTCTTATCCTAAGCTCTGCCGAATCTTCTATTGTTATTACTCTCTCATCTGATGGGATGTATGCCGTAAGTGCATTAAGAAATGTTGATTTTCCGGAGCTGGTTCCTCCGGAAATAAAGATGTTATAGCCTGTACGTACCATAAGCTTAAGAAACTCGGCAGCTTCGGCACTTATAGTTCCGCTGCGTATCATTCGATCCATATCTATAGGTTCCGGAAATTTTCTGATAGTTACTGTCGGTCCCTTCAAAGCTATGGGCGGAAGCACTATATGAACTCTCGATCCGTCCGGCAGCCTTGCGTCTGCTATGGGATGTGAAGTATTTACACGCCTGTTTATACGGCTCACTATCTGCTGGATAATATTTTCCAGTCTCTCCGAATTCTCAAAGCTGAGCTCCCAGCGCTCGATACGGTTATTCTTCTCAATAAATATCTCTTTGGGACTGTTTATCATTATCTCGGTAACGCTTTTGTCATCTATCAGCTCCTGCAGTACATCCAGCCTTCGAAAGCTGTTGAAGAGCCTGTTCTTAAGCTCCGTACGCTCCTTTAATCCCATGCCGTATTCCGCAGAGCTTTTGTCCAATACTGAGTCTATACCCCTTATCAGTTCTTCGTCCTTAAGCTCGGAGCCTTGATTTATCTCATTGATCACAGCCTTCCGCAGATCCTTGTAGATGTCATTCCTTCTGTCTGCCATATTCAGACCTCTCCCAGTTCTCTGATAAGATCTCCCATACTTCCGTACAGCAGTGCATCCAGATATGCCGTTCCCTGTGCCGTGATGTCAGGTTTCGGAGTACTGATCTTCACGATCTTGTCCGCAATATTCGTCCTGTCGGAATTGATAAGATATTGAATAAAGCTTTCCGTCCTCATCTTATTCATCACATCACCAAGCACGGGCATGTAAATGACATTACATATTTCTGCGATCTCAGAAGCTTCATCCGAAAAACGTTCCATATCTATCACAATAGCCTCATAAAGAGAATTCCTGATTATTTCGTTGATCAGGCGTACATAATCCTCCCCGCTGACCGCATTACGATCCTCCGCACAGCGCATAGGCGGAAGATATTCCACCCCGCAGAGCGTATGTATCATCGAATACAGTCTCTCTGCCGTAAGTGTTCCCTGTCTCATATGATATATGGCATCAGATAAGGTCATCTCATATCGCTCACCGCTCAATATTCCCAAGCAAGAGAACTCCTCAAGACTTAAATATAGGGTCTTTCGTTTCTTTGACAACATGCGGCTTAAGGTTAATGCAAATGAAGTCTTTCCGCAGCGGCTGACCGGACTGTAGACTCCTATAACTCTTACCGGTCTTCCGATATTTGTATTTGCAGTAAATACATCCATACCGTCACACCCGGCCATAACTTCTCTTATCAGCATATCTGCCGGCTGATATTTGCCGACATGCAGATAGCTGCTTTGTTCCGCATCCGCAAAAGCTCTCTCAAAGCTGATTCCACTGTCAAGTCCTATCACTCTTGCCGCTCTTATATCCGAGAGCTGTCTTCCGAATGCATCATTTTCCAGGTATTTACTGTCTGCCAATAATACCTCTATATCATGCTTTCCGTTGAACGCGGCACATGCCTCTATGCTTTCAAACGGAACCGCAGTGAACATAAGGCTCTTCTTTTTATTGCAGTAATCGCTGAGTCTCTCGGCATATTTTGTTTCATCACTTAATATTGCAAGTATCTTCTTCATATAACTGCCTCTGTATGATAACTAACGGGATTTGTTTAGATCAAAAGATAAACTCACGGCCTGATACAAAGCACCGCCGCCGCAAATAAGCACACTGCCATAGGGATATGATCGGCTTTATCAACATTTTCCTTATGGCTAAACATAAGCTTATTACCCGATACACAAAGACCGGACAGCCCCTTAGGTCTCATCACTTTCTCTGCAGACACAGCTTTTACGGCAAGTACCGTAATCGCATATCCCGCAGCAAGCATAATTGATATTACAGTCAGACTAAGCCCAATATTATTAGGATAGGCAAATGCACACAGCGCATAGAGTTTAAAGTCAGCACCGCCGGTAAGTCCGAAACAAAACAGCACGAACATCAGCATCAGATATGCAATCAGATAAAAAAGTGAAAGTGCTTCAAGCGAAGGCCGACTCAACAGATGCACCGTCAGCTCGGCTGCAAAGCCCAACAGAATAATTGAATTATCGACCTGCCTGCTCCTGACATCGGTTATCGATGCAACCGCAAGCACACTCAGCAAAACCAGGGGACGCAAAATAATGAATATGTCCATAGCTTCTCTCCGTTCGGGATCTCAATAAGATTCGAGGATAAATGAAAAAACAGAAATCACAGTTCTTAAACACTCGGAAACAAGATACCTATAGAAAAATTCAGAAAGTATAAAAGTGAAATGTCAAAACAAAAATGAAAAATAACTCTGAATAAGATACGTGATATCTACGATTCGATCTAAGATCTGTTGTTGATGCCGATGCTTCATTCCGCTCGGCTTATTTTTATGTTAATCCCTGAGATAAGAATCGTCAAATAAAATCTTTATAAAATAAATATAAAAATTCCATAAACCGACATGCTTAAAGATATACCGTATTGCAAATAATTTCTATTTCATAGGACGCAATTTCATATGATATAATAAATGCGGCTGAGTCATTGACTACTCAGCCGCATTTAAATTCAGAAAAGGATATTTAAGAATGATAGCATATTTACTGCAGATACTTGTGCTTGCAGGCTGCATCCTGCTCGCCGTTAAACCTGACATCAGCAACTACAAGCCAAAAGAATGGTGGAATAAACGCCGTCTCATCATGTATCGCATAATCTTCTCGATCTGTGCATTTATCCTTGTCGCACAGCTGATCCAAAGAATATGCGAGGATCTCCGATAAGAACGCTTATTTTATTATCACGACTTATATCAGCGCAATAACATTTGATCATAATAATCTCAGGTGTCCATTATATTAAACACAATCCGGACAACCAGAGTCATTTCAGACCCATCCCATCACTCTAAGCAGATATACCCATCCTGTAAGCGTAAAGGCACTCAGCAGCGTCGTTATCATAACGGCGTTTGTTGTGAGTGTTCCTTTGTGCCCCATATTTTTTGCCATTATAAAGCAGCTTACTGTTGTGGGCGAACCGAGCATAACAAGTATCGCAAGGAGCTTTTCATGTGTAAAGCCAAGCATGACAGCAGCGGGAATAAATACCGCACACCAGATGACAAGCTTGCAGCCTGATGCTATAAGAGCAGGCTTAAGTCTGCCCATGACAGATCCTATCTCGAAACTGGCCCCGACAGCCATAAGACCGAGCGGCGTACTTACATTTGCAAGATACTTTACAGTCTTCATCATAATACCGGGTCTGGGCAGTTTCAGTATGCTCCAAAGCATGCCTATTATGATACCGAGTATTATAGGATTGGTAACTATACCCTTTAAGGTCTTGATAAGTGTCTCCTTTGAGAGCCGTCCTCCGTTTGGCTTGAAGATGCTCAGGATGACAACAGCCATAACATTATAAAGAGGTACCGCCGCAGCTATCATAAGCGGTGCCATGCCTGCATTGCCGTATATGTTCTCCATAAAGGCAATGCCCATTATACCTGCGCTCGATCTGTACGAAGCCTGTGCGAACTCACCTGTCTCATCTCCCAGTTTCATGCATTTAGCCAAAACTATCGACACTGATATACAGATAAGCGTTACAACAAAGCAAAACAGTACAAATTTGATATCCCAGATCTTAAAAAAATCTTCACCCGCAAGATCGTTGAATAGTGCTGCGGGAAGTGCGACCTTAAATACAAAGGAATTCATTCCGTCCAGGAAGCTGTCGTTAAACAGCTTCATTTTCCTGAACAGAAGTCCCAGCACCATTGTCAAAAACAGCGGTATGGTCGCATTTAATGAAAAAATCAGATCTTCCATGTCTCTAAATTATTTGTTCTTATGTTCCTCATAATACTCTGCCGTAGCGGTGAAGAGTACATCCGTATTCGAGTTGATGGCAGTCTCGACAGAGTCCTGAATAACTCCGATAATAAAGCCGACCGCAACGACCTGCATAGCTATATCGTTGTTGATACCGAAGAGTGAGCATGCCATAGGGATAAGGAGCAGTGATCCTCCCGCTACTCCCGATGCTCCGCAGGCACCCAAAGCCGACAATACGCTGAGCACTATTGCTGTACCGAAGCTTACATTAATACCCAGGGTATGTGCGCACGCCATGGTCATAACCGTAATGGTTACGGCTGCACCTCCCATATTGATGGTTGCTCCGAGCGGAATAGATACCGAATAGAAATCACGATCAAGTCCGAGATCCTCGCAAAGCTGCATATTTACAGGAATATTTGCAGCGGAGCTTCGTGTAAAGAATGCTGTTATTCCGCTCTCACGCATGCAGCGAAGTACGAGCGGATACGGATTCTGCTTAAGCACCAAAGCAACAATGATAGGATAGAATATAAGCTGAACCGCTGCCATGCTGAGTAAGAGTACAACGATAAGCTTGCCGTAGGTCGTGAATATTGCAAGTCCGTTCTCAGAAACAGAACTGAATACAAGTCCCATTACTCCGAAAGGCGCAAACTGGATTATCCATCTTACAACAGTAGATATTCCGTCTGCAAACTCTGAGAGCACCTCGCAGCTTGCCTTGGCATTAAGCCCCTTAAGAGCAAAGCCCAACAATATCGCCCAGAACAATATGCCGATATAGTTTGCACTTGCTATAGCTGTGATCGGGTTCACTACCATATTGTTGATAAGATTCATCAGCACCTCACCGATACCGCTTGGTGCAACGGAATCAGCCGCATCTGTAGCAAGCTGAAGTGTCACCGGTATTGCAAAGCTTGCGGTAACAGCAACCACAGACGATAAAAATGTACCTGCAAGATACAGCATTATAACCGTACGGAAACGGCTTCCGATACCTGCATTGGCATTGGCAAGTGAGCTTGCCACAAGGAAAAATACCAATATAGGCGCTGCTCCCTTAAGAGCTCCTACAAATACGCTTCCGAATACGGCAATGATACTTGCATGCGGTGCCGCAACACCGAGAACAGCACCTATGGCAAGGCCTACAAGGATACGCAGTATCAGACTGATATCTGTCCATTTCTTCATCAAGTTTTTCATAACATAATCCCCCCAAAAAAAGATAGTATTTATAATACCATATTTTTTTCAAATTTCGATATATGATATGAAATTAACAAATTAACGTGACAAAGGAATCTGAGCGTTCGACCTATTATCTCTTTTTATCTCCTATCTGGATCTGTGACAAAACTATGGAGACAAACATCATTCCGCCTCCGAGTATCTCTATCGGCAGCATTGATTCTCCGAGTACCACCCATCCCGATAAAGCGCCTATAACAGCCTCGAGACTCATTGTCAGAGTTGCAACGGTAGGATTTACTCCGACCTGTCCTATTATCTGTAAAGTATATGCTACTCCGCTTGATAATACGCCTGCATACAGTATCGCCGGAAGCGCGGACATTATATCCGATATATCTGTGGATGAGCTCTCAAACAGCAACGCCATAACTGTAGCCTCTATTGCCACGACCACAAACTGCGCTCGGCTCAGACGCACTCCGTCAAGCTTAGGTGCGAAATAATCCACACTCATTACCTGTCCGGTAAAAAGCAAAGCTCCTATTATCTGGAAGACATCCCCCTTCTCGACAGTAAGTGCCTCCCCGTTTAAAAATGATTTACCAAGGCAAAGCAGGGTCATACCCACAAGCGATATAAGCACACAGAACCATATCTTTGCCGGAGGTCTCTTGCCGAGAAAAACGCTGCATATAGGCACAAGCACTACATAAAGTGCTGTCAGAAAGCTGGATTTTGCTGTACTTGTATATGCTATTCCGTATTGCTGCGCCGCACTTGCAAGAAACATAAAACTTCCGCAGAACAACGCTGCAATGAGCATAAACTTCTTGTCCTCTTTCGTTACCGGACGACGGCTGACTCCGTTATAACTTTCATTGATACGATCTATAGCATATATTACCGGAGTAAGCACTACTATCGCGATCCAGCTTCGGCATGCAAGAAATGTTCCCGCCCCTACATGATCGGCTCCTATGCTTTGTGCCGCAAAGGTCGTTCCCCATAACAAAGCACACAAAAATAAAAGAAATATATGAAACTTATTACTCTTCATGATCTACACCCAAAAACACCGCCTCTCCCGAAAATACGGGAAAGACGGAGCTTATAAAAACACTTCAAAACCTCGTCCGTTTTACTCAACAGGCACGATAAAATTCTTATTTACGACAACATTTACACCGTCAAGTGTGAAGGAAGCAAAGTCCGAACCGTCTATCGGTGTTACAGTACCTATATTGGTATCCTTCGGAAGCTGCGTATATATACGATTCTGATCATCTGCATAACGTATATTTACGCCATCGGTATTAGTCTTGTACTCATATACAGGCGCTGCCGTAGTCTCAGCTTCCGTGGTCTCAGGCTCTGTAGTCTCTGCCTCGGTCGTTTCCGCAACGGTTTCTATAACAGTAGCCGTCTGCGTCTCAGTCTCAACAGGCTTCTTTGAGGCCATAAAGCTTCGTATAATAACTATAAGCAATATGATAACTATTACCGGCAGCAATATCCTGAGAAGATCATACACAGAAAACTGTGCCGGCTCTTCCGTACGTCGTTTGGCATTTCTGCCGTTCTGCGGTCTTCTGTTTCTGTTATTAGAATTTCCGCTTCGTCTCTGAGTATTGTTTTTTCTGTTTCCGCCGTTTCTTGTGCTGCGCGCCGTATCCCCCCTGCGCTCTCTGTCACGTTCTCCGCCGTTTATTCGTCTCTTGACATCTCTTATAAGTGCTTCGTCATCTTCAAGATCAAATCCGTAATCGTTTTTGTCTCTTCGTCTCTCTGATTTTCCCTGCACTGTGTAAGCATCCTCGGCTCTGTCCCTGCGTCCGGAAGCTCTGTTATCTCCCGAAGCAGGCATTTCGATCTCAATGCTGCTTATATCCTTCTTTTTATCGGCTCCGTTATCTACTCTTACCGGAGTACGGTCAACATTGATAGTCTTTCTTGACAAGTAGGTGCTGACCTCGGCTTTAAGCAGATAATATGCCTTCTGTGCATTCTCCGGATCATTGTTGCCGTCATGCACTGCCATATTTCCGAAAATGCGGATATTGTGAAATGCATCCCTTGATGTACGATTAATTATGCCCTGCTGATATAAGGCTTCAATTGTATCTGCAAGCGTGGTATATGCTATTCCCCGCTCAGCGGCATAGCTTTTGATAAGAAACTCGGCTGTCTGTCTGGTCCTTACGACGCTTAGATTATATTCTCTACGGCTGATAAGACCTGCCGCCTCGGCAAGACCGTTATCCACGAGTTCTGCTGTATCTATTCCATATGTATTCATGCTTTATCCCCAAGTTATTCAATAAACACTGAACTTTGTGTTTAGTAAGATATTAATGTATATATTTGTTTTTATTCTATACGCAGCAGAGTTTTTTTGCAATATTTCAGCTTAGCCGTCACATTGAATTCATAGATTCTTAATAATAAGATATCTGTTACGCAATCAAAAACATGAGGATGATTGCAAGTAAACTTGCTCATCCTCATGTTCCAGATTCCGTTTATGCTGAAAAAAGAATGTGCCTTGGCACATTCTCGCGCCGAGCGCGGTCGCTTGCGACAGTTTTCTCCTTCGCGCGAGTGCGCATCCCGCGGAGCGTTTTTTATTTCATAGAATGCAATTTCTATGAAATAAAAAAGCCCGTCCCAACGGCTTAAACCGTCAAAACAGACCCTTCGCGTGCGCCTTCAGGGACTCGAACCCTGGACACCCTGATTAAGAGTCAGGTGCTCTACCAGCTGAGCTAAAGGCGCATTTCTTATCGCTTGTTATCTTAGCGACTTGTATAGGATACAGCATTCACCAAAATAAGTCAAGCGATATTTTTAATTTTTTTTAAATTCAGCCTCCGAGCTCTACCATGCGTCTTATACAGCGTCCCGCACCGTCTATTACGTCCTGCGAAAGAATGATTTCCTCGCCCCCGCGGCCGGTAAGTGTATTGTATATATCCACGAGTGTGGTAAGTCTCATATTCATGCAGCTCAAGTTGACACTGAGAGGATAGAACTTCTTATCCGGACATGCATACTGCAGATGCTCTACTATGCTGTTTTCCGTTCCTATTATGAATTCCTTTGCCTCGGACTTTTCGGCAAAAGACATTATGCCTGTTGTCGATCCTATATAATCGGCTGCTGCCGTTATCTTGGGACGGCATTCCGGATGAACCAGCAGCAACGCTTCCGGATGTGCTTCCTTTGCCGCAAGTACCTCCTCATAAGATACAGAAATATGTCTCGGACATCCGCCGTGCCAGAAAGCAAACTCCTTATCCGGAAGCTGTGCCGCAACATATGCACCCAGATTCTGATCCGGGATAAAGAGTATTTTATCATTATCAATAGCCTTGCATATCTTTACGGCACTTGAGCTTGTTACGCATACGTCACACTCGGTCTTAAGTTCCGATGTAGTATTGATATAAGCCACAACGGCATGATCCGGATATTTCTTTTTTAGCTCACTGAGCACTGCAAGGTCGACCTGATCTGCCATAGGACATCCTGCCATCGGATTTGCAAGCCACACCTTTTTATCCGGTGACAGCACCTTGCAGGTCTCAGCCATGAATCTGACTCCGCACATGATCACGCCTTCGGCATCTGTTCCCTGTGCATTAAGGCTCAATCCATAGGAATCGCCCACGTAATCGGCAATCTCGAGAACATCCTGACTCTGATAGGCATGTCCGAGTATACATATATTTTTTTCTTTTTTGAGACGAATGATCTCGTCCTGAATCTCGCGTACTGTCATAATAAAATTCCGTTTTCCTTTTCCCATGGTGTAAGAGGTGCAAGAAAGCCCGCTTTATCCAGAGCCTCCTCTATCATATCAAGTCTTTTTTCACTGGACGCCTCTATAAGATGATAATGATATCCCCCTGTCACAGTAGAAAGCACAGTTGAAGCCGCACCATCCAATGCCTTCGTAAATTCCAATGCATCCTGTCTGGAACTTATATCAAGCTCCGCACTGATCCTTCCGTATATCTTATGGCTGACACTGATATTCTTAACATGTCCGCCGAGATCTACAATTATATTAAGCTCCTCCGCAGCCTGCTCCGGCTTATGCTTAAGCTTAAGCTCTCTCATGCAGGCACTGCTTTCCTGACGGTTTTTCACATAACCGCGGTTTGTCGATATAATATCCGGATGTGAAGCTCTTATAACAGCCATATCCTGAACTATGACCTGACGGCTGACATTGAATCTTGCCGCAAGATCTTTGGCTGATATAGGTTCGTCAGCCGACACAAGCAGATTCAGTATCTGTTTTTTTCTTTCGTCTGTATTCATTTTACGCTTCCTCGTCTATAGGCTTAAGTTCCTTCATTGAAAGATCGAGTATCTGAGCCGAATGTGTAAGCGCACCGCTTGATACGTAATCGATTCCTATGCTCTTAAGCCTTGATATATTATCAAGTGTAACATTGCCGGAGCACTCCGTCTCGGCGCGGCCCGCTATAAGTTTCACGGCTTCACGCATATCATCGTCGCTCATATTGTCAAGCATAATAATATCCGCACCTGCCTCCACTGCCTCTCTTACCTCGTCGAGGGTCTCGGTCTCGACCTCTATCTTTCTGACAAACGGAGCATAGGCCTTTGCCATTCGTACAGCCTCGGCAACACCGCCTGCCGCACCTATATGGTTATCCTTCAGCATAACTCCGTCGGAAAGTCCTGTTCTGTGATTGTTGCCGCCTCCGACCTTTACGGCATATTTTTCAAAAACACGATTATTGGGAGTAGTCTTTCTGGTATCGAGAAGCTTTATTCCGCTGCCCTTAAGTGCCTCTGCTGTCCTATGCGTATATGTAGCAATACCACTCATACGCTGCAGATAATTGAGCGCCGTTCTTTCTCCGGAAAGCAGCACTCTGATATCTCCCGTAATAACACAGAGAATCTCACCGGGATGCACCTTGTCTCCGTCACTGCACTTAAAATCAAAGCTCGTACTTTCATCAAGCAAAGTAAATACTCTTGCGAAAACATCAAGTCCCGCTATAATGCCTTCCTGTTTTGCAATAAGTTTCACAGTTCCCAATCTGTATGCAGGCATTACCGCATTGGTCGAAACATCCTCTCCCGGCATGTCCTCTCTCAAGGCAGCAAGTATCAGTCTGTCGGCATTAAGTTTTAAATTGATATCATTCATGGCTTGCTTTCATCCTTTCTATAGCATTAAGCACTTCCCTGCGGTATGCTTCAAAAAGCGGTTCCTGCTCTCTGTATACCGAAAGTTCCGGAGCACTGCCGCTGAATTTTTTTCTCTCTCCGAACAATATATCATCAGCTGCGCGCTGTGCAAATACCAGAGACTCCAAAAGCGAGTTGCTGGCCAGCCTGTTTCTTCCGTGAACACCACTGCAGCTTGTTTCACCGCAGGCATAGAGTCCGGGAAGATTTGTCCTTCCGCTTAAGTCGGCCTTTATTCCTCCCATAAAATAATGCTGCGCAGGAACTACAGGTATAGGCTCATGCAGCGGATCGTAGCCTTCCTCTCTGCAGCGGGCAAGTATGTTTGGAAAATGCTTCCTTATTGTTTCTTCCCCTATCGGCCTCATGTCTTCCAACACATATTCGGTACCGTCCTTTTCCATCTGCGCATTTATAATGCCGCTCAAGACATCTCTCGGCTGAAGCTCATCTGTAAATCTTGCACCGTTTTTATCATAAAGCAGTGCGCCTTCGCCTCTTACGGATTCGGATATAAGAAAACGTCTGCCCGGTTTTCTTGAGAAAAGTGTTGTCGGGTGTATCTGTATATAATCAAGATGTTCAACAACAACATTGTGACGCATGGCTATAGCCAGAGCATCTCCGGTAATGTGCGAAAAATTAGTTGAGTTCTTATAAAGACCGCCTATACCACCGCAGGCAAGCACTACCGCCGCAGCTCCTATGGTATAAGGCTCCCCGTCGCTTCCTACTGCCACTATTCCTCCGCAGGCATCCGAATCATTTATAATATCCAGCATGATTGTATCCTCACGAAGCGTGATATTGTCTCTTGTCCTTACTTCATCCAGCAGAGTCTGTGTTATTTCTTTTCCGGTGATATCCTCATGGAAAAGTATCCTTGGTCTGGAATGTGCTCCCTCTCGTGTAAATGCAAGGCTTCCGTCAGGATTTCTTGTGAAGTCCACTCCTCTTTGCAAAAGATCTCGTATAATACTGTTAGATGAACGTATCATCAGATCCACGGCTTTTACGTCATTTTCATAATGACCGGCATGCATGGTATCTTCCATATACGGCTCGTAGTCGTTTTCTCCGCACAGCATACATATTCCGCCCTGAGCAAGAAAGGAATCACTCTCGTCGGCCTTCTGCTTTGTTACGAGCAGTATCTTCATGCGCTCCGGAAGATTGAGTGCACAGTAGAGACCTGCGGCTCCTGTTCCGACGATTACTGTATCAAAATATTCATTCATAGCAGACACGATAGCTATGTCCTCTTTTCCGTTTTAATATGCTTAAAGCCTTACAAGCAGATATCAGATGACAGCTGCCGCACATTTCGGAATCCTCCGATGCACGCTTCAAGCAGTGAGCTGATTGTAGCACCGCTATTTATAGGTGTCAAGACACCTGTAATCCAGTGCTGTCTATGTAGTTATTCGCACCCGTGCCTATCGGCACTTTGTGCTCATTTCCGCTCAACCGCTTTTGATGGTGGGAGTAGCGCATAATACGGATTGCTTCGTGCTTCGCACTCTCGCGATCCATCTGCGCTTTTTTTCTACATTTTCTATTTAATTTGGGTTTAGCGCATAATACGGATTGCTTCGTGCTTCGCACTCTCGCGATCCTACGTAAATTCGCACCCGTGCCTATCGGCACTTTGTGCTCATTTCCGTTACGCAATCAAAAAGATGAGGATGATTGCAAGTAAACTTGCTCATCCTCATCTTTCCGATTCCGTTTATGCGCTAAGATTCCGTTTATGCGCTAATATTCTTTTTACCTTGCTGACCATAAGTGTAGTTTACATCAGGTATGGTTCCGGCGGGCGGTATGCTTAAGCTTTTCTGCTTGCGATAAGCTTATAGATAGGATTTCCCTTAGATGAGAATTTCTCCTCATACTCGGTCATTACATTGCCTGCATTCATCTTGTCATCATTATGCAGATCATAAGTAATCGCATCTATCTTCCATCCGTTTGCCGGTATCGTTTCCACAGAATAATCAAAAAGACCTCTGTTATCGGTCTTAAACTCGATACATCCGTCCGCTTTAAGTATCCTGTCATAGAGCTTAAGGAACTGCGGTGAAGTCAGTCTTCGACCGGCAGAACGTTCCTTCGGCCACGGATCAGAGAAGTTAAGATATATCCTGTCCACTTCGCCTTCCTCAAAATACTCTTCCAGAAATCTCGCATTGTTCCTGATGAATCTGAGGTTGTCAGCTTCCCTTCCTTCCCCGGCACGTTCGGCTCTCTCGCTCTTGTATCTGTTTACCGCCTTATATAAAACGGTGGTATTAAGTTCCATTCCGAGATAATTCACTTCAGGATGATTAAAGCTGTGTGTTCGTATAAACGTGCCCATTCCCATGCCTATCTCAAGAAAAAGCGGGGCAGCATTTCCGAAGACCTCTTCTCTCCATCTTCCCTTGCAATTTTCGGGCTTCTGTATAACAAGCTCCTCTGCGGCTATAAGTTCCTCTACTCCCTTAATATGTCTTATTCTCATTCCTATGTTTCCTAATCTTTATTCTGTCACCGATGCCGAAGAGCTTCCGGACTCTTTTTCTCCACAGCAAGGCATAATGACCTTTGCCTTGTAGAGATCTCCGTCTATCTCGATAACAAGTCTGCCTCCCATAAGCTTGGTGAGGCTCTGTGCAATATTGAGTCCGAGTCCCGAACCCTCGGTGCTTCGTGACACATCTCCTCTTATAAATCTCTCTGTAAGCTCTTCCGGTGATATATTGAGCTTTGACTGCGAGATATTCTTGATCGAGAATACACAGTCACTTCCTATATGCTCCACATCGGCATATATCCTCGTATTCTCCATGGCATATTTGGCAGCATTATTGAGTAGATTTTCAAAGACTCTCCAGAGATGTCTGCCGTCTGCCATAACATAGGCCGGTCCGTCTCCGGTATTCAGATTGAACTCAAGATGTCTTGCGGCAAACTTATCTTCGAATTCGCCTCCTGCCTGTATCGCAAGCTCTGCCATATCAAGCTTACACATATCAAGCTTAATATTTCCGGAGCTTGCCTTTGATGCCTCGACCAGATCCTCTGTAAGATTCTTAAGTCTTGCCGATTTCTTATCGAGTACATCTATATACTCCCTTACCTTTTCATTGTCTATGTTTTCTCTCTTGATCAGATCCACATAGTTGATTATCGAGGTAAGCGGTGTCTTGATATCATGCGAAACATTTGTGATAAGATCCGCCTTCAGTCTGTCTGCCTTGACCTGCTCATTAAGTGCGCTCTTTAAACCGTCCGAAATGCTGTTTATACTCTCTACCGCTTCAAGCTCTCCGCCGGTAAAGCCATCGGTCTCCAGAGTATATCCTACTTCACCCTGTGAAATACGTCTTAATGCCGTATTGATACTGCCTCTTTGTCTGTTTCTTCCGTAGACCGTAAGATATGCGTAGATATCCAAAGCGGCCGCAAAAAGGATGAGCATTATCGCCGCAAAATAATAATACCTGTTGAAAAATCCGTTTGTAAGAAAATATACGCTGCTTCCTATACATACGGCATTTACAGCAATATAGAGTACATACGGGATAAGTGTGGTCCTGACGGTATTTTCATTCTCATCCCCGAGTGCTGCTATCGCCCTGCTTATCAGGGAATTCTTAAACATTCCGCCGTAATGCGAGCGTCTGTACATCGAGCACATTGCGCCAACTAAAAATGCATATACTATCACGGATTTGACTGTTGTGCACCAGAAGCCCCAGTCATCTTCATTTATAAATACATCCATGAAGTTGTAGAGGGCTGCTCTGAACAGTGCATAGATAAAGACTGCCGCAAAGGCCTGAACCGCAAGCATGCCCTCAACCGGAAGCTTATCGAGAGCATATATCCTTCCGGAGCTTGCGAAGTTCTTGTCTCTTACGACAAGAACAAGACTTATCGCACTCACTATTAAACCTATAACAAATGCCGTAAGCCATGCATAGGCTCGCCCTATATATGCACCGTAATCCTCCGCGGCCTCCCTGTACCTGTCGTTATAGAGATAGCTCGTATCTATTCCAAGTTCCAACACATTGCCGTCTGTATCTCCGAAACCAAAGCTCGACGAATCCGGCATTACATTTGACGGGATTGGATTGATATTGGTATTTATATCCATGCTGTCGCTGACTATAAGATATCTTCCGAAGCCTGCTGCATCGAATCCGTTCTCTCCGACATTGCCTACAGACACATCCTCATTGTCATTGCTTACAAAATACGCATTATACTTGAAATTAGACTCTTCGGCATCATAAACACTTCTCAGAGAATAGTACTCAGCCACAGCACGGAGAGTCTCTATACACAGTTCCTTGATGGTCATTACTCCCTGTGAAGGACCCGGGGTTATATTATCAAAGTAATAAGGATCATATGCCTTATAGTGCAGTTTTACCTGATAGTTGTTCGGCTCCTCCGTAACCTTGGTATAGCTGAGTTCCTTACTTTCGTAGTCTATCGAATATCCGAAGGTCTTTGCTATGTTCATGATATCCGACACCGTATAGGAAATGTTTCCGTTCACGGTAGTCGCACCTGCCACAAGCATATCCGTGTCCAGCTCTCCGTCATTCTCAAAAGCATTTTGTAGCACGGCAAGTCTCCTTATCTTAGAGAGATCCTCGCTGACCATGTCTGAAAACTTTATCGAATCCTCGAAATGTGAGGTATTGATACTGCTTATTCCTCTTCCGTCCACAGAATATCCGTGTAACGCAATAAAGCCCGCCAAGGCGAGCATTATTGCAAGGATATGCGTGATGATTATTACACTGCGCTTCATATTATTGTTTTTCGATCTTGTAGCCTACTCCCCATACTACCTTAAGGTACTTAGGCTCTCTCGGATTGATCTCGATCTTCTCTCTGATATGACGGATATGTACGGCAACGGTATTATCCGCGCCTATAGCCTCCTCATTCCATATCTGCTCATATATCTCATCGATCGAGAATACTTTGCCGGCATTTTTGACCAGCATAAGGAGTATATTGTATTCGATAGGAGTAAGCTTGATAAGCTCTCCGTCAACATATACTTCCTTATTGTCATCATTGATGGTAAGTCCGCCGCATTTATAAACAGCCTGTGACGAACTGCCTGTTATATTGCCGAGCTGCATATAACGTCTGAGCTGTGACTTGACTCTTGCCATAAGCTCGAGCGGATTAAACGGCTTCGATATATAATCATCCGCACCTATATTAAGTCCGAGTATCTTGTCATTATCCTCCGACTTGGCCGACAGAATGATGATCGGTACATCAAGCTTCTCTCTGATCTTGAGTGTTGCATGAATTCCGTCCATGCCGGGCATCATAACATCCATGATGATAAGATCGACCTTTGTCCCGGAGGCAAGTATATCTACTGCCTCCTGACCGTCATATGCTTTTATGATCTTGTAACCGTCGCCTTCCAGATAAATGGATATAGCTTCTACTATTTCTTTTTCATCATCACAAACAAGTATGGTGTTCTGCATATTTCCTCCGTTTAAGCGAATATACGCCATGCTACGATGAAGTTGTTCCTCCACCATGATGAGATCGAACGGTGTACTACTCGGCCGTTTGACGAAGATGCATCAATGACCGTTCCGCCGCCCGCACAGATTCCTACGTGACCGCTTACTACTATAATATCACCGGCCTGTACCTGATCGATACTTGATATCCTCTGATATCTGCCCGGATTTCTCCAACCGCTTGAGGTAAGGTACGACTGACCTACACCTGCCTGATTGAGACACCAGTATACAAATCCGGAACAGTCAAAAGCATTAGGTCCCTTTGATCCCCATACATACGGGCATCCGAGCTTGGAGCTTGCAATGGATATAAGATTTCCTGCCGAACCGCTTACTGTTGCTCCGCCGGATCCGACTCCTGCCGAATTATTCTTATTTCCTCCCGAGCTTCCTCCCGAAGTACCTGTATTATTTCTTCCGGATGATGCTGCCGCAACATTTGCAGGCTTCTTCTTGGCATTGCTTGACTCAAGCTTTGCCATAGTCTGAGTTCCGACCTTACCGTCCTGGGTAAGATTATTATACTTCTGGAACTGCTTAACTGCAGCCTCGGTTGCTGAGCCGTAATATCCGGTAATAAGTCTTGATGCCAGATATCCGTAATGGTTCAGTCGTTTCTGTACAGTAGTTACAGAATCCGAAGAGTCACCCACTCTGAGTCCGAACGGCTTAGCGTTAGGATCATCGAGAGCACTTCTTGTATCAGGTCCGAGATATCCGTCCACGATCTGGTCGTTTCGTGACTGGAATTCTCTGACAGCTTTCTCGGTACCTCCTCCGAAATTTCCGTCCGGCTCATCTCTGAGATAGCCGAGTGCCTTAAGTCTTTCCTGATAATGCTTTACAAGCTCGGATTTTTCACCGAGTCCTATAAGATTAGCCTTGACTTCATCCGAATACAGCAGGTTAATGGTATCCTTTCCGACCTCACCGTCTACGGTAAGTCCGTTGCGTTCCTGCATCTTCTTAACAGCAGCCTCGGTAGTATCTCCGAAGTGCCCCGTAGCAGAATCATCCGTAAGATAGCCAAGCTGATAGAGTCTCTGCTGTATCAAAACGATATCCTGACCGTCATCTCCGTTCTTGACCTTGTAATAAGGTGCCGAACCGCTGAAGAGGCTGTCCCAGGTCTCGATTCCGCATATTCCGTCCTGAGTCATACCCAGCTGACGCTGAAACTTCTTGACTGCATCGGCTGTAGCCGCTCCGTAATAGGTTGTCGGCTCATCGTTATCCATGTATCCCAATGACATGAGTCGTTTCTGAAGCTGTAATACCGTCTGATGCTGTTCGCCCACCTTGAGATAAGCCGGAGCAAGCACCGAATTATCTTCTGCGGTAGTTACTCCCTCAAGCACCGGCAGCAGCTCACCGTCAAGGTTCATGCCTATAACCGGTTCGGTCTCTGCGCTGTTGTCATTTTCTATCGAAACTATCGTCTCCTCATCCGTATCTCCGGATCTTGCCTCAGAGATATTGGATTCATTGGCGGTACAAGCTGCAAGCACACAGACACAGGCTGTACCGAGTATGATAGCTCCGAGCTTTCTCTTTCCGAAAAATGTCACTTTTTTCTCCTCTTCTTATCCTTTTTCCTTGATCTGCGCTGCAGCTCAAGATCCATATGTATCTGCTGAGTGCCGGTCATATCCTTTGTGCGTTTCATTCTGGCTGCCCTGCGGCGGGCTCTGCGCTCTGCCTGCCGTCTGTCCCTGAAGGTATTACAGATAATGAGCAGGAACAATACAACTATCACAGCCACAGCTCCGAATCCAAGCTTTTTTAACAGCTCTCCTTTATCGATCCGATCTCCCGGAACTCCTTCTGTATCCTTGCCGTCCGAGCCCATATTTTTCATCTTTGCATTATCTGTATTTTCTTTTGCTGTTTCGGCAGCTTCATCCGCTATAGAAGCAGTCTCGGAATCCTGCTGTATCTTATCGCCGTCTCCGTTTACGCTTGCTTCATTTCCGTCAGCTTCGCTGCCTTCCGATGATTCGGCTTCATTTACCGAAGATTCTTCTGCTGCTCTCTCGCTCTCAGACTCCGCTTCAAGCTCTGCGTCGGTCTTTATTCCCAGTGCATTGGCAAGCAGCGGATCCGTCTTTGCCTCTTCATATAGCTCGCTTCCGTCTCCTATATTGATAAGCTTGAGCTTAGCCGCTCCGACCGTTCTGTCTCCGTAAGAATAAATGAGGCTTGCCGTGCTGTTCCCGTCGGTATCCTCGCTGACCTCAAGACTCTTTCTCACTTCAATGTAATTTCCGCCCTTTGGTATGGTTATACGTGTGTCCGGATCTATGCCCAGAGTCTTGGAATCAACCATATTAATACCGCTGATCCTGAAATCCGATGCTATTGCCGAATTGGTATCATCATAATCTATCACCTTAAGCGAGGTGAAGTTATCAAAGCCGAAATCCATAAGCCGGCGTGTATCATTGTAATGATTGGCATGAGCATTCAGCACACAGGTGACAAGCGTCATTCCGTTTCTTCGTGCCGCCGTAACAAGTGTATTGCCGGCAGTCATCGTATATCCTGTCTTACCTGCAAGTGTACCGCTGTAATACTGGCTTGAATTACGCTTAAGCATGGCATGCTTGGCATACACGGTATTCCACGGATCGTTTGCATCCGGATAACGTCTTATAGGCGCATGTGTCCAGTAAGTATGACTCTCTATATCAAGGAAGGTATCATTCTTGACTGCCGCTGCCAGTATACGGCACATATCATGAGCCGTAACATAATGCTCCGAATCGGTAAGTCCCGACGGATTATTAAAATGCGTACCGGTGCAGCCTAACTCCTTCGCCCTCATATTCATCATCTTAATGAACACGTCGCGGTCACTCATCCCGTCCTCCTTAAGCTCCGGATGCTTTGCCCCCACATGTTCCGCAAGTGCATTGGCAACCTCGTTTGCCGACTGAAACAACAGACTGTATAGACAGTCAAGCACGGAGAGCTTATCTCCCTCGGATGCTCCTATGATGGTGGAGTTCTCCTCCTCTATATGCACGGCATCATATGAAAATGTGACCTGCTCGCTTAGGTTATCACAATTCTCTATAGTAAGAAGTGCTGTCATAACCTTCGTAATGGAAGCCGGATAATATGCTGTCTCCTCGTTCTTGCCATAGAGCACAACGCCGGTATCGGCATCCATGAGACAGGCTCCTTCGGACGCCACGTATACATTGCTTGCCCAGTTTTCGAGGGCATAAGAACGCAGCGAAAATACCGGACACAAAAGTGCCGATATAATTATTATACTTATAATTTTGTTTAAAGCATGTTTCAGATATCTCATATGTACAATAAGCTAAAAAGCCATTGAACATTTTACTATAAATAGGCTGTCAAGTCAAAAAAATGCCCGTTTTAAAGCCTTTTTATCCAATATCACACAATTATATCCGCAAATTCCGCATGAATATATCCGGCAAGATCCGCCGGTGACAGTAATATCTGTACACCCCGCTGTCCTCCGCTGACGCCTATGATCTCATGTTCCTTTGCAGATTCATTAATATATGTAGGAAACTGCTTTTTCATGCCTATAGGACTGCAGCCACCCCTGATATATCCTGTAGTCGGCAGCAGCTCCTTCATAGGGAGCATCTCCGTCTTCTTATTGCCTGAGACCTTGGCTATCTTCTTGAGATCCACTTCCTCATCCACAGGTATCACACATACAAGATATCCGGTCTTGTCTCCGTGAAGCACCAGAGTCTTGAAGAGAGTGCTGTGATCGACTCCGAGCTCATCCGCGGCATGACTGCCCGAGAGATCATTTTCATCGACCTCATATTCCCTGTGCTCATAGCTTACTTTGGCTTTGTCCAGCAGCCTCATTACATTAGTCTTTATTTCCTTTTGCTTTGCCATAGTATGTCTCTTTTCTTGTAGATTTGCGTTGATTATAGTCATTTTAAATCCAATTAACAAGTCATGTCACAAAGTCATTCTGTACATTATCGACAAATTTCAGCTCTACATAATGTTAATGTTTGACAATGAAAAAGATAGTTATATAATGACGTTTAAAATACTTAATAAAAAGAGAAGGAGTACAATACAGTGAGTTACAGCTTATGTTTGCCGAGATATTCCATCGGTGCGGATTGTTACAATGAAATTCCTTATTTTGCAAGATTTTACGGCAATAAGGTTGTTGTTATCGGCGGAGTGACAGCCATGTCCAAAGCCAAGCAGGCCATACTTGACGGAATTGCCGGTTCAAAGCTTGAAATTCTTGATTTTATTCCTTACGGCGGTAATTCCACATATGAAAACGGCGATAAGCTTATTGCCAATGAAAATGTCAAAAACGCCGACATCATATTCGGCGTCGGAGGCGGCAGAGCCTGCGACACCTGCAAATATGTTGCCGATAAGCTTGATAAGCCTCTCTTCACCTTCCCGACCGTAGGCAGCAACTGTGCCGCAGTCACTGCTATCAGTGTTATCTACAACACAGACGGCAGCTTAAGAGAGTATTACTATCCAAAGCTCGCAGACCATACATTTATCAATTCGGCCATAATTGCCGATTCCCCGTATGAGCTGCTGTGGGCAGGTATAGGTGATGCTCTGTCAAAGGAATGCGAAGCTGTTTTTTCAAGCCGTGGCGACAAGCTTACTCATACGCCGCTCATGGGTGTACAGCTGAGCCGGATCTGCACCGATCCGCTGCTCACATATGGTGCAGCCGCACTTGAATCCTGCAAATCCAAGCAGGCTTCGGAAGCTCTCGAGCAGACCGTGCTTGATATAATCATATCCACAGGACTGGTTTCAAATATGGTTTCCAAGCTTCCGGATTACTATTACAATTCATCACTTGCTCATATAGTCTACTACGGCTCTGCCGTAACCAAGAAGGGAGATAAGCATCTCCACGGTGAGATAGTCTCACTCGGCGTACTTTGTCTGCTCACTTATGACAAGCAGTATGAGCTCCGTGACCGTATCATGGAATTCAACCATAAGATCGGACTTCCTGTATGCTTCGACGATATAGAGATCGACGAGTCCGAATTTGCCAAGATGCTCGACTTCGCTGCCAAGACCACAGAATGGAAGTGCCGTGACAAGAGTATTACTGCCGAGGGCTACATTAAAGCCATGAAAGAGCAGAATGCTGCCGGAAGAAAATTAAAGGCAGGCTTATAAAGCTATATAAACCAACACTTATGCAAAAGAACCGGCTGTGTATCAGTCGGTTCTTTTGCGAAGGTATTATAGTCATACTAAGCGCTAACTGTATCGCGCTTTAACAGACAATTCCGTAATTATCAAAATCCCGGATCGAATAAAGTCTCACAAACATCTCTGACTTTCTGTTCCGATCGGTTAGGACCGATTCCTCATCGGCATCCCTTTCGTCCACAGCTGCCGCCTTACCCGACTCCATTCCGCTTAAGCGGTTTTCCTGATCTCGATGTTAATAAGATATAGCTTCAGTGTGAATTCAAGGTGTGCTTAATATAAACAGTCTGTTAATAAACCATAAAATAATTATAAAGCGGCATAAGCCATTACTCTGCACTGCTTAAGAGCATGATCTTGGATAATTCGCCCTCGGATGCATTTTCCTCGCCTGAGCCCCATACCATGATACGGCTTCCTGCCTTAACATCCTGAAGCTTAACGATCTGCTTTGTCCTGAACGGCACTACCTGAACCTTATCATCCAAAGCAGTCCACTTGTTGCCCTCATTGTCCTTGATCGTAAGAGTCTTGTCGTCCTTGCTCCATTCTGCACCCTTTACCACCATATACATAGGTCCGGATGCATCTGCCGGGAGATTTGTTATAAGCGCCTGGAGATTTACCTGTGCCGGAAGCGAGAGTGTCATGGTGTCTCCTGTCCATGCAAGCACCGAACTTCCCGGCTGTACGTCCTTAAGCTCTATAGGCTCACCTGTGGAAGCGTCAATGATCGGAACCTCCTCGGTCAGGTTGTATATCATAGACTCAGACTCCGCACCCGAAGGATTTGCCTTCTTGACATCCTCATCATACTCTGTGTCGATAACGAGACTCATGCTGTCCGGATCAACGCTCTCTACTGTTCCGAATCTGCTTATCGGATCCTCTGTGAAATATTCATCCGACTCCGACTCTGCTTCGGTACTTGTCTCGACCTCAACCACGGAATCCTTAGTCTCATTTTCGGTATCGACCTCAGACTCTATAACTGCCGCACCGGCAGTTGTTTCCTTTTCGACATTCTTGTTTCCGCAGCCTGTGCTTGCGGCTACTGCAAGTGCAAGTGTTGTCATTGTTACAAGATATTTAATATTCTTTTTCATTATAAACTCCTTTACCATGCTGTTATGTCTGAATCCCTGCTAAGCTGTTCATCACTTATCTCAAAATACTGCTTAACAAATTCAGGTATCTTATCGGCATCAAAAGTAAGATCTATATTTTTTGTCTCCGAATAATCAACGTATGCCATACTTGCGGTCTCATGTGAATAGGTATCCGCTGTTCCGTCACTTATGTATTCTTCGGCAGGTATTCCGCTTTCTTCGTCAACATAATCATAGCTTGTCTTTTTAGCTGTGTTAAACGTAACGCCGACGCCCACACCGTAATACTGAGGATTAAAGACATTATTGGTGTCCACATAGAGTACCACGCTGTCCAGTATCTCTCTGATCTCATCCTTATCGGTAACGATAAGCGGTTCCTTGGTCACATTAAGCTTGCTTCCGTCTTCGTCATAATAATATCCGCGTCCGTCCGTAAGAGTTATCTGAGTAATTCCGTCGGGATCTATTCCCTTATTCAGGATAACACCGTACTCCTCCAGCAGCTTGATGGTTCCTGTAAATGAAGGATACAAAGGATAATAACCACTCTGGTTAAGCATTCCCAGATATCCGTCATTTTTTCTGATCTCATCCGCTACCGCCTGGAAGTCCTTATGTTTAAACTGCAATGCGGCTACAGGCGATTCCTTCCTGCGTGTCTCTATACTGAGCTCCGAAAGCTCCTTGGTATAAGTTTCAAAGAGCTTTGCGATAATTTCGCTGCGTTCGCTTTCCGAATACGCTCCGAGATCTATCCTGTGACAGCCGAATTCATCTTTGAAATTAACTCCGCTTATCTCCTTTACATACTCTTCGCTTCTTGCGAGTATAGGATATACGGCAGTCTTGAATTCGCGGCTGTTGCAGATCTTCTCAAGCTCCACTCCTGTATCAGCCAGATCATAGCTATAATGTCTGTACACAGTCTTACCGTTATTAAGATGCCATGCAAGCAGGATCATATTGATGTTCTGAGACTCCTCTGCCGCTCCGTCTTGGCGTCTTGGCTGTATCACAGCATTATAGATACCGTCACCCGCCTTTGCTCCGTTAGCTCTAAGCTCCTGTATACGCGCTATTCCTGCAGATGCAACAGCCTTGACAGCTTCCGTATCAGCGAGCCTCATATCGCAAAGCACATCTATTTCGTCTCTGTCATGCTTTAGACGTGCACCGCCGTACTCATCATCATAAACTACATTATCTTCATTTCCGTAAATGTTTTCTATAGAGGATGAATATACCGCCGAAGACTCTATCTTGCTGTCCTCCGGCACATAATCATCAAAGCCGCTTACATCAAATCTGAAAAATGCAAATACTGCCAGCGAAATTATCAGACATATTGCCATATGCGGCTTATGCGCAAAAAGCTTCTTGAAGTCCGCATTGTATATTATCTCGATAATACAGTGAACTATTACAGTAGCTGCAACTATTGCAAAGACTGTCCATGCATCCGAATTACCCGCTATGCTTCCCATCAGCGCACCTGCCGCAAGTGCCGTAGGAACAGTAATAAGCAGCTTTATCGGAGCCTCTGTTTTCTTAAACGCCATAGAAGTTCCAGCCGCTTCCGATCTTCTTACCCGGTAGAGCATGAGTGATGCTGCCATCAATACCGCCGCTGCCGCAAGTGATACGAGTGCGCGTACAGGCATAGAGCTTCCCGACATACTTGCCCAGGTCACCGGAGATAGCCACGAGCTTATCTCTTCTATCCTCTCACTGTCCTGATAATAGCTCCAGTAATACAGGCTCTTCATCATCTCAATGACCCCGTATACTGCCGGACCGTAGGACAGCAATACCGCTGTTCCCATAATACCTGTAAGCTTTGTGCCCGTGAGCATCATGGCAAGTACTGTCGTCGCAAAGAACAGTATGAAGAAGCACATTCCGTACAGATAATTGATAAGCGCATAGCTTAAGCAGCCGGCATGTCCGCTGCGGCTTCCGATTATCAGCGCCGAGGCGATTGCCATGATAAGATACGGTATTCCCACCATCAATATGCTGTTGACTGCTGCAACCGCATAGAGTCTGTTTCTGCTTATCGGCAGGCTGTGATAAAAATCCGTCTTTCTGCCGTTATGCAGATATGAAAATGCCGATATTCCCGATATAAGCGCAAGCAAGATGAGCAAAACAAGCAGTCCGCCCGCAGCATTATGTGTATTAATAAAATCTCTGTATATCCACGCCTTGGCATTGGCAATATCAACCGCACTCGCTCCGATATCAAGCTGTCTTAAGTAATTGTCGGATACGAGCAGTGATGCTATAGGCATTACAAAGAAAAACATCAATGTCGCAATTGCCGGAAGCGCTATCCTTCTCTTAAAGTTTTCCTTCATCAGATCAAAGAATGAGCTTTTTGATGTCATAGCCCTTCACCTCCGTTTCACTGATAAATATCTCTTCGAGAGTGAGCGGCACAGTCTCATAGAATACAGGTTCAAGTCCTCCTATGACTGCATTTATCTCTTCCTCGCCGCCTCTTACCGTCAGTGTCAGCAGACTTCCTCTCTTCTCACATATAATGATATCCAGTCCCTTGATATCGGCTTCCGTCATCCCCGGCTTAAGCACACACTGTACCTTATGGATATTGAGCTTCATATCGTCAAGCTCCTCCGAAAGAAGTATTCCTCCCTTATGAAGAAGTCCCACATGATCACATATATCCTCAAGCTCTCTCAAGTTGTGTGAGCTTATTACCGGAGTAAGTCCTCTGTCCGCCATATCTCCCGCTATAAGACTCTTGACTGCCTGGCGCATTACCGGATCGAGTCCGTCAAAGGTCTCGTCGCAATACAGATACTTTGTCTTTGCCGATAATCCGTATATAACGGCCAGCAGCTTCTTCATTCCCTTTGAATAGGTATTGATCTTCCTGTCCTTAGGGAGTTCAAACGAATCGATCAGCATGTCAAACCTGTGTATATCAAAATCCGGATATACCAGTCTGTACAGATTCGTCATTTCTCTCGGCTTGGCATTTTCAAAGAAATACTGATCATCCGATATATAGAATAGATTCTGCTTGACCTCGGTATTTTCATATACATCGGTACCGTCTATCCTGACACTGCCGCTGTCGGGCTTCATGATTCCCGCAGCCATCTTTAAAAATGTACTCTTTCCCGCACCGTTGGTTCCGACAAGCCCGAATACCGCCGAATCCCTGATGCAAAGATTCAGATCATCCACGGCAACAAAGCCGTCGAAGGTCTTTGTAAGTCCGCTTACTTCAATCATGTTTTTTTTCTCCCTTAGCCTGACTGTAAATGTCCCTCACCTCGGCAATAAGCTCTTCTTCCTTGATTCCGGCCTGAACAGCCTTGCCTATGTCTGCTCTTATCTCCGACAAAAGCTCCTCACATTTCCTGTCTCTGATATCATCCAGAGGAGATACGAAGCTGCCCTTGCCCTTGACCGAATAGATGTATCCTTCCCGTTCAAGCTCAATGTAAGCTCTCTGAACCGTATTGGGATTGATCGAAAGCTCTGCCGCCAGATTTCTTACCGACGGCAAAGGACAGTTCTCACTCAAAGCTCCCCGGATCATGAGCTCGGACATCTTCTCGACTATCTGTTCATAGATAGGTCTTCTGTCCATTTGATCCAAAAATATCATACAGATCTTCCTTTCTCTGTATATCCGGCTACGTTATACGCATCTGTGCAGCATTACAGCGCTCACAGCCTTCACTGCGGCTTAATCCGTTTCCGGAAATGTCAAAGTGATAAGCGTATTAACTGTACTAATCATCGTAGTACAGATGATACACTCTGCTTTCGTTTTAGTCAATTAGTTTATTCTTAAGAATATATGATGTTTTGTTCTTTCTTTTTGCGCATTATACGGATTGTTTCCGATTCCGTTTATGCGCTAAAAAGCGGATATATCCAAGGCTTTCAGCCGGACATATCCGCTTCGTCTAAATCTGTTTATTCAGATTCTTTTATTTAATTTTTAATTCTTCTTAACGCTCTTTACGCTTGCAACCACCATGCCGGTAAGCGCAAACAAAGCGATAACGTTAGGAATAACCATAAGCTGGTTAAACATGTCGGAAAGCTCCCATACAAGGTCACTTGAAGTAAGTGTACCGAGGAAGATGAATATAAGTGCAATAACGGTATAAACTACCTTGCCCTTATCTCCGAACATCCAGATCACATTGATCTTTCCGAAAAGATTCCAGCCGAGTATGGTTGAGAAGGCAAAGAAGAAAAGGCATATTGCAACGAACATAGCACCGAACTGCTCTCCGAATACTGTACCAAAGGCTGTCTGTGCAAGGTTCGCCTTGCCGATTCCCTCCGGAATAACGCCGCTTGCAAGTATTCCGTCACTTGTATAAAGTGTAGAGATAATAACAAGTGCATTAAGTGTAAGTACTACGAAGGTATCGATAAATACACCTACCATAGCAACCACGCCCTGCTCATGCGGGCATGAAACATTAGCAAGCGCATGTGCGTGAGGTGTTGAACCCATACCTGCCTCATTTGAGAAGAGTCCTCTCTTCGCACCCTGGCTCAGCGCTGTCTTAAGTGCATATCCGAAGCTTCCGCCGATAATAGCATCAGGCTTAAACGCATACTTGAATATCATTCCGAAGGTCTCTGGAAGATACTTTGCTCTGATAACAAGTACTGCAAGTCCTCCGATAAGGAAAACCAGTGCCATGATAGGCACTACCTTCTCTGTAACCGAAGCAAGTCTCTTAACATCTCCAAGGAAGATGGCCGCGCAGAAGATAACAAGCACGATTCCCACTACCCATGACGGTATTCCGAAGGCTGTACTGATAGTCGAGCCTATAGAGTTGGACTGAACCATGCATCCGAAGAATCCGAGTGCAAGGATAATTGCTATGGCAAAGAAGTGAGCAAGGAATTTTCCGAAGCCTCCCTTGAATGCGGTAGTTATATAGTAAACCGGACCTCCGTGGATGCTTCCGTCCTCTCTTACCACTCTTGTCTCCTGAGCAAGTGTAGCCTCGGCATAGATGGTTGCCATACCGAAGAAAGCAATGATCCACATCCAGAATATCGCACCCGGACCACCTGTAAGGATAGCTCCGCTGGCACCGACGATATTACCGGTACCTACCTGTGCCGCAATGGCTGTAGCAAGTGCCTGGAAGGAAGACATTCCCGCATCATGCTTCTTACCAAAGAGATTAAGCTCTCCGAAAGTCTTCTTCATTCCGTATCCGAAGTATTTGATCTGCACAAAGCCGGTCTTCACCGAATACCAAAAGCCTACTCCCAGGAGCAGAATAACAAGTACGTAGTCAGACAGATATGAATTGATCGTCTGGACAATAGATAACAGCATATTAAGATCCCCCTTTTTGATTTGCTGTCACCTTGGAGAAAGCCCAACTACTTTCTGCTGTATATCGACATATGAGTATCTTCTTTGTGTCGATCGCAGCAAACCGTCAGTTGATAATAAGCCGTTATGATATATAATGACTGACCTTGCTGTTTTTGACAAAAGAAAAGAGCCGCTCCGTTTCCGGCGGCTCAAGAACTCATGCATAAATACCTGTAAAAGTTAAATAACTTCCGACATGCAGCTTCGTTCTTTTGCCTGAGAGATTCGGTATCAATGTACCTTACACCTTCGGCATCCAATTTAATGGAATTCTCCAAAGCGCCCTCCGCGTTCGGTCTCCCTTAAGATTCCTAACGCTTCATTGGGTTAAAGTAGTTGCGCTTACTCTACCACAAGTCCATATGCTATTCAAGTACTTTCTCGGCTTTTGCCCATAAATGGTACTATACTTATAAATAATATGATACTATACAGTGCTTTTATGACTGTCTTTGTCTTTGAAAATGCTTAATCCTCTTTACTTGACAGGACGGAGCTTGAACGAAATAAGTGCAGTAAGAAGCTCGCTTATCCAGAATGCGTGCCATACACCGTTTGCTCCGATCATGCGGCTTAATATAAATGCGGCAGGTATTATGATAATAATGTATCTGCACAATGATATAACAAGCGAACTGCTGCCCTTTCCTACGCCTTCAAGCACGCCGGATATAGTGACAGACACAGCCGAGAACACAAATCCTGCCGAGATTATCCTGAGCGCAGACATTCCATATCCGACAGTCTCCGTATTACTTGTAAAAAGTCCTATAAGCTTATCCGGTATAAGCAGACAAAGCACCGTACCGACAGCCATTATCAACACACACATACCGAGAGTAACACTTTCCGTCTTCCTGACTCTCTCATATTCCTGCGCTCCGTAATTGTAGCCCACTATAGGTCTTATTCCCTGAATGATTCCGTTTGCACTCAGATACAGGAAGGTCTGAAGCTTATAATATGCTCCGAGCACAAGCACATATCCTTCCGAAAAGCCCGCAAGTATAGCGTTAAGAGATGAGATAAGCAGTGAAGGCAATGCCAGATTAAGTGCCGCCGGAATGCCTACAGCATATATGCGCCTGATTATCGAATGTTCGCTCTTGGCATCACCGATAAGAGCCGAAGCCGAAAGGTATTCTCCTATCCTTATCCTTAACGGCAGCGGTCTTATCACTCCGGCTCCGACATACAGACTGAACGCCACGACATATCCGAGTCCGGTCGCTATAGCCGCACCTCTTATACCAAGCTCCGGAAAAGGTCCTATGCCGAATATCAGCAAAGGATCTGCGATTATATTGAATATACAGCCTGCAAGCATGCAAAGCATGGTATCGGTCATACGTCCCGCCGCCTGAAGCACCTTCTCGGCATGCATGCCCATGCTGAATATAGGTGAAAATGCAAATACTATATAGGCATATTGGCATCCGTACTCGACTATAAGCTCCGATTCGGTAAACAGCCCAAGAAACGGTCTTATGCCTAAAATGCACAATACAGCAAGTATCACGCCATGAATAAAGGAAATGATATATCCTATAGTTGCCGAGGCATCAGCCTCACGTCCGCACTTCGCTCCCAGAAAAAAAGAGATTGCCGAACAGGCACCTACTCCGTAACCTATGGCAACGGCACCTATAAGGTTCTGCATCGGATATACCAGAGATAAGGCTGTCATCGCCTCCTCTCCCATCTTTGCAACAAAGAAGCTGTCAACTATGTTATAGCCCGCATTTACAGCCATAGACATAACCATAGGTATTGACATGGACAGCACCAGCGGCAATATAGGTTTTTCCTTCATAAATGTCTGATCGCTCATTTTTCCCGTCCCTTTCCTCTTTTCTTTTTTCTATAATTATCGATTAAAAAAGCCACACAACTGCCTCTCGGCAATTGTGTGGCGAAAATAATGTCGATGATCCCGGCATTAAAAAAATCCACATAGGTTTTATGGTATGAATTTTAGCAATTTTCCAAAGACATTGCAAGCTGCAATACTTGCCAAATCCTTATATAGTAAGCCTCATCAATGCTTTCTTCCGTGAAGTATCGGAGAAAGCGGCTTATATATCATGAAGCAAAGTACAACATCTATAAGTCCCTTAACCAAGGTAAACGGCATATTGAAGATAACAAGGCACTTAAGCAGAGTATCTGCCGAAGGAAGTATCGCCTGATACATGCTTATGATCACATCCAGCGGTAAACCGTAGAACTTAACATAGGCCGGGTATGAGATAAAATAATTGATAGGAAGACTTAATACAGCCATTGCCGCAGCGCCTGCCACAGCTCCGATCAACGCTCCGTGTCTGTTCTTGTTAAGCTTATAAATAACTCCCGCAACAACAGAGAACACGGCTCCGAGGAGGAAGTTGCACAGTTCTCCTGTGCATGCCGTTGTTGATCCCTTTATAACTATAATAAGCAGATTCTTAAGTAAGCTTATTATCACTCCGTATACAGGTCCGAGTGCAAAGGCTCCGAGCAGGGCCGGAAGGTCAGATATATCCATCTTGACGAAAGCCGGCATAAGCATCGGTATCGGGAAATCAATAAACATAAGTATAAAAGCCACAGCCGAGAGCATTCCTGCCATAACAAGCTTATGTGCACGTTCATCGGCTGATTTTTTCACTTCCGGCGATGCGGAAGCATTAACAAAATTCTTATCTGATGCGCTGTCTGTCTGCATTTGCAAACCTCCGTAAAATCATTTTAACGAAGCTTAAGTTTACCCACTAAGTTCACGACAGTCAACCTGATTTCATAAAAAGAATATGCCTTGGCACATTCTCGCGCCAAATGCTGCTTGCGGCATTTTCCCCCGGCAGGAGTGCACATACCGCAGAGCAGCTTAAATTTCCTATTACATTTATCACTTCACATCCAAAGCAAATGCCTGTGTGAACTTTTTCTGATCCAGGCTGTGATTATAGGAGAGATATTTGTAATTAAGTATCTCTTTGTAATACGGACAGATTGAACTCATAACAGACTCATCATGTGTATAGAAGTTGCCTTCATTATCATAACAGCCGTTCGGATGTATCACAGGAACCTTTTGGGACAGATCGAGCAGCAGCTTATTATACGGAGTCATCTTAAGTCCGGCAGCCTTAAGCACATAGCTTGAAAGGAATAACGAGCTTAATTTTCCGACATTTTCATATGGCATATCATAATTGGTCCATATCATAAACGGGGTCTGATACCACATTATACGGTCGGCTATCGGCACCTCATCCGAGCTCATGCCTGCTATCTCATCATAAAACTCATCCTCAACTCCGGGCTGATGATCTCCGAACATAACTATCATAGTCGGTTCATCTGACTGTGCAAAATATTCCGTAAGATATCTGAAGGCATCATCACTTTTCTTGATCAGGGACAGATATCTGTCAGCCTCGGGATATTTCCCCGCAAGCTCTCCTGTAAGTTCGACCTCCTGATCAAAATTATCAAATGCGGTATCATATCCGCCATGATTTTGCATGGTCACATTGAACACGAACAATTTATCCGACGGATCGTTTTTAGCCTCCACAGTCTCGATTATTTTTTCAAAGTCAGCCTTGTCGCTCACATAATTCCTAAGCTCCTCTGCTCCCTCATAATCATCAATATCATAAAACTCATCAAAATCCATGAAGGTATACACATTGGAACGGTTCCAGTTTTCTCTCGGGTAAGGATGCATGGCAACTGCATAATATCCCTGATCTTTTAATGTCGATACAAGCGAATATTCACCGGGATGGACATTAAACTGGTATGCACAGGTTGCATACGGCAGCACCGATATACTGTCACCTGTAAGGAATTCAAATTCGGTATTCGCTGTCATTGCTCCGAATACCGGCACGCATAAGCTTCCCCTTATCGCATTTTTATCTATACTGTACCAATACGGAAGATATGCTGTATTGGTATCAAACTCACCTGCCACACTGAGGTCTGAGAAGCTCTCATTCATGATACAGATAATATTTACCGGCTCTGTTGTCGATCCAACAGCTGCTCCTGCATCTTCCGAAGCATCACCGTTCTCTCTGTTATCAGTGCCGGACTCTGCCTCCCCTTCATCGGTATACGGCGCAATTATCGAGGCAAGCTCACTGCGGCTGTATCCCGGAGGCGGCGAAGCTACTATATATTTCTCAAATAAAGCGGTTGTCAGTAGATAGCCCTTGGTTTCATATGTGCTGCTGATATCCCAGATATTTATCTCATAATTACGACTCGGCATAATATATGTGAAGAACATAAATGAATATCCGACGACCGCCGCAGCGCAGCCGGCAAATGCTCCGAGTCTCTGTTTCCTGCCTCTTAGCTTAAACGGATAAAATATAAATATTATATCTGCACCAAGCACTGCTCCTATAGACAGCCTCATGGCATTGCTAAGCTCAAAGCTGTAATTCTTTGTTACCGATACCGCAGTGCCGAAAGCAGTTATATCCCATACCGTTATAGGTCTCGAACGAAATTCCATTACAAAGGTCTCTGCAATAGACAATGCTAAGAGAAATATCGAAACCAAGGGTATAGTTATCCTTGTCGAACCGCTTATTCCGAAGACTGTAAGATACAGCACATAGCTCCAGCATATATTAAATATGATCTCAGTTGTTTCTATATAAGCCAGATTGCCGGTGACCGTCTCAAACAGATAAAAGGAAACAATAGGCATAATAAACATACCTAATATCCCCACCGTCATGCGTATTATCGTTTCCGTGTTTTTCTTTTCCGATTTTTCCGAAACCCTTATTTGTTCCGAATCCTTCTCTTCTGATTTGTAATTCTTTTCTTCCAAATTTTTTCACCCTGTCAATATTTTTTGTTAGCTGATTTTAACATAAAGCTTTTTATTAGTCACAATTTACCCGGATATTTCACAAAATTTACTGATTTTTGCCGAACTGTAGTACGAAGCAATCCGTATTTAATCGTTAAGTAAATTAAAGAAGAAATGCAGCCGGGCTTTAATCGTTAGGCAGAAAGAAAGGCCGAAGGAAATTCCTCCGACCTATAAGTGTACGCTTTTATTATATTTTATTTCTCCATCAGCTTTTCTACGGCAGCTGCCTCTTCAGGAGAGATCTTGTAGGTATGCTTGTCATCCTCAGGGAATGCTCCGTTTCTTACTTCCTCAACATAAGCTGTAAATGCATCCTGAAGCACCTTGCCGACCTCGGCATATCTCTTAACAAACTTAGGTGTGAAGTCATCATAATATCCTGCCATATCAGCATAGATGATAAGCTGTCCGTCAACCTGTGAACCTGCTCCGATTCCGTATACAGGGATACTTACCGCATCATGCACAGCCTTGCCTGCAATTGTAGGAACTCCCTCGATAAGAACAGCCCATGCGCCTGCCTCCTCAAGCTTCTTAACCTGATCGATAAGCTTGGCAACAGCAGCGGCTGACTTACCCTGAGCCTTGTATCCGCCGATCTGAGCCATGAACTGAGGTGTAAGTCCGATATGGCCGATAGCTGCGATACCTGCCTGAGTAATAGCACGCATACGCTCAACTATAAGCTCTGTCCCGCCCTCAAGCTTTACGCAGTCACATCCGCTCTCCTTGATAAATCTGCCTGCATTTGCAATAGCCTCCTCATCAGATTCCTGATATGACATATAAGGCATATCGCCTACTATAAATGTATTCGGTGCACCTCTTCTTACCGCCTGACAGCTTCTGATCATGTCATCCATGGTTACCGGGAAGGTAGTATCATAGCCAAGCTGAACCATTCCCATTGAGTCACCGACAAGGATCATATCCATTCCGGATCTCTCAACATACTTTGCTGTAAGATAATCATAGCTTGTTATCCATGTTACCTTCTGTCCTTCCTCTTTCATCTTGAGAAAATCAGGAATCGTCTTCTTCTTAAGTGCCACTGCTTAGTTCCTCCGTAAAAGAATCAATAATTTTATGGCGACCGTTTTTTGGTCGAATTGCACAATTTTACCCTATAGTCCTTGTGCTGATTTATAGGATTTCGATATCACTCATGTTATCATCAGGGTATATTATTGTCAACGATAAAAAGTTTTCTTTTTGTTTAAATTCAACAATTTTCATGTTTATATTTTGTATGTATAAAACAAATCTAAACATTCTCAGCAAACTGCCTTTTATGCATCTTATCACATAGACAGTACGAGGTCTTTTTGCTATACTTATCGTTTAGTTAACACGCAATTATCAGCTATGAAAGGACAATATAATGATATCAACCTCACATTTGACATTCCGTGTAGGCAAGAAGGCCTTATTTGAGGATGTGACGATCAAATTCACAGAGGGCAACTGCTACGGTCTGATCGGAGCAAACGGTGCCGGTAAGTCTACTTTCCTCAAGATTCTCTCGGGACAGCTTGAACCTACCAACGGTGAAGTCATTATATCCAAGGATCAGAGACTCTCGGTACTCGAGCAGGATCACTTTAAGTATGACGATTACACAGTGCTTGATACAGTTATCATGGGCAATCAGAGACTGTACGAGATAATGAAGGAAAAGGACGCCATCTACATGAAGCCGGACTTTTCCGACGAAGACGGTATACGTGCCGCAGAGCTTGAGGGCGAATTTGCGGAGATGAACGGCTGGGATGCAGAAACAGATGCGGCAACCCTCCTCTCGGGACTCGGTGTAGAGGTCAGTGAGCATTATAAGCTTATGAGCGAGCTTCCGAGCCCGCTCAAGGTCAAGGTATTGCTTGCCAAGGCTCTCTTCGGAAATCCGGACATATTGCTGCTCGACGAGCCTACCAACCATCTCGATCTTGATGCCATTGCCTGGCTTGAGGAGTTCCTCATCAACTTTGAGAACACCATCATCACCGTATCTCATGACAGATATTTCCTTAATAAGGTATGTACAGCTATTGCCGATATAGATTACGGCAAGATACAGCTTTATGCCGGAAACTATGATTTCTGGGTAGAGTCCTCTCAGCTTATGATCAAGCAGATGAAGGAAGCAAACCGCAAGAAGGAAGAGCAGATCAAAGAGCTCAAGGACTTCATTGCACGTTTCGCTGCAAACGCATCAAAGTCCAAGCAGGCCACCTCACGTAAGCGTGCCCTTGAGAAGATCGAGCTTGAGGAGATCAGACCTTCAAGCCGAAAGTATCCTTATATCGATTTTAAGCCTAACCGTTCTATCGGCAACGAGGTACTCACAGTCAAGAATCTCTCCAAGACCATTGACGGAGTAAAGGTATTGGATAATATCAGCTTCATGGTAGGCAAGGAGGATAAGATCGCATTTGTCGGTCCTAACGAGCTTGCAAAGACGACTCTCTTCCGTATACTCATGGGCGAGATCAAGCCGGACGAGGGCGATTATAAATGGGGCGTTACAACAAGCCAGGCTTATTTCCCTAAGGACAGCAAGGAGGAATTTGCCGGAGACGATACCATCTATGACTGGCTCATGCAGTACAGCCCGGAGAAGGATGTTACTTATGTAAGAGGCTTCCTCGGCAGAATGCTCTTCGCCGGAGATGACGGTATGAAACGTGTAAATGTTCTCTCCGGAGGTGAGAAGGTGCGTTGCCTGCTCTCCAAGATGATGATAAGCGGTTCAAATATCCTCATCCTTGACGAGCCTACCGACCATCTTGACATGGAATCGATATCCGCTCTTAACACCGCACTTATCAAGTTCCCGGGCGTTATACTCTTCTCATCAAGAGACCATCAGGTTACCGAGACCACAGCAAACCGTATCATGGAGATACGTGACGGCAAGCTCATCGATAAGATGACTACCTATGACGAATACCTTGCAGCAGATGACGCAGCAAGAAAGAGCTTCACCTTCACCCTTACGGGAGACGATGCAGGCGACAACTGATCCCATTCGTCTTAATGTCGGTAAATATTAAATAAGCCACCAAAAAAAGCGTGTGAAGAAATGGTTTATCATTCCTCACACGCTTTTATTTTTGACTTTCATCCTTGGCCTAAGCCTCATAGGCAAGCCGTCGGTTTTCAGCCTATTAAATTGTACGGATACTTAATCAAATCTTTGTAAGCTCATCTTATCTCCATGCAAATGTTGCCATTCCGTATACATAGATAAATATGATAAGCACCGGCGCAAGATACTTGAATATAGGCTTCATCCAAGGCTGTATCTTAAGACCCTTGCCTGTATTTGCCTCATTGACAAAGTTGTCCCAGCCCCATCCGAATTTGTTGCAGCAGAACAATGCCAGCACAAGCGATCCTATAGGCAGGATATTATTCGAAACTACGAAATCCCAGAAATCAAGCCATGCGCTTCCCTCTGCAAAAGGCTGAAAATGAATCACGTTGAAACCGAGCGCAGTCGTAAGCGCAAGCAAAAAGATCAGGATTCCGCATACCACACAGCCCTTGGGTCTGGACCATCCCGTAAGCTCTCTGACCATAGCCAAGAGGTTCTCGCACACTCCGAGCACGGTAGACATTGCCGCAAATATCATAAACAAGAAAAACAAGGTTCCCCAGATTCGTCCGCCCTCCATATTGTTGAAGACACTTGCCATAGTATCAAACAAGAGACTCGGTCCGGCATTTACATCAAGGCCATAGCTTGAACAAGCCGGGAATATGATAAAGCCCGCAAGAACAGCCACAAGTGTATCAAGTATTATGACATTTACAGATTCTCCGAGCAGTGAATGCTCCTTGTCTATATAGCTTCCGAATATAGCCATTCCGCCCATGCCTGTAGACAGAGTGAAGAACGCCTGGTTCATCGCACCGACTATTACACCGCCGTTTATCTTGGAGAAATCCGGCTTAAGATAGAAGCTGAGACCCTCGGCAGCTCCGCTGAGTCTTACACAATGCACTGCAAGTACGATCATAAGCACCAGTAATGCCGACATCATGTATTTTGTTATCCTCTCAAGACCACTCTGCAGGTCAAAGCTTAATATTATAAAAGCCACCGCAACGGTAACAAGCAGGAATCCGACATTAATTGCAGGATTCTGTATCATAGTCACAAATCCGAAGGATTCGTTGCTTCCCGTAAGGAATTTGGTGAAATAATAGATGATCCATCCTGTTACAACTGTATAAAAAGCCATGAGCGAGATATTACCGATAAGGCATACCCAGCCGTAGAGATCCCAGTGCTGTCCGGGCTTCTCAAGCTTCTTGTACATACGTACCGGACTTGCCTGTGATGCACGTCCTACCGAGAACTCCATGACCAAAGCCGGCAGACCAAGGAATATAAGACACAGAATATAAACCAGCATAAAGCTTCCGCCGCCGTTCTGTCCGCACATCCATGGAAACTTCCATACATTTCCGCAGCCTATGGCACATCCCGCCGAAAGCATAATAAACCCCATACGGCTTCCGAGTCGTTCACGATTATCCATAATTATTGTTTCCCCCGCTAAAAAAATCAGGGATATATGCTCCTGAATTCATATATCCCTATCCATCAGATTCATACCAACACTTTAACGCGTTCAATCGTATAATCTCAATACTGCTATGATAGCTAAAATAACTCCGGCTTGCAAGCCCAAGCTGCATTTATGCTATATTTTTATTTATCGATTTAAAGTGAAGACTCTGTCTTATACTTACTTGTTCAGATCATACCATGGAATCAAGCTGCGGCTTAACATATTTCTTCATAAATATTAAACTTAACATAAGAGATACCACTTCGGCTATCGGAAATGCTGCCCATGCTCCGTTAAGCCCTATAACTCCCGAAAGTATATATGCACACGGAAGCAGCACAACAAGCTGACGTATAAGCGATACCCACATGCTCAATACTCCGTGACCGAGAGCCTGGAAGGATGACATGCATACTATAGAAAAGCCTGCCAAGACAAAATGTATAGCTATTATTCTTAGTGCCGGCGTACCGATGGCAAGCATATTCTCCGAAGCATCAAAGATACTGAGGAGCTGAACCGGAAGCAGCTCGAACGCAAATACTCCGAATAACATGATTGCTACCGCATATACAACTCCGTGTTTAAGCGTATCCTTGATCCTGTCCGGACGCCTTGCCCCGAAATTGTAAGCAATAATAGGTACAAGTCCGTTATTTAATCCGAATACCGGAAGGAATATGAAGCTTTGCAGTTTAAAGTAAACACCGAATACAGCAGCTGCCGTACTCGAAAATGACAGCAGTATCCTGTTCATTCCGAAATTCATGACCGAAGCTATGGACTGCATTACTATGGACGGAATTCCGACAGCAAAAATATTTGCAACCGTCTGCTTGTGAAGTCTGAAATATTTCCTTCCGAATTTGATCTCATTGTTATACTTGAGATTGCAGAAAAGGCCGATAAAACATGCGACAGTCTGACCGAATACAGTAGCAAGCGCCGCTCCCTCGGTACCCATAGCAGGCATTCCGCAGAGACCGAATATAAGTATCGGATCCATGATGATATTGATAACCGCTCCGACTATCTGAGATATCATGGAATATACGGTCTTTCCCGTTGACTGCAGCAGTCTCTCAAACGTCATCTGGAATGTGAGTGCCGGAGACAGACACAGCACTATGAATACATATCCTATACCGTATTCCCTTATCTGCACATCCGGCGTCATCATATTGAAATAAACTCCGGAGGTCAGCTTGGCAATAAGTATCATAATTACCGAATAGATAAAGCAAATACTTATTGCATTACCCGCAGTATAATTAACCTCCTCAAGATTATGCTCACCCAGCTTTGCCGAAAGCCTTGCATTTATTCCGACCCCGGTTCCTCCGACTAAAGCTATAATAAGCGTCTGTATAGGAAAAGCCAGCGACACTGCCGTGAGTGCGCTCTCATTTATACGGGCAACGAACACCGAGTCTACGATGTTATACAATGCCTGAAATAACATTGAAAGCATCATAGGCAATGACATAGACAGTACCAGCTTGCCGCAAGGCATGTATCCCATCTTATTTTGTGTCTTTACTTCTGTTTCCTGCATTAAGTCAACTCCCTCCATTAATAAAAATTCACTTATAGATTAAATACGGATAGCTCCGTACTCCGTACTTTCGCTATCTGTATGCGTTCTTTTCTGCTATGCTGCATTTTTCACTAAACAAGCAGCAATGAAGAAACTTACGCACTCCTGATACTTAAAATGCGGCTGCCGCCCCGGAGTTTCTTTTTCTCTAAGGCGACAGCCACGCTACATAATCATCTCGTATATTAATACCTTTTTAATCCACTTTCGAGAGCAAACCCGTCTCTGAGTCCATGATAAATCCGCTTATACGCACATCTTTCGGCATGAGCGGATGCTCCTTAAGTGCCTTGACTGTCTCACGTACCGAATTATCTACGGTATCAAAGCCTCCGAGCCATTTCTCAAGATCTATACCGCTGTGGCGCACTATATCTATATGTGCTTTATCAATGCCTCGTTCGGTAAGCTTCTCAAGCATCTCCTTGCCGTCCATTCCCTGAACTCCGCAGTCCGTATGTCCTATAACCATGACTTCCTCGACACCTAGCTCAAGTATACCTACAAGCAGGCTGCGCACGACCGAACCATACGGATGAGTAGTAACGCCTCCGGCATTCTTGATAAGCTTTGCATCACCGTTTTTGATACCCAAAGCAGCCGGAAGCAGCTCTGTGAGTCTGGTATCCATGCATGTAAGTATCGCAAGCTTTTTATCCGGATATTTACTTGTCAGATAAGGTGTGTAGCCTTTAGCCTCAACAAATTTCCTGTTGAACTCCATAATTTCATCTATCATTTTTACTACCCTTGATCAATAAAACAACTACTGCTTAAGCCATGCCCCCAAAGCTTATATCCGCCTTGGGCAAGCCCCGGCTTTGTATCATATATTCGCCGTAGGCTGACTCCTCCCGGATATACATTATCACCTTGGAATCAAAAATAATTTTGACACAGCGAATACATTTATATTTTATCATATATCAGATGAAATTATTGTGAAAATTATTTATCTGCTGTCTTCGCGTACGCAAGCTGCCGCGCCTACGAATACATTCCGGCTTTAATATTAAAAAAGAATGTGCCTTGGCACATTCTCGCGCCGAGCGCGGTCGCTTGCGACAGGTTTCTCCTTCGCGCGAGTGCGCATCCCGCGGAGCATTTTATAACTCATAGGACGCAATTTCCTATGAGTTATAAAACAGCCTGTGTCATAACGACACAGGCTGTAAAAACCCAATTACTTATTGAATAAGCTGAGAAGTATTCCGCCGTAGTTTGCGATAAGCGGTGCAAATACAAGTGAGATAACTGTCATAAGCTTGATAAGGATATTGATAGAAGGTCCCGAAGTATCCTTGAACGGATCTCCTACTGTATCTCCTACTACTGCTGCCTTATGAGCATCAGAACCCTTACCGCCGAAGTTGCCTCCCTCGATATACTTCTTGGCGTTATCCCATGCACCACCGGCATTTGAAAGGAATATAGCCATAAGAACACCTGTTACAAGTGAACCTGCAAGCATTCCGCCGAGTGCATCCTTACCTAAAAGGAATCCCATAAGAAGCGGAGCGATAACAGCCATAACGCCCGGACGGATCATCTCACGAAGAGCTGCCTTGGTTGAGATATCTACACAACGTGTATAATCCGGCTTAGCCTTCTCTTCCATGATACCCGGGATCTCTCTGAACTGACGTCTTACTTCCTCGATCATGCTGTAAGCAGCTCTCGATACGGAAGACATTGTCCATGCCGAGAATACGAACGGAAGCATACCACCTACAAAGAGTCCGATGATAACTGTCGCATCAAGTATATTGATAGATGTAAGCTTAACTACCTCTGCATATGATACAAAGAGTGCAAGTGCTGTAAGAGCTGCAGATCCGATAGCGAATCCCTTACCCATAGCTGCTGTTGTATTACCAACCGCATCAAGTGAGTCTGTGATCTCTCTTACGCTCTCGTCAAGATGGCTCATCTCTGCGATACCGCCGGCATTATCTGCGATAGGTCCGTAAGCATCAACAGCAACTGTGATACCTGTGGTTGAAAGCATACCTACAGCTGCAAGTGCAATACCGTATACTCCTGCACAAGCATAAGCAACGAAGATACCTACTGCTACAAAGAGGATCGGAAGTGCTGTTGAAAGCATACCTACCGAAACACCTGTAATAACTGTTGTTGCAGAACCTGTAAGTGAAGACTCTGCGATCTCCTTAACGGACTTATAATCACCGGATGTATAAACCTCTGTGATCTTACCGATAGCAAGACCTACTATAAGTCCTGCAATGATAGCAATACCGTAGTTCATGCTGCCGAGCATTGTCTTTGACAATACAGCCGATGCAATGAATACTACTATAGCTGCGAAATAAGAACCTGTGTTAAGTGCCTTTGCCGGGTTTGTTCCCTCGCCGCCCTTAACGAACATACTTCCTATAATAGAAGCCACATTACCGATACCTGCAAGAACGAACGGGAAGAATACAAGTGATTCCGAACCGCCGTTTGCGGCTGATACTGCACCGAGTGTTACAGCAGAAACGATAGCTCCTACATATGACTCAAACAGATCGGCTCCCATACCTGCAACGTCACCTACATTATCACCTACGTTATCGGCGATAACAGCAGGGTTACGAGGATCATCCTCAGGAATACCTGCCTCAACCTTACCAACAAGGTCTGCTCCTACGTCGGCAGCCTTTGTATAGATACCGCCGCCTACACGGGCAAACAAAGCGATAGATGAAGCACCGAGTGAATAGCCCATCATAACATCTGTATTACCTGTAACAAGGAATACTATTGATGTACCAAGAAGTCCGAGACCTGCTACGCACATACCCATAACGGAACCGCCGCGGAATGCAACCTTAAGTGCACCCTCCATGCCCTTTTCCTGAGCTGCATTGGCTGTTCTTACGTTAGCCTTGGTAGCAACGTTCATGCCGACATAACCGGCAATTATCGAGCATACTGCTCCGAACAGGAATGCGACTGCTGTAAGCGGTGAGATACCGATTGCGATGCAGACAAACAAAACTGCGATAAAAATAACAAGAACTCTGTACTCAGCGAACAGGAATGCCTTGGCTCCTCCGTGAATCGCTGCAGCCAGCTCGGCCATTCTTTCATTACCCTCTGCCTGCTTGGATACAAACGATGCCATAGCCCCGGCGAAAATAAGAGCAAGAACGGCAGCTACAATTGAAAAATACTGCATAACCTCTCCTTAACCCATTGTGTTAGCTAAATTAGTCGTTATCTTACAGATGACAACTGACACAAACTATTATTTATCACATTTCAACACATAATTAAAGTATTTGAATATCATTTTTGTAATAAATGTTTGAATGTTTATTATTCAATAATTATGTTCCGAAACAAATACAAGGTAATCATGCATAGGAAGCGGCTTCGAATAATAGTATCCCTGTATATAATCCACACCCGCTTCAAGCACCGCATCGCACTGCTGCTTATTCTCTATTCCTTCTATAACAACTTCCTGTCCGTTGTTGTGAAAGAGTTCAATGAGAGTCGAAACAATGTCAAGACTGCGTTTCTCACCTCCGTCATCAAGGAGACTCTTGTCTAACTTGATCTTATCAAACTTGCAGCGAAGCAAACTTGAGAAGTTCGAATACCCCGTGCCGAAGTCATCCAGCAGCAGCTTGAAACCCGCAAGTCTCAGCTTGAACAACGAAAGCTGTATGGCCGGATCCTTGCTGAGTATGATCCTCTCAGTTACTTCGAGTGCTATACGTCCCTGCGGCACCGAGTATTTCTTCATTGTGTTTATCAAACTGTCTGAAAAGCTCATGTCCTGAAGCTGCTGCATAGTAAGATTGATGGAAACAGAATCTATCTGAAGCTCCCTACAGCTTCCCAGAAACGAGCAGACCGCATCTATAAGCTGTCTGTTTATCGCATAGTCAAGCTTACTTTCCTCAGCTGCACTTGTAAAATATTCCGGTGATATAAATCTTCCGTCCCTGTCCTTAAGTCTTATCAGAGCCTCGGCCGTGGTAAAGCGTTTTTCCCTGCCCGAATATATAGGCTGAAGAAATACCTCGAACTGCTTTGTCTTTATCGCATGCTTAAGATACTCTGTCAGCTCCTTCTTCTTATTTAGTTCTTCCGCAAGCTCATCATTATAATGAATATGATCCTTGGTGCTGTCTCTTGTCTGTTTTCGCGCATAATCCAGAGTTTCTACTACTTTATAAGGATCCCCTTCAAGCTTTTCGCATACATAATCCACATAATATGCAGAAATATGATAAAGCTGCTTGTCACACAGCCAGCTCTGCGGAAAGCTGTCAATGATATGATGAACCGCCTTGTCACTTTCTATGAAAGTATCTCGAGGCAATACCGCAGCAAATGACACCGGACCGTATCTGAATACATTCTCACTGTGATAGAATTCTTCAAGCCAGTGCGCTATCCTCATCAATATCTCATTGCCGCCTACATATCCGACGGCGGAATTGACAGATCCGAAATCACGCAGTGAGATCAGTATTATCTGAAATTCCTGCTTCTTTTTTTCCAGATATCGAATATATTCGATAAACGAATCAAGATTACGCAATCTTGTAACCGGATCGGACTCGGGACGGGTATCCTGAAGATGTATGAATATAAACATTCCCGTAACAGCTCCGGTAAAACTCTCTATATGAGCCTCAGGATACAAAAGCTTAAATAATATCAGCAAATATATTACCGGTATTATATGCTTGACCGTTCCTATATATGAACTGCCGGAGAAACCACGTGCCGTCACGGCATAGAACAATGCCGTCGTAGTCAGATATATTAAAAATATGTATCCGACAAATCTCAACGGTCCGTGAATATAGCGCATATTGTTGTCAAAGCTGAAAATGATTCCCGTGAACAGATTGACAACAAGCAGCGCGCAGAAAACTATATAGACAATTCCGTATACAAGTAATATTTGTTTCCGCTTCTCTTCCCTGTCACGGTGACTCATAAGCTGATATGTGACGTATATTGCATAAGAAGTCATCAATGTAAATATGCAAAAATAATAGAAGGTATTACTCAGGTAATTGACCCAGACCGGAAGGGCTTTTGCATAATCGATCGTACAATAAGCGATCAGGTCGGCTATAGCCGCTGTTATATTGATAATAATACATACGGAAAACATAAGCCCCGGTGTAAATTTGGTCTTCCATCGGCTGATCAATGAACTGGATATGGCAAACAGCACCAAAAGTGCCAGAAAATTATAAGAATAGTTGACCATTAAGGCTCTCCCGATATTAAAGCATAAGATAATACATTTCGAATCGTTTAATTAACAGATGTGCCTTATACGGATCGTTCCGTACTACGGACAGCTCATTCGAATGATAATAAATTTTAGCACATTGCATAATCATGGTCAAAAACTGTTTAAATCTCACTTTATTTTCACCAAGTTTATGATAGAATCAGTTTCGTATTACCAAAATACGTACCACGGTAACACAAATAATTCCTCCGTGGTATGAGTTTCATTTTTATAATGCACAAAGCAGTGCATTTGAGGGGGAAGCATAAAGCTATGGAAAACATTGATCTGACAAAGTATGGTATTACCGGTACTAACGAGATCGTATATGATCCGTCGTATGAATACCTATACAATGCAGAGAACGATCCGTCACTCACAGGCTACGAAAAAGGAAAGCTCAGCGAGCTTGGCGCAGTCAACGTTATGACCGGCATCTACACCGGCAGATCACCTAAAGATAAATATATCGTCATGGACGAAAACTCCAAGGATACGGTATGGTGGAATTCCAAGGAGTATCCGAACGACAATCATCCTCTCTCGGAGGAGAAATGGGCTGTCCTTAAGGACATCGCCCTGAAAGAGCTCTCCGGCAAGAAGCTCTACGTCGTTGATGCATTCTGCGGAGCAAATAAGGATACCCGCATGGCTGTGCGTTTCATCATGGAGGTTGCATGGCAGGCGCATTTTGTAAAAAACATGTTCATTGCTCCGACAGATGAGGAGCTTAAGAGCTTCGAGCCCGATTTTGTCGTATATAACGCTTCAAAGGCAAAAGTCGAAAACTACAAGGAGCTTGAACTCAACTCAGAGACAGCCGTTGCATTCAATATAACAAGCCGCGAGCAGGTTATAATCAACACCTGGTACGGCGGAGAGATGAAGAAGGGTATGTTCTCTATGATGAACTACTACCTTCCGCTCAAGGGCATAGCATCTATGCACTGTTCTGCCAATACAGATATGAATGGTGAGAATACCGCTATATTCTTCGGGCTCTCAGGTACAGGCAAGACAACTTTGTCAACAGATCCAAAGCGGCTGCTCATCGGTGATGACGAGCACGGCTGGGATGATAACGGCGTATTCAACTTCGAGGGCGGCTGCTATGCCAAGGTCATCAACCTTGATAAAGACTCCGAGCCTGATATCTACAACGCCATCAGAAGAGATGCTCTGCTTGAAAATGTCACTATAGACGATAACGGCAAAATAGATTTTGCGGATAAGAGTGTAACCGAGAATACCAGAGTTTCTTATCCTATCAATCACATTAAAAATATCGTTCGCCCGATATCAAGCGCACCTGCTGCCAAGAATGTCATCTTCCTTTCGGCAGATGCCTTCGGAGTACTTCCGCCTGTTTCCATACTCACACCGGAGCAGACTCAGTACTACTTCCTCTCAGGCTTCACAGCAAAGCTTGCCGGAACAGAGCGCGGCATAACAGAGCCGACTCCGACCTTCTCGGCTTGCTTCGGTCAGGCATTCCTTGAACTGCCTCCGACAAAATATGCCGAGGAGCTCTTAAAGAGAATGCAGGCAAGCGGCGCAAAGGCGTATCTTGTCAACACCGGCTGGAACGGTACCGGCAAGCGTATCTCCATCAAGGATACCCGCGGCATCATTGATGCGGTGCTTAACGGCAATATCAACAAGGCTCCGACCAAGCATATACCTTACTTCGATTTCGAGGTTCCGACCGAGCTTGAAGGCGTCAATTCCGGAATACTTGACCCTCGTGATACCTATTCCGACAAGAGCGAGTGGGAAGCAAAGGCTAAGGATCTCGCTGAGAGATTTATCAATAACTTTAAAAAATATGAGGGTATAGAAGGCGGGGCTAAGATACAGAAGGCAGGTCCCAAGCTCTGATTTCTTCTGACACTGTATTTACATTAAATAAATCAGTGTGCAGCTCACGGAACGTTTATTATTTGGATACAGTTTACTATTATCTATAGATTAAATACGGATAGCTCCGTACTCCGTACTCTCGCTATCCTTCGAAAATTCGCACCCGTGCCTATCGGCACTTTGTGCTCATTTTCGTTTGGTCGTCCTATAGTCGTATTCGCGTCCGCAAGCTGCCGCGTCTACGACTGCAGTCCGACTTTAATCTATAAAAAAGCGTTGTCATCGCATTTTGATGGCAGCGCTTTTCTGTTTACTGGGCATAGCAGGTCTCACGATATACAAACTCTTTCTTGAGTTCTTCCTCCGTGATCACCCTTCCCCAATGTACACAGTGATTATAATTGCCCTCGGCAACACTTATCGAGCTTCCGTTATTGCTCAATACTATTACCGAATGGGTATTATTCTGTATCCTCAAGTGATCCCCCACTCTTATTTCCGAGATATTAAGCTCATGCACGGTACGCGGCTTCGCAGCGTTTCCGTAGAGTCTGTCCTGAACCATAAATATAAAAGCCGCACATCCGTAACCGTAACGATTTCCGGAAACATAGAAGCGCTTATCATCCCAGCTTGTTCCTTCGGGAAGCTCTGCCTTGATCTGCATGAGCTTATTATATGCTTCGGCATCACTCATACCGGACTTTGTTGCGTTTTGATCGCTGTATCCGGATCCAAGAGGATTGAGCAAGCCGTCTCCGACAGACTTTCCTCCTGCTCCAAGCACCTTGCCTCCGGGTACCCATTGAATCGGATATACCTTTACTATTCCGTTTTCAAGCCATGCGCCGTTCTCATTTACAGGATAAGAACCGGTACCGTCATTGACCACTGTGCCGCCAAGCATATATCCGGCATCATTAAAGTAATAACACTCCGCAAGTCCGTCATTATTACCGTCTATCCATGCCCAGCAGCCCCTAGGGTATGAGCCGTCATCATTGCTCCACCACCAATCAGTCACACCATTGTCATTGTACGGCTTCGACATGTCCTGCTGCCAGCTTCCGGCATAAGCATTTATGCCGTTAAATAATGCTATTGCTGCACATACAGCCGCAATTATATATATCTTCTTATTGTGACATTTATATTTCATACAATATTTCTTCTCCGATCTTACAGCATGATTACTGTATGTACTTCCGCCTCACAGCAAAAGGCAGTTTCATTTTCATTATTGCTCCTGCAGGCAAGCTTAGGTCGAATCCTCGGTCTTTTGCCCCGGTATCATATAAAGCCTTCATACATTTCAACATACACTAATTCGTTAAAAAGGTAACTTTTATTGCATTTGTACAAAATGTATTTTACACTTTAAATACCTTAAGGGTATGCAAAAACTTTATTTTTGGTAATTATATCACATGTTCAAACTTGTAAGTAATTGAGTGGGGGGAGTGATAACATGAGTCGTTTGGACGTAAAGACACCAAGTAAGGTGCAGGCGATCGTCGATCAGATGTATCGCAATATGGAACGTCGTATAGCAGCCAGCCCGCCGGGTCTGTGTCCTGTTGATATGGCGCTTAATTTCCTGAGCCTGTGTCAGGCCCAGACCTGCGGAAAGTGTGTACCGTGCCGTATCGGTCTCGCGCAGCTTAATGCAATGCTGCATGATGTACTCGAGGGCGAGCCGGATCCGAGTATACTTGACCGCATCGAATCAACCGCAAGAGTAATCATCAGAACAGCCGACTGCGCTATCGGTATTGATGCAGCAGAGCTTGTATTGATGGGTCTCGAGGGCTTCAAGGATGATTACGAGGAGCACATCTATCGTCACAGATGTCTCGGCAGTCTCAAGAACCCTGTGCCTTGTGTAGCACTCTGTCCTGCAGGTGTTGATATACCGGGATACATTTCCCTTATCAACGAGGGACGCTGTGAAGATGCAGTTCGTCTTATCCGTAAGGATAACCCTCTTCCTGCAGCATGCGCTTATATCTGTGAGCATCCTTGCGAGGCACGATGTCGCCGCAACATGGTTGATGATCCGCTTAATATCAGAGCTCTCAAGCGTTATGCGGTCGATCATGCCGGAAATGTTCCGCAGCCTAAGTGTGCAGCACCGACAGGCAAGCGGGTTGCCGTTGTCGGCGGAGGTCCGGGCGGTCTGTCTGCAGCATATTATCTTGCACTTATGGGTCATAAGGTCACTATCTTCGAGCGTCACAAGGCTCTCGGCGGCATGATGCGCTACGGCATACCTAACTATCGTCTGCCGCGCACAGTGCTTGACAATGAGATCAAGTCCATACTTTCGCTCGGCATACAGGTTCACCGCAATGTCGAGATAGGAACCGATATCACCTTTGACGAGCTTAAGAAGGAATATGATTGTCTCTATCTTTCTATCGGTGCCCAGACAGATAAGAAGATGGGTATCGAGGGCGAAGGCAGCGAGGGCGTAATGTCAGCCGTTCAGCTCCTCAGCGCTATCGGTGATGAAGAAGAATTCGATTTCACAGGCAAGAGAGTCGTGGTTATCGGAGGCGGCAACGTTGCAATGGACGTTACCAGAAGCGCTATCAGACTCGGAGCCGAAAATGTCTCCGTAGTTTACCGCAGACGCCAGTCCGATATGACAGCTCAGCCTGAGGAGGTCGAAGGTGCTATAGCCGAGGGTGCAGAGATACTCTCACTCGAAGCTCCTATACGCATTGAGACCGATGAAAACAACAGAGCTGTTGCACTTTGGACTCAGCCTCAGATAATCGGAGAGATCGATCCGAGAACAGGCAGACCGAGCCCTGCGGTTGCATCTGTACCTGAGCACCGTATCCCGGCAGATATTATAATCATTGCCGTAGGTCAGGGAATCAAGAGCTCTACCTTTGAGCAGAGCGGTGTCAGGATCCAGCGAGGAGGCACCTTCCTTGCCGAATCCGATACAAAGCTTCCGGATCTTGACGGTGTATTCGCCGGCGGTGACTGCGTAACAGGTCCGGCAACTGTTATCAGAGCGATAGCAGCCGGCAAGGTTGCTGCCGCAAACATAGATGAGTATCTGGGATTCCATCATGAGATCACTTCGAATGTGACCGTACCGGCACCTGTATTCAAGGATCTCAAGGCAAGAGGACGCATAAGCATCTCCGAGAGAGACGCAAGCGAAAGAAAGAATGATTTCCTATGTATCGAATGCGGATACACAGACGAAGAGGCTCACAGAGAGTCCGGAAGATGTCTGCGCTGCGATCACTTCGGATACGGTAATTTCAGAGGAGGTCGTGTCGAAAAATGGTAAACTTCACTATAAACGGAAAAAGCTTAAAGGCACCCGAGGGAACGACTATCCTCGAGGTTGCGGAGAAAAACAATATTCCTATTCCTCATCTGTGCTATTTGAAGGAGATCAATGAGATCGCCGCCTGCAGAATGTGTCTGGTTGAGATAGAGGGAACAGACCGTTATCAGCCTGCCTGCAACACCGTTGTTACGGAAGGCATGGCGATACACACCAATTCACCGGGAGTCCGTGAAGCGAGAAAGACCAATCTGCGTCTTATCCTTTCACAGCATAATTCGAACTGTACTATCTGTATTCGTTCCGATAACTGTGTGCTCCAGAAGATGTGCTATGACCTCAATATTCATTACCAGCCGTATGAGGTAAAGCCTGAGAGATCCAAAGTCGATCTGTCTGTACCTGTAATACGTGAGGCTTCGAAATGTATCAAGTGTATGCGCTGCATACAGATCTGTGACAAGGTACAGGGCATGCATATATGGGATCTTGCCGGAACAGGTTCAAGAACTACCGTTGATGTTTCCTACAGCAGAAGACTCAGAGATACAGATTGTACTTTCTGCGGTCAGTGTGTGACCCACTGTCCTACAGGAGCACTTACTATCAGAGACGATACCATGCGTGTGCTTCATGCGCTTGCGGACCCTGATATAACGACAGTTGTTCAGATAGCTCCTGCTGTCCGAGTTGCATGGGCAGAAAGCTTCGGCCTTTCCAAGAAATACGCTACAGCCGGAAGACTTGTTGCCGCTTTAAAGAGCATGGGCTTCGATTATGTATTCGATACCAACTTCACTGCAGATCTTACGATCATGGAGGAGGGAAGCGAATTCATAGAGCGTTTTACACACAAGGGCAAGCATCGCTGGCCTATGTTCACAAGCTGCTGTCCGGGATGGGTAAGCTTTATGAAATCCCAGTTCCCTGCTTATGCTGACTGTCTCTCTACGGCAAAGTCGCCTCAGCAGATGTTCGGTGCATTAGCCAAGAGCTATTTTGCAGAGCAGATAGGCGTAGATCCGCATAAGCTCTTTGTAATATCGATCATGCCATGTTCAGCCAAGAAGGAAGAGATCAATCTTCCTGATATGAACTCGGCTTGCGGAGACCCTGACGTTGACGTAGTTCTTACCACCCGTGAGATGTGCAGACTGTTCCGTTCAGATTTCATCGTTCCCGAGGAATTAGAGGAAATGCCGTTTGATTCACCGCTCGGCAGCAGTACCGGAGCCGCTGTTATCTTCGGTGCTACCGGAGGTGTTATGGACGCAGCACTCAGATCTGCTTACTATCTGATCACCGGAGAAAATCCGGGACCTGACGCATTTACGGCAGTAAGAGGCAATAAGCCTTGGAAGGAAGCCAGATTCAACATTCCGGGAGCCGGTATTATAAAGGTTGCCGTAGTCAGCGGTCTTGCAAATACCCGCAGACTTATGGAGGCTGTAGACGCCGGAACCGTAGATTATGATTTCGTTGAGGTCATGGCCTGTCCGGGCGGCTGTGCAGGCGGCGGCGGACAGCCGATACACGAAGGCAAGGAGTGCGCAGCAGAGCGAGGCAACATGCTTTGGAACCTCGATAAGCATTCAGAGATAAGATATTCTCACGAAAATCCTGATGTTGCGGCACTCTACCGCACTTACCTCAAGAAGCCTTTGGGTGAGAGATCTCATGCTCTATTGCATGTACACGGATACCTTCCGCACGATAACAAATAATTATGCAGGGGGCAAAAGAAATTTTGCCCCCCCTCAAGATAATATCCACGAATTGCGTGAGCTGCAAAGCAGCTCCCACAATTCTCAAACATTAGATTTAAGGAGTAACAAGCATGGTTTCCTGGAAAAATCCGGATGAATTGTCAAGCTTTAAAGAGCTTTGTTCCGATACTCACAGAGCCGATCTCAAGACTCTCATGTCGGGAGAACATTCTGCCGAACGTGTGGCAGACTATAAGGTGGCCATGAGCAGCGGTCTCAGCTATTGCTTTGCATCCAAGGCTGTTGATGACGAGATACTTTCAAAGCTTCAGGCGCTTGCCGATGAAGCCGAGCTCAGTGCAAAATTCAGAGAGCTCTATAACGGTGCCGTTATCAATACCGGAGAGAATCGTCTGGTACTGCATCAGCTTTGCCGCGGACAATTGGGTGATCCCGTTATAGCGGACGGAGTTGATAAGCATGAGTTCTATACTCATGAGCAGACTAAGATAGCGGATTTTTCGGATGCGGTACATAAGGGTGATATCGTAAATGCCAAAGGCGAGCATTTCACAACAGTCGTTCAGATAGGCATAGGCGGAAGCGACTTAGGTCCGCGTGCAATGTATATAGCGCTTGAGAATTGGGCAAAAGCAAATGATAAGCTCAGGATGAAAGCGCATTTTATCAGTAATGTCGATCCGGATGATGCCGCGTCGGTGCTTAAGTCCATAGATCTTGAGCATTCCCTATTTATACTTGTATCCAAATCCGGAACCACGCTTGAAACTCTTACCAACGAAGCTTTTGTAAAGACAGCATTAAAGGCTGCGGGACTTGATCCCGCAAGACATATGATCGCAGTTACAAGCGAGACCTCTCCTCTTGCAAAGAGTAAGGATTATCTTGCCGCATTCTTTATGGATGATTATATCGGCGGACGTTATTCCTCAAGCTCTGCCGTAGGAGGTGCCGTACTTTCCCTTGCCTTCGGCGCAGACGTATTCGCACGTTTCCTTGCCGGTGCTCATGCCGAGGACGTGCTTGATACGACCCCCGATATACGTAAAAATCCCGCTATGCTGGATGCTCTTATCGGAGTCTATGAACGTAATGTACTGGGATACAGCACTACTGCCGTACTCCCTTACTCACAGGCATTGAGCCGTTTCCCGGCTCATCTTCAGCAGCTTGATATGGAATCAAACGGCAAGAGTGTCAACCGTTTCGGAGAGCCTGTCAGCTACAAGACCGGTCCCGTTATATTCGGAGAACCCGGCACAAACGGTCAGCACTCATTCTATCAGCTCCTTCATCAGGGAACCGACATCATACCTCTTCAGTTCATAGGCTTTAAGCATAATCAGACCGGCATGGATACAGTCATAGAGGGCAGTACCAGCCAGCAGAAGCTTTGCGCCAACGTTGTTGCTCAGATCATGGCTTTTGCCTGCGGCAAGGATGATGACAATGCCAACAAATACTTTGCAGGCGGACGCCCTTCGAGTATAATAGTCGGCGAGCGGCTTGACCCCGAAGCTTTGGGCGCAATACTTGCACACTTTGAAAATAAAGTTATGTATCAGGGCTTCATATGGAATATCAACAGCTTTGATCAGGAGGGTGTTCAGCTCGGCAAGCTTCTTGCAAAGAAGGTCCTTGCCCGCGACTGTGACGGAGCTCTCAGGGCTTACAGCGAGCTGCTTGAGATCTGAAGGAAGGAAATATCTGCATGACCGGCGGCAAAATGCTACTTATAACAGCCATCATCATACTCAGTTTATGTGTAGGCTATCTCAAAGACAAAAAAAAATACCTTGCTTTAGGAGCCTTAGGTCTTCTGACCACGGTATACATAGCATTGTATCTGTTTTAAATGTCGAACTGCCGTGTACGTTTTTGGCGTGCACGGCAGTTTTTTGAATTCATAGGAATTTGCGTCCTATGAATTTTTAAATTTGTTTACGTATTCCCGTATTTTCTAAATATCTATATGTTCTGCAATTGCATCTATACGTTCATCGCCTATATGGCTTGCTATTACAGCTGTACGCCCATCCAGATGTCTGATTATATATCCGGCAGCCTCTTCCTTTGTCTTTTGATCAAGACCTGTAAACGGCTCATCCAAGAGTATAAGCTGCGAAGCATGCAGTATAGCCCGTATAAGTGCCACACGCCTCTTCATACCGCCGCTGAGCTCATTTACAGCCTTATCGGCATATCCATCCAGCCCAAGCTCTCTTAAGCTCTCTTCTATACGTCCCTTATCATCTGCAACAAGCTCTATATTTTTGCGGACACTCAGCTCCTCTATCAGTCTGTCCTCCTGAAACATGACCGATATGCGTCTTGGAACGCCACGCAAATAACCGCTGTCAGCATTTTCAAGCCCCATCAATATACGCAGCAAGGTGGTCTTTCCTGTCCCGGACGGGGAATCAAGCAGATACAGCTGTCCCTCTCTGAGCACAAGGCTCAGGTTCTTGATGACAGGCTTAGCGTCGTAGCTTTTATTGATATTTTCTATTAATATATCGCTCATTTTATTTATCCACCTTGAGCAGCTTTTTCAGCAAAGTTATGAACAATTTCTCAAAGATCACACTGAGAAGCACGAGTATCAAGGTCCACGCAAACAGATCTGCTGTATTAAGCCATATCTTGGACTGGTATATCATCTTTCCGACAGACCTCGGCGGTGTTCCTATTACCTCTGCCGCCACTCCTGCCTTCCATGCCATGCCGGCAGTAACCGAGCAGGCTGAGAGCATATAAGGTTTAAGCTGAGGCAGCAATACATATCTCAGATATTTTCCTCTGCTCATTGAAAACACCTTAGCCATCTCCCAAAGTGCTGTGCTTCTTGCCTTAAGCCCCGCCAGCATATTGGTATATACGACAGGAAAAACCACAAGAAACGCAACTATCACCGATAAATTGACCGCCGATACCCATATCAGGAGTATCACTATCATTGAAGCTACCGGTACCGCACGAAATGCGGCAACCCAGGGCGACAACAATACTTCTATACCCCTGCAGGCATTTGCTGCAAATGCCGCCATCAGACCTGCCACTACGGCTAAGAGATAGCCCAGGCTGATCCTCGTCAGAGTAAACAGGATAACTTCGACAAAGCCATCATCCCTCCATATTGTAGTAAGCCGCCTAAGCACCTCTATTGGTGTTGCCATAAGTATGCTGCTGTCGATAAGTTTCGCCGCAAGCTGCCAAAAGAGCAGTGCTATAAGCACTGCTCCCAATTTTTCCGCATTATTTCTCAATCGGCTCCCGCCGATCGATGTATTCACACTCTTATTTTTATTACAGGTGCGCTTCTCCATTGAAATAGAAATCATCTCCCGGAAGTGCTCCTCCGACAGACTCCGGATTCTGCTCAAACAAAATCTCAAGGAAGCCTGAGAGTGCCTTCTTCATATCCTCTCCTGCAAGGCATACTATATGGCAGTCAGGAAGAGCCTTCTCGGCAATTGCTGCCTTTGCTACTATACCATACTTTTCTATAAGTGCCGCACTGTCTGCTGCATTTTCCTCTGTATATACTACAGAATCGGCATACTCAAGCAGGAACTTTTCGATTGCCTCAGGATTTGCCTCTGCAAAATCCTTTCTTGCAACTATAACACCTGTTGTGATCTCACTGCCTGTATCAAGAGCATTCCATGCATCGTTGAGATCCTGAACTATACGAAGTCCCTCTACCTGTGCCATTGCTGCTGTTGCAAAAGGCTGAGGAAGGATAGCTGCGGCATCAGCATCCTCTTTAAGATAAGAAAGAGCCTCTGTGGTATCTGCACACCACTTGATCTCAAGATCCTTATCCGGATCTATGCCGTTTGCAGTAAGGATATATCTGATGACATACTCCGGAACTGCCGACTGTCCTGTTGCGTAGACTGTATGACCCGCAAGATCCTGCATACCTGTAAGAGTATCACCCTTTTCTACAAGATCAAGCACTCCGAGTGCATTGACTGCAAGTACCTCTACTCCGCCGTTTGTCTTATTGTAGAGTGTGGAAGCAAGGTTTGCAGGAACTGCTGCTATATCAAGCTCACCCTGTGCAAGCGGTGTAACCATTGCAGATGCTTCCGTTGCAAGATCTGCAAATTCGTAATTATTTTCGGTGAGGCCTTCCTCATTGTCAGCCATAAGCTTAACAAGTCCCATTGCGGTAGGTCCGCTCATAGCACCGATACGCACGGTCACTTTATCGGCATCCGCTTCGGTACTCTCTGCCTCGGTCTCCTTGGCTTCGGTCTCTTCAACACTTGACTCCTCGGCGGCGCTTGTCGCCTCGGCATTATTGCTTCCGCAGCCTACAAGCATAGAAAGTGCAAGCACTGCTGCCGTCATAGCACACAAAACTCTTTTTTTCATAATGTTACCCCTTTGAATATTAAAGTTTTTTATAACCCATTCCGCTTATATCTTGAATTTGAGCCGCAAATCTTTGATATGAGTTTCAAAGTTCTCCTTAGATCTTGCACGAATTATAGTACAATACTTTTGCCTCTACAATAGCTCAATTTCTAACAAAAATAAGCCTTATCAGGCATGCCGTTTACGTCATTTTTCATCCGGTGCCTTAAGATCATTTTCACTGAGCGACGCGAGCAGATCCTTATATTCGCTGGCGCTGGCATGAGCATTGACAGAATTTTTCTGCTGTATCTGATTTGCAGCCTTTGACTTAGCTATAGGCTGGATAGTACCGACTCCGGCTATACATCCGCCCGGACATGCCATACCCTCAAGCAGATATCCGTCATACTTGCCTACCTTAGCCGCCATAAGCAGCTTACGACAATCCTCAAGTCCCTGTGCAGAAGCAACCTTGACCTCACGCTCCGGCGCTACTTCCTTGATATAATTAACAACAGCATTGGCAACTCCGCCGCTTACGGCAAAGCCTCTTCCGTCACCTGATCCGCCTGTCATCTCTTCTGTCTCCGGAAGCTCCTTAAAGTTGATTTTCTTTGCTTCAAACATACCCTTAAGTTCCTCAAAGGTAAGCACAAAATCAACATCACTTCGTATGGTACGGCGGCTTGCCTCAAGCTTCTTTGCAGCGCAAGGTCCGATAAATGCAACCTTGCACTCAGGATGCTTCTTCTTGATAAGACGTCCTGTAAGCACCATAGGAGTCAGTGCCATCGATATAGACTCTGCCTGCTGAGGGAAGAGCTTCTTGGCCATAACCGACCATGCCGGGCAGCATGAAGTAGCAAGGAAAGGCAGTTTCTCAGGTACTTCTTCCATGAAGTCTTGTGCTTCCATGATAGTACAGAGATCGGCACCTATAGCAACCTCTACAGCATCCTCAAAGCCGAGAGCCTTAAATGCAGATCTGATCTTGTTAGGAGGAAGATCCGGTCCGAACTGTCCGGTTACGGCAGGTGCTATAGCTGCATATACAGGAACATTTTCATTTTTAATAGCCTGAATAAGCTGGAATATCTGTGCCTTATCAGAGATCGCTCCGAAAGGACAGTTTGCAAGACACATGCCGCAGGATACGCACTTCTCCTGATCTATGTCGGCTCTTCCGAACTCATCAGAGCTGATAGCCTTCATTCCGCAGGCAGATGCACACGGACGTGTCATTCTGTGTATTGCTCCGTAAGAACATGCATCTATACATTTTCCGCATTTGATGCACAGATCCTGATCTATTACCGAGCGTCTGTTCTTGATAGATACAGCCTTCTTCGGACATACCACCGTACAAGGTCTTGCAAGACAACCCTGACACTGATCGGTAACGGCCACTACATTATCCGGACATGAATGACATGCAAACTTAATTATATCGATAAGCGGCGGCTGATAATACTTCTCAGGCTTTATAGCTTCCTCAAGTCCCTCGCCCATAGGAGCCATCTCATCCGCTCTCCTCAAAGGAAGTCCCATGGCAAGTCTCAGACGCTCACGAATGATGGCTCTCTCCAAAAATACGTCGTCACGATAATTTGCCACCTCTCCCGGTATAAGATCATACGGGATATGTGTTATGTCCTTCTTAAGGGCCTGAAAATCCCCGTTATAATCATATGAAAGTCTTGCTATTTCTGTATAGACCTGTTTTCTTAAATCTACTACATTGGTATCGACTCCGCGCATAGAAAACTCCTTTGTTCACTATTGTTTCTCAAGATTGTTATAAAAATGTCAAATATCGGATACATTCTAACATTAAGCCGTATAACTTACCACCATGAACTTATAAGGTTCTTAAGAATGTACATTTTAAGTACTTTTTTTGTTTCTTCAAAAGTACTTTTGCGTCATTATGCCATATTCTTTGAGCTAAAGACATGACTCTATAGTACTATTTTGCAGTCTGCCACCTTCGTATCGGCTTTTTCAAGCGTTTCTTTATGATTTATTCTGTTTGTTTATAAAAATTTTATACTTTTTATACTTTTTTTATAGATGATACACATCAGTGTCATAATTTCTCGATATTATATGCGTGTAAAGAGATAAGAGAGATAAAGATTTAGATGATCCCCTAAAAACAAACCTTTCAAAACACCCTTCAAGGCAGGCACCTCACGGTGCCTGTTCTTATTTTATGTTTAAACCTATAAGATCAAAACCGTCAAAAAAGGAGCGGCAGACACCGTTAGATACCTGCTGCTCCTTTTTATAACTTTGATGTTTAATATTGTAGTTGAAAATTTTTACTGCCTATGATACCGAATTGCTGCGTACTTCGTGCTCTCGCAATCCTACTGCAAACAAGCTTTCGCCGAATTTCCGACCTTTGTAACCTCTGTATCGTCAAATACAATAGTCATTGGAATACTTAGCCTTCTGCCAGTCAATGATATCCTGAAGCGTGACAGAATCCAAATAGTCATTGACCACCTTATAAAGTCCCTGCCAGAGCGGAAGCGTCAGACAATCTGCGCTGCGCTCACACTCAACCGGCTCCTGCTCAACACAGGGAACCGGTGACAGACTTCCTTCTGTCAATCTCAAGATGTTTCCTACCGTATATTTTGACGGATCCTTGGCGAGTCTGTATCCGCCCTGATAGCCGCGGTTTGTTTTAAGTATATCGGATCGGTTAAGTATGGGGACTATCTGTTCAAGATACTTCTTGGATATCATCTGCCTCTCGGCAATATCCTTCAGTGCCACATATCCATCGCCCTGATGCTCTGCCAGATCCAAGAGCAGGCGCAACGCATATCTTCCTTTTGTCGATATCCTCATGATTTAAAATGCCTCCCTAAATATAAGTACTATAATAACATATATTTAGTAGGCTTTCAATAATTCATCAGTCGGCAAACATCGGGCTTGAAAGATAACGCTCACCTGTATCCGGAAGCAGTACAACTATATTCTTGCCTTTATTCTCCGGTCTCTTCGCAAGCTCTGTTGCTGCATAAAGAGCTGCTCCCGATGAAATACCCACAAGCATTCCTTCTTCTCTTGCAACCGCCTTGCCCGTTGCAAATGCATCCTCATTGCTTACCGGAATAACCTCGTCATAAACCTTGGTGTTAAGCGTCTCCGGAACAAAGCCTGCGCCTATGCCCTGTATCTTGTGCGGTCCTGCAGTACCCTTTGAAAGTACCGGTGAGGTTGCCGGTTCAACCGCATAAACCTTTATATCAGGATTCTGTGACTTAAGATACTCACCTACTCCTGTAACGGTTCCGCCTGTACCTACACCTGCTACAAATATATCTACCTTTCCGTCGGTATCATTCCATATCTCCGGTCCGGTGCTTGCTCTGTGTGCCGCAGGATTGACCTGATTTGTAAACTGACTCGGCACAAAGCTTCCCGGAGTAGCAGCCGCAAGCTCCTCTGCCTTGGCAATAGCCCCCTTCATGCCCTTGATACCGTCTGTAAGCACAAGTTCTGCACCATATGCCTTAAGAAGATTACGGCGCTCAACGCTCATGGTATCTGGCATGGTGAGGATCAGCTTATAGCCTCTTGATGCAGCAACCGAAGCAAGTCCGATACCTGTATTGCCGCTGGTAGGCTCAATAATAGTAGCTCCCGGCTTGAGCACGCCTCTTTCCTCGGCATCATCAAGCATAGCCTTGGCTACTCTGTCCTTAACACTTCCGGCCGGATTAAAAAACTCCACCTTAGCAATGACATTTGCTTCAAGTCCTCTGTTCTTGGAGTAGTTGCCAAGCTTGACCAATGGTGTGGAACCGATAAGGTCTGTAATCTTCTCATAAACTTTCATTGCTGTGTCTCCTTGATCAATACTGTAAATGCTTAACTTGTTATGCATATTATTTTCTTTTTACCAGTGAACCTACTGGTTTGATAGGCATTACTATATCACTATACCCTAAGCCTGTCAACAGCATCCTTATTCGTACAGCAAAACTTTTTCGTAATATTATAATAACGGCATTATGTAAGCAGTCCATATATAGCTTATCGGCATTACTATGATCATAGCCGGAATCATATCAGCTATCGGAAACTCCTTGATCTTGGCAATACGAAGTCCCGTAGCTAATAGTATAAATCCTCCGCAGGCTTTGAAATCTCCTATCATCTCCGGAGTGGTAAGCGGGAATATTGTACCGGCGAGCAGATACAATACAACGAATATGATAAGCTGCGGAACCGCAATAAGTGATGTTATCGGTCCTAAGCTGCATGCAAATATCATTGCCGTAAACAGATCCAATACCGACTTGGATAAAAGGATGGTGATATTTCCGGTCATCCCTGCGTCAATACTGCCGTATATACCTGTTCCGCTTGAACAAAAAAGCACCATAGCGGTAACAAACAATGAGACATCCAAATGCTTTGTATAGCTGTCCTTTTGAATCAGCTTCACAGCTTCATTTTCATCAATCAGCTTATCCTCTTCCTTTGTTATCAGCTTCTGCAAAAGCGCTCCGAAGCCGCTTATCTTATCGCCCAGATGAATAACAAGGCCTATGACCGTACCCAGTATGACTGCAAGTATCACCGCAGGCATATTTTCCATGAGCATAAGCGAGGAAATCCCCATGCCAAGTGCACATATCCCGAATACGGAATTTAAGGCTTTGACAAAATCTTCGGATAATTTATCTCCCAGTAAAGCACCTAAAACACCCCCGATTGCAACTGCAAGCACATTGATAATTATTCCTGTCATATGATTCCCTTCCTTATACTTTATCAATACCGATTTTAAGCTTACTTCGTCGGACACTTCATTTTCTCAATCTTATGTCCACCGAAATGCAGTTTTTTAAAAATATTTTTAAAAATCTCAATATTCTTTATTGGTCATTTTCTCCAAAATTAGCTTTTGTAAACTGTTCAATTATACCATAAACCTAGGCTTTTAGCCATTTTTTCGCCCATTTGTCATATCTCAAATATATTGCAAAACGATATATGATGTATTTCAATATGATAAGCATTTCTGTTATTATAATGCCATCAGGAAGAGAGATAAACAAATCACTTCCTAACAAATAAAATATAATTGCATTCGGGTTTTTGATCCATTTACCCCAACAAAACAGGCATTACTGCAAATTGCCTCACCCTTTCTATCCTTTAACTCGGATGCGTTATACTTTAGAGATCAATGACCGGGCTGTTCGATAAAACGAGCAGCCCGGATTTCTTTTTTCTATAAAAGAATAAGCTGCGGCAACTCATTTTATGAATCTCCGCAGCTTAAGGATACGCATTATACTTCTGTCACGCCTTTTCCGTTTCTGTTACTCTTGTTAAGCAGTATATCAGTTATCTTATCCCAGTTATCAAGTACTATCTGTCCGATTTCCGGATCATATTCTCTTCCGAGACCTTTATCTATCTCCTCACGGCAGTCGTTTAAATTACCGGCACAATTGATAATATGTCTCAATATATTCTGATATTCCGATCCCGGCTTTGCAAAACGACGTATGGAGCTGAGCTCTTTGTTATTGTACATATTGATGTCGGCTTCCTGTTTCCAGTCACTGACACTTTTAAAATCACCTTCCGGATATCTCAGGCTGCTCTCTCCGTTTGCCATAGACAGTTTATATCGGCCATTTTTATTATGTTTCTCTATCCACCTGTGCATTTCCGCAAGCCGCATATCGATACTTCCGTAATTATCACGCAGCACCACGGTAAATTCATCTCCGCCTATACGGAAGCATTCCGCTTCGCTTCCGACTGTCTCGCTTATACATTTTGCGGCATAAGTTATAAGCTCATCTCCCGCTTCATGACCGTAAGTATCATTTGTATATTTGAGTCCGTTAAGGTCAAGCATAACAAGGATCGCACTTGCAAAGCTTTCGGGATCACGCTCTATTTCCTCCAGCAGCCTGTCAAATGCATATCTGTTTCCGAGACCCGTCAGAGAATCCGTGTTTACCTCATTTTCAAGCAGGTTCATGCGTTCATGATCATGTCTGTGGTCGATGGCTGCCGTTACATTTGTATAGATCGACATTATTGACATATATGCAAACAACATTGATACGGTCGTCAGACCGATAGCACGATATGCGGTTCCTACCTTCAGCTTATATGCAGCCACAACCGTTATCGCCATAACAAATACGATGACAAGTCCGACAAATAAATTTGCCGTATATTTATTCGAATGTTCCTTATATTCTCTGTGCGAACATTTTATGCACAGCATCATACTCAGCATTATATACAGATGTTCCATCCATAAAGTTGTATTGAGCTTTGCGACTCCGCCGATTGCCAGCAGCATGCGCAGCAAAGTTATTCCGCAATTTACGAGCAGCAGCATGCGCAGATATCTGTAGCTTCCGTTACACATGCTCATTGTATATGCAATCATACTCATAGTAATAAAAGGAAAAACAGCATATGATATGAGTGCTGCTGTCTCTATATTTAATGGGGTCAGTGTATAAAAGGATGAATCTCCGAAAGCCCATACCACAGTCAGGCTTACGAACATAAGCAGTGTAGGTACCTTGCCGTCCTTCAAAGCCTTTAATCGCATGCAGATAAAAGAAAGCACAAGTACTACAACAACTATCAGCATTATCCATATGTTGACAAGTGTCCACATTTCACGATCAGATATATATATCTTAGCGGCACTTATACTTCCTCCTTTTATCGGAGCTATATTACATTGTGCATTATTTGGCTCATATACGGTAATACTCAATATGGCACCGTCGTCATATTTCTTAAGTCTGACCATATTTGTTCCTGTTACCGCAAGCAGCTTATATATACCACCTCGGTTGACCGAGTATATCTCATCCTTATCAATATACACCGACATGCGCTGTCTGTTATTGTCAAACAGCAGTGCCGATATTTTGTCTCCGCCTTCCGGCAGTTTCCTTGATATACTTATGCTCGATCCTTCTATATCCTTAGAGAACGGCAGGCTGACATCCTTTGCTATAACTCTGCCATAGCTGTCCGAAACCGTCCATCCGTCATCAAGTGAGACCAGCTCATCTTTTGCCGCATAAAAATTGTTATTCTTCCATCCGGACAGATATATAACACAGACACAAAGCAAAAAAACAAGTATGACGGTTACAGCTGTGACCGGATACGCAATATGAATTGATTTTATTTTTTCTCTAAGACTCTTTACCTTCATTCCCCACTGCTTGCATAGGGCGCAATTTCCTATGGATTAAAATACCCGCACCTTAACAAAAGGCTCGGGCTCTACTATCTGTTATCCGTTGTTCTTCTGTTGTTTCATCATCATGTCTATAAATTTTTCTTCGCTGACCGGAGGACTGAAATAAAAGCCCTGAATAAGATCGCAATTGACTGTTCTCAGGAACTCAAGCTGCTCGACACGCTCTACTCCTTCGGCAATAACTATCATGTCAAGCTTGTGTGCTATCACTATAGTATACTCTATAATGATCTCGCCTCTCTTATCTCCTATCCTGTCTATTAATGATTTATCAAGCTTAACCACACTGAGCGGTAAGGAAACAAAGCTCGACATTGAAGAGTATCCCGAACCGAAATCATCCATATCGAGTCTGAAGCCTGCATTTACAAGCTTCTCCGCAAGCTCACTCATACGGCTGTTTTCTATTGCAAAGGACTCCGTAAGCTCTATTGATATGCAGTCAAAAGGTATCCCTGCCTCTCTTACTATACGTGAATATTTCTCGGCAACATCCTCGCTTATAAGCGTCTGTCTGGACAGATTGACAGATATGCGGATCAAAGCCTTTCCCAGCTCAAGAGCGTGCTTTTGAATCTCACAGACATGTCTGAAGATATACTCATCCAGTCTGATAATAAGTCCGTCCTTTTCAAAAAGAGGTATAAATGCTCCCGGCGATACCATACTTCCGTCTGATCTCTTCCATCTGACAAGTGCCTCGGCGGCAACTATCCTCTCACTTGTAACATCATATTTGGGCTGGAGTACTGTCACGAACTCCTTATTGGCTATCGCTTGTTCAAAGCTGCTCTCCATCTCAAATCGTTCAAGCTCACTCTTTGCAATATTATCATTGTATACGGCATACTCGGTGAGAAAACTTCCGTTAACACTTTCTACGGTAAGCCTTACTCTGTCGCAAAGCTCAGTGATTGCAGCCGTCTTATCTATTCCGAAATAGAATCCGTACTTCATGACGACATTTGCAAACGGTGAAGCCTTTTCGATCTGCTTAGCCTTATCCATATATTTAAGAGGATCGCATTCGTCCGCCCTGAGCAGAAAATATAAGAAATTATCCTTTCTGAAGCCGATAATTTCTTTGTCTGCATTCTTAGGCAGCTCGCTTCCGAAATATCTGATTATTTCGTCACAGCGCTTCTCACCCACATTGATTTCCAGTCGGTTAAGGTTCTCCACCTCGGCAACTATCATACTGAGTACATCATCACCGGAATTGTTGATCATTATTTCGGCATAATGATTAAATGCCGGCCTTGTATAGAGCCCGGTCAGTTCATCATACTCAATTGCGGCAAGCGTGGCATCAGACTCATGAAGTCTGATGATACTCTTTATTCGGCTGAGCACCAGTCTGCTGTTATAAGGCTTGGTAATGAAATCCGATGCTCCGAGCTCAAGGCATTTGACCTCGTCATTGGTTCCCGCACTGCCTGTGGTGACCATGACCGGAACGCTTGAAAGCAGCACATCCGCCCTGCTCCTTCTTAGGAATTCGAAGCCGTCGCATACAGGCATATACATGTCCAAGAGCACAATAGAGAGTTCTCTGTAATGCTTTGCAAGAAGCTCAAGTCCTATCTCTCCGTTCTCCGCAGTAAGGACATCGTATTCCTCGCTCAAGATCATACTCAGTATATCTCTGTTAAGCTCGACATCCTCAACAATAAGTACCTTTCTCCTGCCTGTTCCGGTATATATCTTGCTTTCAATATTCCCTTTTATCTCAATACTATTATTTGCCAATTCTTTTGTTACCTCGGTAATCATCTCTACCCCCCCCATGGAATCTATAACTCCTCACGGTTGGGAGAAACAACTGCTGCAAACTCGAATCAATAGTAACATATCAAACAAAATACGTTCAAGCATTAAAATTTAAAAGTGCGTGATATCTCACGCACTTTCAACCGTATCCAGTATCATTTCTTCAAGCGTCTTGGCTGCAAGACTTAAGGTATCATGCCGTCTCTTAAGCATACATACAGACCTTGCCGGTATAGGCTTATCTATATCTATCACCATAAGAGAACTGTTTTCATTTTCCGAAGCAAGGAAATCCATAGGTATAAACCCTATTCCGAGATCTCCCTTTATCATAGGCAGTATCTGGTCTGCCGTCGATGCTTCTATCTCGGGCTTAAATTCAATACCGTTAGCCGCAAAAACATTTGCAAAAAACTCGAATGACCCCGTATGTGCACCGAGTCCTATTATCGGATATCTGGCTATCTCCTCGAGAGTGACCTTGCCGCGCAGCTTATCGGCAAACGCCATACTGCATACCGGAACCTCCTGCATCTGTCTGAGCTCCTTCGATACTATCGCACGGTTCTCCTCGAGCGGTGTCGTAACAAGTGCCAGATCCGCAAGCCCGTCTCTTAAGGTTTCAACCGCCTGAGGGGTATTGCTGTTAATAACTCGTACATGTGCTCCCGGATAACGCTGTCTGAACTTGCTTATGACGGGAAGCAGTGAGCAATGCAGTGCTACCTCCGTTGCCGCTATATTGACATATCCGGCCTCAAGTCCTCTGTCTGCCGCTATCTCTGCTTCCGCAGCCTCCAGATGTTCGATTGCGGCAGCTGCATGGACATACAGCTTTTCTCCCTCCGGTGTAAGCTTTACTCCCTTTTTGCTGCGCACAAACAAGGTGCATCCCAGCTCATTTTCAAGATTTTTGATCGTTCTGGTCAGATTAGGCTGACTGGTGTGTGTTGCTGCCGCGGCTTGTGTAAAGCCGTGGTAACGTGCTACCTGATAAAAGGTCTGATATGCATCAAGGCTGTTCTTCATAATAAATTAAGCATTCTCTCTTATCGAGCCCTTCATCACTCGTCTTACAGCCTGCATAACTGTAGGAATAACAGCGTAGTAGATGAATGCTCTGATAAATGTATTAACAAATCTCATCGGTATAGCACCGAACATGGTTACAGGATTGTAGTAGCCGTATATCTTGGCATCAATGAAGAAGGATATCGTATTGAGAATTGATATCATTACCTCACAGACAATAAGTATAAACAAAGTCTGCTTGCTTGTCAGGTTAAAATTCTTGGACATCGCATAACGGCCTGCCACAAAACCTGCTGCAGCATAAGGAATTATCCAAAGCACGGTAGTTGCGGTAACTCCGAACTTCAAGAGCTGATAGATAAAGTTTCCTACAAAGCCTATAAGCAGACCTTCAATTCCTCCGCATAAAAATGCGCCTATATAAACAGGAAAACTAACAAAGGTAAATCTCAGATTGGCGAAGTCTATGGAGATATAACCAAGGACTGCGCACATTGCTGACAACATGCCTAAAACTGCTACTTTCTTTGATTGTGACATAAAAAAACTCCTTTCGTGTTGCCACAAAGGAGATTCCCCGTTTCATCCCTTGTCGGCAGCGGACGCGGAAACTGTATCGCAGAACCTTAACTTAGAGGTTCTTTCGGCCGGGGACAACTTCCCATCCCCCGTAACTTGACGCACAGCATCCTACTCTACTCAACTAATGAACGACATGCCTCATAAGCCTTGCTCCGAACCACCCATTGTCCGTTTGCTTCGCCTATGAGCTCCATATCGCCTGACTGCAACAGACGATATATGCCAGACTCTATTAAATTGTTACACATGCATAATAACGTTATACATTTGACAATGCAAGAAGAAAAGGGACTTAAAAGCTTTTTTGTGAGCATTATACAATCTCTGACTATTTATTTTATTGAATTTATCAGGCCTTAGACTGCTTCCAGTCCGCTTTACTTGCCGATACCGTAGGCTTCACTTTCAAAAACACCCGGACAAAGCTGCTTCGGCTTATCCGGGTGTTTGTTTGTTTATTATTTACTTTTTTTATTCCGACAGATATGCCGCCTTGACCTGAGGGTTGGTCAGAAGCTCGTGAGCATCGCCCTCAAGCACTATCTTACCTGTCTCCAGCACATATGCTCTGTTTGCTATATTAAGTGCCTTGTTTGCGTTCTGCTCTACAAGCAGTACAGTAACACCATCCGCATTTATCTTCTTGATAATATCAAATATCTCATTAACGTAGATCGGTGAAAGTCCCATTGAGGGCTCATCCAGCAGTATCATCTTAGGCTTTGACATAAGTGCTCTGCCCATGGCAAGCATCTGCTGCTCACCGCCGGAAAGTGTTCCTGCCGGCTGATTGACACGCTCTTTTAGTCTCGGGAATCTCTCATAAACCATCTCAAGATCCTTGGCAATGCTGTCAGCATCGTTTCGTGTATATGCACCGAGCTTAAGGTTCTGATATACACTCAGATCTGCAAATACTCTTCGTCCCTCCGGCACATGAGCAAGACCTCTGCCCACCAGCTTATATCCCGGTGTGCTGACGATATTCTCTCCCTTATATATTACCTCTCCGCTGCGTGCCTTGATAAGTCCGGTCACAGTCTGAAGCGTCGTGGTCTTACCGGCTCCGTTGGCTCCGATAAGAGTTACTATCTCTCCCTCTTTTACGGTAAATGACACATCCTTGATGGCATGGATCACGCCGTAAAATACATTCAGATTTTTAACTTCAAGTATATTTTCCATTGCGCGCTCCTTTTAGTCTCCGAGATAAGCTTTGATGACCTTCGGATCATTAAGTACTTCCTTTGTTTCGCCCTCTGCAAGCATATGTCCGAAATTAAGCACCGTCAGTCTGTCGCAGATTCCGCTTACAAGCTTCATGTCATGCTCGATAAGAAGCACAGTCATGTCAAATTTATCACGCACAAAACGGATAGTATCCATAAGCTCCTGAGTCTCCTGAGGGTTCATTCCCGCTGCAGGCTCATCAAGCAGAATAAGCTTGGGATCGGTTGCAAGCGCACGTGCTATCTCAAGCTTTCTCTGCTTACCGTATGGCAGCTGACTTGCCTTAAAGTCTGCAAAATCCTGCAGCTCAAAGACCTTGATAAGCTCATATGCCTTTTCTGTTATCTCCTTTTCGACTCTGCCGTACTTGCCGAGATGTGTGATACCTTCAAATAATGAATATCTGTGCTTCTCATGCAGTCCGACCTTAACATTATCTATGACAGACAGATTGTTAAACAGTCTTATGTTCTGGAAGGTACGTGCTATACCTGTCTTATTGATCTCCGTTGTCTTCTTGCCTGTTATATCCTGACCGTCAAGTCTGATAAATCCTGTATCAGCTTTATACACTCCGGTAAGCAGGTTGAACACCGTAGTCTTACCGGCCCCGTTAGGTCCGATAAGACCGTAAAGTTCATTTTTCTTTATCTTGATACTGAAATCGTCAACAGCCTTAAGTCCGCCGAAGGAAATGCTGATATTGCTTACATCAAGCAGATACTTCTCATTACTTTCTGCCATGCTTATACCTCCTTCGCATCGGTTTTACCACCGGCTTCAGTCTCTCGAGACTTCTTAAAATACTTCTCTGCTACCATCTTTCTCCATGCAACTACCTTAGGCGCAGATGTCATGATCATCATAACTATGAGCACGATTGCATAGATAAGCATACGGTAATCATTAAAGAATCTGAGCTTCTCCGGAAGTATAGTAAGCACCAGTGCAGCAATAAGAGAACCGCGGATATTTCCTATGCCTCCGAGTACAACGAATACAAGTATCAATATCGACTGATTGTATCCGAAGTTCTTGCTTGTTGCCTGAAGATTGGCAAGATTGTGACTGTAGAGTACACCCGCAACTCCCGCAAGCGCTGCCGATATAACAAAAGCAGTCAGCTTATATTCCGATACATTGAGACCTACCGACTCAGCCGCAATACGATTATCACGGCTCGACATGATGGCACGTCCCTGTCTTGAATTCACTAAGTTTGTAATGATAAAAAGTGTGATAAGAAGCAGCACTATACCTATGGTAAATGTCGCATTACGAGGCAGATTACCGATACCCTGTGCACCCTTGATTATCACCTCACCGTCATCTAAGAGTCCGAGACTCTTAACATCCTTGAGTGAGACATGTACGCCGTTGGAATCAACTCCAAGATAAACGGCATTTATAACATTCTTTATGATCTCACCGAAGGCAAGAGTAACTATGGCAAGATAATCGCCTCTTAGTCTCAGTACCGGGATACCGATAAGGAATCCGAATATTGCCGCAAATGCAGCACCGATAAGTACCGAGATAAAAAGCTCTGCTCCGCCCGGTATGGAGTCACCTACCATACGTGCAAATACAGCCGAGCTGAAGGCTCCTATACACATAAAGCCCGCATGACCGAGACTGAGCTCTCCGGATATTCCGACAACCAGATTAAGTGAAGCCGCAAGTATCATGTAATAGCAAAGCGGGACAAGCAGTCCCTTCATCAGTGAGCTCATGTTGCCTGTCACAAGCATGGCCTCCATGACAGCATAGAAAACTATGACAAGTCCGAAGGTAATGATATTAGATCTGATCTTCTTTGATTTCATATTCATAATACACCTCCGATCAGACCTTTTCCTGTATCTTCTTGCCCATGAGCCCCGTAGGCTTAACAAGAAGAATGATAATAAGCAATGCAAAAACTATAGCATCCGAAAGCTGTGAGCTGATATAAGCCTTGGACAGATTCTCTACCACGCCCATGACCATACCGCCTATCATAGCTCCCGGTATCGAACCGATCCCTCCGAATACAGCCGCCGTAAATGCCTTGATACCCGGCATGGCACCTGTCTGTGAGGACAAGGTAGGATATGCGGAGCACAGCAATACACCGGCAATTCCGGCAAGTGCCGAACCTATCGCAAAGGTTATGGCAATAGTACGGTTAACGCTTATACCCATAAGAGTTGCCGCACCCGTATCTTCGGATACAGCAAGCATAGCCTGTCCTGCCTTTGTCTTGTTGATGAACAAGCTAAGCACGAACATGACTATGATACAGGTCACTATGGATGCAATAGTAACACCTGATATGATGACCTCACCGTCCATAATGCTTACAGACGGAATATTTACAAGAGATGTAAAGGTCTTGGAATCCGCACCGAATACAAGCAGTGCCGAATTCTGCAGAAAATAGCTGACACCGATTGCGGTTATAAGCACATTCAGTGATGATGCACCTCTTAACGGTTTATACGCAATCGCCTCGATGAGCACGCCCAGTACGGTACAGCCCACTGTTGCGACCGCTATAGCCGCTATAGGCGGAAGGCCGAGACCTGTAAATGTTACGTACGCCATGTAAGCTCCGACCATGATGATATCACCATGTGCGAAGTTAAGCATCTTAGCGATTCCGTATACCATCGTGTAGCCCAAAGCGATGATGGCATATACCGAACCGAGGCTTATACCGCTGATCAAATAGCTCAGAAAACTGGACATATTTAACTCCCCTTAAATACGGATAATGGCTGCATTAAAAAATGCAGCCTGATCATCCTTGATTATTATTAACATTAATTTTTGTAACAGCAGCCGTTATGACGATACGGCAGGCTATTGCAAGCCCCGACTATCAGTCTGCAAGAACGTATGCTCCGTCCTTGATAACTACAGCCTTAGGTGCCTTATCCGGCTCTCCGTCTGAGTTGAACTTGATGTTCTCGCCTGTAAGACCGTTGAATGTGATCTCAGGCATAGCTGTCTCAAGAGCATCACAGATATCGCTTACGCTCATATCCGGTGTGACATTTGCCTTCTCTGCCGCATTCTTGATAGCATACAGGCAGTCATAAGCATCTGCTGCGAACTGGATAGGTGTATCACCGTACTGCTCCTTGTAAGTATTTACAAAGTTAACGGTAAGATCATCTGTTGCATCTGCAGCAAACGGAGTAAGGAGCATAAGTCCCTCTGCAAGAGAAGTATCGAAGTTCTCAAGGTTGAGGATACCGTCCATACCGTCACATCCGAAGAATATAGGTGAATAGTTAAGCTCCTTAGCCTGCTGAAGAACAAGCGCTGCCTCTGTATAGTAGAAAGGAAGGAATACGAGCTCTGCTCCTGCGTCCTTCATCTTCTGGATCTGAGTCTTGAAATCTGTCTTAGAATCAGCTGTAAATGCCTCTGCCGCAACGATCTCGATGCCGTAGTTCGGAGCCTCTGAATCAAAGGTCTCATAGATACCCTGTGAATACGGATCCGAGCTGTCATAGATAACGCCTACCTTAGTTGCAAGCTCATGCTCTCCGATATACTGTGCCGACTTAGCTCCCTGTGCAGGGTCTGAGAAGCACATACGGAATACATTAGGATTAGCTGTGATATCCTGAGTTGTTCCCGACGGTGTGATCTGGAACATATTATCGTCTGCTGTCTCCTGAACGACTGCAAGGCAAGGACCGGATGTAACTGTACCTACCATGATCTGAAGTCCTGCATCCTTAAGTGTGTTGTAAGCATTAAGAGCCTTCTCGGCATCATGCTCATCATCCTCGAATACCCACTTAACCTTATGTCCGTTGATACCGCCTGCAGCGTTGATCTCATCAACAGCGATCTGACCGCCGTTCTTAACTGCCATACCGTAGATAGCGGCGCCGCCTGTAAGCGGACCCGAACCTCCGATAACGAACTCTCCGTCTGCCGAAGCGCTTGAGTCACCTGACTCTGTTGACTCTGCTGCAGAATCTGCTGCGGCACTTGTTTCTGTTGAGCTTGATGAGCTTCCGCATGCTGCGAGTGAAGCTGTCATAGCCGCAACAAGTGCTAAACTGATGAACTTTTTCATTTTCTGCCTCCCTTTTGCATTACTTGAGACATTGTAATTACTGTAAATATCTCTTTCTTGCCTTACTATACTTTACAAGTATAATGAACTTTGATTTTTTAAGATTATAGGTATTATGTTTGCATTATTCAAGACTTATGCACAAAAAAAATAACATTTTTTATTTAATATGTTAAAAACCGCCAAAAGAAAGGCGGTTTTCATTATTGTATATAGTCGTTTTTAACGTTAATGCGATAAAGTCTTATTCTGTTATAGATTTTACGCTGTAATCCTTATCCTCAACAGCCTTCTTAAGCACCTCATCCGGAACCTCAGCATTCAGTTCAACTACGGCAGTTCCCTTCTCATGGCTTACTTCTGCGGACTTAACCTCATCAACAGCCTCAAGAGCCTTCTTCACTGCCATCTCACAGTGAACGCACATCATACCTTCGATATTGATAGTCTTTTTCATTGTTTTGTTCTCCTTATCATTTATATTATCATTGTTAAATATGGTTTCCTTAACTGTGTCAGATCCTTTGGTATCACAGCACTCACAGCTTAGTCCGCATGAAACTTCCTTTGCAGCATTACCGTTATCTATGAGTCTGCCGTCGGCATTTTCTTTTACTCTGTGTCTTACAGGCTTATCATGTGATGCATCATTTACCTTTATCATATTCAGTCTCAATGCATTGCTTACAACAAAGAAGCTGGATAAGCTCATTGCTGCGGCTCCTACCATAGGATTGAGCGTCCATCCGAACAGATGTACATAGCAGCCTGCCGCAAGCGGAATTCCGAGTACATTATAGAAAAATGCCCAGAAGAGATTCTCGTGGATATTCTTAAGCGTTGCACGGCTCAGACGAACCGCAGCCGGAATATCACTCAGTCTGCTCTTTACCAATACCACATCCGCCGCATCTATCGCAACATCGGTTCCGGCTCCTATGGCTATACCTATATCCGCACTTGTAAGGGCAGGCGCATCATTTATGCCGTCTCCGACCATTATGGTCTTGCCGTATTCCTTAAGCTTCTTTATAACAGCTTCCTTGCCGTCAGGCTTGACCCCGGCAATAACTTCGCTTACTCCGACCTCGCGTCCTATGGCTGCTGCCGTCCGCTCATTATCTCCGGTAAGCATCACGACATGTATGCCCATGTTCTTAAGCTCACGTACAGCCTCCGGACTCTCCGGCTTAATGGTATCCGCAACAGCAATCAGCCCCAGCAGTCTGTCATCTTGCATAAAGGCGAGCGGAGTCTTGCCGTTTTCCGAGAGTTTATCCGCCTCATCCTTAAGCTTAGCCGGGATCTTATTTATACCGTCAATGAATCCTATTGATCCTCCCACAAGCTTATGTCCGTTGACCTCAGCCTTCAGTCCGTTTCCCGGCAATGCTTCAAAGGCTTCCGTACTGTAATTATCTATATGTATGTCTGCTGCCGAATCGTCACTGCCTGCCGTATACTTACTATCAGTTTCGGAAGCAGTTCCGATATCTGCTGCATTTTTCTCATTATGATCTGCGGATATTTTGCGTTTCATTTCCTCGCAATAACCCGTTACAGCCCTCGCAAGCGGATGTTCCGATTTTTGCTCAAGTGCATAAGCATAGCTCAGAAGCTCTGCTTTGCTTACGCCTTCGGCAGTGATGATATCAGTAAGCTTCGGTTCGCCCACCGTTACGGTACCCGTCTTATCCAATACAACTATCTGTGCACGCCCGGTCTCCTCTAACGATACGGCGGTCTTGAACATGATCCCGTTCTTGGCACCCATTCCGTTTCCGACCATTATTGCAACAGGAGTGGCAAGTCCGAGTGCACAAGGGCAGCTTATAACAAGCACAGATATGCCTCTTGCAAGTGCATATCCGAATTCTGCTCCTGTAAGCATCCATACAAGTGTAGTCAGCATTGCAAGGCAGATGACAACAGGCACAAATACCCCGGACACCTTATCCGCAATCTTGGCGATCGGTGCCTTGGTTGCAGCGGCATCACTCACCATCCTGATTATCTGAGACAGAGTAGTATCCTCTCCTACACGTGTAGCCCTGCACTTAAGATAGCCCGACTGATTAACGCTTGCCGCGCTTACCGTATCACCCTCGCTCTTATCCACCGGTATGCTTTCTCCGGTAAGTGCCGACTCATTTACAGCGGAAACACCCTCTGTCACAATGCCGTCCGCAGCTATGTTTTCTCCGGGTCTTACTACAAATATATCCCCTATAACAAGATCCTCTATAGGGATAACAAGCTCACTGCCGTCTCTTATCACCCTTGCAGTCTTAGGTGCAAGCTTCATCAGGCTCTTAAGAGCATCCGTGGTTTTACCTTTGGAGACAGACTCAAGCAACTTTCCGACAGTAATAATCGTCACTATCATTGCCGCCGACTCGAAGTAAAACTCATTCATGTAATGCATGACCTGTTCTTCGTTACCGTGAGTAACGGCATCGCTCATCAGGAACAATGCCACCGTGCTGTATATAAATGAAGCTCCCGATCCGAGTGCAACCAGCGTATCCATATTGGCGGCGCCGTGCATAAAGCCTTTAATGCCGCTTATGAAGAACTTATTGTTGATGAGCATAACTATTGCTGCAAGTATCATCTGCAGAAGTCCCATAGCTATATGATTGCCGTTAAACCATGCCGGAAGCGGCCATCCCCACATCATATGCCCCATCGAAAAATACATAAGTACCGCGAGGAATCCCACAGACAATATAAGCCTGCGTTTTAGTACCGGTGTCTCCGTATCCTTAAGAGCCTCCTCTTCGGAAGCAAGTCTTGATGCACCGGCAGTATCCTTACCCGCTCCCTGAAGCTTTGCTCCGTAGCCCGCATCACTTACAGCCTTGATCACTTCTTCCGGTGATACCGTTCCTTCGACTCCCATAGAATTGGTAAGCAGACTGACGGCACAGCTTGTTACCCCCGGCAGTTTTGAAACCGCTTTTTCGACTCTCGCCTGGCAGGCGGCACAACTCATACCGGTAACCGTATATTGTGTCATTTATTCATATCCTTTCCGTCGTCCTACTGACTTTTACCATAAAGTTACATACTGATAATGCAGTTCCTGTTAGCTCATGCATTAGACTTCATATATGAAACTTTCATATATAAAACCCTTGTATAAAAACCATCTTATATATCACTAAACCTTACTCGGCATATCCTGATCACAGCTCATCAGCGCATCATCTTGGGCAGGAATTTGATAAGCTCGTCAAGCTTATCGGATCTGCCCTCCCTTATATCGTTTGCCACGCAGCTGTTTATATGCTCGGCAAGCAATACCTTGGAAAAGCTGTTAAGTGCCGCACTCGCCGCACTCACCTGCGTAAGTATATCGATACAGTATGCACTGTCATCAAGCATTCCCTTGATACCTCTTATCTGTCCCTCTATGCGGTTAAGTCTGGCAATAAGATCCTTGTACTCCTTATCGCTTCTCTCTTTATGACGACATAGCTCACAGCAGCATCCCTTTTTATTCTCTTCGCTCATATCTGCTCCTTATACCCTTGGTCCTTCATATCACCATATACCCCTCATGGGTATCTTCCATGTTCAGCATTATATACCCTTGTGGGGTATATTGCAAGCCCGCACCCGTGCCTTTCGGCACTTTGTGCTCATTTCCGTTACGCAATCAAAAAGATGAGAATGATTGCAAGTAAACTTGCTCATCCTCATCTTTCCGATTCCGTTTATGCGCTAATTATCTTGATTTTATTATATGAGACAGTACGCCCTGACACTTAAGCTCCTTTACGCGTATCTCCTTGTCCCCGTATACAGCTTTGTTGCAGTACTTAAGCACTGCCTCTCCGCTCGCCTCATCTATACCGCCGTATTTCTTTAATGTATTTTCATTCTGTCCGTCAAGTGCAACTACAATGTCTCCAACAGATGCATCTGCTCCGCGCCTTATCACCAGGAGATCCCCCTCACAGATATCCTCGTCAAGCATAGAATCTCCGCTTGCTCTGAGCAGATAGAACGGTCCCTTTCCGAATACCGCAGTCGGAAGATTAACTATACACTCGACATTCTCTTCCTCAAGCTCAGGACTTCCGCAGGCAATACTGCCTAGCAGAGCGGCCGGCTCATGCTCATGCTTAATAAGCTCCGTCGCATTATCCGCTATCCTTCCGTCCTTGTAGCCGATAAGTCCCTCCTTATCCATAGCCACAAGATAAGTATAAGCCGTGCTTCTTACAACACCATGCGCCTTGGCTATATCTCCCACCGACGGCATGTGTCCGTGCTCCGTATAATAAGCCCGGATATACTCAAGCATCATATTCATCAATTGAGCATCCTTGTGTCTCATACCGTGACCTCTCCTCCTCGACCGAAATCCTCTCTTCAAATCCTCTGAGCGCCGCAAAGGGCGCAAATATCTTGGCTCTGTTCAGCACATCCATCCTTGGATGCCCGCTCGGAAGTTCCGGCCGAACAGCTTCCATTATATCTCTGTAAGCATTATATCCCATACCGACCTCCTCTCTCATGCCCTGTGACCGCCTATCTGTCCGTTGCGAATACGCATGGTTGCGCCGTCCTCATAGCTTGTTCCCTTGAGCACGGCATTCTTACCGTAACGCTTCTTTATATGAAGCATAGCCTGCTGCAAATGCTTCTCCCGTTCGTTATCCTCTGCATTCGTAAAAATATCCGTCTGAAAGCATCCGTTATCATGTTCAAGTCCGGTAAGTGTTATATTGATGCGCCTTACAGTATATTCCTTATTACATATATCCTCAAAAAGCCTCATAACCGCCGGTATGATACGGCTCCCCAATACCGTGTCGTTAAGCTTAACGCTTCCGTGCGCACTCTTCGGCACCTTTCTTCCGTAATGATCAACTTTGATATTACTCCGGCATATACCGCTATCACAGTTTTCTCTGTCATATCCTATATCAAGAGTTATACCCCCTGCGGTCATCTCATGCTCCGTAAGCTGCATCACCAGACTGTCTGCCATCTCACGTACTATTATCGCCGCCTTGCAATACTCATACGGCTCAGTCAGCACCTGACCCTCACTCAGGCTTGTAGTACTCGGTCTGTAGGCTTTGATCTCCCTGAGTCCGCAGGGCTCTATCCCCCATGCATGATCTATCAGTATCTCCGCATCCACTCCGAAGCTTTTGTAAAACCATTCCTGATCCTTAAGCGAATGCCTCGCGATATCTCCCATAGTGTAAATGCCATGCGCTCTCAGTCTCTCGGCGGTTCCCGGTCCGGTCATCCAGAATGCCGTTATTGGTCTGTAATCCCAGAGCTGATCTCTGAAGCTTCGTTCGTCAAGCTCCGCTATACGCACTCCGTCACTGTCTGCCTTGGTATGTTTTGCAATGATATCCATGGCAAGCTTGGCAAGATACAGATTACTGCCTATACCTGCAGTAGCTGTGATCCCTGTAGTCTCGAGTATATCGTGGATCATACTCATCGCAAGCTCATGCGCTGTCATATCATATATACTCAGATACGGAGTCGCATCTATAAAGACCTCATCGATAGAATAAACAACTATATCATCCGCTGAGACATATTTAAGATATATGGCATATATCTCTGCAGAAAGCTCCACATAATAAGCCATACGCGGCGGTGCTACTATATATGAAAGCTTAAGCCCCGAATCCCGCTTAAGTTCTCTGTCAACATAGGACTCCCCTCTGAAATCAGGCTTACCGTCATGTACAACAGCGGTATGCTCTCTTACAGCAGCCGCTAGGCGTTCGGCATTGATCTCCTCCACTCTCTGCACCACCTCAAAGAGTCTTGCCCTTCCGGATATACCGTACGCCTTAAGCGCCGGAGATACCGCAAGACATATGGTCTTGTCTGTGCGCGAAGCATCGGCAACCACAAGATTGACCTTGAGAGGATCGAGCCCCCGTGAGACACACTCTGCAGACGCATAATAAGACTTAAGATCTATAGCTATATAACAGCGCTTTTTATCGGTCACTTCTGCACTTTTCAAAGCTATGCACTTGTCTGCAATCATACCCTCTGTCATAATACTCCGTTGTCTATCTCGAACAAACTGTTTTCATTAGAATTATACTTGTCAATGCAGCTACTTTCAAGTCCAAATATCTGGTTATAAGAAATTAGACAAATCTGAACATTGTCGTATATCCGGACAAGAGTATAATCAGCACAAAATCATTTAGAGAGGTAATATAATTATGGACAGAAAGAATTTGAACGGACTGGTATTCGGAGCCCTGTTTACCGCACTTACCTGTGTATTCACAATGGTAATAAAGGTACCGACTCTCGGAACCAACGGTTATGTTAATATAGGTGATACAGGAGTACTCTTAAGCGCCTGGCTCCTCGGCGGCTGGTACGGTGTTATCGCCGCAGGACTCGGCTCAGGACTTGCCGATATCCTCAGCGGTTATCCGGCTTATGCACCGGGAACATTTATAATCAAGTTGCTTATGGCACTTGCAGCATATAAGATATATAAGAGCCTCGGCACAAAAGCCAACGGCAAGGATGCGGCAAAGGCTGTCGTTTATATAATTTCGGCAGTAGCCGCCGAGATAGTGATGGTACTCGGTTATCTGGTATATGAGTATTTCGTCATGGGTTACGGCGCAGCGGCATTCCCGTCGGTCATCAGCAACAGTGTACAGGCCGGAACAAATATAGTACTCAGTCTTGTACTTATCGCCGTACTTGATAAGAGTCATGTATGGGAGCGTGCAATTCAGAGACGCTGATAAAAGGAGAGATGATCATGGATGAACAAGAGCTTACATTGGAGGAAATAAAAGAACAAACAAAGAAGGTATTGGACGAGCTGCTTGAAGTTGCTAAGCTCAAGCCCGGACAGATACTTGTCGTAGGCTGTTCTTCAAGTGAGGTCGGAAGCTTCAGGATAGGCTCACACTCAAGTGCCGAGATCGGTGAAGCTATATGCTCGGTACTCTATAGTGAGCTTAAGGCAAAGGGCATCTATCTTGCCGCTCAGTGCTGTGAGCATCTGAACCGTTCCATTATTATCGAAGAGGCTGCTGCCGAGCGTTACTCTTACGAGCCTGTAAATGTCGTACCTCAGCTCAAGGCAGGCGGCTCATTCGCAACCGCAGCCTACGGAATGTTTGAATCACCTGTTGCAGTAGAGCATATCAAGGCTCATGCAGGCATAGATATAGGAGATACCCTGATAGGCATGCATTTAAAAGACGTTGCCGTGCCGGTACGAATCGCAACAAAGGAGATTGGTCATGCACATGTTGTATGTGCAAGGACAAGACTCAAGTTCGTCGGCGGTGAACGTGCCCACTACGATCTCGACAAGGCCTGATACCACAAATGCCTTAATTAAATATTTCTGCAAAACAAAGCCGATGCAATTTAAGCTTATACTCGAACTGCATCGGCTTATTTATTTACTCATAGGAAATTGCGTCCTATGAGTAAATAAACGCTCCGCGGGATGCGCACTCGCGCGAAGGAGAAAACTGTCGCAAGCGACCGCGCTCGGCGCGAGAATGTGCCAAGGCACATTCTTTTTTATTTGAATATTCAAAGTTTTATGATGGCTGTGTCTTGTGTAATTTAAACGTTGAGCTTTCGTTGAACACAGATAAAGCGCAATGTAAAAGCTGATGCCATACCGCATTTGGAAGACATTACTTTTTGATGAGAGTGGCTACAATTCATTGACCGCCTTCACAAACAGCTCTCCGCATGCTTTTGCAAACCGGGATATGTCATGTATACGCACCTGATCCTTACCGTATATCCGGTGCAGATTTTCAATATTATCGGTCCTTCCTAAGAAGAGCCCGTATATGAGTATACCGCTTTTTCGTATCTCCGACACAGCCTCCTCGGCATCTTCAACCGCAGCCGAACCCTCATAAGCCGTCCCGATAGGGTATTTACCGCCTGCCGCAATACGCTCCGAATCATCCGGACTTGCATCTGTAAGAACTATAAGTATATGCTTTCTGCCGTTATTTGCCCTAAGCAATTCATCTGCGGCAAGTCTCAGCCCCAATCCGTCTCTATTCCATCCCGCCGCATAAAACCCGAAAAGCCTCGAGGTATCATTGTCCTTAAAATCCTTCATATACTCAAGTACGGTATATCCTCTGAGCGATCTGAAAGATAACACCCGAGAGCTCACATGACATCTTTTCAACGCTTCGACAAGTATCCATACCTCGGCCGTCAGCTGCTCCTGCACCTGCATCCTCGATGCACTGGCATCAAGCAATACGGTAACATCTATAGGCAGCTCACGCTCAGCTTTATTTTTAGTAAAAACATCCGGATCGTTCAATATAGGCATACGCCAGGATCTGCTCGCATTAAGTCTTCCTGCTGCCGCATTTACGGCAACATTCTGCCTAAGCTCAGCCAACACCACCTCAAGTCTTGCGGAAAGTCTCCTTACCATCGAGATCGGCAGGCTTCCCTCCGACTGCATATACCTGCGGTTCAGCATCTCCTGACGTGCACTGTCGTTACGTATCTTGACCGAATCCTGTAACATTGCTTTATCCTCAGACATTCTGCCGTCAGTCACAAAGACTCTGCAGGCTCTGTGTACTCCTACACACAGCCTGCTCTCTATTCGCTTCAATTCCTCATCATTATACAGAGATCTTCCGAAACAAGCCTCTATATAAGCTCTGTCACCCGACTGATGAGTACTGCTGTGCTTATCATCCTTAGATGCATTTCCTCCCTCCGTGCTTCTTCCGTCAAAGCTGTTTTTCATCATGACTGTATCGGTATGCCTGTGCTCCGTCTTAAAAACATGCTTAAGTATCCATGCCTGCCCGGCAGTAAGCTTTACACTGCGCGGTCTTTCTTTTTCTCCTCCCTTGAAAGCGAAAAATCTCACAAGTATATCTCGGAGCTTATCTGCGGCCTCATCCGCACCGAGAGACGGCGATAGCTCAAGCGCTGCCGCCAATGCCTTACGGTCCGGAGCATATATACGCTTTTCATTTCCGAGCACTCTGCTCCAGCGTATACTCTGCTGATCCAAAAGCTGCTTATTTTCCGCCATCCATTGCTGACGGTTGAGCTTCTTTAGCCTCTCAAAATATTCCCCGGCATGCTTTCTCCTAAGTTCCGCAAGCACAGGTCTTACGGCAACTTCCTTGGCATACACATATGACTCTATGCCGAGCCAAAGTGTATCTGTAAGTATTGCGGCACGTCTGCTTTCTGCTGCTTCTTTGAGCAGCTTGTCCGTCCTCTCACCCAGCCACTTATGTTCGAGACCGATAACGATATTCATATATACATCCGCACTTCCATCCTCATCAAACGAACAGAAATCCGGCGAGAAGTCATAGCTGCCCGCCGCCGTCCATATCAGATTTTCCGCTCTTTTTCTTTCGTCCTCGGTCACTTTACTCATGATCAGTCAAATAATTCTCTGCCCGGTCTGTCTTGTATGCGGGCGGTAATAACATCACTTATCAACTTTCTTTCATGCTCATCAAAGCACTTATTAACAATTCCCATATCGAGAGCGGACCTCACGGATATCCCCAGCTGCATTATTGCAATCGCATCCAGTAAACCTCTCAGGTCGACCGCTCTCTCCGATATCTCCGCATGCTCGGCCTTATCGTTTAATTCATAGAAAAGCTTAATGAACTGATCACGCTGCTTTTCCTTTAGTCCCGGAAATTTGCCGTCAATAATACGTCTTAAATTTTCTTCGGATATTATAGGCACCGAGATCACCAGAAATCTCGAAGCAAGAGCCTCGTTAAGCTCCCTTGTTCCCTCGTAGCCATAGTTCATAGTTGCTATAAATCTGGCTGCCGGATGCAGCTTAAGTCTTTCATATCCCGGAACATCTATCACACGCCTGTGATCCAAGACACTGTGAAGCACCGCGAGAGCTTCATTTTTAGCCATATTTATCTCATCAAGGACCGCAAAGCCACCATACTTTGCAGCCAGAAATACCGGTCCCGGCTTGAACACGACCTTTGAACCGTCAAAGCTGTCCGCACCTATCATATATGACGCATCCATGCCGACATGAAAGGACACATCCCATACCGGACGCATAAAAAGCTTCGCAAGATTCTCACAGAGTATATTCTTACCGGTAGCCTTCGGTCCCGAAAGCAGCAGATTTCTGCCGCTTATGAGAGCCGCTATAGCTTCATTCCATATCTCTCTGCCGTAATACGGACAATCCGGCTCCGTTATACGCGACTCAAGCTCCGTTGCTTGCGTTTGAGCCGTAAATCTTTCTACAGCCTCAAGCAGACCTGCATCCACTCCATCCTTCTTTAATATTTCAAACAGCTCTTTATTCATAGTATTTTCTCTTTATAAAAATGCGGCACAAGACCGTAGTTAAAAGCAACGCCGCCACAAAGTCTCCTGCCGCAGATAGATACATCTTAATTATTCATAATCATTGTTAAGGAACATAGGCTTGATCTCAACGACCTCGTCATACTCCTTCTGTGAAACACTTACATCCGCATTTAAAGCCTTAAGATCTGCTTTGACCAAATCAAAAGCATCTCCGGCAGTCTCCGCACGTCCCTCACGTATAACTCTTGTCATACGTTCAAGCACTATCGGGTGCGCATATCTTGCAGGAACGGCAAGCTCCTTGCCATTAATTGCGGCTTCCATTGCTGCAACTGCCTGCTCGTTGGCCTCTGTGACCTTTTTTATATTGTTTCTTGCACTCGGCAACACTCTTGAAGCCGAAATCAGGAATATTATGGCAAATCCAAAGAAAACAATATATATCTCCGTGGTTCCTCCGTTGATCATACGGATAACTCCGAATATGCTTGCAACGGCTGCCATTATGAGCACCACAAGTGCGAGCCATTTATAACTCGGATTGACTCTTCGTACTATCCTGAGCTGTCTCGCCGACTGTGCAAGCTCGCGGTACAGCTTAGGCTGCTTCTCAAGTACAGCCTTATCGGCTTCAAGCTCCCTGATGGTTTCTTCAGCCTTGTCGCTTATCTTATCTGCATACCTTGCACGTTCTTCCTTTTCCGCCTGACGCAGTTTTTGCTCAGCCTCACGGCTGTGTATAGGCTTTCCAGGACAACGCACAAGTACTTCTTCAAGCAATGCATCGACATCCTGCTCCACAGGTACGGAACACTTTATTTTATTTCCGCTCCTAAGTTCAACGATAATATATGACAGGCTTCCGAATATCCCCTTACCGGTAAATCCGCCCTTAGACATTGCCACCTGCTTATATATCCTGTTAATGTCACTGAAACACACATATCTGCTTCGATCGGCAATGAGTGAAGACAGAAAAACAGCCTTGTCTCCGACACCGTTACGTCCGATTTTCTTCATACATTTTTTCTCGTTCGCAAGCTCGCTCGGTGTAAGCTCAGTCGCGACAGCAGACATAAATAAACTCATAATACTAAATTTCCTTTTGTTGATAAATCTTCTTTAAACAAAAGGCGGAAGTGAACAACCGCACACCTCCGCCTTTATTATCAATATTTAATTGTTACCCGACTATAAACAGATACTGAATATTCTGCTTATGCCTGTTCCGGAGCCGGCTTCTTTGTTGCCTTGATAAAGATAGCAAGGAATACAACGGCTACGATGATGCCTATCGGATATGCAACTGCTGTGTTGTATATTGTAGCTCCCTCTGCTGTCTTGGCATTAAGGAAGTTTCCGAGGCACTCAGGTGCAAGTAAGAAGTAGGTAGCACTTACAGCACTCATGAATGTTGCCGGAACTGCGGTGATCCAGTAATTCTTCTTCTCTCTGAAGAGGTACATTGATGCAGACCAGAGAACGATCATAGCAAGTGTCTGGTTTGTCCAGCTGAAGTATCTCCATACTATAGTGTAGTCAAGCTGTGAAATAACAGCACCTGCTCCGAGTACCGGAATAGTAAGTGCAAGTCTTGTCTGCCACTTCTTCATATCGAGACCTGCCCAGTCGGCAATTGTAAGTCTTGCCGAACGGAACGCTGTATCACCTGAGGTGATAGGACAAGCGATAACACCGAGCATTGCAAGAGCAACACCGACCTTACCCATTGTCTTGATACATACATCATAAACTGCTGCCGACTGACCGCCGCCGATGCTCTCAAGAAGACCTGTTGAAAGTCCGCCTGTCTTCTCATAGATAGCACAGCCTGCTGCTGCCCAGATGAGTGCGATGATACCCTCGCCTACCATTGCTCCGTAGAATACGAACTGTCCCTGCTTCTCGCTCTTTAAGCAGCGAGCCATAAGAGGTGACTGTGTTGAGTGGAAACCTGAGATAGCTCCGCATGCAACGGTAATGAACATGAATGACCAGATCGGTGTAGCCTTAGGATGCATGTTGTAAAGGCTGTTCCATATCTCCGGGATCTGGTACTCCGGCTTTGTGATAATACCGAATGCAACTCCAACCGCCATCACGATAAGGCAGATACCGAATATAGGATAAATACGTCCGATAATGGCATCAATCGAGATAAATGTAGCGATAAAGTAGTAAATAAGGATAATTACAAGCCAGAAGGTTGCACTTGCAACAAGACCTGTACCCTCTCCGGTAGGATCGATCATCTTAACGATAAGTCCTGCAGGTCCCTTGGCAAATACAGTACCTACCATGATAAGGAGAACTACCGAGAATATACGCATTACAGTCTTCATTCCGCTTCCGAGATACTTACCTGTAACCTCAGAGATAGATGCACCCTCATTTCTCTCCGAAAGCATTCCCGAGAAGTAGTCGTGAACACCGCCGGCAAAGATAGTACCGCAGGTGATCCAAAGGAAAACGATAGGTCCCCAAAGAGCACCCTGAAGTGCACCGAAGATAGGACCGAGTCCCGCAATATTAAGGAGCTGAACCAGGAACAGCTTCCACTGCGGCATAACAACGTAATCAACGCCATCGTTGATTCTGACAGCCGGTGTCTCACGGTCGTCAGGTCCGAATGTACTGTCTACTAATTTACCATAGGTAAAATAGCCTGCGACGAGTGCTATCAGACAGATAAAGAAACTAATCATACAAACCTCCCTTGTAAGTGAGCGGATCCCTAAAATCATTCCATGCGTGATTGCATAAAATATACATTTATTCGCCCACTTATCTATATAGCTCATCATACTATGAGTTGTTTTATTTTCAATACTTTTTGTTAAAATTTTTAATTAGTTAATATTTTAACAAGCATTTTATGTATATTTTGCACTATACAGCATCCTGCAAATTGTATCTTTTGACAAACACTACGTTTCTCGTTCTACATTTGCGTGTCGTCACTTTTATGCATTAAATTGCTGTCGTATGCATATTTTATGACTAAAAAGGTATTGCTGCGAGACTTTTAAGGTCTGATCCAAGTTGTACACACTGTGGGAAGTATCGGATAATCGAGTAGGAGGAATTTCTCTTAAGTGAGAAATCCCGACCTCTCACACCACCGTGCGTACCGTTCGGTACACG